>JAEAMQ010000100.1 GCA_016901395.1 Prevotella sp. | reverse complement strand
CGCACGGCCTTGATGGGTGCCTCATGGTCGGGGAAGAACGCCGTGGAGGCCATCGCACCCGTGGAGACATCGACCAGCGACGCCTTCACGCTGCTCGAACCCACGTCGAAACCTAAAAGATATTGTTTTTCCATATTGATAACTACATGAAATGGTTGTCATTGCAAAGGTAAGACTATCTCCTGACTACTTGATGCCTTCATGTTGCAGTATTTTTTTTAATTGTTTCAAATCTCATTTTATCATCTTCTGACGATTATTTCTGGTCTTGTTTGTTATCAGAAGCATACATAAAAGAATACAAAGAATATAAATACAAAAGTCGTTTGGAAAGTTTTTTTCTATCTTTGCAAAAACAAAACGAAAGCCTTATGGATGCAGTATATCTGGTTCTTATCCTCATCGTATTCCTTTTTCCCGCGCGGACCTGTGCCGGCGACCCATTCCGCAATCCTGTGTTCAGAACGGATGATTCAGCCTCTGATGTGATGTGGGCGGGCATCGGTCTCTACCTGGTGGTCATTGTCATGCGCCTCATGCCCGTCGCGCCCATCGTGAAGTCGGGAGATGTGGTCAACGGAAAGACTGTGAGATGTCTTTTTCCCAGTGTGACCGATTTCCTTAAATATAATATGGTGAACGGCATGGCGTACAGATGTGGGCAAAAGACCACCTCGTAGAAATATGACCATGGAATGGTTTATGCGCTCTTTTGGCCACACGTCGGTAAGACGGAAAGGTCGATGAAGATGTCTTTGCTCCCCAACGGGTCATTAGGGGCGATCGCCCGATTATGCATCGATGGCTTGGTATGGCATCTTTTCGTAATCCTGTATAGGTGGCACAAGGGGTGATAAAGCCGGCCTGTAGCATTTGTCAGGGTGCAGCCCTCGCTTCAGGAGTTGGCAGGGCCTGGGCCGCAACACATGGTATAAGTGGTCTCCGCCCTCTTTCAGCCACCTAACCTGTCTGTGGCTCTCTGATGATGGATGGGGGCTTGAATACAGGAGACTGTCTGATGATGAGACAAAATGAAAAGGAAATGAGACGAAAGCGAGGTTGGTGAAACAAGAGCGAAAACGATGTAAACCCCTGTTATATGGCTTGCGCATGAAAGTCAGTAACTTTGCGGTAAGAACTAAAAACCCAATAGAACATTACAGTGACAAGTATATTATGACAGCAACCCAATCTGTAAAACGAAGATTAATCAAGGTGTCGGAGATGACTATGCGGATGGACCTGCCTGTCAACATAGATGTCGCGACGCGAAAAAATACGTATCCCATACCATCCCACAGCTTTTCCACGTCTGTCTTCACAATGGATATGTCGGCGACAGGGATTGCCGAGATGACGGATCGGACTGAAAGAGGTTCGGACGTAAGGTACAACGTCCAGGGACGACGGGTGGAAAATCCACGGAACGGCATGTTTATACACCAAGGTAATAAAATAGTGTTGAGATGAAAAGACTGGTAATGATCCTCATGGCCTGTGTCTTCGCCCTCGGTGCCGAGGCGAAGGTCACGCCGTCGCGCCTGTTTCAGGACGGCATGGTGCTGCAACGCGGCCGCGCCATCCCCGTATGGGGCACGGCAGACCGTGGCGAACGCTTCACCGTAGCGTTTGGCGGCAAGAGCTATGCCGTCGAGGCTGATGGCCGTGGGCAGTGGCGCGTGGAGCTCCCGAAGATGAAAGCCGGGGGGCCATACACCATGACCATTGCCGACCGGACCATCAACGACGTGCTCGTCGGCGACGTGTGGCTCTGCTCGGGACAGTCGAACATGGACGTAACCATAGAGCGTGTGTCGCCGCAATATCCTGAATTGGTGAAGACCTACAGTAATGACCGCGTGAGATTGCTGCGGGTGGACCAGGTGGCAAGGGTAGGAGGCCCGCAGTCCGACTTCAGGACGTCGGGCTGGAAACACCTCAATCCGACGGACAGCTGGAAGTTTTCGGCCATCGGTTATTTCCTTGGCAAACGACTCCAGGAGGAGACCGGTGTGCCGCAAGGCATCATCTGCAACAGCTGGGGAGGCACCCCCATCGAGGCCTGGATACCGGAAGACTCGCTGAAACGGGACTTCCCCCAATATCTGAACAGGCTGGCGCTTTATACCCCCGAGTATGTGGAGGCACAGACGCGGGCCAACAACGAGATGAACAACCGCTGGCAGCAGGTGCTCAACGAGGCCGACCCCGGTATGAAGGAGGGGTGGACGGGTCTCGACTACAACGATGGCGCATGGAAAAGCTACAGCCAGTATGCACGTGACTGGGCACAGTCTGATGGGCGTGGGGTCGTAGGTTCGGTGTGGATGCGCCAGCATGTCAGGATTGACGCGGCCCATGCCGGCAAGCCCGCGCTGCTGGTGCTGGGTACTTTGTATGATGCCGACTACACCTATGTGAACGGACGGCAGGTCGGCGTGACCTATTATCAGTATCCGCCACGCCGCTACGAGATACCGGCCGGACTGCTGCATGAGGGCGACAACGTCATTGCTATCCGCTTTGTCAACAAGACCGGCACGCCGGCGTTTACCAAAGGCAAGAAATATGAACTGCAGTTTGCTGCCAATGACATCCTGCCGCTGTCGGAACAGTGGCTCGGCCACATCGGAGCGGAGATGCCCGCCTGTCCGCAGCAAGACGTGAACGTGCAGTATCTGCCAACGGTGATGCACAACAGTATGACCGCCCCGATTGTGCCTTACGCCCTGGCGGGTGTGGTGTGGTATCAGGGCGAGTCGAACACGGGCAAGTCCGAGGAATATCTCCCGATGCTCCGCAAACTGAAAGGCAGCTGGCGCACGCTGCTGGGCGATGCCCAACTGCCCGTGGTCGTGGTGCAACTGGCCAACTTCATGGCTCCCTCGGCACAGCCGCAGGAGTCTGACTGGGCCGCGCTGCGGGAGGCACAGCGGCTCAGCACCGTAGAGGACGCCCGGTCGGAACTGGCCGTGGCCATCGACATGGGTGAGGCCAACGACATCCATCCGTTGCGCAAGAAGGAAGTGGCCGACCGTGTGGCACTGGCGATGGAGCGGTTATACTATGGCCGGAAAGTGGTCTTGTCGCCGGCTCCGCAGCGTGCCCGTGTAGAGAACAATATCGTAGTGGTCGACTTTGACCAGAACCTCAGGGCGGGAGAAGTCTTCGAACTGGAGTTGAAAGGAGACGACGGGCATTATCATCAGGTTTCGGCCACGGCCAAAGGAAGGAGGGTGGTCATCGGCATGGGGCAGGTGGCGCACCCCACGATGGTGAGATACGCGTGGAAAGACAATCCCGACAAGGCCAATGTTTACAATCTGAAGGGACTGCCCGCCACTCCCTTTCAAATCTCTATAGACCAATAACGCAGTCAAACCCATATCCATGAACAGTCATAAACTAACAGTAAAAGAGAAGGTCGGTTACTCCCTGGGTGATGCGGCGGCCAATCTGGTGTTCCAGATGATGTTGATGTTTCAGCTCATGTTCTATACCGACGTGTTCGGTTTGGAGGGACTGGTGGCCGGAACGGTGCTGTTGATAGCCCGCGTCGCCGATGCCTTTGTAGACCCTGCCGTGGGCATTCTTTCGGACAAGACGAAGACCCGCTGGGGCAAATACCGCCCGTGGATATTGTGGTCGGTGGTGCCGTTCTGCCTGTTCTATGTGCTGGCGTTCTGGAATCCGGGCATCGAAAACAAGTCGTTGGTGGCCATCTATGCCACGCTGAGCTACGTGTTGCTCATGTCGAGCTACTCACTCATCAACACTCCTTATTGTTCGCTGGGTGGCGTGATGACGAGCGACATCGAGGAACGCACCTCACTCAATACCTATCGCTTTATCGCTGTCACCATTGGTCAGATCATTGTGCAGGGTGCCACGCTGCCCCTCGTAGACACGTTGGGTGGCGACGACCGTCAGCAGGGATGGTTGTGGACGGTGGCCATCTTTGCCGTAATATCCTTCCTGTGCCTGTTGACCACCTTCAGGACGACCCGCGAGCGAGTGACTCCGCCGCCGATGCAGAACACAGACCTCAGAGAAGACCTGCGCGACACGATGTCGAACGCGTCGTGGAAAGCCATCATCATACTCACCTTCTTCCTCTTCATCACCCTCTCCATGTGGAATTCGGCCATGAATTTCTATTTCCGCTATGACGTAGACCAGAAGGCATTGGCCGACTTCCTGGGGTGTTTTGGCATGAATGTGGACCAGCAGCATGCGTATAGTGTCGGATTTTCGGTGTTCAATATCTCCGCGGCGCTGGTGCAGTTGGTAGCCATCATCGGCATGTCGGAGCGGTTGGCCAGACGCTACGGAAAGAAAGAGGTGGTGGTGTTCTGCCTGTTGCTGACGGCAGTGCTCACGGCTTTGTACTGGATACCGACCAAAACGGACGTGACTTTCCTCTTTGTGCTGAACATTCTGAGGAGCATGGCCTATGCGCCAACCATCCCACTGCTGTGGGCCATGATGGGCGATGTGGCGGATAATGTGGAGTATCTGAGCAACCGCAGGTCGACCGGACTGTGCTTTTCGAGCATGACCTTCTCGCTGAAAGTGGGGCTGGGCATCGGTGGTGTGCTGACGGGATTTATCCTTTCGGCCTTCGGCTATGTGTCGGGAGACGTGTTGGTGCAGAACGAAATGGCGGAGACGGGCATCCGTCTGACAGCAAGCCTGATACCTGCACTATCGATGGTGGTGGGCGTATGGGCTTTGAGCAAGAGTCCTATCACCAAGATGTATAATGAAAAGATGCAGTCTGAACTCTCCGGCAGGCGTTGGATCCAGACACTGACGAACAGAAAACAACATCGGGAACAATAAACAACAACCAATAGTCATGAAGAAGAATATCCTCATTTTATCAGTACTGCTGAGCAGCATCACAGCATCGGCACAGCAGATGGGGCTGAAAGACGCACTCGGAAAATACTTTACCGTGGGCGTTGCCTTGAGCACCCGAGTGACAAGCGACGGCAATGCACAGGCCGATGAGTTGGTGGATCGCCATTTCAACTCCGTTGTGGCAGAGAATTGTTTTAAGGGCGAGGTGGTGACGCCACGCGAAGGAGTATATGATTTTAATGCCGCAGACAGTGTGGTGAGGTATGCGGAGAAGCATCATTTGCAACTCATCGGGCATTGTCTGATATGGCATTCACAGCCCCCACGGTGGATGTTCAAGAATGCTGACGGCAGTCAGGTGTCGCGTGACGAACTCATCCGACGCATCCAGAACCACGTCAGAACGATGGTCGGACGCTACAAGGGCAAGGTTTTCGGATGGGATGTGGTCAACGAAGCTTTCGAAGACAATGGCGAGTTCCGCAAGTCGCCCTATTATAACATCGTGGGTCCGGAGTACATTGATATCGCATTCCGCACCGCACAGGAAACAGACCCCAATGTAGAACTGTATATTAACGACTATTCCTTGTCCAAACCGGGTAAGCGGGCGGCCGTATGCCGGCTCATCCGGCACCTGCAGCAGGAGGGAATACGCATCGATGCCGTGGGCATGCAGAGTCATCAGGGGCTCGATTACCCCGATTTGAAAGACTATGAGGCCAGCATCGACAGCTTTGCGGCATGTGGGGTGAAGGTGAGTTTCACCGAGTTGGACATCAATGTGCTGCCCTCGCCACAGCATTTCAATGGTGCAGGCATTGAGCAGAGCTTCGAATATCAGAAGCAGATGAACCCCTACGCCAATGGAATGCCGGCAGAGGTGCAGAAGAAACTCGACAAGCGGTGGCTGTCTTTCTTTGAAATCTACAAGCGACATGCCTCTCAGATAGAGCGCGTGACACTGTGGGGACTCACCGACGGAGACTCATGGCTGAACGATTGGCCGGTCAAAGGACGCACCAATTATGGGTTGCTTTTCGACCGTCAGTATAAGGCCAAGCCTGTGGTAAATCAGATTATCAATATGTTCAAATCATAAAAATTTATCAATATGAAACAACCGAGATATCTTTTCCCTGAGGATTATATGGCCGATCCGTCGGCCAACGTGTTCAACGGACGTGTTTACATCTATCCTTCTCACGACTGGGACAGTGGCGCTGCAGAGGATGACGATGGCGGTCACTTTGAGATGAAGGACTATCATGTGTTCTCTCTCGACAACATTGAGGACGGCGAGGTGACCGATCACGGTTGCATCCTGTCGCTCGAACAGGTGCCATGGGGTGGCAGACAGATGTGGGACAACGATGTTGTAGAGAAAAATGGAAAGTATTATCTTATCTTTTCGTGCAAGGATAAGAACGATGTTTTCCATCTGGGAATAGCCATTGCTGACCGTCCTGAAGGGCCTTTTGTGCCGCAACCGGATCCTATCCGTGGCTCTTACAGCATCGATCCATGTCTGTTCAAAGACGATGACGGAGAGGTCTACGCATACTTTGGAGGCATCTGGGGAGGTCAGCTGCAATGGTATCGGAACAACAAGATGCTGAAATCCGAGTATCTTCCGGTGGGAAAAGAGCCTGCTTTGCCCAGCAGAGTGGCTCGTTTGACCGACGATTGTCTGCAGTTTGTGGAGTCATCAGAGCCCGTGATGATATTGGATAAGGATGGAAACCCACTGACAGCAGATGATCCTCATCGCTTCTTTGAGGCCAGTTGGATGCACAAATATCAGGGAAGATACTACTTCTCATACTCTACCGGCGACTCACATCTGCTCTGTTATGCCATCGGCGACAACCCTTACGGCCCCTTTACTTATCAAGGTGTGATACTCGATCCGGTGGTAGGATGGACCACGCATCACTCTATCATTGAGTATAAAGACCATTGGTATCTGTTCTATCACGACTGCGTGCCCAGCCACGACATCACGTGGTTGCGCTCGATGAAGGTTCAGGAACTGTTCTATGATGAGGACGGAAATATCCAGAAGGTCGACAATGGATAATCTGAGAAAAGGTTCTTTTCATACAAGTTATACAAGATTTAGTGGGTGTAAAAAGATTTGTCTTTCATTTTTTTATGTAAATTTGCAAAAAGTTGATTTCCCAGCCTGATGAAGAGAGTCTTGCTTTTACTGACTATCATATTCACTCTTTGTAATGAATACGTCCAAGCCCAGTCCGGATATTTCTATAATTCGGACCGGGTATCCAGTAATCTGATCACTTGCATTATTCAAGATAATGCCGGGCAGGTATGGATTGCAAGCGATCGGGGGCTGAATAAGTTTGACGGATACCGTTTCACGGCCTATCTCCACGACTCCAACAATCCCCGTTCATTGCTGAGCAATGCCGTGTCGTTGCTGTTTACAGACCGACAAGGCAACCTTTGGGTGGGTACAGGCAATGGTTTGATGAAGTATGATAAGAGCTCAGACGACTTCGAAGCCTACTCAGAGCCGCATCAACCTCGTATCAGCAGCATGGCCCAATTGCCCAATGGAAAGATCTTAGTGGGTACGGCGGGATTCGGATTGTATCTTGTTGATGAGAAGAATAAGAAGTTGGTGCAGGTCAATGGCTATGCGAATCCGGCTCAAAACCATTATTTCAGCCGTATCTTTCTGGATGCGGAAGGCAACTTTTGGAAGAGTGGTTCCGATAATTTGATTACCTATAAGAACCTCCATACGGGTAAAATCACGGAGTTGCAGGTAGGTCAGGACAAGTCGGAAGCATTCATCAGCTATGCTGGTGGCACCCTCATCGCTACCCATAGCCAGCTCTTTTTTGTCAAGAATGGGAAGGTAGGGCCATGTCCTTTCGACCTTTCTGAGATGCAGGCCACGCACGCCAACTACAAGTCTTTGGCCGTCGACGCATGGGGAAACCTATACATCGGCACTCTGGGGTCGGGCCTGTTCATCGTTCCCAAGGGCAAGAACAAGGCACAGCGGGTGCCCAATCCCAACCCGTCCTTTGACCTGAACACGGCCAATGTCTACTCGTTGTTTGTCGATCGGACTAACAATCTATGGGTGGGATGCCAGAAAAAGGGCGTCCTGATGATACCCGACCATAAAGCGATATTCAGCAATTGGGACTTCGCCTCACAGGGATACCCCATCGGTTCCTCTGTTTCCTCACTGTGTTTCGGCGAGAATGGTACGGTGTGGACGGTTGTTCAGAACAATGGTGTCATTGGTTTCAACAACGAAGGACGTATCATCGCCCATCCTTCCGCACCCAATCATGCCTTTTCCATCTACCGAGACAGCAAGAAACGCTATTGGTTAGGATCTTCCCAAGGGCTGTGGAGCTACAATCCGCAGGTCGGAGCGTCACAGTTGTTGGCACCATTCAACTGTGACTATGTGGGCCAAATTGTCGAAGGTCCGGATGGAAATATCTATTTTTCCACGTTCGGAAAGGGGTTCAGTGTGTATAATCCGGCGACCCATTTGACCCAACACTATGATATGTATCAAAGCAACGGTACCAAAGGCTACCTGTGCAATGACTGGATTCATGCCATGCTCATGACGCAGGATGGTATCCTTTGGCTGGGCACTTCATCTGGATTGTCGGCTTTCAACATTCATACGAGTAGTTTCAAGCTCCTTCCAGACAATTATCTTACGGGTACTTCGATCACGGCTTTAGCCCGAAACATTGATGGAAACATGGTTTTAGGCACGGAGAAAGGGCTATATCTGTTGGATGTCAAACGTCGCAAGACCCGCCGTTTCCCCAATTCCGAGTCGCTTCAAGAGGAGGCTTGGCGCAGCATTGTGATGGAAAAGAACGGCGATTTCTGGTGTGCCACGTCTATGGGAATATGGGAATACCAGCGCAGTAAACGCAAATTCGTGGGTTATGTCCACGGTAACGGTCTGTCGTCGCGTGAGTATGTGTCCAACACCGGAATGAAAGGTCCCGACGGTCGCATCTATTTCGTCACCGGACAAGGCCTGACCGTGTTCCGTCCGTCTGACCTTGACAAGGCCAAATGGACGCTTGGCGAGATCCATCTCACTAATTTCCTGTTGAATGGCGAGCCTATCAGTGGCTCGACCCTGTCTTACGGCACCCAGATTGTTGACGGACCGGTCTTCGACAACACCCATTTCACCCTGTCATACAAGGATGATAGCTTCGTGATGGAGTTCTCTCTGCTCAACTATAACAATGCGGAGAACATCTCTTATTACTATCGTGTCAATGGCGCGGATAAGTGGCAGCACACCAGCGAGGGCATCAACAGCATTGCTTTCAACCACCTTGAGCCTGGCTCCTATAGCATAGAGGTCATGGCTTCGGACTATGGCATGCTGTCTCCTGTAAAGGTTTTCACCGTCGTCATCAAGTCGCCGTGGTATGGTTCCACCCTTGCCTGGCTGGCTTACCTGTTGCTCGCCGGCGTCTTTGCCTATCTGATGATGTCCTATTACAACCGAAGGAAGATCCATCAGTTTGAGGAAGACAAGATGAAGACGCTCATCAACGCCACCCATGACATCCGTTCGCCGCTCACCCTCATCATGGGGCCGCTCCATTCACTGATGAAACGCGATGTCATGGACCAGGATGCCAAGGATGAAATGAACATCATCGAGCACAATGCCAACCGCATTCTCACACTGGTCAACCAGATACTCGACCTCCGAAAGATGGACAAGAAGCAGATGCACCTGTATTGTCAGGAGACCGATTTGGTGGAATTTATCGGCGGTGTGACCAAGATGTTTGAGTTTTCTGCCCATGAACGTAACATGGAATTCAGCTATGAGCATCCTGAAGGCAAACTCATGGCATGGATAGACCGCCAGCAATTTGATAAGGTAACGGGTAACCTGCTATCCAATGCCTTTAAATATACTTATGATGGAGGTATTATCAAACTTCGTCTATCTCAAGGACATGACGATGAAACACAGGGATCATTGAAAGATTATGCCCAGATAGAGGTCTTCGACAGTGGTGTGGGCATCAAGGAAGGCAATCAGGAGAAGATTTTTGACCGCTTCTTCCAAGGCCTTGGCAAGGGCAGTGCCCATGTGGAAGGCACTGGCATCGGACTCAACCTCTGCAAGATGGTGGTGTCGATGCATCATGGAAACATCTCCGCTGCTAATCGCACCGATGGTCATGGCAGCGTTTTCACGGTCCGGATTCCATTAGGTAAAGATCATTTTACGGCCGAGGAGCTCAAACCTAAAGAGGAGCCCCTTATGCTTGATAAGAAGGGAAAGAAACCTACCAGCACTTATCGTATCCTTATGGTAGACGACGATCCGGAGATACGCCTGTATGTTTGTCGTGAGCTGGGCGAGTATTACAGGTTTGATGAAGCCTCTGACGGCAAGGAGGCTCTGCGTATGTTACTGACCGATCACTATGACTGCGTTATCACAGACGTGATGATGCCCGAGATGGATGGGTTCACCTTGTTGCGCATGATCAAGACCAACATCAACATCAGCGATATTCCTGTCATCATGCTCACGTCGAAAAACGATGTGCAAAACCGTTTGGAGGGACTGAAAAAAGGTGCCGATGCCTATATCGCCAAGCCGTTTAGTCTGGAGGAAATCCATGTCACCATCAATAATCTCGTCACCAACGTGCTGCGCTTGAAGGGCAAATTCACCGGTGCTCAGCAGCAAAAGGACAAGGTAATCGATATCCAGGTGGAGGGCAACGATGAGCAATTGATGGACCGTATCATGGGAAGCATTAATAAAAACCTCGACAATCCCGACTTCAATGTGGACATGCTGACCAAGGAAGTGGGCATCAGCCGAGCACAGTTGCACCGCAAACTCAAGGATATGACGGGCATCCCGACCTCCGAGTTCATCCGCAATATTCGTCTGGAGCAGGCCGCACGTCTGTTGAAGGAGCAGAAACTTAACATCGCCCAGGTAGCTTTCGAGGTGGGTTTTGCCAATCAGGCCCATTTCTCCACTGTCTTCAAGAAGCATTTTGGCATGTCTCCGTCAGAATATGTGCAGCGCAACGGCGAGAAGTAACGGGCGCTTCGGTGTAGAGTGGGACAGGGAAAATCCGGTGCTCCGCCCTTATTTGGAGTGACCAGAAACGATTGATGGAAAAGAACGAAGATATCCAGACGCATAGAGTAGGAGCTTCGTGGCGAAATCTTTCAGTAGCATTCTTCGAGAAAATGAGTCTGTCTTAAGAGGCTTGAACATCAGCATCTTAGTGCGATGAGGCCGACATGGCTGTGCGAAAAGGTAGTAATCGTCTTGCGTTTACTACCTTTTCGCATGATGGATAGGGCTTCCTTGCAGTATATTTTGCGTGCGTTGTATGCTTGACAGAGTGACGGGAGCGGTCTCTTCGCAAGATTTTCTATGGGTCGGCTGGTGGCTCTCCATGGATTATTAGGATGACGGGGGATTGTCTTCCCATACAGCTCTGCCCACTCCGACCTGTCAGACAGACTCCAAACCCCAAACGGAGAGAGGGTGAAGTGCTCTCCAACCCGTCTTCATTCCCCTTTCTTTCCTGTTTCCCTACAGATGAAACAAAATGAAAACGATATAACACATCCGCCGAAACCCTTTTGTTCTAAAATGGCTAACTTTGCAATATCCACCAGCCCAAACAATGCTTTGACAACGTAATACAAGTATCCTCCATATGAAAACAAAGAGACTCATAGCCCTTTGCCTCACCGCTTTTCTGGCTGTCTCGGCCGTAGCACAGTCCGCTCAGTTCCGCTATTTCAGCTATACGGGCGAAGATCAAAGGTTCTGTAAGCCCTTTGATGCATCTCAGCAATATCTCAATCCGATACGTGTGGGTTTCTATCCCGACCCCTCGATATGCCGGGTGGGCGACACCTATTATCTGGTGAACTCCTCGTTCTCCTTTTTCCCCGGCGTGCCCCTGTCCACCAGCAAGGACCTCATCAACTGGGAGCCGGCGGGACATGTGCTCGACCGCGAGTCGCAACTGCCCCTCACGAGGCAGCGTGTGTCGGGTGGCATCTATGCTCCAGCCATCACTTACAACAAGAAAAACAAGACGTTCTACATGATTACGACCAATGTTGGACGCGGAAACTTCTTTGTAAAGACCAAGGATCCGTCGAAAGGATGGAGCGAACCCATCTATCTGCGCAAGATAGACGGTATTGATCCGAGTTTCTTCTTCGACGACAACGGCAAGGGTTACATCGTGCACAATGCGCCGGTGGTGGGTAAAGACGACTACAACGGACAACGGGCCATCCGACTGTTTGAGTTTGATGTGAAGGGCGATTCTATCAAAGGCGACTTCAAGGAGATACTCCGCGGTGGCACACACGTGCAGAAAAATCCCATCTGGATAGAGGGACCGCACCTGTTCAAGCATGGAAAATACTATTATCTCATGTGCGCCGAGGGTGGCACGGGAGCCTGGCACAGCGAGGTTATCCTGCGTTCGAAGGACCCGAAAGGAGTGTGGGAGGAGTGTCCCGACAATCCCATCCTGACCCAACGCCAATGGCTTGACCCCAACAGGCCGGACATTGTGACCTCCGCCGGGCATGCTGATTTGGTGGAAGACCAGACCGGACAGTGGTGGGCCGTGTTCCTGGCATGCCGCCCTTACGAACAAGACTTCTACAACACAGGCCGTGACACCTATCTCTTGCCAGTGACCTGGAAAGACGGATGGCCCATGATTTTAGAGAAGGGCAAGCCCATTCCCACAGTCAACGAGATGCGGGGCATCCAGACCAAGCTCAAGACCGTGAGCCGTCAGCGTGAGCATCTGTTGTCGGGCAACTTCGCTTACACCGACCGTTTCGATGGCGACAAGCTCAACGAACGATGGATTTTCCTGCGCAATCCGTCTGCTTTCTGGTCGTTGGGACAGCAGGGACTGACCATCAACGCCCTGCCCGTCAACATTTCCGAGCGCGAAAGTCTGTCGGCGGTGTGGGTACGGCAGCAGCATACGACCTTCACGGCAGAGACAGAGGTGCACTTTTCGCCCGCGTCGGATAAGCAACTGGCAGGCTTCTCCTTGTTGCAGAACGAGGATTTCAACTTCGTTTTCGGCAAGACCATGCTGGATGGCAAGCCCGCCTTGGTGCTCTATCGCTCGGAAAAGGGCAGGTCTATGATTGCCTCGGCGTTTGTTTCCGACAAGCCTTTGCGCCTGAAGATAGAGGGCGACGGCCGTTATTACAGTTTCTTCTATCAGGTAGACGGCACCGATTCGTGGCAGTTGCTGGCACGAGGCGTAGATGCTGTGAACCTCAGTACCAACAGAAGTGGAGGATTTATCGGTGCTTGCATCGGACTTTATGCCACTTCAAAGAACGAATAAAATGATGAGACGCATTCTGTTTTTGCTCGGTTTTCTCTGTGTTTTCGTCTTGGCCAAGGCCGATGACGGGCATCTCTTGTGGTTGTCTGCACCCTCCGAGGGGACGTGTGAGGTCATGACGACGGCACAGGAGACAGCTACGCTCCATCTGGCAAAGGCAGAATTGCGCAATGGTTATCATGGAACGGCGGTGAGATTGGTGCTCGACAGCACGCTCCATCTGGGCGAGGGCTACCGTGTCAGAACAGCCGGACAACCCACGATTTGGGCCAGCAGCGACATCGGTTTACTCTATGGTGCCTTCGCATTGCTGCGTTTTCAAAATACAAACGCACCCGAAACGGACAAGACAGAACGCCCGTTTTTCGCCCTTCGCATGCTGAACCATTGGGACAATCTGGATGGAAGCGTGGAGCGTGGCTATGCCGGAAAGAGCATTTGGAAGTGGAACGAGGTGCAGAACGGGCTGTTGAGCGAGAGCCTGCGCAGCCGACTCACCATCTATGCCCGTGCCAATGCGTCGGTGGGGATTAATGGAGTGGTGCTCAACAACGTCAATGCCAACGCCCAAATCCTGTCGCGTGTCTATCTGGAGAAGGTGGGCGTGCTGGCCGATTTCCTACGGCCCTATGGCATTCGGGTATTCCTTTCGGTCAACTTTGCGTCGCCGATGGTGCTTGGAAAGACCAAGACGGCCGACCCGTTGAACCGCAAAGTGCAAGCCTGGTGGATGTCGAAAGCGAAGGAACTCTATGCGCTCATACCCGACTTCGGTGGTTTTCTGGTCAAGGCCAATAGCGAAGGTCAGCCTGGTCCGGGCGATTATTACCGGTCACACGCCGAGGGAGCCAATATGTTGGCAGCCGCATTGAAACCCTATGGCGGCGTGGTGGTGTGGCGTTCGTTTGTCTACGGGGCCAACCATAAGGGCGAAGACCGGGTGATGCAAGCCGTTTCCGAGTTTAGGAATATGGACGGAAAGTTTCTCGATAACGTCATTCTCCAGTCCAAAAACGGACCGCTCGACTTCCAACCGAGGGAACCGTATGCCCCGATTTTCGACCAAATCCACCAGACCCCGCAGTTGGCCGAACTGCAGATTACGCAGGAATATCTGGGCCAATCGAAACATTTGGTATATCTCGCGCCAATGTGGAGGGAGTTTTTTTCCTATGTCGACCCGTCAGGATTGAAGGGTATTGCGGGTGTGGCCAATATCGGCGACACCACCAATTGGTGCGGACACCCGTTCTCTCAAGCCAACTGGTATGCCTTCGGAAGACTGGCATGGGACCCTCGTCTCACCTCAGAGGAGATTGCTGATGAGTGGTTACGACAGACCTTCAAGACCTCGGACAATGCTTTTTTGCAACCTGTAGAGACCATGATGATGACCTCGCGCGAGGCCTGTGTCAACTATATGATGCCACTCGGACTGCATCATATCTTCAAGTTTGACCATCATTACGGACCCGAACCCGACGGCTTCAAAGCCAGTTATCCCTTGGAATGGTGTCCGGTTTATTATCACAAGGCAGACACCGCGGGTGTGGGCTTCGACCGGACACAGGCCACAGGCAGTGGGGCAACGGCCCAGTACCGTGAGCCTTACGCCTCGATATATGAACGGTTGGACTCTTGTCCGGAGGAATATCTGCTGTGGTTCCATCATGTTCCGTGGTCTTACCGCATGCGGTCGGGCAACACCCTTTGGCAGGAAATGTGCCACCGATACGACCTCGGCGTGTCGATGGTCGAGGCTTACCGCAACTTTTGGAACACCGATGTGCGCCCCTACGTCGACGATGAGCGCTGGCAGCAGGTGGACGGCCTGCTTCAGGTGCAGCTCGACAATGCGCGGGAGTGGCGCAAGGTGTGTCTCGACTACTTCCAGCAATTTTCCCGTCAACCCATAACCCATTATTAATCCGTAAGATATGAAGACACAAATCCTGATTCTTACCCTGCTGATGCTGGTCCCGGCTCTGTGGTCGCATGGCGAAAACCGCCCCCAGACTGCCCGCCCAAAGCCTGTAGGCACTGCCATGGCAAGGCTTGCCCGGCAGGGCAGTGCTACCCAACTGGTGGTAGACGGTCGCCCGATGCTGATGCTCGCCGGCGAACTTTCCAACTCGTCCGCCACCTCACGCGAGGACATCGCCGGTTGGATGCCCCGCATGGAAAGTATGGGACTCAACACCGTTTTGGTGCCGGCGCAGTGGGATTTGATAGAACCCGAGGAGGGGAAATATGATTTCTCGCTCATCGATGAAGTCATCCGACAGGCCGAAACACACCATCTCAAGGTGGTGTTCCTATGGTTTGGCGCCTGGAAAAACTCCATGAGCTGTTATGCTCCGCTATGGTTCAAACAGGATGTGAAGCGTTTTCCCCGTGCGATGAATGCCCAGGGCAAACCGCTGGAGATAGCAAGTGCCTTCTCTGAAAACGTTTTTCAGGCCGACAACAAAGTCTTCGGCCGATTGGTGCAGCACATCAAGGAGACCGACCAGCGGCACTCTGTGGTAATGCTTCAGGTGGAAAACGAGATTGGAATGCTCGAAGATGCCCGCGACCATTCGCCTTTGGCAGAGCAGGAATACCGCAAGACCGTACCGCCATCTCTCGTGAAATACCTGAACCAAGTGCAGGGAACGCATCTCAAGGAAGGCCGCACCTGGGCCGAAACGTTTGGTACAGACCGCTACGCCGACGAGAAATTCATGACCTATCACTATGCGCGCTATGTCGAACGGCTGGCGCAAACGGCCAAGTCCATCTATCCCTTGCCGCTCTATGTCAATGCTGCCATGAACAGTCGAGGCCGTCAGCCTGGCGAATATCCATCGGCGGGGCCTCTCGCTCACCTCAAGGACATCTGGCATCAGGCCGCTCCGAGCATCTCGATGCTGGCTCCCGACCTCTATGACAAGGGCTTCAAGTCGTGGGTCTCGCGTTACGCTCTGCCCGACAATCCGCTTTTCATCCCCGAGGTGCGCTATGGCGACTACAGCGGGGCACGGGCAATGTATGTCTTCGGACAATACGACTGTCTGGGCTATAGTCCCTTCTCCATCGACAATCCACCCTCTCAGGCCTCACGCAATCTGACCTCGGCCTACGCCCTTCTGCGCCAACTCATGCCCCGACTGCTGCAGGCTCAGGGCAGCGACAAGCCCACAAAATGGGGCGTTTTGCTCGACCAGACCTCCCGAGACACGGTGATGGCCGATGGCGATGTGGTCATGAAGTGCAGCCACAGCTACACCTTGCCGTGGGGAAGTCATCCCGACGAATGGCCCGAGACGGGTGCTCTCATCCTCAAATTGGGCAAAAATGACTATCTCATTGCCGGCAGTGGCGTGGTGACGGTGTTCAAACACCAGTCTGAACTCAGTCAGGACGAGAAACGACAGTTGGGCGAAGACGGTTTTGCGCTTGACGGAACCAGCCCCTCGGAGACCTCGACGACTCGCCGATGGAAGGGTCATCGCATTGGATTGGGTACCGTAGACGAGGTGACCATAGACGACAACGGCCAGCTGCAATACGTCCGCCGGCTCAATGGCGACCAGAATCATCAGGGCCGCCACGTTGACCTGGGCGACTGGCGGATATTGCATGTGAAACTCTATGAATACTAACATCATGATCAGAAAAACGATAATTCTCTGTTTTTGCATCTTCGTCGGACTCCTTCAGGGTAGGGCAGCCGACCCGTTTGTGAGTTTCACGTCGGGCGTCATCGACCTCACCCATCCGACCATCTATGTGGATCGTGGCGACGAGCGGGGTGTGATGCTGGCTGCCCGCAATCTCGTGCTCGACTTCGGACGGGTCACAGGCACCGATGCCACACTCGCCTCCGACGAACGGGCCACCATTCTGGTCGGAACGATAGGCCACAGTCCTGCCATCGACCGACTCGTGAAGCAGGGCAAAATCGACGGAAAGCAACTCCGTGGAAAGACCGAGAAGTTCATCATCACTGTCGTCGGCACTCAGCTTGTCATTGCCGGCAGCGACCGACGCGGCACCATCTATGGCATCTACGAGTTGAGCCGGCAGATCGGTGTGTCGCCGTGGTATTGGTGGGCCGACGTGCCGACGGTGCGCCGCAGCCAAATCTATGCCAGAGCCGGCATCTATACCGACGGCGAACCGGCTGTGCGCTACCGCGGCATATTTCTCAATGACGAGGCCCCCTGCCTCACTTCGTGGGTGCACAATTACTTCAAGACACGGCGTGGAGGCCATGAGTTCTATGCCAAATGCTTCGAACTCCTCCTGCGCCTGAAGGCCAATTTCATGTGGCCGGCGATGTGGTCGTGGGCCTTCTATGCCGACGACCCGCTCAATTCCAAGACTGCCGACGAGATGGGCATCATCATGGGCACCTCCCATCACGAGCCGATGGCCCGCAATCATCAGGAGTATGCGTCGAGCCGAAGCAAGTGGGGGACGTGGGATTACACCACCAACCAGGAGCAGTTGGACCGCTTTTTCCGTGAGGGCATAGAGCGCATCAAGGGTAAGGAAGACGTGGTGACCATCGGTATGCGTGGCGACGGCGATGCCGCCATGAGCGAAGAGGCTGACACCAAACTCATGCAGAAGATTGTAAACAACCAGCGAAAGATCATCGCCGATGTTACACGGCGACCCGCCAGCGAGACACCGCAGGTGTGGGCATTATATAAGGAGGTGCTCGACTACTACGACAAGGGCATGCGTGTGCCCGACGACGTGACGCTGTTGCTCTGCGACGACAACTGGGGCAACGTGAGACGGGTGCCGTCGCCCAAGGAGAAAGCCCGCAAAGGTGGCTGGGGACTCTACTACCATGTGGACTATGTGGGTGCCCCGCGCAATACGAAGTGGCTCAATGTAACCCCCACCCAAAACATGTGGGAGCAGTTGCAGCTGGCCTACACGCATGGCATCGAGCGGCTATGGGTGCTCAATGTGGGCGACCTCAAGCCGATGGAATACCCCATACAGTTCTTCCTTGACATGGCCTGGAACCCCCAACGCTATCAGGCTGATAACATTGTGGATCACACACGGCAGTTCTGTCAAGCGGCCTGGGGGGAGCAACAGGCTGACGAGGTGGCCCGCATCCTTAACCTCCAAGGCAAGTATGCCGGTCGCTGCACGGCAGAGATGCTCGATGCCAAGACCTATAACCTGGAGACGGGCGAGTGGCGGCGCGTGGCCGACGACTATGTGAGGTTGGAGGCCGACGCGCTCAACCAATACCTCTCTCTGCGTCCCGAGCAGCAGGATAGCTACCGCGAGCTGGTGCTGTTTCCCGTGCAGGCCATGAGCAACCTCTATCAGATGTACTACGCCCAGGCCATGAACCATGCGCTCTATGAGCAAAACGACCCCGAGACCGACGAGTGGGCGACCCGTGTGGAGCAGGCGTTCAAGCGCGATTCATTGCTATGTGCCGCCTACAATCACGACATCGCGGGGGGCAAATGGAACGGAATGATGACGCAGAAACACATTGGATACACCAGTTGGAACGATAATTTCAAGAAGGACACTTGTCCCAAGGTCTATCGGTTGGACAACAACAAGGCATCGGCCTATACCTTCAGCGAGCACGACGGGCAGGTGGTGATGGAGGCCACCCACTATCATGAGGCCAACGACGACGGCGAAGGCCGGTGGACTGTCTTGCCTTTTGTAGGACGAAGCCGTGATGCCATAGCCCTGATGCCCTACACAGTGCAGACCGGGAAGTCCAATCTGGTCTACCGATTCAACACTTCTACCAAGGTCCGCACGGTGAAAATCCATGTGGTGGTGAAGTCTACGCTCGACTATATGAACGTGGGTGGCATGGTCTACTCGGTGACACTCGACGGTCAGTCGACAGACATCAACTTCAACAAAGACCTCAATGAGTTGCCCAAGAACATCTATTCGGTCTATTATCCCACCGTGGCGCGCCGTGCCGTGGAGAGCATCGTCGAACTGCCCATTGCCGAAGGCCAGTCGCACAAGCTGACCCTCCAGCCCAAATCCCCGGGTATTGTGTTTGAGAAGATAGTCGTAGACCTTGGCGGTTACAAGCCCCAATACCTCTTTGGCGAAGAGTCGCCCTATACCATCTTTGTGGATGGGTCACACGAATCAACCAAATGACACATGGATGAGGCTTTATCCGTATGTGTGTCAATAGATAGATTAGTTTTAAGAAATCGGCGGACTCCCCGTGATGGGGCATCCGCCGTTTTGCTTTTCCTGAAAAACCTTTTTTCAGAAGGTGTCTTCCATGAGATGTTGAACAACCGATTAGTTCTTGTAACTTATAAAACAAACCTAAATATCTATCTAACTTACTTATCAGCAAAGTTATGTTTTCTTTTCTGAAAAGCTTTTGCTGTAGGTCTCAAAGACAAGTGTTTTTGTTTCATTCTATGACTTTTTATGTCTAATTCCATTCTATTTCATGAATGATAACGGTACAGCATAGTCTTTTTGCGTTTCCCAGACCATTGCCGTTTGTCTGAAACGCAACATCCTGAGCTCGCCGCCTTTGTGAGAAACTTCCTGTTGGGCAGGGGGAGGATGGCACATGTGTGCCCTGTGCACCCACAGAGAAGTTCTCATCCTGCGACTGAAGCGTGTGGACAGAGCCTTGATTTTGTTGCAAAATACGAGAGGGGGTGGCCGCAGGCATACCCTCTCTCAGACCCATTTCGCAGGATTGCCGCGTAAATTTTCCTATTCTTGGTTCAGCTGCCGCTCCTCAATCTTCTTGTTTATATCGTCGATGACATCATCGGAGAGCTCATATTTGGAGATAATCAGCATGGCGAGCATGAGCAGTGCGGCCGGAAGGACGGCCACCAACCACAGTATGCCCTGTTCGGCCAAGGGACTTTGGGTAGTGGGATTGGTCTGGTCGAAGTCGACAAAAGCCAGCACCAGCCCCGGCACCACGCCGCCGAGGGCCATGCCTGCCTTATAGAAGATGCCGGTGAGGGCATTGACGATACCCGAGATGCGGCGCCCTGTGGTGTACTCGCCGTAAGAGATGACCTCGGGAACGAGAGCCCACATGTAGCCTGTGGCAACGATGACTCCCGTCGATTTCACAAACTGAGCCACATAGACGAGCCATATCTGGGTCTTCAGAGCGGGTATCATGGAGATGATATAGAGCATCGCCATGCCGAAAATGGCTATTGCCAGAAACACGAAAAACATCTGCTTCTTGCCGATGGCTCGCTTGATGGCCGGAACCATAGGCATGAAAATGAAGGCGGGTACAGATCCCAGGGCCATGAAATTGGCCATCTGGTCGGATGTTCCATGCACATTATAGATCATGTAATAGCTTCCGGCGGAGTTGCCTATGGCCATCATCGCGAAGGCGGTGATGAAGAAAAACGCGAGGACACGCAGCGGACGGTTGCGCAAAAACTCTGTCCAGAGGTCGGAGACCTTCACGTTTGCCGTCTCCTTATGGTCCATCACCACCCGCTCTTTGGTCTGCGTGAAGCAGAAAATGAGCAGCGCCAGCCCTGCCAGCGCATAGATCAGCATGGTTGTGAACCATGCACCGGAGGCTTCCTGCGTATTGACCTGTCCTTCGGGAGCAAGCGCGGCAACCATCTTCGGAATGCCATAGGCCACGGCCAGACCCCCGAGATTGGCAAAGAACATGCGCACGGAGGTGAGCACCGTAATCTCATTGGTGTCGCGGGTGAGCGACGCGTTGAGTGCGCCATAGGGCACATTGATGAGCGTGTAGCACATCGACATGCCCACATACGTGATGTAAGCATAGACCAGCGAGCCGTGGAAACCGTTCCAGAAGCAAAGCACGGCGAAGCCTGTCAGCGGTATTCCGCCCAACACCAGATACGCCCGATACTTGCCCAGACGCGGGGAGTGCTTGTCGACAAACGTTCCTACCAACGGGTCCCACAACACATCCACGAGCCTCACCACGAGAAACATGAAGGCGGCCGATGCCGGATTGATTCCGTAGACATTGGTGTAGAAGATCAGCAAGTACATGCCGATGGTTTGATAGATGAGGTTTTGCGCCAGGTCGCCGGAGGCAAAACCGGTGCGTTGCAGCCATGAGAGCTTGTAGAAGCCGCGTTCTTCGTTGCGGGTCATTTCCTGTTCCATATTGTAATTTTGGTTTTTGGCATAAAGATATTACAAAGGTATTCAGATTATTCCAATCTATCGTTTGACGATGTTTCTATTCGTTTCCGTTTTGTTTCAATACGGGCGTATTTTGAAAAAAGTGCAGGACAATCCTATCCTCATTGCAATGATGACAGATGCAGTAAGAGGATGAAAGAGAATTGGTAAATAGAAATAGTCAAGATGTTTCAACAAAAGTAACGCGATATGGATGTCATCGGAAAAATGAGAAAACAGGATGTTTCTGTGGTGCTGGCCTCATTTTGATGCCTTGAAACAGGCTTTTTAGTCGAAAAAGGGTGCTTCTGATGTGCGAAAATGGCTCCATCGCGTGGCTGAAAGGCCGTTTTCGTCGTGCGATAAGACCCTTATCGTCGTGCGATTAGGTACTAATCGTCTCACGATTCGATAGTAATCGTAAAACCGTTTTTGTCAACTTTTTACAAGGTTCTGATAATCAAGGCTTTCAGAAATGGCATTTTTCTCTCCTTTTTGGGCCAGAGGTGTGGTGATTTCAAAATGAGGGCAGGTTTTGAGACCATTCTTCAAATTTTTTCATCAGGATTAGTCGGCCAGACCGAGACGGCTCTGTAGAGATGGCAACCCATCAAGATGTGGGCTTTTAGCAGAGTTGGGCACATCAGCGCAACATTCTGAAACATATAGAATATGATTTTTGACAGAGAATGACTAACTTTGCAGATAGAAAAAATCAAAGTATTAAGCGATATGAAACTCAACACAACCTTGGTGGCAAAATGTCTTGCCACGTTTGCCTTATGGCTGGGAGCCGGTAGCGTGCAGGCTGCCGTAGACCCCAATTTCTACATTTTCCTGTGTTTCGGACAGTCGAACATGGAGGGTAATGCGAAAATCGAAGCGCAGGATCTCACGGGTGTGGACCCTCGGTTTGAGATGATGGCGGCGGTCGACGATGCCGGCCGCAACCGGAAGATGGGGGAGTGGTACACGGCCGTTCCGCCGCTCTGCCGTGAGAACACGGGCCTGACGCCGGTGGATTATTTCGGTAGAACAATGGTGGCTCGGTTGCCCAAGCATGTGCGCGTGGGTGTCATCACGGTGGCGGTGGGCGGTTGTCATATTGAGACGTTTATGCGCGACTCGGTCGACAACTATGTCAAGACGCGTGCGCCGCAATGGATGAAAGGCATGCTCAAGGCCTACGGCAACAACCCCTACGACCGGCTGGTGATGCTCGCACGCAAGGCGCAGCAGTCGGGTGTCATCAAAGGCATCCTGCTCCATCAGGGCGAATCGAACACCGGCGACCGTCGTTGGCCGGAGAAGGTGGCGTGGGTCTACAACCAACTCATCGCCGACCTGGGTCTGAAATCGGAGGATGTGCCGCTGCTGGCGGGCGAAGTGGTGAGGGCAAACGGCCGTGGTCGCTGCATCGCCATGAACCCCATCATCGACACCCTGCCCCAGACCATCCATACGGCACATGTCATTTCGTCGGAGGGATGCACCAGCGGACCCGACGACCTGCATTTCGATGCGGCCGGTTATCGGGAGTTGGGCCGTCGCTATGGCAACAAGATGCTGTCGCTGTTGGGCTATCCTGTCTACGAGACGGTGACCGTTCCGGCCGATGCCAGAACCGCTTCGACGGCTGAGCCGGGCAACGATTTCCCCAAGGTGGACCCGCAGCGCAGGGCCTATTTCCAGTTGCGCGCACCCCAGGCCAATCAAGTTCAGGTGGATATCTGTGGCAAAAAATACGACATGCAGCGCGATGCCGCGGGACTGTGGACGGCTGCTACCGACCCGTTGGTGGTGGGATTTCATTATTATTTCTTCTTAGTCGATGGCGTGCAGGTGGTCGATCCGGCCAGTGACACGTTCTTCGGCTGCAGCCGTCAGTCGGGCGGCATAGAGATTTCCGAGGGCGACGAGGGCAACTACTACCGTCCGCAGCAGGGCGTGGCCAAGGGTCAGGTGCGGTCGGTGGAGTATTTCGCCCAGTCGACCGGGGAGTGGCGGCGCGCGTTGGTCTATACGCCGGCGGAGTATGAGAAGGGCAAGAAGCGTTATCCCGTGCTCTATCTGCAACACGGCATGGGCGAGGACGAGACCGGATGGAGCCATCAGGGACAGATGCAACATATCATGGACAACCTCATTGCGGGTGGCAAGGCCGTGCCGATGATTGTCGTGATGGAGAGCGGTGATGTGAAAGCACCTTTCCGTGGCGGTCCTAACGAGGCCGGACGCAGCAGTTATGGTGCCAGTTTCTATAAGGTGTTGCTAAACGACCTCATTCCGATGGTCGACAAAACGTTCCGCACCAAGACCGAAAGAGACCATCGGGCAATGGCTGGACTGTCGTGGGGTGGACACCAGACGTTTGATGTCGTGTTTACCAATCTGGACAAATTCTCCTACGCCGGAGCCTTCAGCGGTGCGATTTTCGGACTGGATGTCGACACCACCTACGACGGCATCTTCACCCGTCCTGACGAGGTGAACGGCCGTTTGCACTATCTGTTTCTCGGAAGTGGCAGCGAGGAGAACATGGGAACGGCCAAGCTGATTGACGATCTGCGTGGTGCGGGCATCAAGGTAGACAGTTATGTGTCGGCCGGAACACACCATGAGTGGCTCACCTGGCGCCGTTGTCTCCACGAATTTGTGCCCCATTTGTTTCAGAAATAACCCCTATACATGTTGAAAAAAAACTTTCTCCTTGGACTATTCCTGCTCTTGGCCCTCGCGGGCAGTGCCCAACAGCGGCTTTGGTACAACCGTCCCGCCACGCAATGGGTAGAGGCTCTGCCCGTCGGCAATGGCTTCCTGGGGGCGATGGTCTATGGCGGCACCACAGAGGAAACCCTTTTGCTGAACGAGACCACGTTTTGGTCGGGAGGCCCATACGACAACAATTCTCAGGAATCGCTGTCCTACCTGCCTGAAATCAGGCAGAAAATCTTTGAGGGAAAAGAGGGCGAGGCCCAGAAACTGATAGACCAGCACGTGGTGAAAGGACCTCATGGCATGCGCTTCCTGCCGTTGAGCGACGTGCGGTTGCGGTTTGACTTACAGGGGAAAGTGGGGCAATACTCCCGCAGTCTGGACCTGCAGACGTCGCGGCACGAGGTGAGCTATATTATAGGAAAGGTGAAAATCCGCCGCGTGACGTTTGCTTCCCTGCCTGAAAAGGTAATTGGAATGCGCATCAAGTCATCGCGACGCATCTCGTTCAGCATCTCGGTACACAGTCTTTTCCAATCCCAGGTGCAGGCCCACGACCATGTTTTGGAAGGCGAGGTCATGGGTGAGAGTCAGGAAGGAATACCCGGAAAGCTGCGGGCACGGTATCAGATTGTGGTCAAAGGCAATGGCCGGGTGAGGGCTTCGGGTGACAGTCTGCGGGTGGAACACGCCTCGAACACGGAGATTTACATAGCCGCCGCCACCAATTTCGTGAACTATCACGACGTGAGTGGAGACGCGAAGGGCGCCGTGGAGCAGCTTTTGGCGGGTATCAATGGGCAGTCGTTCGACCGCCTTTTGCACCGTCATGTGGAGGCTTACCGCAGGCAGTACGACAGGGTGAGCCTCTCGTTGGACGGGCGTTCTGTCTCGCCCAACGCGTCATTGCCCACCGATGAGCGGCTGAGGCAGTTTGCGGGAAGCGACGACATGGGTATGGTGACTCTGATGTTCAACTATGGCCGCTACTTGCTCATAGCCTCGTCGCAGCCCGGCGGACAGGCCGCCAACCTGCAGGGAATATGGAATGACAAGCGCAATGCGCCGTGGGACAGCAAGTATACCATCAATATCAACACCGAGATGAACTACTGGCCCGCCGAGATGTGTAACCTTAGGGAGACGCTGCAACCCCTGTTCTCGCTCGTCGGAGACCTCAGTCAGACCGGCGCGAAGACCGCCCGCGAGATGTATGACTGCCGGGGGTGGGTGGCACATCACAACACCGACCTCTGGCGTATTGCCGGACCGGTCGACGGGGCCTATTGGGGCATGTTCCCCAATGGTGGCGGGTGGCTCTCGACCCATCTGTGGCAGCACTATCTCTACACTGGCGACAAGGCGTTTCTCCAGCGTTGGTACCCCTTGTTGAAGGGCGCGGCCGATTTCTATCTCGACTATATGCAGACCGATCCACGCACGGGCTATCGGGTGGTGGTGCCGTCGGTGTCGCCCGAACATGGACCCAACGGGAAGTCGCCCGTGGGTGCGGGCTGCACGATGGACAATCAAATTGCCTTCGACGTGTTGTCCAACAGTTTGCAAGCCACCCGCATTCTGGGTGGCAGCAGTGCCTATGCCGACAGTCTGCACACCGCCATCGCCGCGCTTCCTCCTATGAAAATCGGCCGCTATGGACAGTTGCAGGAGTGGCAGGAAGATGCCGATGACCCCAAGGATGAGCACCGGCACATCTCCCATCTCTATGGGCTTTACCCTTCAAATCAGGTTTCTCCTTATACCCATCCACAGCTTTTCCAGGCCGCACGCAACACATTGTTGCAGCGGGGAGATATGGCTACGGGGTGGAGTCTGGCCTGGAAGATGAATTTCTGGGCCAGAATGCTGGACGGAAACCATGCGTTCAGGATACTCTCCAACCTGCTTCAGCTGTTGCCCAACGACTCAATGACCCAGCAATATCCCAATGGCCGGATGTATCCCAACCTCTTTGATGCCCATCCCCCGTTCCAAATCGACGGCAATTTCGGTTGCACTGCGGGTATCGTGGAGATGCTCATGCAGAGCCATGACGGTGCGTTGCATCTCCTTCCAGCACTGCCCGACGCATGGGTTTTGGGTCATGTGAGGGGGCTGTGCGCCCGTGGAGGCTTTGAGTTGGAGATGACTTGGAAGGACGGCAAGATAGTCGAGGCCACGGTTTTGTCCCGACTTGGTGGTGTGCTGAGGCTTCGGTCAGCCTTGCCTTTGCAAGGCAAGGGATTGAGAATAGCCTCTGGTCAGTGTCCCAACCCGCTGTTGGCAGGTTCCGAAATCAAACCTGTGGAAGGACCGTCCGGGCCGACTGCCACCCCCGTAGCCATTCAGAAGGTCTACGAATACGATTTGACCACCCTTCCCGAAAAGTCCTATCGCGTGACCGCACAAACATTATATACCCATTAATAACCTTTCATTTATGAATCTCAAAATCAAATTCATGGTTGGATTTCTACTGACTTCCACGCTGGGAACTGTGGAAATCTCGGCCCAGAACATGCCACTCGTTCAGACCAAATATACCGCAGACTCTGCGCCGATGGTCTACAACGACACCGTTTACCTGTATACCACCCACGATGAAGATACTGCCAATGGCTTCGAGATGTACGATTGGTTGCTCTATACTTCCACCGACATGGTGAATTGGACCGATCATGGTGCGGTGGCCTCTACCAAAGATTTCGTCTGGCGGACTCGCGACAACGGTGCATGGGCCATGCATGTGATTGCCAGAAACGGGAAATTCTATATGTATTGTCCACTCCACGGACATGGAATCGGTGTGCTTGTCTCCGACACCCCATACGGCCCGTTCAAGGATCCGATAGGCAAACCCATTGTTTGGGATAAGAGCAACTGGTACGATATAGACCCATCGGTGTGGATTGACGATGACGGACAGGCCTATATGTACTGGGGAAATCCTTACACTTACTACGCTCGGCTCAACGATGACATGGTAACGCTCAAGGATAGCGTAGTCCGTTTGCCCTACCATATAGAACATTATCAGGAAGGTCCGTGGTTTTACAAGCGCAAAGGACATTATTATCTGGCTTTCGCCTCAACTTGCTGCCCCGAGGCTATCGGCTATGCCATGAGCGAATCTCCTACGGGTCCCTGGACGAGCAAGGGGTATATCATGCGCCCTACAGACCGTTCGCGGGGCAATCACCCAGGTATTATCGACTACAAAGGACACTCCTATGTGTTTGGTTTGAACTACGACATCATGCATCTGCAGACGATGGAGCATCACGAACGGCGTTCGGTGTCGGCCTCGGAGATTACATACAACGCGGATGGAACCATCCAGGAGGTACCCTATTGGCTCGACCAGCAGCCCCTGAAGCAACTGGAGTATCTGAATCCATACCGTCGGGTCGAGGCCGAAACGATGAATTGGGGCTATGGGTTGAAGACAGAGAAACTCGCAGACGGCCGTGGAATTGCGGTGACTAATATCGATGACGGAGAGTATATCCGTCTTCGGGGAGTGGATTTCGGCAAGAAAGGTGCCAGGCGCTTTATCGCTTCTGTGGCCGCAACATACGAGGGAACCATAGAACTGAGGCTTGACGGCGAGAAGAACAAGCCAGTGGGACTGCTTCATGTCAAAGCCACGGGCGGCACAGACCGCTTTCAGGAGATGACCTGTAAGGTGAAAAAAGCGAAGGGGGTGCATGACTTGTACCTGTGTTTCAAGAAGAATGCAGGAAAAGATGATATGAAATTCGATTATTGGAAAATGAAATAGACAATCTCAAAATGATGAAAAGATACCAACTACTCATGGCGGGGCTATGCGCGTCGTTGTCGGTTCTGGCAACGGAGAAGACCATTGTCAGCCCCCGGGAAACCATCAAAGTGACCCTTTCGGATAACGGCGGACAACCCACCTATACCGTATCGTTCGACGGTCAGACCCTGATTCAGCCCTCACCATTGGGCTTTGTCACCCCCAACAGGGATTTTTCGGCCCAGTTAAATCTGGTCAAGGTAGACCAGAAAACTATCGAAGACCACTACCAGCTCAGCAATATCAAGCAGTCGGCAGTGGATTATCGGGCCACCGAAGCGGTGTGCCGGTTCAAGACTTCGCAAGGCGACTCGATGGATGTAGTATTCCGTCTGACCGAGCGCGACGTGGCTTATTGCTATCGTCTCTATCCTTCGCACAATCAATTAAGGGAAGTTGTCCAGCGCGAAAACTCCGGATTTCGTTTCGCCGAAGGCACAACGACCTTCCTTTGTCCCCAGTCTAAGCCAATGGGCGGGTTCGCAGCGACGTCTCCCAGCTATGAGACCAACTACACTTGCGACGATACTCTGGGCAAGAACGGATGGGGCGAGGGCTACACTTTCCCCTGTTTGTTCAGACTGGGAAACTCTGGTTGGGCCTTGATTTCAGAGACCGGGGTAGGCGGAAACTATTGCGGCAGTCGGCTCATCGGGCATAGCGACGGACTCTATACCATCGGATTTCCCCAGCCGGGCGAGGGAAACGGACTGGGATCGGTAGAGCCTGGCCTCTCGTTGCCGGGTCAGACGCCCTGGCGCACCATCACCCTGGGCCGCGATCTGGCCAATATTGTGGAGACCACCGTGCCTTTCGACTTGGCAGACCAGCGTTATCCCGCCTCACAGGAGTATGTATATGGCAAAGGCACATGGAGCTGGATTATCGGCATGGACGCCAGTTGCAACTTCGATGAACAGAAGCGTTACATCGACTTTTCGGCCGCTTTGGGCTATAATTCCGTCCTGATTGATGCCCTGTGGGACACTCAGATTGGTCGCGAGGGCATTGAGCGGCTGGCCGATTACGGCCGCACGAAGGGCGTGAGTCTCTATCTCTGGTACAATTCCAATGGTTATTGGAACGACGCTCCGCAGGGACCGCGCAGTCTGATGAGTGACCCCGCCAAGCGAAAAGCAGAGATGCGCTGGATGCAGAAGACCGGCATCCGCGGCATCAAGGTCGATTTCTTCGGCGGAGACAAGCAGGATATGCTGCAGCGTTATGAGCAAATCCTGAGCGATGCCAACGACTACGGACTGCTCTGCATCTTCCACGGCTGCACGTTGCCACGCGGATGGGAGCGCATGTACCCCAATTACGCGGCCAGCGAAGCCGTCCTTGCCAGTGAAAATCTGCACTTCTCGCAGGGCATGTGCGATGCCGAGGCCCGCAATGCCTGTATCCATCCCTTCGTGCGCAACACCGTGGGCAGCATGGATTTCGGTGGTTCTGCCCTCAACAAGTACTACAATTCCAACAACCGCACGGGCAACCAGCGCCGCACGTCCGACGTGTTTGCCCTGGCCACGGCAGTGATGTTCCAAAGCGCAGTGCAGCATTTTGCCCTCGCACCCAATAATCTTACCGACGCGCCCGCATGGGCCATCAACTTCATGAAGCATGTGCCGACCACGTGGGACGAGGTGAAATTCATCGACGGCTACCCCGGCAAGTATGTCATCATGGCCCGCCGGCATGGCCACCAATGGTATATTGTGGGCATCAATGCGGAGAAAGAACCGCTGAAGCGCAGCCTCGCCCTGCCCATGTTGGAGTCGGGCAGTGAGCTGACAGTGTATGCCGACAACCCCGCTTTGCAAGGCAATGTAAAGACCATGACCTATAAGCGCAAGGTAAATATCACGATACCGCAGAACGGTGGCCTCGTCATGGTATCATCACCCCAATAAATCCGCATCATGACCATCATAAGAACTCTGTTTGTAGGTGCCGCCCTCATGCTGTCGGCTGCCCTGAATGCCCAAAACCCCATTGTGCAAACCCGATACACCGCCGACCCCGCGCCGCTGGTGAAAGGTGACACACTCTATGTCTATGCAGACGTAGACGAGCCGGGGGCCGACTTTTTCTGGATGTATCAGTGGCGCGTTTACTCCACGACCGATATGGTGAACTGGACCGACCACGGCGAATTGCTCGGACTCAACAGTTTCAGTTGGGCCGACGATAGGGCGTGGGCGACGCAGTGTGTGGAGCGCAACGGCAAATATTATTGGTATGTCTGTGCCCATTCCAAGCTTAGTGGTGGCATGGCCATTGGCGTGGCGGTGGGCGACAGTCCCGTGGGACCGTTCCGGGATGCTCTTGGAAAACCCCTCTATGATGACGGGAAATGGGACAATATAGACCCCACAGCCCTGGTGGACGGTGAGAATGCCTACCTAGTCTGGGGCAATCCGGAGATACATCAGGCCAAACTCAACCCTGATATGGTAAGTTTTGACGGCCCGGTAACGCTGGTAGACCAAAACGAAAAGAGTTTTGGCGCACCATCGCCTGGCAAGCGCGACAAGGGCGTGAAATACAAAGACCTCTATACCGAAGGCCCCTGGCTGGCCAGACGTGGCAAGAATTATTATATGTTGTATGCCGCAGGCGGCGTGCCCGAGCATCTGGCCTACTCCATGAGCAAGAAACCTCTGGGTCCGTGGACCTATAAAGGCACCATCATGCCGCAACTCAACTCCACCCGTTCGTTTACCAATCATTGTGGTCTCGCTACGTTCAAGGGCCACGACTATTTCTTCTATCACACCGGAAACCTACCCGGTGGCGGTGGGTTCGCACGCAGCATGGCGGTGGAGGAGTTCGTCTTCAATGCCGACGGCACCATTCCGACCATCATGCCCACGGCCGAAGGCGTGACCCCTGTCGGCACTTTCAATCCCTACCGGCGTGTGGAAGCCGAGACGATGGCCTTCTCCCACGGCCTGACCACAGGGCAAAACCTCCGTACGGGAGTGTATCTCAGCGATGTGCATCATGGCGACTGGATGAAGGTGGCGCATGTCGATTTCGGGTCGGCTGGTCCCCGTCGCATCGCCTTGCGGGCGGCAAGTGCCACGCAGGGCGGACAGATTGAGCTATATACTGACAGCATTGGTGACAAACCCGTGGCCGAGATCACTGTCCCTGCCACTGGCGGTTGGGAGGAATGGCAGACCATTCAGGCCGATATCCCATCGTCGCCCACCGGCATCCACGACCTGTTTTTTGCCTTCAAAGGACAGAAAGGCCGGCAACTGCTGACGATGGACTGGTGGAAAATGGAATAAACGAACGACCCTTCAGGGCTTTGCCAATCCAAGGCGAAGCCCTTTTTAATAAACAATCCCACATTTTATTTGAAGTGATAACTCCCTCAATGTAATGTGGGCGCAACCTCTTGTTGTCAATATTATTCATTAGTCTTTAGCCCAAATCTACCTTATGAACGAGGAGAAAAGCAGAGGTGACTGAAGGAAAAACAAGACGTGGAAAGCAGATTTTCATCTCGTCGAGAGGTGAAAAAGGGGGGATTGGAGTGAGTTTTGCGTGAAATGGGACAGCAAACAGACGTTTTTCACGATGCAGCAAGGCCTTTTCGTATTACGAAAAGATACTAACCATCGCACGATTCGATACTAACGGCAACTCGATTCGATAGTAATCGTCTTGCGGTTCGGTACGAATCGCAGAGCCTTCTTTTTTCAATTATTTACAAGATGCTGAGTGTTAGCGATTTGTAGAAGGGCTGTTTTAAGCCAGAATTTCAATGGAATGACTGTTCTTTTCAAATGAAAGGCTGGTTTGAGACCAATTGTTCAAGATCTTTCAACAGATTTTTTTGATTTGTTTTGGTGGCGAACTTATCCAAAAGCGGCATAGTGTTGCCATTCGTTTTGCGAAACTGTGTTGAAGAGATGGTGGACAATCCCTTTGCAAAAAGAGCAAAGTGGGGGAGTGGTCAGGGTCTTGTCCTGACCACACCATACCGCCCTTCGACGGTCATGCCATTGTAAGTCATGCGGCAGGGGTTCGGCGAGGAGAACACATAATCGGTCGACCCGTCGCGCAACCGCACCCTGATGCCCACCGCTGAGGCATCGCCGCCCTGCGGAGTGAAATAGCTTACGTCGAGAATTTCGGAGGGTTCGGCACGGTTGCTCGGCTCGTAGACGGCCACAAATGGATGGTTCCACGCCTCGCCACGTTGCCGGGCGACAAACGTGAGCACCGGCTGGCTCTTGATGTCATAGGGCTGGTGGGGCATGCGCTCGTATTCGAGGTTGACGGGCGAGAGGGCCTTGATGATGGTCCGGTTGCTGTCGCGCCGCATCCAGAGCGTCATGCGGATGTCGTCGTTGGTGACAAACTCCGCACGGATGTCGCCCGAGTCGGTGGTCTCCTCCTTATTATATAGGTAACTGTAGGCGTAGAGGTGTCCGCCGGCAAAGGCCAGTTCGTCGGTCGGTCGGAACGTCAGGGGCGAGCCGTCAGCCGCGGTGACACTCATCTGCTGTCCCAGATTGTGGTAGAAATAATCATGGGTCTTGTCGCCTCCCTTCATCTTGCGGCTGCGGAAGATATCGACATAATAGCCGCCCGTGGCCGAAGTCTTGACAATGGCGTTGGTGCGCTGTTGCCCGGCCTGGCTCTCCGGCTCGACAAACGACACCACGCTGTAGGTCGACGGCCACGGCCCGAGGGCTGTCTGCCACTGTCTACCATCTCGAAGGCATGGTTGGACATCATGACGGGGTATGAGGAGATGCCGTCGACACACACGGTGTTGTGGGCCGGGAACTGCGAGTAATACTCTGCATAGTCGTTGCCGCTGTACAGATACTGGCCTATG
>JAEAMQ010000099.1 GCA_016901395.1 Prevotella sp. | reverse complement strand
CCCTACGGGGGAGGGGTAAGGGCGAGAGGCTGTATGTCCGCACCGCCAAATGGTTTTTCTTACATTAGATTTATCTCTCACACAGACTTTCACAGACCTCCACAGACTTCCTGTAACATATTGCATTTTTTCGACTCCACAGACCAGCATGCCGAGGCATGCTATTCTTTTGCTTTAGAATGAGAGTGTGCCTTAGCACACTGCACTCCGCGTACTCTAAAAAACTTTGTGTAAAACGTAGTTGGTCTCCTATGACTCTGTGTGAGATAAAAAACTACTTACTTGCTTGCTCCCATCCGGCGGTGCGGGCATGCACGGGGCATGCCCCTACTGAGCAATCGCATATAAAGCAACCGCTCCTGCAGGGAATATGAATCCTGCAGGGGCGGTTGAGGTTATGTTCCAGGCTCTCCTGTGAATAGTATGGAGCGTTATTCTTGATAAAAAACGCATACATGGCCGCCTCTAATCATTGATGGGAACCCGGTACGGGTTCTACTTTTATGAGGGCAGGCTTGGGAGCGAAGCGTACAACCCTGCCTAAGTGCGTACTCATCCCATCAACCCCAAAGGGGTTATGCTGTTTTTACGCCATTGGTAATAAAGTATCGGAACACTTTCAGCGTTCCACCCTCGCACATACCACTACCCAGGGTAGGCGTCGCTACGCTTGCCAACCCTGGGCTACAACGGGCGCAACCCCACTTTGGGGTTGTCAGATACTTTCCAAGACAGGGTTCCTACCCCATCCCATGCTGTGCGAAGCGGCTTTCGGCCATCTGCTCATACTTCGTGCCGGGCCGTCCGTAGTTGGCATAGGGATAGATACTGATGCCTCCGCGCGGGGTGAAGATGCCCGTCACCTCGATATACTTCGGATCCATAAGGCGCACAAGGTCTTTCATGATGATGTTGACACAGTCCTCATGGAAATCGCCGTGGTTGCGGAAACTGAAAAGATAGAGTTTCAGGCTTTTGCTCTCCACCATACGCTCGCCGGGCACATACATGATGCGTATCTCGGCGAAGTCGGGTTGTCCGGTGATGGGGCACAGCGAAGTGAACTCGGGGCAGTTGAACTGCACCCAATAGTCATTGCCGGGATGCTTGTTGACAAAGGTTTCGAGCACCTCGGGAGCGTAGTCCATGCGGTATTGGGTCTTGGCACCCAGGGCCTTGAGCCCGTCTTGCGTTCTGTCGTCTGCCATGATTTATCCTAAGTTAAATACTTTCCAGATGCTATAGTTGATGCCTTGGTCGTAGACATCCTCGCCCTCATGCTCCTTCAGCGCACGCACGATACGGATAGTGAGCGGCAGAGCAATCACCTCATAGACCGTCTTCAGAATGACTTGCCACAACATGAGCCAGGGAAGCTCGCTCGCAGGTACCACGCCACCGAGGGCCAGGGGGAAGAAAATGATGGAGTCGCAACTCTCTCCGGCCACCGTACTCAGGATGGCACGGGCCGAGAAGTGACGGCCGCCGTCGCGTATCTTCATACGACTCATGACGTAGGCATTGATGAAACTACCCACCACGAAGGCCACAAACGATGCCATAGCGATGCGGGGAGCCAGTCCGAAGATGGCGTGGAAACCGGCATCGTTGGTCCAGTAAGGGGCTCCGGGAATGAGGTCGCACAGTGCACCCAGGGCCACAAAGAAGAAGTTCATCGAGAAACCGGTCCAGATGAGCAGACGGGCCTTGCGAAATCCCCATACCTCACACACACAATCATTGATGATATAAGACACGGGAAACACGATCAATCCACCTGTAAGACTAATGGGACCTACTGCGATTTGCTTTGTTTCGAGCACGTTTGCCGCAATGAGACAAACGCAAAAGAGGATGCTGAAAAGCATAAACAGCACGCTCACGCTTTGCTTTTGATTCATGATTCTTGTTTTTAAAGAGGTTTACCAAGCACTCTATTCGGCTGCAAAATTACGAAAATAATTCCATTTGCAGCCGTTTTATTCAAAAAACATTCATAAAAACCTATACAGCCTGCAATATAAGATAGGTAAGATAAGACGCAAACGAGAGTATAAGCACCCCACCCTCCCATCGCTCGATACGATATTTGGTATAGGAGAAAAACCACAACAGGATGACTGAAATAACCATCACAGACAGGTCTACATCGGTGATGCCCTGGATGTGCATGGGCGAGATAAGGCCGGTAACACCCAATATCATGAGGATATTGAACACATTGGACCCCAACACATTGCCGATGGCTATACCGCTGTTACCCCGCCGTGCAGCCACCACGCTCGTAGCCAACTCGGGAAGCGACGTGCCGCAAGCCACAATGGTCAGTCCGATGAGGGCGTCGCTCATGCCCAAGGTGTGCGCTATGGCCGATACATTATCTACAAACACATTAGAGCCCAAGATGAGACATACTAATCCGAGGAACGTCAAGAAGACGGCCTTGCCCACAGACATGGTCTTTTTGATTTCCACGGCATCGGCATCAACGCTCTTCGGCTGCGCTTCCTCCTCCTTTTTCTCCTCATGCGCACCGCGGATGGTGACCATCATGAAGAAGCAGAACATCGCCAGCAGGATGCCTGCGTCTATGCGACTGATGCTTGCGTCCATGCACATCATGAGCAGCACGACCGACGACACCAAGGCAAAGGGTATGTCTTTTTTCACCGTGTCGTGGAGAATGACAATGGGCGACACCGCGGCAGCACAGCCTACAATGAGCATAGCATTGAAGATATTGCTTCCCACGACATTTCCCACAGCCAGGTCGGGAGTGCCATGAATGGCCGACATGAAACTCACGAAGAACTCGGGCATTGACGTACCCATCGCCACAATGGTGAGACCAATCACGATCTGGGGCACGCCCATGCGCTCGGCCAGTCCCACCGCACCATCGGTCAGCCGGTCGGCACCCCACAAAACGACGGCAATGCCTACAACAAAGAGTACTATCTGCAGCCACATCTGTGGTGCAGCAAAGGAGAAAAGCAACAGTTTTTCCATTCTAACAATATCTATTTTGGATGCAAAGATACGAAAAATCCCCGGATGTCGCTACATCCGAGGATTCAAAACTAACAATCTATCAATCTATTATTTACCTAATCAATCATTTCTTTGTTACAGCACTTCGATGGAACGAACTACCTTTTTTTCTTCCTTGCTAATCTTCGGAAGTTCTACGGTGAGCACGCCGTCGGCCACGCGAGCCGCGATTTTCGTGCGGTCTACATCCTCGGGAAGGATGAGTGTCTGCTCAAATTTGGCATAGGCAAACTCGCGGCGCAGGTAGCGTGTGGACTCCTCTTTTTCCTCCTGATGCTTCTCCATCTTGATGGTGAGGTCGCCCTCAGCATTGACGTTCACATCGAAATCCTCCTTTTTCAGGCCCGGTGCTGCAAGCTCCACAGTGTATCGTGTGTTGCTTTCCAATACGTTGATGGCCGGAGCCGTTGCGCTGGTGCGTGACATACTGTTTGTATCGAAGAAGTCATTGAAGACTTCAGGAAGCCAACTGTTACGTGTGTACATTGTCATATCTCCTTAATTTTGTTTTTAATATTCTATTGTATCTATCCCTTTAATTGCAAGACACGTACCAACGCAAAAACAATGCCACCCTGTCAGCATCAGCATGACAGAGTGGCATTATGTCCTTTCAGACTATCCCATAAAAAATCCCGCTATCCTTTGGAATGGCGGGATGGCTTTGGTGTGTTATTCAGCGTCCTTGCGGTCGTCCACATTGTCACCCTCTGTGGGTGCGAGCATGGCCTTGAAGTCGGTCAATCCGTTCTCCACAAGGATGTTGTACCACTGCAACAGCTTCTTGATATCACTGTCGTGCACACGGTCCTGGTCAAAGTTGGGCAGCACTTCAGCAAAGTATTCGCGCAGTTCCTTGCCCGAACATTTCTTATAATTAAGCGAGGAAGCCTTCAGGTTTTCCTTTTCTCCGAGCTTGGTCAGCACCTCCCAGAGGGCGATATCGTCTGCATCGGTGTACATCGCAATGTCTCCCAGACTCGTCACGCGGTCGGTGGCGAAGGCCGGCATGCGACGATGTGTGTCGTCGATAGTTTCAACGATGAGCGTCGCCTTGCCACGAGATACGAGTTTGAAAAGTCCAGGTTTACCTGCGATAGATAATATTGTTTCCATTTTTAATATTTGTTGATATGTATGATTAATTCGTTAATTTGACTGTCAAGGGGTTTCCGGCCGTCGTTTTCGATGATGAAATGACAGCGTCGAGCCACTTCTTCCTGCGGCATCTGGCGGCCAATCCACTCCAAGGTTTTCTCCCTGCTGATATTGTCGCGACGCATCACACGGTCGATACGCACCTCCAAGGGTGCAGTGACGGCCACAAAATAGTCGAAAGCGACCCGTCGGTCAAAGCCGCTGTCAAAGAGAATGGCACTCTCCAACCACTCGTAGCCGCTCTGCAAGAAGTCGCGGGCCACAGCAGGATGCACGATACCATCAATGGCCAACTTGTTTTTTTCCGACTGAAGAAGGTATTTGGCCAATACCGATTTCTGCAATACACCATTATTATATACAGCATCGCCGACGAGTTCGGACAATTGGCGTTTGAGCGTTTCGTCCTGTGCCATCAGCCGTTTGGCCGCCGCATCACTGTCATAGACCCTGATACCACGACGCTCCAACAAGCTGCAGACATAGCTTTTGCCACTCCCGATGCCTCCGGTAATCGCGATTTTCATCATCTATTGCTCTATGAGGTAGTCCACTTGGGTCATTTCCAAATGGGCATTGTTCACTCCACGCGGCTTGCTTTGCAGATAAAGCGTGCACTTGTCAGATGGCTTTGCGGCTATTTCCTTATAGTCTACCACCACTTGGAAATCGCTTGACTTGATATAACGGTACATGCTTGCACCCACGGTGAAACGCACCCTCACCCGCTGGGGGAAGGTCCGGATAGTCAATCCATCAGGCTTGTTGATAGCCGTGATAGGCACTTCGAGGCTCTCCTCGGTGAGAATGTCGGGGTAAAGCGTAATCCTCACTACATCAGGAACAATCTTTACGCCTGTCATAGGCTTCAGACGAACGGTTTTCACCACCGTATCGTCAAAGTTAACAATGTTCAGATACTCCGTCGAAACAGACTCAATGCTATCTAATTTGCTTTCACTCGCATAGACAGTCACCTTCTCTGGGCTAAACTGGACGTGGGCCAGATAGTAGTTTTCGCCGGGAATGATATTACCAGCCAATCGAATCTTTACATCTTTATTACGCCCATAGTTGAAGAAAAAATCAAGCCTATCAGCCTTGACGGCAGTTATCGTTGACGACGCGAAGAGCTGCTGTCTCACAAATTTCTGTATGTCTGACGTAGAAATCTGACCATGACCAGTCTGCTTATTGGCATAATTGCCGAAGTTAAGTACAATAGGATGGAGTTTGTTGCTTGTCGTGTAAGACATCAACATAAATCCCTTGTCTTTCACCGTTACGTACACCGTATCAGAGATATCCGTGGTTATCACCACATTTTTTGGCACTCCGGAGATACGCACGACAACCGGCAGTTCTTTTTCGTAGGTCTCATTGAGGGTCATTAAAAGCCAAAATGTACCACTCACGGCCAGAAAGAACAGAAAAATCAGAAACTCCTTGTTCAGCGCACTAAACAAAAAGTCTCTGACTATTTTATATGTTTTGCGGATATTAAGCATTGGGCTGCTGCTGGGTTGCGTCTGCAAAGACATAACCCTTGTCAACAGAAATGACCACACCACGTGCGATTTCTACCTCAACCACATTCTTTTCCTGATCGATACGTTTCACTGTGCCATAGATACCTCCACCGGTAACCACCTTGGTGCCATCCTGAAGGGAATTCTGAAACTCACGAATCTTCTTCTGCTTCTTCTGCTGCGGACGAACCATGAAGAACCACATGATTGCAAAAATGGCAACCATCATGATGAGCATACCGCCCATACCGCCACCTTGTGCTGCCTGCGCAGCTAACACTAATGTATTCATTTCTTATGTTTTGGTTTTAAATTCTACTGTTCAGAAGACTCCACTTCGTTGGGTTCGGTTTCTGCCGGGGCCTCCAAGGAAGCCTCATCAGATTGTGTCGGAGGTTCTGGAGTCTCATTGATACGGGGCCGATGCACAAAACGCATGGGTGCCTCACCGTCATTTCCATACCTACGGCCATCATTCCCTTGAAAACGCGGACGCGGCTCAGGCATCTCTTTGAACATCTTTCCATTGTCTATCAGGAATCGCGCTATAGTATCAAGCATACCGTTAATGTATGAACCGCTACGTGAAGTGGAGTATAGTTTTGCCAACTCCACATACTCATTGATGGTCACCGAAACAGGAATGCCAGGGAACGTGAGCATTTCAGCTATGGCAATCTGCATGATAACAACATCCATATAGGCCAATCGGGAGAAGTCCCAATTGCGTGAAGTCTCACTCATATAACGCTGATAAGTATCGGCATTGAGTATTGTGGCACGGAAAAGCTTGCGTGCAAAATCCTTGTCCTCATCATCCTTATACTCGGGCAACAGCTCTTGCTTGCTCTTGTTCTTCTGATCGAAACGCTTGATAGTCTTTACCACAAACGTATCAACGATTTCCTTGTCATCATTCCAATAGAGACTTTTCTCTTCCAAGAGGGCATCCAAGTCAGGGTTGTCTTGTATCAACAGCTTGTAAAGCTTGCGCCAAAGCTCCCGATCTTCCTCATAGTCGCCCTCCGGAATAGCCATATAGTCTTTATAAGTCTGGCTCTGTTCTATCTGGTTACACAGCTTCCTCACAAATTCTATGTCGTCATCCCACGTGAGTTTCTTGTCTTCCAAAAACTCATTGAGCATCTTGTTCTCCTCCAATTGCACGGCAAACTGGTTGTAGGCAAACTTCTGCAAAGGGGATTCCTCGCCTTCACGCTCAGCCCTCTGGCCCAGCACTTCAATACGATGACGCTCCTCTTTCGTGACAGCAACGATAAGATCGAGAAGATAAATGTACAGATCATAAGCCTTCGACAGACTGAAAAGCAGTTCCTTCTCAGCATTATCCATATTCTTGTTGCCGTTTTGATAGTATGCGTAGGTTAACTGAACTATCTTGATTCGTATTAAATCCCTATTGATCATTACTCTTACTTTATCAGCGTGTTTTATTTATTGTTACCCTGCAAAAGTAGTTAAAATTCCATATACATGCAAGAAACCGAGCGATAAAACTTTATTTTTTAGCGAAACTTTGCACATTTGAAATAAAAATCTTAACTTTGCACCCGCATTTTCAGATTGGAAAGTGATTCCAGTGTGATGGTGAATTAATAAACGATTTAATTTAGAGTAACACATTTTCAAACAAAATCATGAAAGAAATTGATCTCTCAGGTAAGAAGCGCACAGACCTTGGTAAGAAAGCTTCTAAAGCCCTTCGTAAGGAAGGATTTGTCCCTTGCAATCTCTATGGTGAGGCAACAGAAGGTGGAAAGCCCGTTGCTTTAGCTTTTGCAACTCCCTTTAACGAGCTTCGCAAACTCATTTACACTCCTCATATCTACGTAATCAAAATTACAATTGATGGCGAGGCTCACACAGCTGTGATGAAGGAAATTCAGTTCCACCCCACCACAGACGCTCCCCTGCACGTAGACTTCTATGAAGTAAACGACCAGAAGCCTATCACTATCGGTATTCCCGTGAAGCTTGTTGGTCTGGCACAGGGTGTTCGCGACGGTGGCCGTATGAACCTCTCTATCCGTAAGATTAACGTTACCGCTCCTTATCAGCAGATTCCCGAGCACCTCGACATTGATGTTACCAATCTGAAAATTGGCAAGAGCATCAAGGTGGGCGAGCTGTCTTTCGATGGTCTTGATATCGCAACAGGCAAAGATGTTGTGGTTTGCTCTATCAAGATGACACGTAACGCTGCCGCTGCCGCTGCTGCTGCCGAGACAGAAGAGCCTGCTGCCGAGTAAATATCACTGAATGGACAAGTATTTGATTTGTGGATTGGGTAATCCGGGCGATGATTATGCCGGTACTCGACACAATACAGGATTTATGGTATTGGACGCTTTTGCTAAGGCGTCCAATATTTGTTTTGAGGATAAGCGTTATGGTTTCGTGGCCGAAACATCCCTGAAGGGTCGTAAAATCATATTGCTTAAGCCCACAACCTTCATGAATCTTAGTGGCAACGCTGTGCGCTACTGGTTAAATCAGGAGAAGATCGACCAGAGTCGGCTGCTCGTCATCAGCGACGATGTAGCCCTTCCGCTCGGTGATTTCCGCCTGAAAGCCAATGGAAGCAATGGCGGACACAACGGTCTGGGGCACATTATCCAGCTGATTGGCGACAACTATGCACGGTTGCGCGTCGGTGTGGGCAATGACTATCCACGCGGAGGACAAATCGACTGGGTCCTCGGCCATTACTCTGAGGATGACATGAAAGTGCTTCAACCCACATTGGATACTGCAGGAGAAATCATCAAGAGTTTTGTTCTCCAAGGTATCGACACGACTATGAACCAATTTAACAAATTGGGAAAACGCAAAAAGCAATGACCAACGAATCTTCCAACCTCCGAATGCCTAAAAGTGGACCATCGGCCCGCATCGATAAATGGCTTTGGGCCGTGCGCATATTCAAGACGCGCTCGGTGGCTTCCGATGCCATCAAAAACGGGCGCGTTACCATTGGAGGCAGTAATGTGAAGCCCAGCCACGTCATCAAGGAGGGTGATATCATCAACGTGAAGAAGCCGCCCATCACCTATTCGTTCAAAGTGCTGGCTTGCATCGAGCAGCGCATCGGTGCCAAGCTGGTGCCATTGGTGCTGGAAAATGTCACCGATCCCAAACAATATGAGCTGCTGGAGATGAGCCGTATCAGTGGATTTGTAGACCGCGCACGTGGCACCGGACGCCCGACGAAAAAAGACCGTCGTGCCCTGGATGCCTTTGCAGAGCCTGCCATGTTCGGTTTCGACGACGAAGACTGGGACGAATAGTCCTGTAACGGTCACGGTCTTGCATCCATCATGAATTTCAAACACCTTAAAACAACATGACAAATGACTAATCTTGCCATCTTTGTTTCCGGCAACGGAACCAACTGCGAGAACATTATCCGCTATTTCAAGCATCATGCGGATATCCGTGTAAGACTTGTGCTGAGCAACAGAGCTGACTCCTACGCCCTCGTGCGTGCTCAGAACTTAGGTATAGAGACCCGTATCTTGCCGAAAACCGAGTTCAATAATCCCGACCAGCTCATGCCCATATTGCAGGAGTTTGATATCAACTTCATTGTTTTAGCGGGCTTCCTGCTGTTCATCCCCGACTTCCTCATCGACGCTTTCGACCGTCGGATGATCAACATCCACCCTGCCCTGCTGCCCAAATTTGGTGGCAAAGGCATGTGGGGGCATCATGTCCACGAAGCCGTCAAGGCAGCTGGAGAGACAGAAACGGGCATGACCGTCCATTGGGTGAGCCGCGAAATCGACGGTGGAGAAATCATCGCGCAGTTCAAGACGGCCCTCACCCCCGACGACACCCCTGACGATATCGCCGACAAAGAGCACGTCTTGGAGATGGAACACTTCCCCCGCGTCATCGAAGAAGTCATTCGCCACACCAAAGAATAAGCTATCAAGACACCCCCAGAAAGCAATCGGGGCCATCCTGCCATGTAAATAGGATGGCCCCGATTTTTTATTATCTCAGTTATCAGTCTTCAAACATTGGACCACCGCCGAAGCCGCCTCTGCCAGGCCGACCACCGCCAAAACCACCGCGATTGCCTCGTCCGCCACGGTTGCCCGGACCAAAACCGGGGCCGCCCATGCCTCTGCGGGCATCCTTACCACCAAAGAGGTTGAGACGATAGTTCATGCGCAACATCACGTAACTGTTAATGGAGTTGTACTCCGTATCACTGCGTTGCATAGCCGTAATACTTCGACTCAGGTTACTCTGATTTTGCAAGATGTCGTAGAACTGCAGCATCACGGTGAGCGGCTTGCCCTTCAGGAAGCTCTGCGAAATCTGAGCATTCCACACCAGCTCATTGGTATTAAGCGAATTGTCACTATATCCACGGCGACTATTCATGTGGATATCGGTCGCCAACGTTGTACCCCATGGCGCAGTGGCATTCACATTTACTCCGTAGGAATACTGCCAAGTATCCAAATTGCCTGAAGTCTGGAGCACGTTACGAGTATGACGGTAGCCGAGCGACCCATCAAGTTCCACCTCCAACCAACTGTTGCGGTAGCTTCCCGACAGACGTTCACTGATATTCAAATCCTTCGTCGTATTCTTCTCCGAGTCAGCTGTACTGCTCAGGCTCACATATCCCACGTTATTGTTATAGCTCACATTGGTAAATGTGTTGACATTCCAGTAACCCGCTGTATCAAGAGGAGTATTGAACATAAGCATACCACTCACATTCCAGTCACCATTGATATTCTCCGGACGTGTAATTCTACCTCCGGTCTGGGCATCATAGGTCACCTTGTTGCTAATGGAGTTGTTGGTGGTGGAGAACTGCAGATTGGTCATCACCGAACGTTGTGTAGCCTCAAAATATCCATTGTAGAACAGACGGAAGTTTTGTGTGAACGATGGCTTCAATCCGGGATTACCTGTTGAGATGTTAAGCGGATCAGAGTCATCATAGATATCAAGCAGCTGACTGATGCTTGGCTGTGTGGTATTGGCTCGATAGTTGATGCGAAGGTTGCTCACCTTGTTGAAACGGTAGCGGAAGTCAAATGTCGGTGATACGTTAAACACGTTGCGGATCGTATCCACCGATACCCCCTGATAGTTCTGCACATAGTTGGAACGCTGCGGTTGAAACATCACACCGGCATTCAGCCGATACTTCGTACGTATCATGCGGAACATCAATTCAATGTTGTGGGTATAATTTCGATACTCCGAATAGCGGCTCAGGTCGTCATCACGATAAGTGGTATAGGGATTTGTCAGTCGATTGAGATAATCATTCCACGAGCGGTATCCCGACGAGACATCGGCAAAGAAGTCTTCACCAAGATTAGAGAAATCATAGGTAGACCGGTCACTCTTGCTGTAGCTATAAGTGAACTTGTAGTTCAACTGCAGGAATGTAGCCTTCCATAGAGGTTCGCTATATGTGGCCTGCAGGCTATAGCTCCAGTTTTTGCTTGGTGTCACGGTGTAGCGGTTGGTCTGATAGGTAGAGTCCATGCCAAGGGCATTCTCCACCTGGTACAGATGCACATTGTTGGTCGACAGTCCTTTGGAGTCGGTATCACTGTAGTTCACGTCTGTACGCAGGGTCACATTACGTCCGCGACTATTCAACCGTCGGTTATACTGCAACATCGCACCAAAACTCTTGCTCTTGGAATAGCTGATCGTGTTGCTCTGGCTGGAGTTCACCATCATGCTGTCGGCATCGAGCAGAGCCATCGACTCTGCTAAGAGCGGGTCGGTGACATATAGATAAGGGTCAGCATTATAGGATGCGGAACGGCTGCGCGACAGTCCGTCACTGGAGCTGATGCTGAATGTCGGTCTGAACATCACGTTGGTCATCGTGTCGGGAGTCCATTCCACACGAGCCTGAGCATTCATCTGGTCACTACGCGAATAGTTCTGGTTGATACTGTTGGAAAACGACCCCACGGTACTCACAAAGTTTTCTGTCGAACTTTTGGTATAGACATCACCATCACTGTGGTTCCATCTCACACTACCGTCAATCTTCAGCGTGTCTTTCTTCTCATAGTTGAGGTTCACACCAGCCATCTTCGTCGCGTTGAGACCGTTGCGCCCTCGTCCGAAGCCACCGCCCCGACCACCGAAGCCCATATCGTTCACGTTGTTGGCATTGCCCATGCCGAAGACACGCATCGACTTATTGAAATAGCCGCCAAACAATCTCGACGCATAGCGGTCTTTTGTTCCTATGCCCACATCGGCATTGGCCATGAGGCCTTTATTCATGCCGGGCTTGGTACCAAAATCAAGCACTGTCTGCTCTTCGCCATCATCGATTCCTGTCACTCGTGCCAGATCGCTCTTCTGGTCGTATGCCTTCACTTTCGATATGATAGATGTGGGGATATTTTTCATAGCCGTCTTGGTATCGCTAGTCATAAACTCTTTGCCATCAACAAGAATTTTTTTCACTTCCTTACCGTTGATGGTAATCTTACCATCGTCATCCACCTGTGCTCCAGGCAAACGCTTCACAAGTTCTTCCACAACCGACCCTTCAGGTGTTCGATAGGCTGCACTGTTATAAATAAATGTATCCTCCTTCACCGTCACCTTCAGGGCTTGAGCCGTCACCTGTGCCTCTTTGAGCATAACAGCGTCCGAACTCATGACAACCACACCCATATTCAGGTCGTGGTCGTCTTGTATCTGCAAGCGCTTGGTCGAGGCTATGTAGCCCACACTTGACATTTTGAGGATATATTTCTCATTGGCAGGTGCCTGTAAAACGAATTTTCCACTGTCATTGCTTACCGTTCCGGCTACAAATGTGGAATCCATCTTCAGCAACTGAACCGTCACCATCGGAACGGACTCCTTGGAATCCTTGTCAATAAGAACACCTGAAATCTCTCGTTTCTGTGCCCCAACCAACACTGATACCATCATCAGCAATGCCAGAAGTAAACCTTTCTTCATATCTTGAATGTTTTTGTTTTAGACTTGAGTATATCCCTAAGACGCACAATCCGGCAATAGGTTTAATACATACACTATAAATAATTTGTAAATATCTGTTTTTCTTTTTTCAAACCCTCCTTTATTCCTTTACTTCTGGAGTGTCCCTTAGTGTATTTGCCTGCGCGTCGCGAAAGACACATACCTATTTCTAAAGTATTAGTTCACCGCCATATTGTGATGACATCCTCGTTCCCACATGATCAACAGCAGTGCCTCTCACTCCGCCAAATTGCACAAGCCAATGAGGATATGCGCAAAACGACACGTCTTTCACTTAAAAAGCCTTAATTTGCACGCCCCTTTGGCATCAAACTTTACTTTTTATCATTATATTTGTAACACACGAAATCACCGTATGATTATGGAACAGAGAGTCATTTTCCCCAAGAATCTCCAGACCGAGATAGCCACGGCCATCTCCGAATGTGAGCACGACAAGATTTTTGTGCTTGTCGATGAGACCACTGAGGCCACCTGCTGGCCGATACTCAAAAATCAGTTCAGCCTGAAACACGCTTATCTCATTACCATCAAAGCCACTGATACCCACAAAAATCTCGACTCCCTCACCCATGTCTGGGAAGAGCTTGAGCGGGGCGGCGCCACCCGTCACTCGTGTCTCATCAATCTCGGAGGAGGCATGGTGACCGACCTCGGAGGCTTCGCCGCATCGACATTCAAGCGGGGCATCGACTTCATCAACATCCCCACCACTCTACTCTCGATGGTCGACGCGTCGGTGGGCGGCAAGACGGGCATCAACTTCGGCGGACTGAAAAACGAGATTGGTGTGTTCAACAATGCGCATTTCGTGATTCTCGACACCCAGTTCCTGCGCTCTCTCGACGACCGCAACCTGCTGTCAGGCTATGCCGAGATGCTGAAACACGGGCTTATCTCCAACGAAGCCCACTGGGCCGACCTGCTGAAGTTTGACCTCGTCAACCCCAATCTGCCACAACTGAGCCAGTTGCTGGCCCAGTCGGTGAAAGTCAAAGAGAATATTGTGAAACAGGACCCCAAAGAGCAGGGATTGCGCAAGGCACTGAACTATGGGCACACCTTCGGCCACGCCTTCGAGAGTTTCTCGTTGAGCCGCGCCGACAGCCAGCAGCCGCTCCTCCACGGCTATGCAGTGGCCTACGGACTCATCTGCGAACTTTTTCTTTCGGTAATCAAAACCGGATTTCCTTCAGACAAGATGCAGCAGACCGTGCGCTTCATCCGTGAAAACTACGGGCCGTTTGCCATCACCTGCGACGACTATCCCGAGCTGATACAATTCATGCAACACGACAAGAAGAACACCGCGGGCATCATCAATTTCACCCTGCTGGCCGACATCGGCGACATCCGCATCAACCAAACGGCGACCGAAGAAGAGATCAAGGAGGCTCTCGATTTCTTCCGCGAGGGCTGACGTGACGGCATGAAAACTATCCCCAGACTTGACATCAAACCATTTTATCAACCCATAATGAAAAAACTTTTACTTGCCACCCTGACGGCTTTCACCCTTCAGGGCTCGGCACAGATCTACAGCGGGAACCCCATTCTCGCTGGCTTCCACGCCGACCCCGAGGTGATGTACTCTCACGAGACCAACCGGTATTACATCTACACCACCACCGACGGCACGCCGGGCTGGGGCGGATGGTATTTCACCGTGTTCTCCTCAGCCGACCTTACGCGCTGGAAATACGAGGGCATCAACCTCAATCTGCCGCGCGACACACGATGGTCGAGCGGCAATGCGTGGGCACCGGCCATCATCGAGAAGAAGGAAGGCAACGATTACAAATACTATTTTTATTATAGTGGTGAGACGGGACACGGCAAAGCCATCGGTGTGGCCGTGTCCGATACGCCCACAGGACCGTTTCACGATTATGGCAAACCCATCGTGGACCATCGTCCGCAAGGACAGAACCACGGACAGCAAATTGATGTTGACGTGTTCCAGGACCCTGTCTCGGGCAAATATTACCTCTATTGGGGCAATGGATACATGGCCGGAGGCGAGCTGAACGACGACATGGTGAGCGTCAAAGAGGAAACCGTCAGGGTGCTTACGCCCCGTGGCGGAAGCCTGAAAGACTATGCCTACCGCGAGGGTACCTACGTGTTCTATCGCGGAGGAAAGTATTATTTCCTGTGGAGCGTGGACGACACGGGGTCGCCCAACTATCACGTGGCCTACGGCACCAGTGACAGTCCGCTTGGCCCGATAGAGGTAGCCAAAGAGCCTGTGATACTGATTCAGGACGCAGCGCATGAGATTTACGGTCCGGCTCACAACTCCGTGCTCCAGATTCCGGGCCGCGACGAGTGGTATATCGTCTATCATCGCATCAACAAAAACTATCTGGAACGCTCCAAAGGGCCGGGCATACATCGCGAAACGTGCATTGACAAAATGGAGTTCAATGCCGATGGCACCATCCGCCCCGTCGTTCCGACGCAGCGTGGCGTGAAGGCAATCAAGCCTTTAGAAAAGGAGGATTAAACGTCTACGGAATGAGGATTTAACAGATTACTCCTCATTCCACATCCGACACCAAGCGAAGCGCCTCTTGCCGTGCCGGTTTACCATTGGGTGTCAGGGGAATATGGTCCACGTGAACATATTGCCTTGGCACCCAATATTTTGGCAAGGCATTCACACAAATCTCCGAAACCTCTGCCATATCAGTGGCTTCCGTCAACAACACGAGGCGTTCGCCAAACTTTTCGTCCTTGGCTTTCGTGATGAGGAAAGGCGCAGGCATGAACGGTCGGAGGCTTTTCTCCACTTCTTCTATCTGGATTTTGAGTCCCCCCGAGACAATCACGTTGTCCTTCCGACCCAGAATGCGAAAGCCTTTACCCTCTACTATCTCCACCCTGTCGTTGGTCACGAGACGGCCTTCGTGCACCTGCGGTGCATCAATCACCAGACAGCCGTCTTCGGTCTGGCTGATTTCCACCGACTCAAACGGCTGATACCACTCGCTGGCCTGTGGTCCGTTGAGTCGGCGTAGGGCGATATGCGAGAGCGTTTCGGTCATGCCGTAGGTGCTCCAGACATGATGGGGAAAGTGGCGCAGGCGTCGTTCCATCTGTCTGTCGATGGCCCCGCCACCGATGATGAGGTGGTCGATACCGGCGAGCCACGCCCGTTCCTCCGGCGATTGCAGCGAGTTGTAGACCTGCAGGGGCACCATCGCTGCAAAGGTGATGGCTCCGGGACGCTGGTATTCGGGCGGAAGGTCATAGTAGGGATGGCCTGTCGGCGGTATGGCGACAAGCTTCATCTGCCGTTCCAGCGACCTCACCACCACCATTTTTGCACCGATATAGTCGAGGTTCATGCAGAGCAGGGCGGTGTCGCCGGGCTTCAACCCGAGGAAATCACAGGTGATGCGGGCCGAGGCAAGCATGCGCCGCTTCTCCACCCACAGCTCTTTCGGCGTTCCGGTGGAGCCACTGGTGTGCACCCTGATGCACTCCTCCCCATCATTCCATTCCTTCAAAAAATCATCCAAAGACATCATTCCAATTATGAATTGTGAATTATGAATTATTGCGCAGCCCAATTATCAATTGTCAATTATCAATTATCAATTACGAATAGTCCAAAGTTTCTCCCCTCTTATCTCCAGCGGCATGTCGATATTATCCGTGTAGAGCATGCCCGTCCCTAAGCCCTGGGGCATCGTGATATTCGGTCCATAGACATCTGCACAGAACTGGGCCACGGCGTTCAGGCCGACATTGCTCTCCAAGGCCGACGTGATCCAGGAGCCGATACCCCGTTCGCGTGCCATGCCTATCCATTCGCGGCATCCCGCCATGCCCCCGTGGAGGCTCGGTTTGAGCACTAAGAAGGCCGGCTTTACCTCGTCGAGCAACCGCTGCTTCATGTCGGGCTGGTTTACTCCGATAAGTTCTTCGTCCAGCGCGATGGGCAGAGGCGACTCCCTGCAGAGCCGTGCCATCGTGCGCCACTGGTGTTGTCGGATGGGTTGCTCGATGCTGTGGATGTCAAATTGGGCCAAGGTCTCCAATCGTTCCATCGCGTTTTCGGGCGTAAATCCGCCGTTGGCATCCACCCGCAACTCTATTTCCTGCCGTGAAAAATGCTCTCGGATATGGCGGATAAGCTCCACTTCTCGTTCCCAGTCGATAGCTCCAATCTTCAGTTTCACGCAGTGGAAACCCGCCTGCAGCTTCTCTTCCAACCGCGCAAACATCTCCTCGAACGTGCCCATCCACACTAATCCATTGATGGTGATGCCCTCCTCACCCCGTCCAAACGGTGTGTCGAAGAGTGCCGTAGACCCTCCCGCGTCTATCTGTGCGAACGCCGTTTCCAGTCCAAAGAGTATCGAGGGATAGCCGCGGAGTATCTCATAGGGTATCCCACCGGTCTGTTCCACAAACGCGCACGCCCTCCTCAGCACGTCTTCATAGCGTGCCTCGGGCATGGCATCACAGCTGAGGTCGGGCAATAGCGAGCATTCGCCGATGCCTACCACCCCGTCCTGCTCCAGCCTGACATAGTAAGAGTGGTGCGTCAGATATACTCCCCTACTCGTTCCCGCCGGTTGTTTGAAGTGCAGGAGCTTGTCGTAGATCGTAGCTTTATACATAATAGCAAAAAATATAAGACATAGTAACGGAATAACAAATTATTAGAAGCCTTAGAGGATACTACATATTAAATAGATTATAAGACATAGTAACAGAATAACAAATTATTAGAGGTCTAAGAAAATAATACATATTAATCATAAGACAAGACATAGTAACAGAATAACAGATTTTTTATGGAGGCCAAGCCTCATCATTATCTCGATTGGCTTGGTGGATGATGATAGAGCCTTTTCTCAGTCGTCAACCTAAAATTGCTTTCTGTAGAGTCGGTATTTCCTTTTGAACTGCAGATGTTCGGAGCCGAAATTGATGAGTAAACCATCATTGACTTTAGTTGCCGTGAGGTAGTTGACCAATTGGATTTCATGAGCAACAGAGAGACATTGAACAGCTTTTAACTCGATGATTAAGCGCTTCTCGACCACAATATCTGCCTTAAAGTCACCCACTACAACACTATCATACATCACCTGAATGGGCATTTCGGTCTCAAATGCGATATCATTCTTTCTTAATTCAATAACCATGGCGTTCTTATACACACTCTCCAAATACCCTGGTCCGAGCTGTCTTCTGATGTTTTTAGACATCACCATCACCTTCTGTATGAGTTCATTGATATCACCTTCCCCTTCCATCGTCATTTCAAGTTTATCTCTTCAACATTTCCCATAATGCCAAACCCATAAATGTTATTATGTTACTATGTCATTATCTTAGCTCAGAATTCCTTCTGTTATTATGTTGCTATGTCTTTATCCTAACTCAGAATTCCTTCTGTTATTATGTTACTATGTCTCTCCCCTTACTCTGTATTACGGGAATTTGGGGTATTTATCGAAGTCGGGCTTACGCTTTTCGAGGAATGCACGCCCGCCCTCCTGGGCCTCATCAAGCGTATAATAGAGCATGGTGGCATCTCCGGCCAGTTCCTGAATACCCGCCTGACCGTCGAGTTCGGCATTGAAACCCGCTTTCATCATGCGCAACGCCAGCGGCGAACGCTCCATCATGGTCTCAGCCCAAGCCACACACTCGTCCTCAAGCTGATCTTGCAGCACCACCTTGTTGACCAACCCCATCTCCTCGGCCTCCTTAGCGGAGTACTGACGGCAGAGATACCATATCTCGCGCGCCTTCTTCTGACCCACGATACGGGCCAGATAGCTCGCGCCAAGTCCTGCGTCAAAGCTCCCTACCTTGGGTCCGGTCTGACCGAAAATGGCGTTTTCGGAGGCTACGGTAAGGTCGCAAACCACGTGCAACACGTGTCCGCCACCGATGGCATAGCCGTTGACCATCGCGATGACCGGCTTCGGCAACCGTCGGATCTGCATCTGCACGTCCAGCACATTGAGTCTTGGCACACCGTCATCGCCGATGTATCCGCCCTTGCCCTTGACGTGCATGTCGCCTCCCGAGCAAAAAGCCTTGTCGCCGGCACCGGTCAACAGCACCACGCGAATATCGAGATTGTCGCGGCAATAGGTAAACGCCAGTCCCATCTCCTGTACCGTCAGCGGCGTGAACGCATTGCGATAGCGCGGCCGGTTGATGGTAATCTTGGCAATGTGGTTGTACTCTTCAAAGAGGATTTCCTTGAAATCGAAAGCCTCTATCTTCTTCCATTCACGTTGATTCATAGTTTGGTTCTCCTTGTTTTTATTGGAAGTTAAAGAAATTATCGCTCGCTCCGCGAGCTGGGAGTTAAAGAAGTTAGAGAAGTTATCGCTCGCCTTGCTCGCTGGAAGTTAAAGACAAATGTTAGTTAAACGGTTGTTTATCCAAGTATTGTCTTTAACTTCTTAACTTCTTTAACTTCTTAACTTCTTTAACTTCTTAACTTCTTTAACTTCTTTAACTTCTTAACTTCCTAATTTTCTTTAACTCCTTTAACTTCTTAACTTCTTTAACTCCTAAAAATTCCCTTCTCAATTCATCTGTTTCTTATTTCCATAAAAGTAATCCCGGTAGACGCGGTCGTCTTCCTCGGGATCGGTGAAGACCTCCAGAAGGATGGGGACGAGGCTGTCGGCCGTGGTCAGTTCCTTGATGCCGTCGCGCAGTTCCTCCTCGTTGTGGGCAGCGATATACCGCACATCGTTCTCCAGACAGATGCCCTCGGCCGTCGTCTGGTGCGAGGCGGACACAAGCGTCTCGCATGCCGCACTCTCCTTCAGGCCCGTCAGCGTGCGGAAGATGCCCCCGCAGCCATTGTTGAGCAGCAGGATGCGCAGGTTGCTCGTGAGGTTGTTGTTCCACAACGCGTTCTGATCGTAGAAGAAACTGAGGTCTCCGATGACACAGAACACCACCGCGTCGATAGCGCAGGCAAACCCCACGGCGGTGGAAAGGCTGCCCTCGATGCCGTTTACACCACGGTTGACAAACATGTATTGGGCCGAATAGAGCAGCCCGAGACGCACGGCCATGCTGTTGGCAAACTGGTATTCGCAGTCCAGTTCGGACGTTCCGAAACACAAGTCTTGCACCGCCATCATCTGCGAATAGGACGGTTCGTATTTGAAAGAACGGTCGTAACACTGGTCGGCCACCATGCTCCACTTCCGCTGGAAGGGCGTGGCCTTCTTCTGGTACACCGTCGCTGCCAAAGCCGCCAGCATGTCGGGGATGGATGCCTGCACCACATCGGTGGCGTTCATGAACACATCACGCACCGCACCGTCGAGGTTGACGACCACCACACGGGCCTCCTTCGCCTTACGCAGAAACTCTTTCAGCCGCTTGCTCACAAAGGTGTCGCCCATGTAAACGATGAAGTCGGGCAGATAATCGTCTTCCTCTCCCTCGATATTGAGTAACATCTCGTCGATATATTGCGGTTCGGTGAGCATGTCATTGCCCAGTTTCTCATCGAGAATCACGGCATATTCGTCGAGTGCCAACAGGTAATCGTCACACTCGACAAGGTTTTCGGGCTTGGTCTGTCCGATGAGGACCATCGGGCGTTTGGCCTTCTTGAAATCCTCGGCAACAGCCATCACCGCCTCGGCATCGGTCACGGCCTGGTGCATATAGATGGTGCGCTCGTCGGGGAGCGACTCCACCGAGAAGTCGAACAGGGGTTCGGAGATGGGCACATTGATATGCACCGGACCGCCCTCGCCCCTCACCGTCTCGATCAATGCCTCGTTGATGAGCCGGTTGCAATACCACCGCTCGGTGTCGTCGTGAGGTTCGGGCAGGTTGACCGCCTTGCGCACAAACGGCCCCAAGGCATTGGCCTGAGGCAGAGTCTGTCCCTGCAGTTGGTCGATGAGGGCCGCCGGACGGTCAGCAGAGATGATGATGAGCTTGCGATGCTGGTAGAGTGCCTCGGCCACGGCGGGTGCCACATTGAGCAACGCCGACCCCGACGTGACGCAAACCGCCACGGCATCGTCCTCGACCTGACTGACGCCGAGGGCGAAGAAGGCCGCCGACCGCTCGTCGGTCACGGGATAACACTCGATATCGGGACACGCATGGAGGTTGTGCACGATAGGCGCATTGCGGCTTCCGGGGCACACCACGGCATGCTTCACGCCCCACTTCACGAGCAGAGCGGTGAGAATGTTGACATTTTCCTTGTTTGAATACATAACTTCCATATTTAAGGGGTGATCAGACGCTGCATGGTCTGCATCTTGGTTTGGGTCTCCTGCCACTCCGTGAGGGCATCGCTGCCCGAGAGGATGCCCCCTCCGGCATGCAACTCCAGATGGTCGGGGCAGATCTCCATGCACCGCAGGGAGACGTAGAGACGGGTCATTCCGCCGACCGCAAGGGGTCCGCAGAAACCACTATAATATTTCCTGTCCACGGATTCGTGGCCGATGATGAACTGCCGGGCATCGTCCTTGGGGATGCCACAGACCGCCGGCGTGGGATGAAGGGCGTCGAGCAACTCGCCCACCCTGTGGCTATCGCGCAGGCGGAAGGCAAAATCGGTGCGCAGATGGAGCAGGTGGGCCGCCATTGTGGTATAAGGGCCGTCGACCGACACGTCGTTGGTGTAGTCGCGAAGGATGTCGGAGATATACGCGCTCACATAGCGTTGCTCGGCCAGATTCTTCTCCGACCACTCCACATCCGGCCCCCACGATCCTCTCTCGGGCACTTTCATCGTGCCTGCCAGAGCCATGGTGCGCCACCGGTCGCCACTGCCTTCGAGCAGCACCTCGGGCGTGGCCATGAGCCAGGTGCCGGCTTCCCGCATCGACACCAGAGCGATGAACTGATGGGGATAGATGCGGCACGCCCTGAGAAACAGTTCGTGTGCGTCGACGGGGGCTGCGAGAGGCTCTGTCGAACAGCGCGACAACACGAGTTTGCTAAACCGTCCGGCCACAATCTGCTCGTGGAAACGGGCGAAGTCGGACCTGTAGGACGCAAGCTCACCGGACCTCTCCCCGACCGTCGTCTCCCCGCCATCGCCCGATGCCGACAACCCGACCTCACGACGTTCCACCACGTCGGGGCGGAGGAGCAACACGGGATGACGAGACGAGGGCACAAAAGGGGCCATGACAAAGCCCGCACACGACGCAAGGTCGCGCACGCTATCTACCACCGCCGGCTGGCCGTCGGTCTGGGCCATGAAGGTGTAATGCGTCTCTTCCGGCAAGCGGTAGCACACGTAATTGTTGATGATTTCTTCCACGTCGCTATAGACTGTTGATGTTGCATGAGGACCACCCGCAGGCCCTTTGGGCACGATGGTCTCACACGCAAATCATACCTTGATGCAAAGATAACAAAAAATGGAATAAAAACACAAAAAGAAAAGGAGAAAACCGTACCCGTCAGAGCAGGAAAAAGAGGGATACGCCGATAACCGACACAATGGCTCCGACCACCGCCTTGAGCGTGAGCCGCTGGCGGAAGAAATACCACGATGGCAGGAGGATGATGATGGGTGTGGTGGCCATGAGCGTGGAGGCGATGCCCGCCGCCGTGAACTGCACGGCCATGAGCGAGAAACCGACTCCCAAAAACGGCCCGAAGACCACCGCCACGCCCAGCATGCCCATGCCCCGATGGTCGTGCCAGCTCGTGGTCCAGCGCCGCCCCTCGCCCCTGACGACCATCCACAGCGAGAAACAGACCAGTCCGGCCAGACAGCGGATGATGTTGGCGGAGAAGGGCAGGTAATGGATCACACCGGGAAGCAGCGTCTGTGGGATGTCGCCCTCATAGCTGTCGAGGCCGATTTTGCTCAACACGAGGCCCAGTCCCTGTCCCATGCCCGCGCCGATGCCAAAGAGCACACCCTTCAGCGGGAGCTGCACCGACACGCGATGACCACCGCCCCGCCCGAGGATGCTGATGAAAATGCCCGAGAGCGTGACCGCCATCGCCAGCAAACTGTGCCATCCGAGGGTCTGTCCCATCGTGGCCCAGGCCGCCAGCGCAGCGAACATCGGGGCCAGGGTCATGAAAAGCTGACCGAAGCGCGAGCCGATAGTGAGATAGGAATTGAACAGGCACCAGTCGCCAAAGAAGTAGCCCACCACTCCGGAGAGCAGCAGCCACATCCACGTGTGAAGACTGGCATGGACAGGCAACGGCTGCCCGAGGGTGGCCCAGCACAACAGTGCCGTGCAGAGGGCTGCGAGCATCATGCGCCACACGTTGGCCACGAGCACGCCAAGATGTTTGGTCGCCACCTCGCTGGCCAGCGCGGTGATGGTCCACGACACGGCAACGCCCAGCGAAAGGACCTCTCCGATGTATTGCATAACGGCAGGTGAGGCTATGGATAGCTAACGGCTACTCGTCGTCGGCAGAGCGGATCACGCCGCCCTCCTTTCTCGGAGAGACCACATAGTTGGTGACCTGCACGGTCGACACCAGTTCGCCCTGCTCGTCGGTCACGTCGACACGCCACACATGGAGCGTACGGCCCTTGTGCTGCAGCGTGGCAAGGGCCACCACGGTGTCGCCTTCGAGCACCGTGCGCACATGGTTGCCGCTCACGTTGATGCCCACACTGATCTTGTCGGGACAGAGCGACATAGACCCCACACCGGCCAGATTTTCGGCCAGCGCGAGCGTGGCACCACCTGAGAGAAAACCAAACGGCTGTCGGTTCAGCTTGTCGACCTTCATCCGCGCCATACAGGTGTCAGGGTCGGGAGTAGACAGAAACTCCATACCCAGAGTGTTGGACAGGCCGTCGAGATGTCCGATGCGTTCCTTGACTGATTCTATATTCATTGTCTGTTTGCTTTAATCGTAGTTCATGCAAAGATACTAAAAAGAATTGGAGAAGGGTAGCCGCAATGGAGTTTTTTGCGCGTTGCCGACGAATTATACCGCTGAAAAATATTATTTCACTTTCTTTTCAGTCAAGCAAAAATATTCTATTATATTTGACGATTCTGTTACCATATCTAAAAATTATACCGATGAAAAAACTTGAACATCACCTTTCAAAACCCGCCGAATTGTAAACTGAGGGCCTGTCGGTAGGAAATTTGGCCCAAAATGAGCCGTTTTTAATGCGCTTATAATCAATCACTTGTAATTTTTTGACAAAAATAGGGTTGCGATTAGATAGTATTCGTCTTGCGATTAGATAGTTATCGCGAAGCGAAAAGGGCGAAATAGAAGCGCAAAATAGACCGTTTTCAGGTATAAAATGAGAAAAAATGCTCCAAAAACAGGTTTTCCAGGACTACAAAAAGGATAGCAAAGGCTTTCTGCGAACGTAGTTTTTGTTTTAATCTTTTATAAAAATCTCTACAAAATAGAGATTTTACGGTTCTCCGTTCTCCCTCCGTCAACCCCATGACACGACAATCGTCGCCACGCCTTTCAAATAGTCGGAGGTGTGCTGAGAGACCTGGTCGCCAGACCACGCAGCACGGAAGGGCAGAACGAGAAACATACGCCCTTGCTGCCATCAGCCTATAGACGACGGCGCACAAGAGCGATGGGATATATTTAAACGGCTGAAATGCAGGCTATTTCTTATAGCCACACTTGGGGCATGCGCCATTTTCGTTCAGCGCGATGCCGCACAGCGGACAGCGCTCCATCTTGTTGTGGGTGTCAAACTCGGCACTGGCCGTGTTCACTCCACTCACAAAGGTCAGCTTGGCGATGTTGAGTTTGTCTTTCAATAAGTCGTAGACAATCTTGATCATGCCCTCTACCGTCATGGTCTCCTTGGTTACCACTAACCTGCAATCGGGGTAGGCCGTGGCAAGTTCGGTCTGAAAAGCCACCCCCTTCGTCTTGTTTTGGGGATGCCCGTTCTTGATGCTCTGCTTCTCATACACGTCGAGGATGGCCGGCAGCAGCGGGTCGTCGTGGCGCAAAATCAGCGCATGGTCAAAGTTCTGCAATAGTTTCCAAGCCTCCTTCTTGATCTCGTTGCACGGAAACACCATGTTGACCCCTTCGTTGACCGTATCTTCCACCTCAATCGTCAGGATGCCGGAATGGCCATGAAGATACTGAGCTTCACCTCTAAAACCATAGAAACGGTGAGCGTACTGTAGTTCTAATGTTGCAATACTTCTTATAATGATTTGATTAATTGTTAGAGTGAATGACTTGAAGATATAGCGAAGATGCGTGATTAAGACAAGGGTGGCTCATCCTTACCAGCATCATGGAGTATCTTCTCTCGACGCATGCCCGGCAGAACAAAGGGAAGTCGTTGTCTCGGCGACAAGAGATAACCTAAGAACAAATCGGTGACAACGCAGTTTATAGCATCCCAAATATACTAAAAATCAGCGAGTTTTGGAATTATTTTGATTTTAATTAACCAAGAATTTGCCGCCTTGCGATACATCCTTACCATCACGGGAAGACAGCATGGGTCAGGACATTGCACAGCTGTTGCGCAAAAGGGTGGTTATTAATTATTAAATAAGAAGATACTTTGAATTCTTTTTATTAACTTTGCACATTACAAAGAATATATTCGAATATAGCAGATATGAACATTTTAGAATTGAGTGAGCAGGAGATTGGCCGCCGCCAAAGTTTGCAAGAACTGATCAACATGGGGATATGCCCCTATCCGGCCGCCGAATATCCTACCAACGCATTCTCCACCGATATTATCAGCGAGTTCCGTGAGGACGACAAGCGTGAGGTGGTGATTGCAGGACGCATGATGGGCCGCCGCGTAATGGGCAAGGCCAGCTTTGTGGAACTGCAGGATAGCAAAGGACGAATTCAAGTATATGTAACCCGTGACGACATTTGTCCGGGCGACGACAAGGAATTATATAACAAGGTATTCAAGAAGCTGTTGGATATCGGAGACTTCATCGGTGTGAAGGGATTTGTGTTCCGTACGCAGACCGGCGAGATTTCAGTGCATGCTCAGGAACTGACGGTGCTGAGCAAGAGCCTCAAGCCGCTGCCCATCGTGAAGTATAAGGACGGTGAGGCTTTCGACAAGTTTGACGACCCCGAGATGCGCGCCCGACAGCGATATGTGGACCTGGTGGTGAACGATGGCGTGAAGGATACGTTCCTCAAGCGCGCCACGGTGTTGCGCACCATGCGCCGGTTCTTCGACGATGCCGGTTACACCGAGGTGGAGACGCCCACACTGCAGAGCATCCCCGGCGGTGCCAGCGCACGTCCGTTTATCACCCATTTCAATGCGCTCAACATCGACATGTATATGCGCATTGCCACCGAACTCTATCTCAAGCGACTCATCGTGGGTGGCTTTGAGGGTGTGTATGAGATTGGCAAGAACTTCCGCAATGAGGGTATGGACCGCTTCCACAACCCCGAGTTCACCTGTCTGGAGCTGTATGTGCAGTACAAGGACTACAACTGGATGATGTCGTTCACCGAGCGTCTGTTGGAGACGATATGCGTGGCGGTGAACGGTTCGACCGAGGTGAAGAACGGAGACAACGTCATTTCGTTCAAGGCTCCGTTCCGCCGGTTGCCCATCCTCGATGCCATCAAGGAGAAGACAGGTTTCGACCTCTATGGCAAGAGCGAGGAGGAGATTTACAAGATAGCCACCGAGGAGCTGAAGTTGGAGTCGGTAGACGAGACCTTCGGCAAGGGTAAGCTCATCGACGAGATCTTCGGCGAGTTCTGCGAGGGCACGTTTATTCAGCCCACCTTTATCATCGACTACCCTGTGGAGATGTCCCCGCTGACGAAGATGCACCGTTCGAAGCCCGGACTGACAGAGCGCTTTGAGCTGATGGTCAACGGTAAGGAACTGGCCAACGCCTACTCTGAGCTGAACGATCCGTTGGATCAGGAGCAGCGTTTTGTAGACCAGATGAAGCTGGCCGACAAGGGCGACGACGAGGCAATGCTCATTGACCAGGACTTCCTGCGTGCCTTGCAGTACGGAATGCCGCCTACCAGCGGTATTGGTATTGGCATAGACCGACTCGTGATGCTCATGACCGGCCAGCCCAACATACAGGAGGTGATGCTGTTCCCGCAGCTCAAGCCCGAGAAGAAGATTCCGCAGAACACGGTGGCAGAGTGGGCAGAGCTTGGCGTGGCAGAGGATTGGGTCTACGTGCTGCGCAAGGCCGGATTCAACCTGATATCCGATATCAAGGAGGAGAAGGCTCAGGGTCTGCAGCAGAAGCTCGGCGAGATCGTCAAGAAGTATAAGTTAGATTACGAGAAGCCTACCGTCGACGACTTCGCTGCGTGGATAGAAAAGGCCAATCAACAGTAAAAAGTAGAAAAGGAAAAAGGTAAAAAAGGAACAAGCCTGACGGACATGATCATCCCGGCAACCGCAAGCGGCAGAGCAAGCAGATGGTAATCTCGCTTTCGACGCTCTCACTTTTTTACCCTTTCACCTTTTTACCCTTTTACCATTAAAGATATGTTCAACGTAGGTAAGATAGCAATCATTGGAGGAGGCTCATGGGCAACGGCCATCGCCAAGATTGTGGTGAACCACACTCACCACATCGGGTGGTACATGCGACGTGATGACCGCATCGAAGACTTTAAGCGATTGGGGCACAACCCGGCTTATCTCACATCGGCACAGTTTGATGTTGACGAGATATTCTTCTCTTCCAACATCAACGAGATATGCAAAGCCTACGACACATTGGTGTTTGTCACCCCCTCTCCCTATCTCAAAAACCATCTGAAGAAGCTAAAGACGAGCCTCTCGGACAAGTTTATCGTGACGGCCATCAAGGGTGTAGTGCCTGAGGAAAACCTTATTTGTTCGGAGTATTTCCATCAGGTGTACGATGTTCCATATGAGAATCTGTCGTGCATCGGGGGGCCTTCGCATGCAGAGGAGGTGGCCCTCGACCGGTTGAGTTACCTCACTATTGCGTGTAAAGACCAGGAAAAGGCAAAGGCTTTCACCGATGTGCTGGCATCAGATGTCATCAAGACCAAGGTCTCTACAGACGTGGTGGGCATCGAATACTCCTCCGTGCTCAAGAATGTGTATGCCATTGCCGCCGGCATCTGCAACGGATTGAAATACGGCGACAACTTCCAGGCGGTGCTGATGAGTAATGCCGTGCAGGAGACCAACCGATTCCTCAACGTGGTTTACCCCATCGAGCGGTCGATCTACGATAGTGCTTATCTCGGCGATATCCTCGTAACGGGTTACTCCAACTTCTCCCGCAACCGCACGTTTGGTACGATGATAGGCAAGGGTTACAGTGTGAAGACGGCACAAATCGAGATGGAAATGGTGGCCGAAGGATATTTTGGCACGAAGTGTATGAAGGAAATCAACCGTCATCTCCATGTGAACATGCCCATCCTTGATGCCGTATACAACATCCTCTACGAGCGCATCAATCCCCAACGCGAAATCAAACTTCTCACCGACTCATTCAGATGAGACAGAAGGAAGGATAAGACAGAAAGACAAAAAGACAGAATTATCTAAAACCTTTATATCATTTCTGAGCGAATGGAGATAGAAAGCCTAATCAAAGAAATTGTGCAATGTGTCTACAGTGTTAGAGGACAGCTGCCTGCAGGCTTTCTGGAGAACGTCTATAAAAATGCTCTTTTCATCGAGTTGAAGAAGCATCATTTGCAAGTAGAGACGGAGGTTCCTATCAAGATTCATTACGACGATATTGTCGTTGGGGAATATAGAGCTGACATGATTGTTGAAAAGCAGGTGATACTCGAATTGAAAGCTGTCAATATTTTATGTTTGGCCCATGAGGTTCAGTTGGTCAACTACCTCACAGCCCTTAGAATTGACAATGGATTGTTGGTGAATTTTGGAGGAGAAAAAATTGAAGTTAAACGCAAATATAGGAAATATAAGAAATCAATTAAATACTGACAGGTTGATTTGACTGCTCAATTTGTTTTTATGTCTTTATGTCTAAAAAACCTGTCTTAATGTCAAAACAATGAAGAATATTACATTAGACACCTCGAAGGCCACCCAGTTTCTGGCAGCAGGAACCGTTGAAGGCTATGAGGCAAAGGTAAAAGCCGCTCGCGAAGCATTGGAGAACGGCACGTGTGAGGGTAACGATTTTCTCGGTTGGCTGCACTTGCCGACAGAGATTTCAGATGAGTTTCTGAGTGAAATCCAGACAGTAGCCAACACCCTTCGGGAGAAATGCGAAGTGGTTGTGGTAGCCGGCATCGGCGGTTCATACCTTGGTGCCCGTGCCGTCATTGAGGCTTTGGGCAACAGTTTCGCTTGGCTCATCGGTGATAAGAAGAACCCTACCATCATGTTTGCAGGCAACAACATCGGCGAGGACTACCTCTACGAGTTGACTGAATATCTCAAGGACAAGAAGTTTGGTGTCATCAACATCTCCAAATCGGGTACAACGACCGAGACTGCACTCACCTTCCGTCTGCTCAAGAAGCAGTGCGAGGCACAGCGTGGCAAGGCCGAGGCCAAGGATGTAATCGTTGCGATCACCGACGCTAAGAAGGGAGCAGCCCGCACTTGCGCCGACAAGGAAGGCTACAAGAGCTTCATCATCCCTGACAACGTGGGCGGACGCTTCAGCGTTCTCACTCCGGTAGGTCTGCTTCCGATAGCCGTTGCCGGTTTCGATATTCAGGCATTGGTGCTCGGTGCACAGGATATGGAGAAGGCTACAGGCGTGAATGTACCGTTCGCAGACAACATTGCAGCCCAGTATGCCGCCGTGCGCCAGGGCCTTTACACACAGGCTGGCAAGAAGATTGAGATTATTGCCAACTTCCAACCGAAGCTCCACTTCATCGCAGAATGGTGGAAACAGCTCTACGGAGAGAGCGAAGGCAAGGACAACAAGGGTATCTTCCCCGCAGCTTGCGACTTCACCACCGACCTGCACTCTATGGGACAGTGGATCCAGGACGGCGAGCGCAGCATCTTCGAAACGGTGATTTCCGTGGAAAATCCTAACTGCAAGCTCGACTTCCCGGCCGATGAGGAGAACCTCGACGGCCTGAACTTCCTGGCAGGAAAGCGTGTGGACGAGGTGAACAAGATGGCCGAGCTGGGCACAAGACTTGCTCACGTGGACGGTGGCGTACCCAACCTGCTCATCAACATGCCCGCACTGAACGAGTATTACATCGGACAGCTCATCTATTTCTTTGAGGTTGCCTGCGGCATCAGCGGTCTGTTGGAAGAAGTTAACCCCTTCAACCAGCCCGGTGTGGAGGCTTACAAGAAGAACATGTTTGCCCTCTTGAACAAGCCCGGCTATGAGGCCGAGAGCAAAGCCATCAGAGAGCGTCTGGCCAAGTAAGCTGGAAGAAGAAAAGAATAAGCAGAATAAAAGAATAAAAAGCCATGTGTCCGTGCTGCGTGTCAGCCGGACAAGGCTTTTCTTTCCCATGCTTTGGGCTGCAGGCGGGGCCTCTGTTGAAACCCGTCATCAGTCTCATGGCTTATTCTTTCACGCTTTCATTCTCTAAAAAGAAACCAAAACAATGGTGGGTGTAGTCTCGATTACACCCACATATTTTATATCTATGAGCAAGATTTCTGAAGCCATCAAGGGCTATAACGATAGTTGGAACAACGACAACCCGTCGCTTTCGCAAAACGACAGACCTGTTTTCGACCCGAAAGTGGTGCTGTTTGACATGGACGGCGTGCTCTACGACTCCATGCCCCACCATGCCGTGGCCTGGCAACAATCCATGAAAGAGTTTGGGCTCACGATGACGGCGGCTGACGCCTACGCCACCGAGGGCGCACGGGGAATAGACACTATCCGCTATTTCGTGAAGCAACAGCAGGGCAAAGACATCTCGCTCGACGAGGCACAACGCATCTACGATGTCAAGACACGCATCTTCCACAGCATGGGCGACACCCCCATCTTCGAAGGAGTGGTTCCGCTGATGGAGAAAATCAAGGCTTCGGGCTTGCAAATCGGCATCGTCACCGGTTCGGGACAACGCCCGCTCATCAAGCGTCTCATAGACGATTTCCACGACTTTATCGACGAAAACCACATCGTAACAGCCTACGACGTGAAGCGTGGCAAGCCCCATCCCGACCCTTATCTCATGGGATTGCAGAAGGCGGGAGTACAGCATCCCTGGCAGGGCATTGTGGTGGAGAACGCTCCTCTCGGCGTGCGCGCAGGTGTGGCAGCACGCATTTTCACCGTCGCTATCAACAGTGGGCCTCTCGACGACAGCGTTTTGCTCAATGAGGGAGCCAACATTCTCTATCCCCGCATCATCGATTTCTGCAATGACTGGGCCGAATTCCTCCACCCCTAACACCCCGCCAACAAACCAACAAACCAACCCCACCAACAAACTGACAAACCATCCCACCAACAAACCACCTAACCTTTATTAAGTTTCGGCAAGGTTTTATAATATAAAAGATTTTAACCGACAGCCCACACCATCGCCAAAACTCTTACCTTTGCAGACAATTATGAGGTCAAACTGCCTTTCCATATTACTCATGTCTACCCTCTGCGCCGCTGCCCAGGAGTCTGATAAGACATTGCGCAAGTTTGTTGTGGCTGACATAGAGACCCGCGTGCCGGTGCGTGATGCCATTGTCATCACCGGAGACGGCTACCGCGACACCACCAACTATCGTGGAGTGTGCTTCATTCCCACTCAGTTCGACACCCTGACGGTGTATAAACACGGTTATCTGGCCGAGAAACTCCTGCCCAAGGAGACCAAAGACTCCACCTTTATCATACCCAACAGCAAACGTATCAGCGAGGTAACGGTTTGGGGAAAACAGGATAACAGCGGGCTCATGAGTGGCATGAAACGTGCCATCGAGGAGGGTGTGGCTGCCAACAACGCCACAAAGGGCGCACTGAACTTCAGTTTTGACTTCGCGAAGATGATTGACAGGCGCTATCGCAAGGATATGAAGCATCTGAAAAAAACTCGTGCTATCTTCCAAGAGATGGACAAAAAGGACGACGACCCCATCGTGGCGGCCTATCAGAAAGCCCTCGAAGAAAAGCGCCTCGAGGAAGAACAGAAAAAGAAAACTGAAGAAATGAAGGCTAAAGCAAAACAGGACACTCTGCAGGCTATAGAGGAAAAGAAAAAGCTCACCGAAAAAACCGAGGAGGAGTTAGGACAATAAGTCTGTATGATACGCTATGAATGCAGGGTAAAAGTGGCATTCAAAGTACACCAAAGGGAGTGTTGGGACACCGGAGAGATGTCCCAACACTTTTCGTTTTCAGCAGCCATTCTATGGCTTCAAATCACTACAGCCGTGCCGCTGGCGGTCACCATGAGCATCGATCCGCTCTGTCCGATGGTCTCATAATCAAGGTCTATGCCCACGATGGCATTGGCGCCGAGCTGTTGCGCGCGCTCCATCATTTCTTGTATCGACGTGTCTTTGGCTTCGCGCAGCACCTTCTCGTAGGCACCGCTGCGCCCGCCGATGATGTCGCGGATGCCGGCAAAGAAGTCCTTGAACGCGTTGGCACCGATGATGGTCTCACCGGTCACAATGCCTTTGTACTCTAAAGTGGTGCGGCCCTCAATGGAGGGGGTGGTGGTTAAAA
>JAEAMQ010000098.1 GCA_016901395.1 Prevotella sp. | reverse complement strand
CATGCCCCCGTGCATGCCCGCCAAAAAACAACACTATTTTGTTTTCGTAAAGACGCTTTGCAGACACATTACTCCCCTCCCTTCGGGGGAGGGGTAGGGGGAGAGGCTGTATGCCCCGTGCATGCCCGCACCGCCGGAAGGGAGAACTCATAACGATTTTTTTCTCACACAGAGTCGCAGAGTTATGGGAGACCAACTCCGTTTTACACAGAGTCCTTAAGAGTACTCAGAGTTCAGTGTGCCAAGGCACACTTTTGTTTATGGCAAAAGAATAGCACGCCTTGGCATGCTGGTCTGTGGAAATCGATGCGATAGAATTTTGTGCAGGAAGTCTGTGAACGTCAGTGAAAGTCTGTGTGAGAATTAAGTCTAATGCTGAAAAGCCATTCGGCAGTGCGGGCATGCACGGGGCAGACTCCTACAACACACACCTTTCCTACGCGAAAGCCCCGTCCCCCAAACATTATCCTCCCCTCCCTACGGGGGAGGGGCAAGGGGGAGAGGCTGTAGGGGCAAGGTGCTTTGACCTTTGTTTTTATATGCTTCGATTTCTATAGGGATGGGGTGAGATTATCCGGACCTCTCCCACCCTGTATCAGATGAACATGGCGAACACGATGGAACTCAACACGGTGAGGATGCCGCAGACCACAATCGACAGTCCGCTCATCGCTCCTTCCACAGCACCCATCTCCATAGCCTTCACCGTGCCCACGGCATGAGAGGAACTACCAATCGCAATACCTTTGGCGATAGGCTCGTCTATCTTCAGGAGCTTCAATACTTTCTCTGCGAAAATGTTGCCCAACACGCCCGTCACGATAATCACCACCACCGTAACCGACACGTATCCGCCCAACTCCTCAGACACACCCATACCAATGGCGGTGGTGATGGACTTGGGAAGGAAGGTCACGTAGGAGGCGTGGTCGAAATGAAACAGCAGGGCCAACACCAATATCGTAACCATCGACGACAGCACTCCCGCCACGATGCCCACGAGTACGGCCCGGTAATTCTTCTTCAGCAACTCCATTTGCTGATACAATGGCACGGCAAGACAGATGGTTGAGGGGGTGAGCAGATAGCTGATGCAGCTTGATCCTGCCGCATAGTCCTTGTAACTCACGCCGCTGAGCAACAGAAAAGCAATGACCAGCACAATGGAAACCAACAGAGGATTCATCAAAGCCCAACCGGTCTTGCGCTTGAGAAGCATGCCAATGCCATAAGAACCCAACGTGAGCATCACGCCGAGAAACACCGAATCAGTAAACATCTCTTTCATTCTTCCGAAATTTTGATTTCCTTCCTCATGCGTCCGCGGCGTATGGCATACTGCGTTACCCATCCGGCCACACCCATGACGACAAACGTCGACAACACCGTGATGACGATATATTGTAGGAGCGACTTCTCAATGACTGCCCACGAGTCTATCAGGCCGGCCGCAGCAGGCACAAATATCACCGGCATGATGGCCAACAGAAACACCGTCACTTCACGGATGTCTTTCACTTTGACCCATTTCAGTTCCAGAGCGATAAACAGCAGGATGATGCCATAGATGCTTGCCGAGATGGGAATGGGGATAAGATAGTGCAACACCTCACCCAAGAAGGCAATGGTGATGATAATCAGAAACTGTAACAGATACTTCATACTCCCCACTCTATTCAAATTGATGAACCTTACATTCCGTGTGGTCCACGTAGTCTATAATGAGTTGGGCTGTATCGTCCACGGATAGACGACAACTGTCCACACACAGGTCATAGTCGTCGGCATTGCCCCACGTCAGCCCGGTGTGAAACTTATGATAGGTCTGCCGATGATCGTCCTGCTCCTGCACGAAGTCTTTGGCCTCGATATACGGCAGGTGTTCGTCGGCCTCAATATTGCGGATGCGCTGATGAATGTTGCCTTTGAGAAACACAGAGACCAAGTCTTGCCGTTTGCGGAAGATGTAATTGCCGCACCGTCCAATGATGATGCAATTTTCGTCGCCTATCATTTCGGCCAGCATCTCAAGCGGACGTTCATTCTTCTTGCCCGTCGAATCCTCGTAATCGCTCGAAATGGCGAACATCAGCTCGTCTACCGGACGCTCCTCGAAGAAGTCGTCCATCTCCGAAAGCATACCCTTCCGTTCCGCCATATCCCTGAGATTCTGTCGGGTATAAAACGGAATGCCATAATGCCGGGCCAGCTTCTCTCCCACATGGAGCGCACCACAACCGGTCTGCCGTGCAATCGTAATAATCATATCAATGAATTTTAATCTGTCGATTATCCTGTAAACACCTGCAAAGTTACCCAAAAAGGCTGAGACAAGGGGGCACCGGCCTCCACTTTCCCGTGCTGGCGCATGAATAGTTGACTTATATTAATGTGAGCTTCAATCCATTAGCCATGATATGGAGAACCATATCCCTACTCCTTTTGACCTAAATTTACCTGTTTACCCACACTGTTTCCCATTCCAAAAAACAAAAAAGCGAACGGCACTAAGCCATTCGCTCTTTTATTCTTATTCTGTGATAAGGCTGAATTTACTTCACCTTGTCTACGATTGCCTTGAAAGCCTCGGGGTTGTTCACAGCGAGGTCGGCGAGAACCTTACGGTTGATCTCAATACCATTCTTGTGGAGGGCACCCATCAACTGGCTGTAGCTCATGTCCTGCAGACGAGCGGCAGCGTTGATACGCTGAATCCAGAGTGCGCGGAAGTTGCGCTTCTTGTTGCGACGATCGCGATAAGCGTAGGTCAAACCCTTCTCCCAAGTGTTCTTGGCTACGGTCCAGACATTCTTGCGAGCTCCGAAATAACCCTTAGTGAGCTTCAGAATTCTTGTTCTCTTTGCTTTTGATGCAACGTGATTTACTGATCTTGGCATAATTTTTCTTCTTTAAACGTTCGACTAAAAAGTTAATGATTAACGGAGGCAGAGCAAGTCACGTACCTGCTTCATGTTTGTCTGGTCAACCAAAGTGGTGTGAACAAGGTTTCTCTTCTGCTTCTTGGTCTTCTTAGTCAGAATGTGACTGTGGTAAGCATGCTTACGTTTGATCTTACCGGTACCGGTGAAACGGAATCTCTTCTTTGCGCCGGAATTAGTCTTTACTTTTGGCATTTTTTTGTTGTTTAAATTGTTATTAATAAAAGGTGGCAACGCATATACCTGGCGGTACCACTCAGTTTTTCTTTTAATCTTCGGTCTCCTCAACCAGCTTCTTCAAGGCATCGCCTCCCTTGGCATTAGCCAAAAGACCGCTCTTTTCGACATGCTCGGCTTCTTTCACCTTGGCCACCTCCTTAGCGGCTTCCTCGGCAGCCAGTCGGTCGCGCTTCTGCTGGCTCTGCTTGGCCACGCCTGCTTTCTTCGGGGCAAGGAAGAGGAACATCTTCTTGCCTTCGAGCTTTGGCAGCTGCTCTACCTTGGCATATTCCTCCAAATCGTTGGCAAAACGCAGCAACAACACTTCTCCCTGCTCCTTGAAAAGGATGGAACGACCACGGAAGAACACGTATGCACGCACCTTGTTGCCCTCTTCGAGGAACTCCTTGGCATGTTTCAGCTTGAAGTTGTAGTCGTGGTCGTCGGTCTGAGGTCCGAATCTGATTTCCTTGACTTCCACCTTCACCTGCTTCTGCTTCAACTCCTTCTGGCGTTTCTTCTGCTGATAAAGGAACTTGCTATAGTCGATGATTCGGCAAACGGGTGGCTGTGCGTTAGGAGAAATCTCCACAAGGTCTACTCCTTGCTGGCGAGCCAAATCCAACGCCTGTCGGGTTGGCATCACTTCAGCACCATCGTCACTTACCACGCGAACCTCACGAACATGGATTTGTCCGTTCACGCGATACTGATTCTTCACATTGTCTTTCTTCATTCAACTATATTAAAGCCTATTTTGTTTTACGGGCATAACACACCCAATTCAGCGTGCAAAATTACTAAAAAGAAACGGAATATCCAAAGGTTTTGCAAGAAAATGTAGCAAAATTCATTTGTATGGGGATATAAATCATTGCATTGCAAAGTAGATGTCCAAGTACAGACTAATGAGCAACTTACCTCAAACCGCATACCATGTACTATTCTTATGACCGGTCAGGACTTGTTGGGTCCTGCGCGCCCTATTCGTCAATTTATTTCATCAGAAACAGGCAGATTTTTATTCTCACGTAAGAGGGAGGAAAGCATGTTTTCATGCCCAAAAGATGGATTTGCCGGAGCTTTTTACCCTTACGGATGGGGGCAAAACCTGCATTCGGGGCTGTTTTTCTGCTTTTTTTAGCTGTAAAAAGGTCCAAATCATCGTGTGATTAGATGCTAATCGTGACACGATTAGATAGTAATCGTCATGCGATTAGATAGTAATCGCAAAGCCTCGAATTGTCAATTTATTACAAGATACTGATTATCAGCCTATTCCGTTTTATGTAATTTTGCCCTATTTTTCACCATGTCATCCACTCGTCGGCTCTTCGCCTCTGTTTTTATCACCTTTTTTCAATTTCTTTCAACGAGAATACCTTCCCTCAATCTGATAGCAGATATTCCCACGTGACGCTATTGCCAACAACAAAGCCGAGGCGATGTGCCTCGGCTTTGATAGTTGTTTTATGCCGGTTGGAAAGACAGCTTAGTTGTCAATCTCTTTGAGCTGTTCGGCCACCTCGTCCTTGATGCGCTGGGCAAACTCTTCCATCTTCATGGATGCCTGCTCACCACCACCCTGCTTACGCATGGAAACGAGACCTTCTGCCGACTCCTTCTCGCCGACGATGACCATGTAGGGCACGCGCTTCAGCTCGTTGTCGCGAATCTTGCGGCCAATCTTCTCATTGCGGTCATCGATGTAGCTGCGCACATCCTGACTGTCAAGATACTTCTTCACCTCCAGAGCGTAGTCATTGAATTTCTCCGAAATAGGAAGGATAGCCACCTGATCTGGCGTGAGCCACAAGGGGAAGTGACCGGCAGTGTGCTCGATGAGCACAGCCGTGAAGCGCTCCAATGAGCCAAACGGCGCGCGGTGGATCATCACAGGCACCTGCTTGGAGTTGTCCTCCGAGGTATATTCGAGTTTGAAACGAGCTGGCAGGTTGTAGTCTACCTGTATCGTTCCCAACTGCCAACGACGTCCGATGGCATCCTTCACCATGAAGTCGAGCTTAGGACCATAGAATGCAGCCTCGCCAATCTCTTCACGGGCCTTCATGCCTTTCTCACGGCAGGCCTCACGGATGGCATTCTGGCTCTCTTCCCAAATCTCGTCAGAGCCGATATACTTATCAGTATCCTTGGGGTCACGAAGTGAAATCTGAGCCTCATAGTTGTCGAAGCCAAACACCGTAAACACCTTCTGGATAATATCTATCACATTCTCAAACTCAGCCTTCACCTGGTCGGGACGCACGAAGATATGAGCATCATCTTGGGTAAAGCTGCGCACACGGGTCAGTCCGTGGAGCTCACCACTCTTCTCATAGCGCATCACCGTACCAAATTCTGCGATGCGGAGCGGGAGGTCCTTGTAAGAACGAGGCTTGCGAGCATAGATTTCGCAGTGGTGAGGACAGTTCATCGGTTTGAGCATATACTCCTCGTCCTCCTCCGGTGTGTGGATGGGCTGGAAGGCATCCTTGCCATAATGGGCATAGTGTCCGGAGGTAACATAGAGGTTTTTAGAACCAATACCCGGCGTGATAACTTCTTGATAATTATAAGGTTTAAGCAGTCTGCGCAACAATTCCTGCAGGCGCAGGCGAAGCTGTGTTCCCTTGGCAAGCCAGATAGGGAGTCCCTTGCCTACACGGTCGGAGAACATGAAGAGTTCCATCTCCTTGCCAATCTTGCGGTGGTCGCGCTTCTTGGCCTCTTCGAGCATGACAAGATACTCGTCGAGCATCTTCTTCTTGGGGAAAGTAATACCATAGATGCGGGTCATCTGCTCGCGTTTGGCATCACCGCGCCAGAAAGCTCCGGCCACGCTGGTAATCTTGATTGCCTTGATAAGTCCCGTGCTTACCAAATGAGGACCGCGACAAAGGTCGGTGAAATTGCCCTGAGTATATGTTGAAATCGAGCCATCTTTCAAATCCAAGTCAATGTGCTCCACTTTATAAGTCTGCCCATCGGCCTCAAATTCCTTCATGGCTTCAGCCTTGGGAACCTCACGACGTACTACCGGCTCATTCTTCTTGGCCAGTTCACGCATCTTATCCTCGATTTTAGAGAAATCGTTCTCAGAAATGGTCTGTCCCTCGGCCGGCATCACATCATAGAAAAAGCCGTTCTCGATTGCAGGGCCAAAGCCAAACTGGATGCCAGGGTACAATTCCTGCAGAGCTTCTGCCAACAGGTGGGCAGAAGTATGCCAAAATGTGTGCTTACCCTCTTCGTCCTCAAACTTGTAGAACACCACAGAAGCATCTACGTTGATTGGGCGGTTTAATTCTGTCGTCTCACCATTGATCCCGCAAGATACAACGTCACGGGCGAGAGCAGGTGAGATACTCTCAGCGATTTGCAAACCAGTAACGCCCTGCTCATACTCACGAACAGAACCGTCTGGGAATGTGATTTTAACCATATTACAAATTAGTTTTATTTAAATCATCACAAAATTAATACTTTATTTTGGGACAGGGTAAGAAAAGGGAGGATTTTTTCGCGAAAGAGGGAAATTAGAGAGGTTAAGAAGTTAGGAAGTTAGGAAGTTAAGAAGTTAAGGAAGTTAGAGAAGTTAGAGAAGTTGAAGACATCACCTCCAGCGTGTGGTATGGACAACCGTCAAGCATTTGTCTTTAACTTCTCTAACTTCTTAACTTCCTTAACTTCCTAACTTCTCTAACTTCCCCCTCTCTTTAACTCCTCTAACGTCTTTTACTCCCCCTTTAATCTTAAAAAACTACTTCTCCACCTTTTTGCTCAGTGCGTAAGCATCATAGAGGCCTAACTCACCAGCTTTACTCAGATCTTGTTTGGCTTCACGCGAATTACCACTCTGCGCATAAACCACACCACGATTATAGTAGGCCTCGGCAAGACGAGGGTCAAGCTGCAATGCTCGCGTATAATCAGCAATGGCACGCTCATAGTTTTTGTCTGCAGCAAAGAGATTACCGCGGTTGAAATAGAGATAGGCGTTGCGTGGAGACAATTTGAGAGCCTCTGCAAAATCGCCCTCTGCCTGAGAAGCTTTCATACTCACATTCTGTCCCCGGGAAGCATCGTAGCTATTCTGCAGCGACTGGCACACAGCACGTTGCCATCGTCCCAAAGCCGACGTTGAGTCGAGGGCTATATAGTCGTCAAGGTCTGCAATGGCATCAGAAAGATTCTGTGCATCGGCATAAGCCACAGCCCTTTGCAACAACAAAGCGGCTCTCACCTTAACATCCTTCTCCTCACGGATACCCTCTGAAAGTGCGTCGATGAGCTGGAATATCTGTCTGGACTGAACATCTGTCAGTTTCTCGTGACTATAGTTGCAGGTGAGGTCAAATCTCCGGATGGGGTCGCGTTTGTTATTGAAATTGTCTACCTCTGCATCAAATGCCTGATAGCCCCTCACACCATTGGATGATGAGAAATAAGACAACTGATACATTGGAAGCAATGCTAACTCAACATCACGGTTCTGTATAGTACCCCGATACTGGCTCTTGTACTCATGCTCTATCCGTGGTTCGTCTTCTACTACAATATCATTGTATTTGTCCAGATTGATCTCCGACCTTTTCCGCATCTCCTTAACCTTGTCACGACTCCAACGCTGCTGAATGCCGATGTGCTTATCCATCTGTGCCTTGAAAATGCGGAACTCGTCAAGTTCGGCTTTGGCGGTCATGCCCAACTTACGATAGCATCGTGCGCGGGCAGCCAGGCCCGCCCAGAAGTTGGGGAACTGATCGATGACATTCGTGTAATCACGTATTGCCGCCCGCAGATTACCTACTTTGTCGTTGAGCAACGCCCGGTTGTAGATTGCCATGAAATTGCGGGGTTCCATCTTTACGACAAAATCGAAGTCGTTGATGGCACGGTTGTCATCACCAAGCTGCACACGAAGAAGACCACGGTTATAGTGTGCGAGGAAGTTGTTGGGGTCAAGGTCGATGGCCATGTCATAATCTGCCATTGCACCTCGAAGATTGTTGATATTCAATCGTGCCAAAGCCCGGTTGACATAACTGTTAACCATCTTAGGTTTGAGATGGATCACCTTGCTCAGGCTGCTGTCGGCACTGCGCCAGTCGCGCCGGTTCAGGGCGATATAGGCACGCGTCATCCATGCATCGGTGTTGTAGGAGTCAATAGAAAGACTCTTGGAAAGCCAAGAGTCAGCCAGCGCTGTATCTTTTTTATTAAGATAAATCTCTGCCTTCAAGGAATAGGCAGAAGCAGTGTTGGCCCATCGTTTGATAATGGTGTCGGCATCGAGCAAGGCCTGATCGTAGTCGTTCACCTTCATACGGCAAATCGCACGATTTAGCCAGAAACTCGAAACCGAAGGATTGAGCTTAATAGCCTTGGTGTAATCCGTGACTGCATCGCCATATTTTTCTTGTCTGATGCGCGATATACCCCGCAGGTCGAAGAGTTGTTCAATATAAGGATTGAGCTCGATAGCTTTGGAAGCATCCTGCTCCGCCCCCACAAAATCGTCAAGGTAGAATTTGGCCACCGACCTATCATACCACGGAAGCCACAGATAAGGCTTCAAAGCTAACACCTTATTGAAATATTGAATGGAGAGCACGTAATCCTCATAATGCAACGCCACCTCTCCACTCGTAATAAGGCGTTCTACATTATATTGTGCCCGCAGAGTGCCTGCAGACAACAAAGTCATGAGCAAGATAACGATTTTGCTCTTCATCAGCATAGCTATTTGCGTATAGTCTTCACCCTGTAGCTGCAATTGAACTTGCCCTGCATAATGCCACGGAGCTTATTACGGATAAGTTGTTTGCGGAAAGGCGTAACACGATCAACGTACAGCACACCTTCGAGATGGTCAAACTCATGCTGCATGACACGTGCCAAATACCCTTCTACCCACTCATCATGAGGCTGGAGGCTCTCATCAAGATACTGTACATGAATGCGGGAATACCGAGCCACATTCTCACTGAGACCAGGAATGGACAAACATCCCTCCTCCATCGTCTCCTTTTTGGATTTTTCGTCCAGCTCTATGATATGTGGATTGATGTAGGCATGGCGGAAACCGGCATACTCTGGGAAGTCTTCCTTGAGTACATCCAAGTCTATAACAACCACGCGAATAGATTTGCCTATCTGCGGAGCGGCCAATCCTACACCCGATGAAGCATCAAGTGTCTCATACATGTCTTTGACCAACTGATCCAAATCCGGATAATCGGTAGGGATATCCTGAGCAACCTTTCTCAATACTGGATGCCCATAAGTATAGATGGGTAATATCATTTTCTGTAATTCAAATAATCCTGAAGTATAATTATCGCACTGATTTCGTCGACCAACCCCTTATTTTCTCTCCTCACCTTCTTCTTCACTCCTCCTTCCAAAATCGCACGATGAGCCAATACCGATGTAAACCGCTCGTCATAATACTCGACAGGTATCGCGGGCTGAAGCTTGCGCCAGCGCCCAACAAAATTTTCTATCCTCGCCATATTCTCCGAAGGGGCGGCATTCATCTGCGTAGGCTTACCTATAATAATCCGTTCGACTTTCTCCCTCTGAATGTATTGCAAGAGAAAGTCGAACAAATCTTTCGTATTGACTGTAGTCAGCCCATTGGCAATCAACTGCATAGGGTCGGTTACGGCAAGCCCCGTGCGCTTCTTGCCATAGTCTATTGATAATATCCTTGCCAAGAAACTTACTTCTTAAACAACAGCCATGCGTCGCTCTTGGGATTGTACTGACTACCGCGGATAGCGTCACGGCTCTGAACAGCCTGTGCCTTATCAGCAAAAGTAGAAGCAATCACACGATACATGTTCAAGTTGGAGTTGTAGCCAATCTGTGCATCATAGCCACCTTGCTTCAACGTATTCTGCAATCCCTCTGCGTTGGCTTTGAGAGAGAACGAGCCTACCACAACACTATATGCCTGCAAACCAGCACCGCTGACAACCGTTACGTCTTCGGTACGCACCGTAGCATTGTTCACATTTGTAACCGTTGTCTGGTCAGCCGGCTTCTCCACAAGCGGAGTAACTACCGGAGCTTCTTGGACGGGCTGCTGTGCCTGATTCTGCTCCTCCTGAGCCTTTGCCTTTTCATAAGCCTTCTTATAAGCACTTTCCTGTGATTTACAACTTGTGAAGGCAAAAGCAACGCATAAGGCTGCGCCCATAACCAATGATTTCTTCATACCTTTGAATATTATAGATGTTAATGTTAAGTCCTCAAAAGAGGTGTAATTCCTTTAATTTGCGAAATTACGAAATTAATCAGAAAATAATAAACATCAACCGCATAAAGTTTGTTAAATCAATGAAATAGACGTTTTTTAACAAAAAAAGTCTTTCACTTCCCTTGCTTTTCCTACTGAATTCATTATATTTGCAAGAAAGACTACTCACAATATTCACTAAATTATAAGAAGTATGAAAACATTAGGTTACATTGGAGCTTTCCTTGGCGGTGCTATTGCCGGAGCTGCCTTAGGTATTCTTATGGCTCCCGAAAAAGGAGCAGACACCCGTTCTAAGATTGCTGACGCAGTTGATGACTTCTGTAAAAAACATGACATCAAGCTAAACCGCAAGGATGCAGAAGATTTGGTAGATGACATCAAGGATGCTGTCGAAACGAATGCATAATCACATATAAAACGTGAGAGGGATGTGATGCTTTGGTCACAGTCCCTCTCCTTTTTATAATTAAGAGACGTAAATACTACAAGCAAGAAACGTACTTGCTACAAGCAAAAGACGTACATGCTATAATCAAGAAACATACATGTTTTCAAACGATCAAAATATAGAAACCATTGGACAGCTTGTGGAAACAGTCAAGCACTACGTTGGCCTGCAGAGCGAGTATGTCCGACTTGATATCGTGGAGAAGACGGTAAGGATTCTCACGGTAATTGCCATCACTGCCATCCTGTGCATGTTGCTTTCTTTGATGCTCATCTACCTGAGTTTTGCCGTCGCTTATGCTTTGATGCCATTAGTGGGCAACGTCGGAGCCTTCGCAATTGTGGCTGGAATCTATTTCTTTATCCTTATGCTTTTCATCATTTTCAGAAAACAATGGATAGAAAAACCGCTTGTTACTTTCCTCGCTTCCCTACTTTTAAGCAAATAAGACATGGACAACGACTCTTTAAATCCCATTTCCTATAAGACCATTGAAGAAATAAGATTTCGCAAGGCACTGCTTCTGAAAGACATTCAGAAAGACGATTTACGCCTTCGCAATCAGTGGCACTCTCTATTTTCAAAACCCGCGGCTCTAAAAAGCAACGCCACTCCCTCTCGCCGAATCAATAGTTTGGTAAACACTGGAGCAGGTGTTCTGGATGCCTTTATTCTTGGATGGAAACTCTATCGAAAGTTCAAGAAATAGTTAAGCAGAATAGTAATCTTATCCGAATCTTGTTAAGAAAAGTTATAAATCATAACTTTTTTACTCAAAATCTTGATTTATTCTAAGAAATATTGTAAATTTGCAACGTGTTTTTCATAGTATTAGATTTAAGGTTAACAAGGTTGGAGTACGGCGGTACTCCTTTTTTTGTGTCCGTATATCAAAATATTCCAACTGGGCTCTACAAAATTCAAGAACCCTAAACCATCTTCAAAATTCTAATTCCAATCCGTCATAGGCAAATCGGAATCCCTCGGGCAATCGCAGGGAAGCTTCATCATGCAATCCTATCTTATGGGTAAGATGGGTCAGGAAAGTTTGCCGCGCCCCCACCCTATGCGCAAACGCTATGGCTTCGGGAATGATCAGATGGCTATGGTGGGGCTTCTCCCATCGCAAGGCATTCAAAACCAAGGTGTCAAGACCTTCGAGATAAGCCAATTCGCTGTCGTCGATGCTTTTCATATCGGTGATATAGGCTAACGAACCAAACCGATAACCCAATATAGGTAAACTGTCATGCATGATACCAACAGGTAACACCTCAATGTCTCCCACCCGCAACGGCTGATGCTTCTCGATGGTATGGAGTTGCAATTTGGGCACACCGGGATAAAGATGTTTGGCAAAACAATAAGGGAAGTTGTGATGCACAGCCTTCACCGTAACATCATTCGCATAGATGTCGATATCTCCAAAAGCACAATAAGGCCTCAAATCATCAAGTCCACCGGTATGATCGTAGTGCTCATGGGTAAGCAATACGGCATCTATGCGGCGGAAAGGCACCTGCAACAATTGCATACGGATGTCAGGACCACAGTCCACCAGCACCCGCGTATCATCGGTTTCGACCAACACCGAACTGCGAAATCGTCTATTGCGAGGGTCTTCACTCTGGCAAACCTCACAGTTACATCCTAAAACCGGAACCCCATTGGAGGTTCCGGTGCCTAAAAATCTTAATCTCAAGGGATCTATTTAATATTTACTTCGGGCAAAATCCGCAATCCGTAACGATTGAAAACATCTGCCTGAATCTGTTTCATCAGTTCCACAATTTCCATTCCTTTTGCTCCGCCACGGTTGACAAGTACAAGCGCCTGCTTCTCATACACGCCAGCACGGCCCAAAGTACGTCCTTTCCATCCGCACTGATCAATCATCCATCCGGCCGGAATCTTATATTTCGTCGTGCCCGTTACTCCGGAAAGAACGTCTGCACCTGATGCCGGCTCGTTCACCTCGAAATAGCGAATATCCGGAAACTTAGCCTTGAGTACATTCAATGTGACCTCGTCGACCATCGGATTCATGAAAAAACTGCCTGCATTGCCCAACACTTCAGGATTGGGCAGCTTGGCTTCGCGTATCTTGATAATAGCTTCACGCAAAGCTTTGCCCGTAAGTTGCTGTTCAGAGATATGCTTGTCCTCCAACACTTTGCGGATATTTCCATAGTCAAGATGGGGATGAAATGTACGCGACAGCCGGTAAGTTACATATAAAATAAGATATTTGTCGCGCCATTCCTGCTTGAAACGACTCTGCCGATAAGCATAATGGCAGTCCTCTGCCGCGATCCTGACCACCTCGCCAGACTCCAAAGACACCGCCTCCATCTCAACTATAACATCCTTAGCTTCAACACCGTAGGCTCCGATATTCTGCACAGCCGATGCTCCGCATTCACCGGGAATGAGACTTAGATTCTCAATACCATAGTAACCATGATCTACTGCATAGGCCACTACTTCGTCAAAACAAGTACCTGCCCAACAACGCAGGTAAACATTGTCAGGTTCTTCATCACGTGTTCCGACCTCCACCTCAAAGCGTTTGTCGGCCGTCACTACCTTTCCCTCAAAATCCTTGGTCAGCAACAAGTTGCTTCCGCCGCCCAAAATCAGCAAGGGCACAGAACTACCATGTCCTAAAAGATCCTTGACCAAAGCTACAGCATCCTCCTGATTCTCATATACGAGAAGCTCGTCACACTGCTGATCAATACCAAAAGTGTTATATTCCAGCAGGGAACAATGGGAATATCGTTTCATATTACAAACAAATAAGAGTCTATGAAAGCGTCATTTTAACTATTGAACTTGACTAACTTCCAGCGTCCTCCGATCAATTTAAAATCCATTTCCATCTCAAGTCCGTTGGCAATTCCACGGATAATAAATATCTTCCGGTTAGACTCCGTATATTTCTGACCATAAAGGATATTATAGATTACACCGCTTGGTATAAGCCCCGGTTTAAAATCCGACCACTGCTGGGGCACAATAACCCCACTTATGGTCGAGAAGTCGTCTTCCGGATCAGGGGCTGTAAACTCCACCTCATCAGCCATACTCTGCACCTGGAAGGCTGAATCGACAGCAAACCGCTCATAAAACTTCAGGAAACTGGCATTCTGATTCTGATACAAGGGCTTATAATTAATGGATGTCATCATCCACTCGCCGTTGATACGGTTAAACAGGAACTGCTGCACAGTCTTCATCTTGAAGAATATTTTCTCCACGACCACATGATCTATGGTCGTATCTTTCACCACCTCTTTCTGCCTGTGATTATCAAAGATAAGTGTATAGTACTCCTGGCGCATGAAAAAATGCTCCATTTTCCATTCGTCTTTATCAATCTTTTTTTCTAATTTCCCATTACGGTATACCGGAAGTGGAAACACCACACGCTTCTTCTGCAACTTTCTATTAGCCGCAAAATTAAACACAAAGTCATCAAACAACTCATCAGCGGCCTTGGGCATAGGTGTCTCGGCAATAACACTTTCGGCCGAATCGTTAGCCGAAGTATCCGCTATCATCGAATCCGACTGTAGTGTATCCACGGGTTCAGGTTTCTTATTGGTGCAACCATAAGGTATTAGGGTAACAAGCAAGAGTGTCAGTAGCACTGAAGAAACAATTACTTTTCTCATATAAAACAACTCATAAAACTATCGCAAAATTACACATTATTTTTTATATAAGTCTACTTTTTCCGATAAAAATATTGTAACTTTGCAATTCAAAGAACAGAAGTTGATAATTATGATATTAGACAAGATAGACGAACTTCTCAAGGAAGTAGCTGATATGTCAGCCAAGAGTGCCGAAGATATAGAGCAACTCAGACTGAAATATCTTAGCAAGAAGGGGGAAATCAATGCTGTTATGGCTGAGTTTCGCAATGTTGCTGCCGACCAGAAAAAGGAAGTCGGCATCAAGATTAATGAGCTCAAGCAAGCAGCGCTTAACAAAATCAACGAGCTGCGTGAGCAGATTGCATCCGTAGAGACCAGCTCCGAGAATATCGACCTCACCCGTACCGCCTACCCCATCGGCTTAGGTACCCGCCATCCGCTGACTATTGTCCGCAACGAAATCATCAACATCTTTCAGCGCATGGGCTTCACGCTCTATTACGGACCGGAGATTGACGACGACCAGCATGTGTTCACTATGCTCAATTTCGCCGAAGACCATCCCGCCCGCGACATGCAGGACACATTCTTCATCTCGCAGAACCTCAAGGATGTGACCAAGAACGTGTTGCTGCGCTCGCACACTTCGGGCGACGAGGCTCACTACATGGAGACTCATCAGCCGCCTATCCGCGTGCTTTGCCCGGGTCGCGTATATCGCAATGAGGCCATCTCGGCCCGTGCCCACTGCTTCTTCCATCAGGTAGAAGGACTCTATGTGGACAAGAATGTGAGCTTCTCCGACCTCAAACAGGTACTACTCACCTTCGCCCGCGAGATGTTTGGTCCAGACACCAAGATCCGTTTGCGTCCCAGCTACTTCCCCTTTACTGAACCAAGTGCAGAAATGGATATTTCCTGCAACATCTGTGGCGGTAAGGGTTGCGGCTTCTGCAAGCATACCGGATGGGTGGAAATACTTGGTTGCGGCATGGTAGACCCCCACGACCTGAAGGCTTGCGGCATCGATTCGAGCGTTTACACGGGCTATGCCTTTGGCATGGGCGTGGAGCGCATCACCAATCTGAAGTATCGTGTCAACGATCTGCGCCTCTTCTCAGAGAACGACACCCGTTTCCTCGAAGAATTCCAAAGTGCATTTTAAACGGCTTTCCATCGATGGCCCAGCCCTGCCGTGCCACCGACAAAGCCACACAGCATATATGCCAACTCCAACTTGGGGTTGGCATTTTTGTTTTTTGTCCTTCAGTCTTTTTATTGGATATGAGGACAGGCCACATTGTTTGCTATTGCAAATACAATGGGTTGGTATAGTTTTAGAGGAAAATAGTATGGTGCTTTCAAACAAGATGACAGAATACTTTAACACATCCTGAGGTATTGAAGAGACTCCATGTTATGATAATAAAATTCAGACCATTTCATGAGAGCAAAAGGACTCGTTCACGATTACTATCGAATCGTCTGACGATTAGGGCCTAATCGCGACGCGATTAGTACCTAATCATGATGCGATTAGGTACTAATCGTAATACAATATTTTGGGGAAAGAAAAGGGGAATCGTATCTCCTTAAAAAACAGGGGATTATGGACCTACTGCCTCAACGACAGGCAAAACAGATAATCCGACATGCGGTTGAGATAGATACCTATCTTGACACCGAGTTCTGCAGTAGGTGCATCCCAGACATGGCTCTCAGTCTGCAGACGCATGAGGGCTACCCATCGACGCTCGCAGGTGCGCACCTGAGTACGGGCCAGATGAAGTGCAGCATCGGCAAGATTTTTGCCGGGCAACACAAAGTCAAAATCACCGTCGGAGGTAGCCTCCCTGATAAAATCCTCCATACGTGTCACGGCCGACAAAAACAGTTCCATCTGCTGGTCGTGGGTCTTGCCTCGCTTGGTCTGGTCGGCCGTCGCACCATCGCGCTGAGCCACAAACGACATGACCGTCATCAGTTCCTTCTGCATGGTTTCAAAGGGTTCTACCTCGCCATGGGTCGCCTTACAAAGTCCCAACAGCGCATTGAGGTGATCCAATTGGCCGTTGAGTTCTATCCTTATATCGTCTTTGCTCACGTGGGTGCCGTCATACAGAGATGTGGTGCCACGGTCACCGGTCTTGGTTGTTACTTTCATAGTCTTATCTTTTGAGTATAACATAGATGATTACCGGTGCACCAATGATGGGTGTCACGGCGTTGAGCGGCAGGATGCCAGCCTCACCCGGTAAGGATGTCAACACGTTGCACAGTAGCGCGATGGCCGAACCAGACAAGATGGTCATGGGCAGAAGCTGACGATGATTAGAGGTATTCAACAACAGTCGTGCAACGTGGGGCACGGCCAAGGAGATGAAGGCTATCGGACCACAGAATGCGGTGACCACCGCAGTGAGCAGGCCCGTCACCACCAAGAGAATATTGCGCACGCCACGCACCCGGATGCCTAAGTTCTCGGCATAGTTTTCGCCCATCAACAGGGCATTGAGGGGTTTCATCAGAAGCAATGTACCCAATGTGAAAGTAAGGGTTACGATACCGAACAGAGGCATCTGTCTCATCGACACATTGCCGAAATTGCCCATCCCCCATACCGCGAAATTCTTCACTCCCTCCTCGGTAGCAAAGAAATTGAGCAGGGTTATCGCACTCGATGTGAGATACCCTATCATGATGCCAAGGATGATGAGCACCACATGACTGCGCACCATCTTGCCCAAGGTCCATATAAGGGCCGTCACGGCGATAGCTCCGACAAAGGCTACAGCCACGGACGAGATGTAGGACAAAGAGTCTGAGACCCATGCTGCAGGGGCCAGCGTCAGCAGAGCGACAGCCAGACTCGCACCGCTCGTCACGCCGAAGATGTCGGGTGCGGCCAACGGATTGCGGAAAGCGGTCTGCAACAACAGTCCGCTCACGGCCAGCGCGCCACCGGCCAAAAGTGCCGTAAGAGCCTGGGGCAACCTGCTTTCCATGATGATAAAACGCCAACTCTCCTTGTCCGTGGACTTTCCCATCAGGATATCACACGTCTCGCGCAAGGGAATTTCGACACTGCCATGCAGCAGGCTCAGCCCGAGAAACAACAGGATGAGCAGCACAAGGAATATGTAGGCGTATGAAATCTTCATAAACAAATAACGGAAAGACCATCATTCTATTGCCAAATCCAAGTAGATTTGGCAATAGGATTTAGGATTTTGCGTTGAGTGGTCGGTAATAGCGCAATCCGCCCAACACGGTCTTGGGGTGCAACAGCTGAATCATCTCGCGCAGGAGGTAGTCGGGACGAAAGGGTACCTCCTCAAAATAGGGCACCTCGGTAGTATTGCACTCATAGATAGCACCGGTACGGAAAGCTTTGAGCGAGACATAACCATGGTATTCTCGCAGAAGGTCCTGACGTGTCATCATGCGCGTGCCATTGTATTTGAAAGCCCACACATCACTTTCTCCGGCCTTGTCTATAATCTGTTCGGCCGACAATGCGAGACTTCCGCCGTGCTTGTCATCAGCAAAAGCATAGCGACCATGGGCGTCTTTGATGATCATGCCTATGCTGCTTGTTCCTCCGGGCGTATACCAGGTGGAGCCGGTTTTGCGCTCCGTAAGGATACTGCGACCCAAGGGAAGTCGGGCCGCAAAATTGCGCAGACTCTGATAATTGGAGTCCACCACATGGAAAAGGGAGTCTGCCCGACGGCCTTCGCCGAAAAGACGACCGTAGTACCTCATCCATTCAGCTCTGCCCAGAGCCGATGTTTCCATGTAGTCGGCAGTCTGAACGATGGGGATGCCGAGTTTCTCCAACTTACCAAATCCACCGCTTCCCTCAAACGGACTGGCAAAGATGGCATCGGGATTGAGACTGATGATGCGCTCGATATCAGGACTCATCGAGTCGCCGCAATCTTTGATGCGCCCGTCTTTCAGCCTTTTCTGGATATCAGGGATAAGGATATACCTCGCATCACATACTCCGACAATCCTACCGGCCAGCCCTAAGCATTCGAGAAGGTAGCAATGAGCTGTGGAGAAAACGATGACACGTTGGAACGGTGCGAAGGCATGGGCAGCCTGTGAATGCCCCACGCTGACGGTCTGGAGAGTGCGGCCTTCCTGCCATGGGTCGGCAATGGTGGCCTCCATCAGTCCGTCATGGTCAGACATCGATAAAAGCCGGGCATACGCTAATGGTAGGTGTTCCCGGCTTTTGTTGTTTTTGGGTTGTTGGTGGCAAGATGAAAGTCCCACAACGAGGACAGCCATCGCCACCATCAAGAACTTATTTTTCATCAACCTCGGTATGGTTTATAAAAACGATTGTACCTGGATTTACGCCGCAGACATACTTCCCCACAAAGGTTCCGTCAGCCTTATAGCGTACCAAGTAGCCGTCGCCCGAGTAGTTGGCATAGCCCGTGTCAGGATCCTGACTCAGCGATGTGATGAAGACATCATCCGTCAGCGGGTCGACACCCATGGCGAATGGACTAAACACTTCTGTTCCGTCCATCCACTTCTGGGTTGTCTTGCTTGTCATGGTATAATAGGAGTAGGTGGGAACCGCACCGTATGGCGCATTGACCAGATAGAGTCGGTCGGCAGTGCAGGCCGCCATTGTAGCCTGACCAATCTCCGTCACCTCATCGGTTGAAGCATCAATACGCTGAACGCTGGCAGCAATATCCTTGTAATTGCCTTGGCTAACAACAAAGATGTCGCTTCCATTAGTCACAATCGAGGTAGGATTGGTCACCACAGTGATATCTTTCTTCTTGTTCAATTCGGTGTCGAGCTTCACCACAGTCTTATTATAGCTGTAGTCAGGGTTCCACGAATTGCACACATAGACATTACCATTGACCACCGCAATGCCCTCAAGGTTGGCACCGATGACCTCGGAACTGTCGACAACCTCATGCGACTTATCGTCGATTTTATACACCCGGCCGGTGTAAGACGATACATAAACATAGTTGTCGTCGTAGGCCAATTCGCGAGGTTGGCGCATATTTACCACGGCGACGCTCTTCAATGTCTTGGCATTGGCAATCTCCACACGGTTCTCATCGGTCGTGGCGATATACATTTCGTCCTCTCCATTGATCACGGCATTGTTGGGAGTGCTGCCCAACGAACGTCCGTTGGCGGTCTGGAAGAATTTGCGGGTCACACTGGAAGTGGCGTAATCAAGAAAGTCTATACTACCGTTGATGTTCAAATAGTAACTGCCTTCGTTCACCACATATACTCCGTCGGCCACGGTTTTCGTAACCGACGTATTATCGTTGTTGTCGTCTTCACCACACGATGTGATGACCAACGCACCCATCAACAGGGTCATTAAGGAGTAAATCTTTTTCATTTGTTACTTTAATGATTTGAGAATAATTGAAAATCAGATAATAATTATAGTTCCAGCGTTGCTGAAAGTTTCCACGACCTACCGGGCATGGGATAATGAGCAACGATGTCATATTGCTTGTTAAGGATGTTTTGGATGCCGCCTCTCAATGTCAAGCGACAGTGTTTCCATCCCAATGTCCGGAAAGCCGACACTTCCATCTCGGCAAATCCGGGTATGCGTGTCTCATCGGCGTGCTCATTGGTGGCCCAGCGATGGCTCATTCCGTCCATGCTGAGGGTGAGATTGACCCACGGATTGAGCCAACTCAGGGCTGCGGAGAAACTGTGTTCGGGTGTGTAGGCTATTTGTTTGCCATAGTTCACCGACTGTTTGTTGGTTTTGTTTTGCGCTTTTTGCAGACTGTAATTGCCCGTCAGCTGCAGCTGATGGGTTGCGGAGAGCCGCTGGGTAGCATCTATGGTCACATCCAAGCCATGCACACCCACCTTGCCTAAGTTCATCATACGCCACACAAACATATTGAAGGGGATGGCCACTATCTTATTGTTCACCTCAGACAAATATCCGTCCACGGTGAAACGTAGGCCGAAAGCTCCCCGCTCCACATTCCCGGTAAATCCCAAATTCCACTGCTGGGTGTTCTCAGGTTGCAGGCTTGCCGTACCGATATGATAATAATAGAGTTCGTTGAAGGTCGGGACGCGGAAGATATTCTTCCAAAACATCCTGACAAAGAGATGCGGACGCTCGGTCAGCTGCCAGGACAGCGACACCGAGGGCGACCAGCGATGGGCATCGGCAGATGCCTCTCCTTGCCTCACACCATTGAAATAGTTGGACCAGAGCAGCCGCGCCGTACCCGTAAGATGCCCCGCCGTGACCTTAGTAGACAGAGATTGCAACACGGTATGGCGGTAAGGTCCCACGCTGATGGGACTATTCACGCCGCCGGTAGATGTCGTCAGCGTGCTGTTAAGATTGTTGAGCGCATAGTCTGCAGCGTAGCTCCACGACCACCAGGACATGGGAGAGTAGAGCCACGACATCGTGGCATAGTACTCCCGCTGCCAGTAGCTCTCGCTTTTCACGCCACCACTCGGCACGCCTACCTTGTAAAGACTGGAGTTCCAATTGAATTTCGCGGCGGCTTTCATCGACCATCGGGAAGACCAGAGGCCGAGATAGTTGAGCTGTCCGAACGCATTGCGCTCATGCAGACGCTCGTCATTGTCCTGCGTATAAAGGTGAACGATGCCGGGCAAATGCCGGGAGTTGTCATAATAAAACAGCTTCGCTCCCACCCTGGTGCTGTTATCAGGTGTCCAGATGAGATTTGTCTCTGCATGACCACTGTTCATTCTGCTGTTCTTGCGGCGCTCATGGGTCACCAATTCAACATTGGTCAATGTAAAGGGATAGTCATTTTCAGAATAGAGATACTCGCCCTGAACATTCATCATCACATGAGAGCCTAACAATGTACGATAGAACACCGAAGGTTTGACAGTGCCCCATGATCCCACCGTGGTACCAACACGCAGCGCCTGAGCAGGTCCGGCGGCAGTACCAAGATCGGTGGTGAGTTCCAAAGAGGCCGCCGATGCCACACTTCGGGCCGGAATGAAGATGTTGTCGCCATCGCCGATGGTCAGCTGCAGGCTCTTGAGGTTGTCGAGACTGTATCTGCTGAGGTCAATTTCGCCCGTCTGACAGTCGGTCAGCGCAACGCCATCGTAGACCACCGCGGTGTGTTTGGCCCCGATGCCACGCACCGACACCGTCTTCATGCCACCCGCACCGCCATAGTCTTTCACCGTGATGCCGGCCATGTGCTTGAGAGCATCCTCGATGTTGAAGATTCCGAGGCGCACCATTTTCTCACGGTCGACCTGCTGACGGGGCACTACCGACGCCACATTATTGCCGGGAGCCACGCCGTTGACCACCACCCCTTGCAGAGAGATGGTGTCTCGCTGTGCCATAGTCACACACGGACTCATAGCCAGACCCATGATGGCGATGATGATGTACTTTCGCATTCTTCCTCGAGAACAGAAATTGTTCGTGCAACGGCAGGTCTTCTGACTTACGGCCTCAGCTATGCGTCTTCCCGGTCAAGAGACCAGTGACATGGTGCATAACCACAATGCCGATTACAGCAGCGGGACTGTCCGGGACTCTCACCCGGTTCCCATTTTAATCTCCATAATAGAGAACCTGTTGCGGATGCAAAGTTAATGAAAAGATTGGAGAATAAAAAAACATCGGCATGCAAAATGCAAAAGCCGATGTCTTTTTTATAAAAAAGCGGTTTGGTAAAAACCGATTGTATGTTTTCTGAAAATGTTTTCCTGGTTTGAGGGAAGCCAATATCTATTGTTTCTCAATGTATTCCAGCAGCTTCACGGCATCGACATACTGGGCGATACCCTGCGCCACCTCCTTGGCTGCCTTCATCGCCAGCACCACCGTCTGCGGCCGATGCACCACGTCGCCACCGGCAAACACACCCCGTCGGGTCGTCATGCCATAGGGACGCTCCTGTATTTTCACATAGCCCTTTTCGTCAACATCGATGCCATCGGTGGTCGAGACGATGCGATTGGCCGGTCGCGAACCGATGGCCAGATAGATGCGGTCGAACGGTTCGATGCGGTCGCCCTCTGTAGTATGAAGGTTCACACTTCCCAACCGGCCATTGGGGCCGGGGAAAAACTCGGTGACACTCGACTCCCAGAGGAACTTTACCCCTTCCTTCACAGCCTCCTCGTACTCCCGTCGGATAGCAGGCATCTCCTCCTCGGTGCGCCGATAGATCACAGTGACATCAGCACCAAGACGGATGGCGGTGCGCGCGGCATCCATCGCCACATTGCCACCACCGATGACTCCCACCCGTTCGCCTTCGCGCAGAGGCACCGACTCACGACTGATGGCACCGTCGTTATAGGCGTTGACTTGATGGAGCAGATAGGTCGACTGGCTCACGCCGTGGAGTTTAGCACCACTCACGGAGTCCATGTTTTGCGGAACGGCCGTTCCGGTACCCATGAAGATGGCATCAAAACCATTGGCAAAGAGAGAGTCAACTGTGATACCATTCTCACCAACCATGGCTTTGGTCACAAAATTGACACCCAACTCAGCAATCTTGCTGATTTCCGCACGTACCACATTCTTAGGCAAACGGTACTCGGGAATGCCAAACATGAGCACGCCGCCAGGTTCTTCCTGGCCTTCATAGATGGTCACAGCAAATCCCTGTCGTGCCAGATCGCCAGCCACGGTGAGTCCGGCAGGACCCGAACCTATCACGGCCACATTACCACGGGACTTTTGAGGAAGTTTTTCGCGGGTGAGACGCATCTCGGTATCGAAGTCAGCAATGAAAGCCTCCAACCGTCCTATCTGGATAGGTTTGTCCTTCTTATTTAGGATGCAATGCCCCTGGCACTGTTTCTCATGAGGACATACCCGGCCACAAATGGCCGGAAGATTAGAGGTTTCGTTAATGATTGCCATAGCATCACCAATGTTTCCTTTCGACAACTGATGAATAAATTCGGGAATATTGTTGCTGATGGGGCATCCCTTACGGCACAAGGGCACCTTGCATCGCAGACAGCGCTTGGCCTCCTCAATGGCCTCAAGGGTGGAATAAGGATGGTGAACTACCTGAAAAGCATCATTTTCTTCTTGCTGACTCATACCTATTTTATTATCATTGATTTGTTTTTATCCTTGATTTGTCAACTCTACTTTGCAAAAGTACGCATTAAATCCAAATAAAACTTAATATCATAGAGAAAGTTAAGACTAATTAACAATACAGAAAGCGGTATGGGTCAAATCACTGCGGGCATGCACAGGGCAATCCCCTATAATATATGTACCCATGAAAACCGAATTTATCAAGGTTTAAATACTATTTTGTCCATCCGTGCCAAAGCCACAGAATGATGAGAAACGAGATCCATTTAAATGGCAATAAAAGGAAAATCTCAATCCACTCATTATCAAACACTTACATCGCCAACCAATAACCGCTCCACGATTAGTACCGAATCGCATGACGATTAGTACCTAATCGTGACGCGATTAGTACCGAAACGCGAGACGATTAGTACCGAATCGTAAAACGAGGAAATTACCATCAGAATTTAAAGGCATTTTTCACGTATTCTTCTCTCCTGAAAACAATGATGCCACCACAACAAGCACGAGACTTGAAGTGGTGGCATCGAATGTTTATTGTTTAATGTTTAATGTTTATTGTTCTTGACATCCCCCCATGCCGGCGGTATGACATGCAAGAGGTTTTTGACAAAGAAGTCATAGCGTTTGTGCTCGCCGAAGGTCTCGCCCATCGTGTGGTGCACGCCGGGGAGTACCACAAGGTCGAAGTCTTTGCCAGCCTTGACCAGGGCGTTGACCACCTGCATGGTGCTCGACGGGTCTACATTGTCGTCCATCTCGCCCACGACAAGCATCAGCGGGCGCTCCAGCTTCGGGGCGTTGTAAACATTGCTCGACCGCACATAGCTGGAATCGATGGGCCATCCCATCCATTGCTCGTTCCACCAAATCTTGTCCATACGGTTGTCGTGGCATCCGCACGAACTGTAGGCGGCCTTGTAGAAATCGCCGTGGAGCAACACAGCCGTGGTCGACTCCTGTCCGCCGGCCGACGCGCCGAAGATACCCACGTTGCCGGCATCCATGTAAGGATATTTCTCCGCGGCGGCCTTGATCCACAACTCACGGTCGGGGAAACCGGCATCCTGCAGGTTTTTGTAGCACACCTCCTCAAACCGCTTGCCCCGATAGCTGGTGCCCATCGCGTCGAGCTGCACCACGATGAATCCCAGCTCGGCCAACGCGGTCATGTTCCAGTTGTAAGAGATGAAATTCTTGGGCGTATAGGCATCGCCGGGACCTGCATAGATGTACTCGATGACAGGATATTTGCGGTTGGGATCGAAGTTGGTCGGGCGCTGGATGATGCCCCACATGTCGGTCTTGCCATCACGTCCCTTGGCCGTGAACACCTCGGGGGCCACCCATCCGTTGGCCTTGAGTTTGCTGATGTCAGCCGTCTCCAGGGTCTTGATGATCTGCCCGTCGACGGCATTGCGCAACACGGTCACCGGAGCCTGGTCCACACGGCTGTAGGTGTCGACCAGATAACGGTAGTCGGGCGAATATTCCACCATGTGATTGCCGTTCTCGGGCGTGAGACACACCATGTTTTTACCGTCAAGCCCGATGCGGTAGTCGTGTACGAGATAAGGATCTTCGGCCTTGCTGACGCCCGATGCCGAGAAATAGATGACGCCCTGTTTCTCGTCCACTTTCTTCACCTGGCGCACAAACCAGTCGCCCTTGGTGATCTGGCGGGGCGCGGAGGCCACCACACGACCTTTCTTGTCGGTCTTGCGCACGTCATATATATAAAGGTGGTTCCAGTTGTCACGCTCGGAGGTCCAGAGCATCTGGCGACCCTCGTTGATATATTGTCGCCAGAGGCGGGAGTAGTTGACAAACGTGTTGGAACGCTCCTCGGCAATGGTGCGGAGCGCACCCGTCGTGGCATCCATCGCCAACACGCAATAGAGCTGATGTCCCCGACGGTTGTATTCCATCGTCACCTCGCGCGAGTCAGGTGTCCACTGAAACCCGTCCAGCGCATACTGGTTCTCGATTTCGGCGGCCGGGGCCTCCACCCTCGCCCCCGTAGCCACGTCGATGATGGTGGGCCAGTGCTGGGGCAACTCGTCGCCGGGTTTGGCATATTCCTGTTTGTGGAGGATGGGCTGAAGCTGATCAGCGGGCGACGACTCCACATAGTAGACATAACGCTTGTCTACCTTGTTGCGCTTGCACACCATGATTTTCTTGGAATCGGGACTCCAGTAGATGCTACTGCTGTAATAGCGTCCGATGGTGCCATCCTGCGTGAGGGCACGTTTTTCGGAATAGGGGCGCCCCACCTCATGCACCATGACGTTGTAACCCTCTATCCAAGCATCCAACTTGCCGTCGGGCGACTTCACCACTTCCTGAGCCTGCTCATCGTCGGTCTCCATCCAGTGACGGGAAGGGCGACGGAACGGACTCTCATGCCGAGGATTGTTTCTGCGTTCCTCATCGTTGATGCCCATTGCCTTTTTCATCGCCTCCTCAGAGTCAAACATCTGCGTCTGGCCGTCGGCGACACAGTAGGCTATATATTGCCTTCCCTTCTCTCCATCAATGTAATACACCACATTGGCAGAGTCTTTCCATCTCACATCGTGCGCCCAATGGCTCACGTTTTTCTGTTGAAACTTGTCGTAAAGACCGTATGCTCTCTGATAATCGGCCAATGTACCCTGTGCAGAGACAGAGCCCGATGTTATAAGAGCCAAAAACAACGTCTTGACTTTTTGGTCTATCATGGCTTTATAAAAAATAAAATGTTGTAGTTTTAATGATTTTTCTTGTAGCTGAGTGCGGCTCCGATGGCTGTACAAAACTCGGAATACTTGGGAATAATAAACCTCACGTGATAGAGTTTCTCCATAGCAGGAAACACATCCTTGCACTGTGGCAGAAGGGTGAGATTGCCGATAAGCACATATTCTCGGATGCCGGTATTGAGCGAAGCGAGAATGCAGCTCGACCCAATGGTCTGGAGCACAGTGGTGATGATGCCCAAAGCGATATCTTCGCGCGAGGCATTGCTCCGCGCATTGCCAAAGAGCGACGCCGTGGCGGTCTTCGGGAGATTGGGCAGTGGGTTGGGACTGATGTCGCCGATGAGTACATCGATATTGGAGATATCACCCTCGAGTGCAAGGGCGACAATTTGTTTCACGTCGTCTGTCTTGAGCATGATACGGCTCAATCCCATGAGCGTACCACCGCCAAGACCTATACCGCCGATATGACGAATATCCTCACCATCACACTGCACGATGCTGGTTCCTGTCCCCATCGACACCACAAGCATGCGGTCGAGGTCGGTCTCATAGCGCGCCCCGAGTCCGTCAGCGATAAATTCCTCGGCCTTGCTGGTGGGAAGACCATAGATGGGCGAATCTATGTAGGCAGAACCCACACCAGTAATCATCACCTGCTCGATGTCTTTCAAGGCTATATGGTTGTCATAGAGATACTTGCCAAAGGCACCGTAGAGCGATGTCACGGGGTCGGTGGCCTTGATGCGAATCGGCGAGACCACCTGGCCGTCGTCGTTGATGCCAACAATCTTTGTAGTGCTAATGCCTACGTCAATACCTATTACCATTTTTTTAATTCAAAATTCAAAATTCAAAATTACCGTCCGGCGTTTTCTAATGCACAATACAAAATTCATAATTATCCTCCGGCATCGCGTCAGCCTAATTATCAATTATCAATAATCAATTATCTACGCGTTAGCCTAATTATCAATTTTCAATTATCAATTATCAATTACCTACGCGCCAGCCTTATTATGAATTATGCATTATCTCAGGTTTCTCGCAGTCTGCGGATTATCCAAATCATCGAAATCGTCCTCATCACGATAATGCTGCCACGAAGAAGCATGGGCCACAATCTGGAAAACACACTGGGCAGCAATCTCGGTTTCTGAAGCAGTCACTTCGGAGGAAATGTTGAGTTGGTGGCTCAGCAAATCACTTGTCGAACCGAGATGGGTGTTGCTCACGTTGAGATGACCATTGATCATCTTCACGTCGATGCGGGAATCGATGTGACCAAATGTCGGTTTCATAGCCTTCATCGCCTTGAAACCTTGCTCTATCTCGCCAAGTTTCACCTCGTTGGGACGCAAATCATTGTCGTTGTCGGAAACGGCCTGATGTATATATGGTGCGATATCTTCATAGGATACCTTATCTAATAATTGCTTGAATGTCATATTTAAAACCATTTTCTGCAAAAATACTAAAAAAAGAACAATTCAAAGGGAAGATTAAGAATTTATTAGTATATTCGCCAATAAAATTAGAACTCTATGGAAAAAATTAATGTCGTAGCCGCAGTGATTGTCAAGGACGGACAATACCTGTGTGTGCAGCGATGCCGCTCACATCAGTCCTATAATTCTGAGCGATGGGAGTTCCCCGGAGGAAAGGTGGAAAAGGGCGAATCCGACTACGAAGCTTTACTGCGCGAAATCAAAGAAGAAATGGATTGGGACATCTATGTAGGCCGTCGTCTGGGTGTCATCACCCACGATTACCCTGACTTCACCATCAACCTGAAGGCATATCTCTGCAAGCCCGGGGACGGAGACTTCACTCTACTGGAACACCTCGATGCACGTTGGCTACCCCTCGACCAGTTAGACACACTCAACTGGGCAGAGGCTGACAAGAAAATAGTGCAGATAATGCACAATTCATAATTAGGCTAACGCGTAGATAATTGAGAATTGAAAATTGATAATTAGGCTGGCGCGTAGAGAATTGAGAATTGAGAATTAGGCTGACGCGATGCCGGAGGATAATTATGAATTGTGAATTATGAATTACCTAAAGGTTTCGTATCTTCCCCCATCACTCCCGGCATATTTCCGAAGGAGTTGCTGAATGAACTCTGCATTGGCACATACCTGGTCCTCCCGACCATCATAACCATTGATGAGCACTACGAGATGGGTGGTGGATAGGGAAATCTTCGTACGCTCGTTGTCGGATGTGGGTGTGCCCACGCCACCTTGCAGATCACGATATACGGGCAATCCTTCTATATTGATCATTCCACGACCGATGCCTTCGTAGGGTTCATCCTTGCGTCCAACGCCGAGCGTCAACGTTTTACCCACAAACTTGTCGGCATCAAAGCCCCCGATGCTGTAGCCATATTGGATACTTGCTAAATTAATAAGGTCTACAAGAGTATCTATCTGATAGAGTTCCTTCCCTTGTAACAGCCGTCGTATCAATGCTTCTGAGGCAGGACGATAACGCGAAGGATCTTTTCCACAAGCCTTGTAAACCCGACGGGTAGCAGCTATACCCGACAGATCCTTCAATGTTTCGGTGGTGAGCTCGGCTTTGTATTTATCTCCCAACGCATGGATGTCTGTCCACAATGCCTCACAATATGGAGTGTTTTCCACCTGCGCCTCAACACATGCCCCAACAAAATTCGGGCAAATACACTCGATTTCCTGCGAAACTATAACTTCCATTTTCCTATTGTTTGATTTCAACAAACTCCCCGAAATCCTTCTTCGAAACGGAAGAAGCATAAAGGGAGACTGTTATTTGCAAAGTTCACTTATCCAGCTCTCATAGATTACCGCATCAGGGTATAACCTTGAAGCGGATGCGGAAACTCATTTTGTCTTGATCCCAATTGGTGCCAAGCAACTCAAATCGCCCTATCTGGGAAGTTGAACGCACATGCTTACCGACACAAGGACATATATCAAAGTCACCAATCCGCACTATTCTAATGATATCGGAGCAATTTTCCGGAAGGCGGTCCAGATTGAGACCATCTGGCAGATTTTCCTTGTCTACATATTCGAATGTCACGGGAAGATCAGCCTCAATGAGTTCATTCATCCGTTCTACAATTTCTTTCTCCTCCTTTCGGGTAGGTTTATGATCAAGAGTGTAACTGATTTTGCTTTTCTTACGCTCAATATGCGCATTATTTGAGCGTTGACAACCAAACATCTCTACCATCACCCGATTAAGCAAGTGTTCTGCCGTATGTGCAGGTGGGAATTCATCCTTGTTATGCTCATTAAGAATATATGCATTATCTTCCATAGCTATATTAAATTTAAAGATTCTTCCCGTGTAAGGCCGTATATCCATATTAACGGTGCCATCCTTGTGCAGATCAAACTGAATTGTTTCTCCTGTAAGCAGGTCGACCGCCGTCACATTACGTTCTGGCATCTGAAGAGTATCAAAAGCATGTTCAGGAATGAGAACACCTGCATTGACACGAACCTCTCCAAAATTAACAACAATCAACAAAACCTCATCCTTGTACTTACGTAAAAATGCAAACTGTTGACGAGGGTTAAATCTCCAAGATTGGGGATTGACATACATCAGATCAAAAAAATCTCCCTCACATACAGCTTTCTCTCGGTTTGCAATATGGAGGATCTGCTGATATTTCAACTGCAATGCCTTTTCTTCCAACGTTAGTTTACGGCGATCAAAATATCCTCTGTAGAGTTTATCAAGATGCCAATAGTCAAAAATGGTAGTTCTTCCATCACGACCCGAAAAACCCTCCTCATCCATTCCTGTCTCGCCAAACTCCTGTCCCGCATAAAGCATAAACGGATTTTTCTGAAGAAGAACAGAAAGGATTACCCCCGGAATGGCTTTACGTCCATCGCCACAGAAGAAATCACTTGCTATACGTTGCTCGTCGTGATTCTCAAGGAAGTAGAGCATGTGGTCTTTGATGTCATCGACAGCCTGCCAATAATAGGTAATGCTGCTGGCAGGCCGACGGTTGCAAATAACATCTCTAATACAATCATACATGCCAACTTTATCATATAGATAATCAAAACCTGAGAGAATGAAGTTACGGTATTGTCCCGGATCATATACCTCACCAATAAAGACTATTTCGGAATAATGATTTCTTACGATACGGGTTACATATGACCAAAAATCAGTAGGCACCATCTCGGCCATATCACATCGAAAACCGTCCACCCCTTTGGAAGCCCAAAAAAGCAGAATGTCAGCCATCTTGTTCCACGTATTGGGCACTGGGGAGAAATGGTTGCGCTGGCCACCGGTAACTCCGTAATCAATACCATAATTGAGTTTAACCGTCTCATACCAGTCGTTTATACCCGGATGATTATCAAATCGATCGTTTCCTGTACATTTGGCTGGTGTCTCCTCATAAGATTCCTCTCCATCACGTGATGTTACCGGGCTTACAAAACTCTGTCCAGGACAATAATAGAAATTGTTCTGTGCATCAAAGTGTTTTTCTGTATCATCCTCCTGACCAAGATCTGCTACATTTAAAGGACGCATAATAGATTTGTACTCACGCGCTACATGATTGGGCACAAAATCCATGATTACCTTTAGTCCAACTTCATGAGCACGATCTAAAAGCGATACAAATTCATCCAAACGATGTTCGATATCCACAGCAAGATCGGGATCAATGTCATAATAGTCAGTAATTGCATAGGGAGAGCCTGCCTTGCCTTTGACTACTGCTGAATGCTGACGAGGAATACCATAAGCACTATAGTCAGTGGTGGTGGCATGTCGAATCACACCAGTAAACCATACATGAGTAAAGCCCATCAACCGAATACGCCTTAATTGTAACAAATCGATATCATTCAATTTGCCAACTCCATTTTGCTGGAGTGTACCATTAGGAATACAGCTGTTGTTTTTATTTCCAAATAGACGCGGTAAAACCTGATAAATGAGAATTTTCTTGTTCATCAATGACAACGCACAAGATTAGTGTAGTTTGTAAAAAATAAGAGAGAGATTGCCCCGGAACAACCCATCGACAATCTCTCCATATACATAACTTAATCAGTCAATGCTGTGTGCACTGACATTTTTGTCTATACGGGCAATCATACCCTGCAATGCCTTACCCGGTCCACATTCTGTAAAGTCGTCAGCACCATCAGCAATCATATTCTGAACACTGGATGTCCAACGCACCGAGCTGGTAAGCTGGGCTATAAGATTTTGCTTGATTTCAGCAGCATCTGTATGGGGTTTGCCGTCCACATTCTGATATACAGGGCACTTAGGTGCAACAATAGCCGTTCCCTCTATCGCTTTCTGAAGTTCGTCTTTTGCAGGCTGCATGAGTGGAGAATGAAAAGCACCTCCTACCTTCAAGGGTAACGCACGCTTAGCACCTGCTGCCTTCAGCTTATCGCAGGCTTCCAGAATACCATCATTATCACCCGAGATAACTAGCTGGCCAGGGCAATTGTAGTTGGCAGCCACAACGACCTTACCACCATTGCTCACCTCCTTACAAACTGTTTCCACCTGCTCATCACTTAGCCCGATGATAGCAGCCATCGTTCCGGGATTGGCTTCACAAGCCTTTTGCATAGCGTTGGCACGAGCTGAAACAAGTCTAAGGCCATCCTCGAATGACAAGGCTCCTGCAACCACCAAAGCCGAAAACTCACCCAAGGAATGACCGGCTACCATTTCTGGTTTAGCATCCTCTCCAAGACATAACGCCGAGATGACACTATGGAGAAAGACTGCAGGCTGTGTGACGCGAGTCTCTTTGAGCTGATCATCGGTGCCTGCAAACATGATGTCTGTGATCTTGAAGCCAAGGATTTCGTCTGCCTGGTCGAACAACTTCTTTGCCAATGCATTATTGTCGTAGAGGTCTTTACCCATCCCAACAAACTGCGAACCCTGTCCGGGGAATACAAATGCTTTCATATTTTACTGATTTTCTTAATTACAAATTACTCTTGCAAAGATACAAAAAAAATAGAACTGATGCAAAAGCCTTTCATCTATTCACATGAAAAACAACAAAAAACATTCGGACTACTCATAAGAATAATCAACATTTCTTCATAAATGCTATAAAAAAAAATCCCAATCATCACAAAGGATGAGAGGGACTTTCCATATCGATTTGCTTTACAGTGCGAAAAATATGCAATATTGGTAAGGAATGCAAATTACTCTGCAACAGCTGCCTCATCTACAGAAGCCGGCTCCTCTACGGAAACCTCAGCTACCGGCTCCTCTACAGGAGCAGCAACGGGAGCATTCTCTGCAACAACCTTAACAGGCACCTTCACTTCCACTTCCTTATGGAAATGTACAGTTGCCTCATAGTCGCCGACCTTGCGGGCCTCACGCATGGTGATGATCTTACGATCAATTTCAATACCCTTCTTGGCCAATTCCTCTGCAACAATAGCAGCATTTACAGAGCCATAAAGATGACCTGTGGCAGCAACCTTTGCAACAACCTCAACCACAACATTCTGCAAAGCTTCTGCACGCTTTTCAGCCTCAGCCTTTTGAGCGGCAAGCTTGTCTGCCTGTTGTTTCAAGTTTTCGGCGAGGACCTTTCTTGCACTCTTAGAAGCAATAACGCCCTTACCCTGAGGAATGAGATAATTACGGCCATAGCCGTTCTTTACATTCACAATATCGTTCTTGTATCCAAGACCGATAATATCTTCTTTCAGTATAATCTCCATATCTTAGCCTCCTTTTTTACTTCATCATGTCGGTTACGTATGGAAGCAGTGCAATCTGGCGAGCACGCTTTACAGCCTGTGCCACACGACGCTGATACTTCAAAGATGTTCCAGTGATACGACGGGGAAGGATCTTACCCTGCTCGTTAAGGAACTTCTTCAAGAACTCGGGATCTTTGTAGTCGATATACTTGATACCGCTCTTCTTGAAACGACAATACTTCTTCTTCTTGGTGTCAATAGAAGGAGCGGTCAAATAACGGATTTCTGATTTCTTCTGCTCTGCCATAATTATGCCTCCAATTTTGCAGCCCATTTAGCACGACGCTTCTCTGCGTATGCAGCAGCATATTTGTCGAGCTTCACGGTCATGAAACGAATTACTTTCTCGTCGCGGCGATAGCCAGTTTCGAGAGTATCTACTACAGACGGCTCTGCCTTGAATTCCAACAGACCATAGAAGCCTGTAGATTTCTTGTCGATAGCATAAGCCATCTTCTTCAGTCCCCAGGCCTCTTCGTTCAGAATCTCAGCACCATTATCGGTGAGCAGCTTCTTGAATTTAGCGACCGTTTCCTTCATCTGTTCATCAGACAAAACGGGAGTCAAAATGAAAACGGTTTCGTAATGATTCATACTACTTTTGTAATGAATTAAATGTTAAATTGCAAAATGCGAGTGCAAAGTTACTAAATAATTTGCACAAAGCAACCCGTATCTCATTGTTTTTTTGCTATTTAACATAAATTGGATAGGATTTTTGTTTCAAACTTCGTAAATTTGCAATCGTCATGAATAAATCTATAATGCTTTTGGGGTCTATCTTACATTTCCTGAAAAGAAACATTCGTTTTTTTGGGTTACCCTTGGTTTATCTGAGCATTATCCTATTAGCCGCATTCTATTTCTTTGGTTTGACAAATCACAATGCTTTACTTTTCCCCATCATTCTCATACCAGTAGGCATTTGGAATTATATCTATCAGGAAAGACATTGGGGAGATTATTGAATGCATCTTAATCTTGTTTCATCGTAATCTTTGAAACAACATTCTGCCGTTTTGCCTTTCCCGTTGCTTATTCTATCCTAATCTCCTTGTTTCTTAAAGAGCAAAAAGTCTTGGCATGCCATCCATCAAACAGGCTTGGACATCAAAAAGAGGGTGCTGAAAACACAAAGTTCCATCCTTGCCTTTTACAAACAAGGATGGAGCCTTATATCATTTCACCTGAAAAGAGATTATGCCTCTTCCGGAACAATCAGTTTATAACCCTGACCATGGATATTGATAATCTCTACCTGATCATCATCTTTGAGGTGCTTACGCAACTTCGTGATGTATACATCCATCGAACGGGCATTAAAATAATTATCATCTATCCAGATCGTACGTAAAGCATCGTTGCGCTTTAATATCTCATTAGCATGCGAGCAAAGAAGAGCCAAGAGTTCATTCTCTTTTGTAGTCAGTTTGGTCTGCTTATCCCCCATGGTGAGTAGCTGCTTCTGCGTATCAAAAAGATATTTACCAATCTTATAACGTGTACTCTCCTTATTCTTCTTTCCGCGCACACGACGCAAGATGGCCTCTACTCGTTTTACCAATTCTTCCATAGAGAACGGCTTCGTGATATAGTCATCAGCACCCTTGTCAAAACCTTCGAGAACATCTTCTTTCTGCACACGGGCTGTCAAGAATATAATAGGCACCTGTGCATTTATCTGACGAATGTCCTGAGCCAGCGAGAAACCGTCCTTCTTCGGCATCATCACATCAAGGATGCACATATCGAATTTGTCTTTTGTAAACTCTTTATATCCTGCCTCTCCATCAGGACAAAGAACTGCGTCATATCCCTTTGCAATCAAATACTCGCACAGGAGTGTACCCAAGTTTTCATCGTCCTCGCAAAGTAAAACTTTAATCTTTTCGTCCATAACTTTATTTTTTTGAAATTAATAATTCATTTATTTGTTCATGAGTGGAAGTTTAATGGTAAATGTAGTGCCCTTACCATACTCACTATCCACCTTTATATCTCCATCGTGAAGGTCTATCACTTTTCTTACATAAGCCAGTCCCAATCCAAACCCTTTGACATCATGAACATTACCCGTATGTACCCGATAGAATTTTTCAAATATCTTCTTTAGGTTTTCCTTCTTCATCCCCACTCCCGTGTCTCGCACCGACAAGTAGAGATTCTGTTCATTATTCCATGTTTTCAGATAGATGTTGACAGGCTGATCTGGCTTACGGTATTTCACCGCATTATCCATTAAGTTAAATATCACATTTTGGAAATGCACCTCGTCAACATATATATCAGACTCCACTGCTTCTATCTCCACAAAAATCTTCCCACCAGTGTGTTCTACTCTTAATGAAAATGAGTTGGCAATCGTCTCTACAATTTCATTCAAGTCAAGATGCTTCTTCTTGAAGGATGCTTTTTTCCTATCAAACATCGACATCTGCAATACCTTCTCTACCAAAAAGCGCAATCGTTTAGACTCGTCTGTAATCACCCCAACAAGGTGTTTCGTCATCTTTTCGCTTTTCACCACCGACTCATCATTGAACATCTGTGCGGCAAGCGAGATGCTGGCTATTGGAGTCTTCAACTCATGAGTCATATTGTTAATGAAGTCGTTTTTAATTTCCGTATAGCGTTTCTGGCGGAAAATCACAACAATGGTAAAAATAAATGTAATGAGAAGTATGACTGTAAAGACCACACTGGGAATCATAAACCTCACACTCGAATAAATGTAGCTGTTGATATCCGGAAAATGTATCTTCACTACACCTATCTTTGAAGACGGATCATTACGGAAAAGCACCTGGCTATAAGTAAAGTCTACACCATCGTCAGTATAATCCGGACAGCGATACACTTCTCGTCCATCCTGCGTACACACCGTAAAATGATAAGGAATATTAATTCCATTATTCATTAGCTCCGCCTTCAGATCTTGATCCAGAATCTTGAAGTTGACCCGTTCTTTCAGCGGTTTATCAGATGCCGAATAGAGCATATTCATCACCACCTCGTCAAGCAACGCTTTCTGGTAGACATAGCGGTTCTTTACTATTTCCTGCAGTGACTTGCTGGCTGCCGTGTTCGAATTCTTGTCCGTACGCAAAATCATGGCCTTAGGCATATGCCCGGGCTTAGTTGCCATCGTCTTTAATTCAAAAGAAGAATATACCGTACCATCTTTCCCCGCGACGGAGTACTGGTGGGAATATTGTACGGTTCCATCATTTGGCTGCCCAGAACGAGTACCCACGCTATCCTTCCTAAAAGCTTTGCGCTCCGTCTCGTTCACATCCTTCTCCAGGTATCTAAGCGTCTCGTTCAACTCTAAGTTGCGAGATGCTTGATACAGGGCACGGTTCACACTTTCGTCGAACTGCTCCTTCTTCATGTTGGCCATTTCCTGAATATACGTCAGCTGCAAACCAAGCAGAATGATGAAGCACGTGCCCATGATGATGGCAATAGTCCATATCGTTTTCTTCTTCATGCTGGCAAAGTTAAGAGAAAACTTAATTGATTAACACTTGAATGTTAATATTTAGCGCCTGTTTTATCGTTTTTAACAATATTACATCATTATAAACCATTATAATCACTTAATTTCGATATATTTTGAAAGTACTCTCCCATTGGAACCTCCACAACATAGATGCGAAAAGAGGGTAAGTCCTGTCTTAAAGAACCTACCCTCTTGTGTTTGTCTACGTTCAGGGAGATGTCTATGCCTCGTCCTCAGACTCTTCAGCCTCATGTTCAGCCACCAACTTCTGTTGCAAGTCGTTGGGGACAAGCTCGTAGCTGGCAAACTTCGTGGTAAACGAGGCGCGTCCGCCAGTGAGTGAACTCAATGCAACACTGTAGTTGGCTAATTCCTTCAAAGGAATCTTAGCAGAGAGTTTCTGGTAGCCTGCTTCTGCGTCCATACCCATGATGATGGCGCGACGACCCTGCAAATCGCTCATCACATCACCCATATAGTCGGAGGGGACATACACTTCAAGGTCGTATATGGGCTCAAGAATCTTTGGACCAGCCTCCTTGAACGCATCAGAAAACGCGTGACGGGCGGCCAAGGTAAACGAGAGCTCGTTGGAGTCTACCGGATGCATTTTGCCATCAAAGACAATGACACGCACATCACGGGCATAACTTCCAGTGAGAGGACCACGCTCCATGCAGTCCATTACACCCTTGAGGATAGCAGGCATAAAGCGTAGGTCGATGGCACCACCTACCACAGAGTTGATAAACACGAGCTTACCACCCCATGCAAGGTCTTTCTCCTCTTTCGATTTGATATTCATCTTGAACTCCTGGCCACCGAAGTTGTAGCTCACGGGGTCGGGCATTCCTTCTGCATAAGGCTCTACAATAAGATGAACCTCACCAAACTGCCCTGCTCCACCACTCTGCTTCTTATGGCGATACTCGGCCTTGGCCTTCTTTGTAATGGTTTCACGATAGGGTATCTTCGGTTCATCGAAGGCCACCGTCAACTTCTCATTGTTCTCCAAGCGCCATTTCAGCGTACGCAGATGGAACTCACCCTGACCGTGAACAATGGTCTGGCGCAACTCCTTACTCTGTTCCACAACCCATGTTGGATCTTCCTGACGCATCTTCAGCAGGGCAGCCATGAGTTTCTCCATATCCTGTGGATTGGCCGTTTTGACGGAACGGCTGTATTTGGAGTTGGGATATTTGATAAAGTCGAATCGGGCTTCAGTACCCTTTCCATTCAGGGTGTTACCCGTCTTCACGTCCTTCAGCTTCACCGTACAACCGATATCTCCAGCATTCAACTGGTCCACAGCTATACGGTTGGCACCTGCACAGGCATAGATCTGCCCGATGCGTTCCTTTGAGCCACGGTCGGAATTAGTCAAGTCATCGCCTGACCTTACGCTACCACTCATCACCTTGAAATAGGAAACCTCTCCAATATGCGGTTCCAGACCGGTCTTGAAGAAATATAGGCTCTCCGGGCCGTCACTGTTGGCTTCCACCTCTTCACCACGGGTATTGCGCACCTTCGGCATCTCGCTCACAAACGGAACAACGTTGCCAAGGAATTCCATCAGTCGCTGCACACCCATATCACGGTGGGCATCCACACAGAAGATGGGGTAAATGCCACAGGCTACAAGTCCTTTGCGGATGCCTTCACGCATCTCATCCTCTGACAGCGTGTCGCTTTCAAAAAATTTCTCCATCAGTGCATCGTCATTCTCTGCAGCTGCTTCCACCAAAGTTTTGTGCAATTCCAAAGCCTTATCCATTTCCTCTGCAGGAATATCCTCACGCTTCGGCTCACCACCTTCAGGCCCCCATGTGAGTTTCTTCATGATAAGCACATCTATCAGACTATTGAAATTTGGGCCGGTCTCCAGCGGATACTGAATCTGCACACACTTCGATCCATAAATCTCCTGCATTGTGTTGATTATATTATCAAAATCACACTTCTCAGAATCCAACTGGTTGATAAGGAATATCACCGGCTTCTTCAACTTCTCGGCATATCGGAAATTATTCTGCGTACCCACCTCAGGACCATACTGACCATTAATCAGGATAACGGCCTGGTCGGTCACGTTGAGTGAAGTAATTGCTCCGCCCACGAAGTCGTCAGAACCCGGGCAATCGATAATATTCAGTTTCTTGTTATTCCACTCTACATGGAACACTGTTGGGAAGACAGAATAGCCATATTCAAGCTCTACAGGGAAGTAGTCACTCACCGTGTTCTTGGCTTCCACCTTACCACGTCGCTTGATGACACCTGCCTCAAAAAGCATACTCTCGGCAAGAGTGGTCTTGCCGCTACCCGCACTGCCAAGCAATGCAATGTTCTTAATTTCGTTAGTCTGATATACTCTCATATCAAAAGATTTAAAGTGTTAGTATATGAATCTATTGTCTCGTTAAGGTTAGGAGCATACGCTTCCAATTCGGTGTTAAAGATAGGGAAAATAAAGATAAACTCCAAAAGAATGCTGTAAAAATCTCGTGTATTTTAAAACAAATTAGTACTTTTACACTCAGAAAGATTATTTCATGGCTGGGCTTTACATCCACATTCCCTTTTGTGCAAGTCGTTGCATCTACTGCGGCTTCTATTCCACGACACGTATTGGTTTGCACGACCGATATGTTGATGCTCTATGTCGGGAGATGGAACTTCTCAATGAGCATCCCACTATTTCTACCATATATCTGGGTGGAGGCACTCCGAGCCAGCTTTCCCATGAACAGCTGTCCAGACTGTTCTCCTATATATATAAGGTGTATGATGTTGGTTCTGATGCAGAAATCACCATGGAGTGCAATCCCGATGATATCCAAGAGGGAATGTTTGATGGCCTACCCGTCAATCGTGTGAGCATGGGTGCGCAGACCTTCGACGACAGCAGACTGCGCTTTATCCATCGTCGGCACACGGCTCAGCAGGTGGATCAAGCCATGGAGCTCATCCATCGTCAGGGCATACACAATGTGAGCATTGACCTCATGTTCGGATTTCCCGAAGAGACACTCGCCGGCTGGCAGCAAGACATCGACCATACACTCCGCCTGCACCCAGAGCACATCTCGGCCTACGGACTGATGTATGAGGAGGGCACCCCACTCTATCAAATGCTGGAGCAAGGACAAGTGAAGGATATTGACGAGGAACTGAGCCTCAACATGTATGACACCCTCATCGACCGGCTCACAGCCGCGGGATACGAGCACTATGAGTTTAGCAATTTTGCTCTTCCAGGCTTCCGCAGCCGCCACAATTCAAGCTATTGGCACAACATTCCCTACATTGGGCTGGGGGCTTCAGCCCACTCCTACAACCTATCAACTCGTCGATGGAATGTCTCAGACATTCAGCGATACATCAACTCCATCGAGCAAGGCATTCTCCCCAGCGAAGAAGAGATTCTGGACGAAGTCACCCAATATAACGACCTTGTTACCACGGCATTAAGAACGTGTGAAGGCATAGATCTGTCCGCCGTTATCCCCACCTATCTTGATTTTCTCCTCTCCAATGCCAAACCTTACCTCGAACGTGGACTCCTACTCCTTTCCGACAATCATCTTCGACTCTCACGTGATGGAATCAAAATTAGTAACACGGTGATGAGTGACTTGATGAAGGTGTAAAAGAATGAAAAAAGAAGGGAATGCAGGGCAAAATGAAACTTTCGGGAGAAACGGGAGCTCTTCCACTTGCAAAATATCAACAAAGGATGGCTTTACGATTACAATTGCAATCGCATGACAATCAGTATCGAATTGGTGGCGGACCAAGCCCTAAACGAAGCGAGAAAAGTTACAATGAAAATCAGAAAGAATCGGATGAAATCATCAGAAGAATATGATACACTAAGAATGCCATCTATCCAACCCACAAAAATACTGATTTCCAAAGCTCAACACTACCTCGTCTGCTCGCGAAACTCACTGGGCTTCATACCAGTCTTAATCTTGAATTTCGACGAGAAATAGTCGGGAGACTCAAAACGAAGCTGATAAGCTATCTGTTTGATGCTCAAATCGGTAGAGGCTAATAGTTCTTTGGCTCGTTGAAGTCGCAAATCCTGTTGGTAAAGTGATGGCGACACACCAGTGAACTCCTTGAAAAGCTTACGGAAATTGCTGTAGCTCACGCTCATTTCCTTGGCGATTTGCTGGATGGTGAGGTCGGCATCGAGCGACTCGCGGATGCGACGGCGGGCATGGTTCACCATGTCCACATGCTCGTGGTTGCTGCTCAACTCGATGTTGCGCTCCAAAGAATACATCAACCCAATCAACAAATTAACCACGCCAGCCAGCGTCTGCTGTACGTATGCACCTTCTTCCTGAGCTGTCTGATAAGCAAAGCGGTAGAGATCGTCTACCCGAACAGAGAAGCCCACATGGTAGATAGGTTTATGAGGGCCGAGAAATCCTTGTTGCACACGGCTGTCCATATTCTGCCCACGAAACCCAATCCAATGGCTTTTCCATCCCACCTTGGGCAGTGGGTGATAGCTGTGCCATTCGCCGGGGAACAGCAGGAAGAGGTCTCCGGCTTTCACCTTTGCCTCTTGTACTGATGCAGAATGGAAAACTCCCTCACCTTCAGTAATATAAAGCAGTTGGTATTCATTTAGAATACGTCCCTTGTCCTGATTGAAATAGTAGCCATCGGCATGTCCATGCGTAGGATAGTCGTCACCCGGGACAATCTCTTCATAACCCACTGTGGATACAGTCAGGCCCCACAAACTGTCTCGAGAGTTAGCTACCATGTATTTGCTGATTTGCATCGTATACAGGAATGTTTAGGTTTAAATGATTTGGCAAAAATAAACAAAATATACCAAATAACAAGGAGTTTATATCATTTTTTCAAGATTTTAAGAAAAGGCTACTGCTTTTTCTTTATGAAAATCAGTCCTTTAGAATGTATTCATCTCCTATCAACAGACCGGGGAGCGTCCCACTTTTGCGTGAAACGCTCCCCGATAGGATGATATATGGTCGAGAGGTCCCATCAAGCCTTGTGGCCTACGATTATGGGACGGTCTGTGGCAAGATGGGACAGCTCTCTATCTTGTCATTCGCCTTTACAAAGGATATTCCTCAAAGGCATAGAGCACCGTAGAAAGATAGCGCTCGCCCGTATCGGGAAGCAGGGCCACAATCTTCTTGTGTTCATTGCCTGGACGCTTAGCCACCAGCTCAGCAGCATATACAGCCGCACCCGAAGAGATGCCTACCAGCACACCATCCAATTGTGCCACCTGACGGCTGGCGCGGATAACATCATCATTGTCAACCTGCAGCACCTCGTCCACCACATCAGCGTCATAGTTTTTCGGCACAAATCCTGCTCCGATACCCTGTATCTTGTGAGGTCCAGGGGCACCACCGCTCAACACGGGAGATCCTTTTGGCTCCACTGCAATAATCTGGATATTAGGGTTTTTCTCCTTCAATTTCTTACCGATACCCGACACGGTTCCGCCCGTTCCGACACCGGCAATGAAAATGTCTACCTGTCCGTCAGTGTCGTCCCATATCTCCACACCCGTAGTCTCATAGTGACGCTGGGGATTTGCAGGATTGTTAAACTGGTCAAGGATAACGCTTCCAGGGATGCTGTCGCGCAGTTCTTCGGCAAGTTTAATGGAGCCCTTCATGCCTTCAGCTCCTGGGGTAAGGCGAACATCGGCTCCATAAGCCTTCACCAGATTACGACGCTCTACGCTCATGGTTTCGGGCATGGTGAGGATAAGCTTATAACCACGCACAGCAGATACCAACGCCAGTCCAACACCAGTGTTACCGCTGGTCGGCTCGATGATGGTGGCACCAGGCTTGAGGATGCCTCGCTGCTCGGCATCTTGCACCATAGCCAGCGCCGCGCGGTCTTTCACACTACCGCCGGGATTGAAAAACTCTACTTTCGCAATGATAGGTGTCTGAAGTCCTTTAGACTCCGAATACTTACTCAGTTCTACCAATGGGGTGTGACCTACCAACTCTGTGATTTTGCTATATATTTTTGACATAATATTTATGGTTTGGGGGGGAGTTAAGAAGTAAAGAAGTTAAAGAAGTGAAGACATTACCGGCAAGATGAGACCTACACAACACGTCGTCATTTCTAATTCTTTTATACTACCTTACCTGTTATTCCCTATGTTAATATTTTGTTTCTGCGGAGAGATGAAAAGGTTGGCTTAGGGTGTTGTCATAACTCCTTAACTTCTTAACTCCTCAATTAAATTAGATTAATCAATGTTTTTTACTGCCTCGAACGCTTGGTCAAGGTCGGCGATGATATCCTCAAAATGTTCAGTGCCGATGCTTAGACGGATGGTGTTCGGATAGATACCCTGGTCAGCAGCCTCCTTCACACTCAGCTCAGAGTGGGTGGTGCTCAACGGATGAATCACCAGACTCTTCACGTCGGCAACGTTGGCCAACAACGAGAAGATCTTGAGATGGTCTATAAATTCGAAGGCCTTCTGCTCGCTTCCGTCAATCTCAAAGGTGAAGATGGAGCCTGCACCATTGGGGAAATAGCGCTCATAGAGGTCGTGGTTGGGGTGAGAAGCCTCTACCGGATGGTTGATTTTCTTCACCTGTGGCTGACGCTCCAGATATTCCACCACTTTCAAGGTGTTGAAGACGTGACGCTCCACACGCAGCGACAAGGTCTCCAAGCCCTGCAGGAGCACCCATGCATTGAACGGGGAGATGGCAGCACCCTCATCGCGAAGCAGCAAGGCACGTACGCGGGTGGCAAACGGTGCAGGCACCTCGCCAAACTTCACTCCATGATATGACTCGTCGGGTTCGGTGAAACCGGGGAACTTATCGCTCTTCATCCAGTCGAACGTACCACCGTCTACGATGACGCCGCCGAGCGAGCTGCCGTGTCCACCGATAAACTTCGTGGCAGAATGAACCACTATGTCGGCTCCGTGCTCGATGGGACGGATGAGGAACGGCGTGCCAAAGGTATTGTCGATGAGCAATGGAATGCCATGGCGATGGGCAATGTCGGCACTGCGCTCAATATCCGAAATATTGGAGTTAGGGTTGCCGAGCGTCTCGATATACACCATCTTGGTGTTGGGACGTATAGCGGCCTCTATCTCTTCATAGTTGTCGGGGTCTACGAAAGTGGACTCAATACCATACTTAGTCAGAGTGTGAGCCAGCAAGTTGTAGGTGCCACCATAGATGGTCTTGCTCGCCACTACATGGTCTCCAGCAAAAGCAATGTTGGTGATGGCATAGGTCACGGCAGCTGCTCCAGAGGCTACGGCCAAGGCTCCCACACCTCCTTCCAAGGCGGCTACGCGATCCTCAAACACGCCCTGCGTGGAGTTGGTGAGTCGACCATAGATATTTCCGGCATCCTTCAGGTGGAAACGGTCGGAAGCGTGCTGCGAGTTGTGGAACACATACGACGTAGTTTGGTAGATAGGCACGGCCCTCGCATCTGTCGTGGGGTCGGCCTTCTCTTGGCCTACATGGAGTTGCAATGTCTCGAAATGAAGTTTCTGTTCTTTTCCCATAATCGTAATATTTTAATTGTTACTAATCATGTTGCAAAGTTACGGGTAAAAATCCTATCACGAAATAACACATTTGGGGCATATCACATACCATGTTTGTGGTATTTAGCGGGCAAGGTCGCGTTTAGACTTCGACTTGATGACCAGCCAGACTCCCGAGAACACCAGGATGATGGCGATGCCCTGCGGCCATGTGAACACCCCAAGGCCCGTGAGAATACTTACCGAAACCGACACGATAGGCTGTACATAGTTGTACACACTGACCACTGTGGGACGCAGGACATGCTGTCCGATGATGGAGAGCAGATAGCTCACAAATGTGCCAAAGGCCACGACATAGCCTGTTTCGAGCCAGGTCTTCGTGGGAATGTCAGCCCACGGCAGTGCGGCCACATGCCCGAAGGTGAAAGGAACGATAAACACCGTGGCCCAGGCAAACATCCATTTGTTCACCGTCACTACGTTATACTTCTTGATCAACTTGTTAAATACCGACAGATAGAGCGCAAACGATAGCTGCGCACCCATGCACATCAGGTCGCCGCGGATGTCACCGACCTTGCTGTTGGCCGCACTCATGCTCGTAAGAATAAGGATTACCGCACCGAGACAGCCGATAAGCACACCCGAAGCCTTCTTCACGGTGATGGGTTCCCGCAGAATAAAGAATGAGAGTATCATTGCGAAGATAGGCATTGACGTGGTGACGATACTCGAATTGATGGGCGATGTGAAACTCAATCCTATGGTATAAAGACACTGGTTGAACACAATGCCGAGCAAAGCGGCACCTGCAAAAAGCAGAATGTCGTGCTTCTCCACCCGCTCGCGCTTGATAAAAAGAGAGGCAATCCAAAACAATGCGGCTGCACCTGCTACTCTGAAAGACACCATCGAAATGCCATCCACGCCATTGTTCATGGCATCTTTGCCCAGCGGGGCCATAAGTCCCCAGATGGCTTCGGCAGTGAACATACTCAGATGAGCCTTGAGCGGTTTGTTGTTATCCATTTTACCTATTCATCTAAAAAACGTTACAAAGTTACGAATTAATTGAATAGAACGGTTGCGGAATGAAGTTTTTTTGCTATTTTTGCCAATAACCAAGAACCTCCGTAATTATGCAAAAATACGCAGAATACATCAAACAGATCGAGATTGAATCGCTCTGGAGCGGCAAGAAGCACATCATCTGGGACCTTGACCGCCAGGTCAACATCCTGAGTGGTATCAATGGTGTGGGCAAATCGACCATATTAAATAAGGTGATTAAAGGACTTTCGGCTGAAGGAGAGTTCCCCAGCCACATGCTCCGAGGCGTAAGGCTGAAGGTGGAGCCCGAGGATGCCAAGTGGATCAGATACGATATCATCCGCAGTTTCGACCGTCCGCTGATGAATTCAGACACAATGAGCAAGATGGATCTGTCGTTGGTGACCGAGCTTGACTGGCAATTGTTCCAGCTACAACGCAAGTATCTCGACTATCAGGTGAACATTGGCAACCGTATTATCGAGGCATTGCAGAGTGGAACACCTGATGCAGCCATGAGGGCACAACAGATTTCTGAGCCTAAGAAGAAATTCCAGGACTTCATCGACCAGCTCTTTGCCGATACCGGAAAGAAAATCATCCGTACCGAAAACGAGATACGTTTCTCTCAAATCGGCGAGACTCTTGTACCCTATCAGCTGTCGAGCGGCGAAAAACAGATACTCTCCATCCTGCTTACCGTGCTCGTCGAGGACAACAAGAACTACGTGCTCTTCATGGACGAGCCCGAGGTGAGCCTTCATGTCGACTGGCAATCACAGCTTATCGACCTTATTCTGGAACTCAACCCGAACGTACAGATCATTCTTACCACTCACAGCCCAGCCGTCATCATGAACGGATGGGTAGACAAGGTGACCGAAGTTACCGATATCACCGATCAGGAATAAACCGACAACTATGGGCAAACGACTTCGCGACAACCTGACATCTACTTATTTCGAGGCTGCCAACAAACTCAATTCCAAGAGTTCACGACATAAGATTGTGGCATACGTCGAGAGCTACGACGACGTGTTCTTCTGGCGACAAATCCTTTCTCAGTTTGAAAACGACAGGGTTTACTTCGAGGTAATGCTTCCCACTCGCGTTCAACGATTGGAACGGGGCAAGAAAGCTGTGCTCATGCAGTTGCTCTCCAATAAGGTGGGCCAAAGCATGATTGCCTGCGTCGATGCCGACTACGACTATCTGGAGCAGGGGGCCACACCCACGTCGAAAGAGGTGACAAACAATCCTTACATCTTCCACACCTACGCCTACGCCATCGAAAACATGCAGTGTTATGCACCGTCACTACACGACGTGTGTGTCGCCGTAACGCTCAACGACCATGCCATCTTCGACTTCGAACAGTTTCTGAGTGATTTCTCGGAGGCTATCTTCCCCTTGTTTGTATGGAGTATATGGTATTACCGCACACCTAATTACAACAAATTCACCATCACCGACTTTCTGAAGACTATCGAGACGGGCAATTTCACTCCGAACAACTCTGAAGAAATCATTCAAAATCTACGACGCAAGGTGGGTAAAAAGGTGGAACAGCTACAACGTCAGAATCCTGATGCCCACCAGAGTTACCAACAGGTGAAGCAGGATCTCTACGACTTAGGCGTGACACCCACCACCACTTATCTATACATTCAGGGCCATCACCTATTCGATAAGGTCGTGGTACCGATGTTGTCGAAGATTTGCGAGAAGCTCATCAGGGAGCGGGAAAACGAGATCTACCGTGAGAGCGTGCATGGCACCCAGCGTCGCAACGAGCTCTCCTGCTACACCAATAGCTTGGAAGACATCGTGCCGATGCTGAAAAAAAATTCGGGCTTCATGCGCTCCGAGCAGTTTATAGACATCAAGGCCGATCTCACTGGTTTCATGCAGAGTCTTGATTTTTCAGAGACTATGCCCCAGCCGAAGGTGTCGACCGCAGCCATGCCGCAGCACTCCACTCCTCCGGCCATACAACAGCACTAAATATTCATCCATATCAACGCACCCCCTCACATATACATCAGGATAGGCCAGCAACCTCATGTCTGATGTATTTTTTTTATAAAATCGGTTTCCTTTCAAAAAATATGGTTTTTTCTGTAGTAAATCCCAGTAAGCTTGCGTCTAATGAATGAACTTAATCCGGAAAAGAGATGAAAACAACAGACGACGAACAACGATTTGCGAGCCTCGTCCGAGAGCACAAGAACACCATCTACACCGTGTGCTACATGTTCTCCAAAGACGAGGGAGAGGTAAACGACCTGTTCCAGGAAGTACTCATCAACCTTTGGAAAGGACTTCCGTCGTTTCAGGAACGAAGCTCCGCACGTACCTGGATCTACCGCGTGAGCCTCAACACCTGTATCTCGGCCGACCGCAAGGAGCCCAAGCGTAGTACCGTCCCGTTGTCGCTCGACATCAATCTCTTTGAAGATCAGGATGCCGACAGTCGTCAGATCCAGATGCTCAACCGCCGCATCGGGTGCCTGGGGCCCTTCGACCGGGCTATCATCCTGCTCTGGCTTGAGAACATGAGCTATGAGGAGATAGGACAGGTGGTGGGCATATCGGCCAAGAACGTGTCCGTGCGTCTTTATCGGATTAAGGAGCAGCTCAAGCAAATGTCTAACGATTAAACGGCAAAAACAATGGAAAATCAGCATCAGGAATGGGAAGAAATGCGCCAGCAACTCCAGCTTCTCAATACCAAACTCGAAACCCAGACCATCGTCAACGACCAGCTCATACGCCAATCGATGCTCTCGAAGATGTCATTTCTGCGTCGATACACGTGGATTACCTACATCATCCTGCCCTTTGTATTTCTCGATTTCGTCTATCTTCGCCATTTGTTCGACTTGTCGTGGACATTTTTCATCGGCACCATCGTGTTTCTGTCCGTATGTGTTTTCACCACCGCCTATATCAACAGGTATCGAAATCAAGACTTCTCGGGCGGCAATCTGGTGGATGTTTTGCGACAGATGTTGCGGCAACGCACCCTGCGCAAACACTACTTCGTCGTGAGCAACCTGTTCCTCGTGCTGTGGTTTGTATGGCTGTTCTATGAAATCAATGACGGAATCCAGCGCCATGTACCGGTCTACCATGAGATGTCAGCATCGTTACTCATCGGCTCTTTCATCGTAGGATTTATTATCGGAACGTTCATCAGTATCCGCACCTACCTTAAGATGCAGCGCATCAACAGCGAGATTATCCATCAAATTGACGATTTGACCCAAGAATCCAAGTGAAAGGAGCCAATCATTGATAAAACAACAACCTCATAAACATTTACACCCATGACAAAAAAACTTCTCTCCCTGCTGCTCCTCTCGTGCCTCTGCACCCTCGGAGCCAACGCACAACTGTTGTATCGCATATCGGGCAACGGACTCGAACGGCCGTCTTACATCGTCGGCTCTCACCATCTGATTAGCGTAACCTTTGTAGACAGTATCCCCGGCGTGCACGAGGCGATGGATGCCACCGCACAGGCCTACGGCGAACTGTCGTTCGACAACATGCTCAATCCCGACAGCATCGCCTATCTGCAGACAGCCATGATGCTGCCCGACGGCAAGCATCTGAAAGACATTCTCACCGCCGAGCAATATGAGAAGCTCAACGAGGGACTGCGTTCCATCCTTACCACCGACCTCAACAACCCCATGCTGGAGGCCCAGATGGGCCGCATGCTACCCTTGGGCATCGTCACCCAGCTCACCATCATCAACTACATGATGAAACATCCCAGTGCTTTCGACCCGACAAAACCCTTCGACAGATATTTCCTCGACGACGCCAAGCAGAAAGGCAAGCCCGTGGGTGGATTTGAAACCGTGGCCTATCAGACCGAAGCCCTATTCAAAAGTACCACGCTGTCTCGTCAGGTCGAACTCCTGATGTGCTATATCGGTCATCTGGATTGGAGCGAGAACATGAACGAAGCCATCCTGAAAGCCTACCGCGCACAAGACCTCGCCACCGTGAAAAAGGCGATGGACGAAAAGATCAACGACTCCTGCGACTCCACCCCCGAGGAAGATGCCATCATCATCGACAACCGCAACGCCAACTGGCTCAAGAAGATGCCGGCTATCATGAGCGACAAGCCCACTTTCTTCGTCGTGGGAGCGGGCCATCTGCCAGGCAACAAGGGCGTGTTGCAAGGCCTGAGAAACCTAGGATATACTGTGGAAGGCGTGAAATAGTTCAAGTATTATTGCTGTCCGTCAGACGAATTCTCATCTACTACTGTCCGAAAAACATAGTTCATCTATATACGATTTTTTTTTGGACAGCCGGGTATGGTCAGGTAAAAGATACTCGATAAGCAAAAAGCCTTGAAACACCCCGAAGTGAAACTTATGTCAAGTGTCTCGACGGGTAAAGCATCTGCTCCAAGTCTTTGCTCTACTTGATACATATCGTTCGGAAGAACAGAACATGCTTTTACCGGTTCCCAACTACGAGATCTATCGTTTTCTCCTGAAAGCCCTGCAACTGAGAGCTGGGACTGCCATTCCCTTGACCGCACATGTAGCCCGCCATTCTTTCGGTACCCTGACTTTGAAGGCAGGCATACCGATTGAGAGTATTGCCAAAATGATAGGACATTCCTCCATTGCCAGCACAATTTTATGCTCAAATCACGAATAGCAAGATTTTCTAGGGAGATGAACAGACTCATAGAGAAAAGTGCGAGATTGAGTGAAAATAAAGGCAATATCTGCATGATAACCAATAGAATTATGTAATTTTGTACTCGAAAAGGATGGCCTATTTTTATCTGAATAATAAAATACAACCTCCTATATCTATACTATAGAAATAGAAGCTGCATAAGCATGAGAAGTAGTTGAGGTCAATCCTGTGTCTCAGATAATGCAAAAGAGATCTATAAAAAGAAGATTATAATTCTAAATACAAAATTACGACTCAATGAAACATGTCGGTATTATTTTAGTTGCGTTGGCATTGCTAACCAGTTGTGGCATTGACCAAAAGAAATATGACGCAGAAGTTGCGCGAGTGGATTCGTTGCAAAAGGTGCTCGCACAAAATAACACACTCATAAAGGCGCAAGGCGATAGTATCAAGATACTACGTTTCCCAGCTGACCAAAGATTAGCTAAAGTACAATCTCTTGTTGGAGATGGTAAATTGGAAGAAGCACTCAAAGAAATTACGGAACTCAAAAAATATTTCCCTATTTCAAATGAGTCTAAGGCATGCGATGGCTTAGTAGCAACTATCAATCAAAAGAAAGAAGAAATCCGAAAAGAACAGGAGCGTATAAAAGCTCTTGGATTCAAAGCCATAACACCCTCTACTGCCTTCAAAATTGATTATAACACAATAACTATCATCGGATTGGCAATTGGTAAAATATATACCTTTGATTATCGCTCTGATGAATGGTCTTACAGAGATGCAGACCGAGGAAAAAAATACGTAACGGCTACTATGTTAGTAAAATCAACAAACCTTGAACCTAAATTACCTCAATTAGCTGTCTATAAAATTTCAGGCGATAAAATGATTTATGTAGAATCCTTCAATACTGAGTTCGCACATTGGGAAGATTATGCTACATATCTTGGCAATTACCATGACTCCAAAAATGATTTTTCAAAAGTAAGCACTGTAAAATTTAAAATTGGAGTAGAAGTCTCAGAATCTGTTGTGAGTAGACCATTTGCTGTTATATGCAAAAAACAAAATGAACTATCAAAATCATACGACAGATTTAAGAATCCGCCAGTATCTTATAATGGGCATGTTAGTTATCCTAGTACTTTAAGCGCTGAATCTTTTCAAAAGAATTATGTGTTAGTCAAATTGTAACTATTCAGCGGTAATCGGTATACAGGATATGTCACTTCATCAAGCCTCAAATAAGGCTTGAATCGCATGATATGGAGTTTTGTTGTGCTTCTTGGCGGTTTCGATAACAGAATGAAGTTCGAG
>JAEAMQ010000097.1 GCA_016901395.1 Prevotella sp. | reverse complement strand
AGCCCTTGGGGAAGAAAGAGCGACAGCACATCTTTGTAGTCTATGGAGGATGGTTTATTCATGATACAAAGATAAACAAACTATTCAAGATAATTATGTTAAAAACACAAGAATATTATATGAGCCAAACTATTCAAGATAATTATGTTAAAAACACAAGAATATTATATGAGCCGGCATGACAGCGGATCTGCGTCCATGGGGATAAAACTATGGGGAAAAAAGAAGAGGTCATGTCAAGACTGACACGACCTCTGTATTTTCTTTTGAGTTATTTTCTGTTTTTGAGCTTGATTGTAGGTTCACGCCTCACGGCGTTCACCAACGATCTCGCATCAATAGTTACCTGAATCTTTTTATACCTTAAAAACTAAAACCTATCAAACTGAACAATCTTTATGTTCTACCTAATGAAAACTAAAAACCTAATTATACTACTAACCTATAACCTAAATGATTTATCAATTTTGATGATGCAAAGATAGGACAAGAATTGTAATGTTCCAAATTTATGGGTGTATTTTTAACCAAATTAAACATTATGTGTCCGCACACAATATATCTTAACGTTTGCGTTAACAGTTTTCAGAACATTCGTGTTTATTAGGGTTACAGAACGTTTGCCCGACGGGGGTGGATCGAGGCCGCTTCCGAGCCAAAGCAGAGCAGCGGAAACATCCCCGCCCTCACCCTGTCAACATGCGGAAGACCGGGGATAGAGACAAGGATAAGAGAGGGATTTCAGGGTTTCATCAAACTTTCTTACATCTTTTCTTCGGTCTTTGGGAAAAAACCATTATATTTGCTACATTAATCTTACCTATTTATCAACTAAACAAATTTTTGTCATGGATAATATTCCTATGGTATTTTGGCTCATCCCAATTGCCTCTGTCTGCGCATTGGGGATGGCGTGGTTTTTCTTTCGCAACATGATGAAAGAAGAGGAGGGAACTCCCCGGATGGTGGAAATCGCAGAGTATGTGCGCAGTGGTGCGATGGCCTACCTGAGACAACAGTACAAAATCGTGCTGATCGTGTTTATCGTGTTGGCTGGCATCTTTGCCGTGATGGCCTATGGCTTTAACGCGCAAAACCCCTGGGTGCCGTTTGCTTTCCTCACCGGAGGATTCTTCAGCGGACTGGCTGGCTTCTTCGGTATGAAGACCGCCACCTACGCCAGTGCACGCACAGCCAATGCCGCACAGCATAGTTTAGACAAGGGACTGAAAGTGGCTTTCCGTTCGGGAGCCGTCATGGGACTCGTGGTCGTGGGCCTCGGCCTGCTCGACATCGCCCTGTGGTTTCTCGTTCTCACCCACTTCTATCATGGCGACCAGACGGCACTCATCACCGTGACCACCACGATGCTGACCTTCGGTATGGGTGCTTCGACACAGGCGCTGTTTGCCCGCGTGGGTGGTGGCATCTACACCAAGGCCGCCGATGTGGGCGCTGACCTTGTGGGCAAGGTCGAAGCCAATATTCCCGAGGACGACCCGCGCAACCCCGCGACCATCGCCGACAATGTGGGCGACAATGTGGGCGACGTGGCTGGCATGGGTGCCGACCTCTATGAGAGCTACTGCGGCTCTATCCTGAGCACGGCCGCTCTGGGTGCAACGGCCTTCGCAGCGTCGGCCGGCGACATGCAGATGCGTGCTGTCATTGCCCCGATGCTCATTGCGGCCGTGGGCGTTTTCCTGAGTCTGCTGGGCATCTACATGGTGCGCACTAAGGAAGGAGCATCGATGAAAGACCTTCTCCACTCGCTCGGACTCGGCACCAACACCGCCGCCGTGCTCATTGCCGTGGCTACTTTTGTCATCCTTTACCTGTTGAAGATGGACAACTGGGTGGGCATCTCGTTCTCTGTAATCAGTGGTCTTGCTGCCGGTGTCATCATCGGACAGGCCACGGAGTACTACACCTCGCAGAGTTATCGCCCCACGCAGGAAATTTCCAAGGCATCGAAGACCGGTTCGGCCACGGTCATCATCAAGGGTATCGGCACAGGAATGATCTCGACCTGTGTGCCCGTGCTCACCATTTCGGTCGCCATCATGATGAGTTACCTGTGTGCCAATGGGTTTGATATGAGCATGAGTGCCCACAGCATACAGACCGGTCTCTACGGCATTGGCATCGCCGCTGTGGGCATGTTGTCCACGCTCGGCATCACATTGGCTACCGATGCCTACGGCCCGATAGCCGACAATGCCGGCGGCAACGCCGAGATGAGTGAGCTGGGAGAGGAGGTGCGCCACCGCACCGATGCCCTCGATGCCCTCGGCAACACCACTGCCGCCACCGGCAAGGGCTTTGCCATCGGGTCGGCCGCACTCACGGCGCTGGCGCTGCTGGCCTCTTATATAGAAGAGGTGAAGATTGCCATGCACCGCGTTGGGGAGACCATGACCAACGTGGCGGGTCAGACCATCGATGCCACCAATGCGTCGATACCCGACTTCATGAACTATTTCCAGGTCAACCTGATGAATCCGAAGGTGCTGGTCGGTGCGTTTATCGGTGCGATGGCGGCTTTCCTGTTCTGCGGTTTGACAATGGGCGCGGTGGGTCGCGCTGCCGCAAGAATGGTGGAAGAGGTGCGCAGGCAGTTCCGTGAGATTAAGGGAATACTCGAAGGAACGGGGACACCCGACTACGGTCGCTGCGTGGAAATCTCAACCTTGAGTGCTCAGAAGGAGATGATCTTCCCGTCGTTGCTCGCCATCATCATCCCCATCGTGGTGGGTGCTGTACTCGGCGTGGCCGGTGTATTGGGCTTGTTGGTAGGCGGTTTGGCTGCCGGCTTCACGCTGGCCGTATTCATGGCCAATGCCGGTGGTGCGTGGGACAATGCGAAGAAATATGTCGAGGAAGGCAATTTCGGCGGCAAGGGTTCCGACTGTCATAAGGCAACGATCGTAGGCGACACCGTCGGCGACCCCTTCAAGGATACTTCCGGTCCGTCACTAAATATCCTCATCAAGCTCATGTCGATGGTAAGCATCGTCATGGCCGGCCTCACGGTGGCGTTTGGGGGATGAGAATTTGAGGAGTTAGGAAGTTTCTGATAAGAAGTTAAGAAGTTAGGAAGTTAAGAAGTTAAGACATTTGTCCATACGATTGAATAAACATCGCACAAGCATTTGTCTTAACTTCTTAACTTCCTAACTTCTTAACTTCTTATCAGAAACTTCTTAACTCCAAAAAACTCCTCCTTAACTCCCCAATTTCATCCCTCCCCTTCAAACACAAACCCCGTCATTGCCATCGTGCCGAGGTTGCAGAGTTTGTTGAAAACGATAGGTTTCTCGCCCTCGGAAGCACCGAGAACATAGAGCAGGGGCAGGAAATGTTCGGGCGTGGGAGCCGCATAGCGACCCAGAGCATGCTCCTTGAACCGGATGACGGCATCGTCGTCGCGACGCTCCACGGCCGCAGTGATATAGTCGTTGAAAGTCTCGGCCTGTGGCGTTCCGTGCGCATTGTCCCATTCCACCTCACGAAGGTTGTGCACAATGTTGCCCGACCCCATGACCATGAAACCCTGATCGCGGAGCTGCGACAGCTTTTTGCCTATCTCATAGCTCTGCTGCGGGGTGACGACCCCGTTCACCGAGAGCTGCACCACGGGGATGTCGGCATCGGGAAACATGTGGATGAGCGTGGTCCAAGTGCCGTGATCGATGCCCCAGGTGTTGTCTACTTTTGCCCCGAGGTCCTGCAATGCCAGCACCGCCTCGCTGAGTTCGTCACTACCCTCCAGCTCATATTTCACCTCATAGAGTTCGCGTGGGAAGCCATACATGTCGAAAACCTGCTTCGGATGGGGTGTCTTCTGGATGAGATTGCCCGCTTTATACCAGTGGGCCGACACCATCAGGATGGCCTTCGGCTTGCCAAACTTGTTGATAACCTGCTGTCCTACCTTGGCCAACGTGCGTGTCACGGTGCTGTCTTCCAATGCCAGCATCGGACTTCCATGCCCCACAAAGATGGCCGGCATGCGCTGCGATGTGTGCTCTTTCTCCATTGTTTCTGTTCCTTTCTGATGGATTGATGGATAAAAAAGGGCGACCGGACTGGCGGTCGCCCCATGATTCATGATGTGTGTAGCATTAAGCTACCTCAATTCTGCGTTGCGTTTTCTGTTCCTCGGCCTTCCGCGGCAGCACCACGCGCAGCACACCGTCCTCTACCTTAGCCTCGATTTTCTCGGCCTCCACGTCGCTGGGCAGGGCCAAAGCCTGCTGGTAGCTGGTGTAAGAGAACTCCCGGCGCAGATAGTGCTCCTCTTTGTTCTCGTCCTTCTGCTCGTTTTTGTGCTCCATCTTGATGACCAGATTGCCTTCGTCGCTGATGCTCAGGTTGAAGTCTTCCTTGGTCATGCCGGGGGCAGCAACCTCCACTTCATATTCGTGTTCATTTTCCTTGACATTGATAGAGGGTGCCGTGGCGCGGGCTTTGGCCATCCATCCATCGTTGAAGAAATCGTTAAACGAATTGTCTAACCAATTGTTGGCTGAACGTAATACTGGAAACAACATACTTAATACCTCCTAATTATACTTTTAAAGTTTTGTTTATCAGTTGTTTGCGACCTTTCGTCACCCTTTCGGATGACTTCCGGTCGACACTATCCTATGATACAACTTTCGTGCCTTGGGAGTGTAATGTTAACGATGTTGAATATTACAGACAAGTTGACAGAAGTCTTGCCATAATTGGAATTAAATACTGACAAAACGTCATTAAATCGTTTTCTCAAATCAATAAAAATGCCGAGGCCCATCAATGCGCACCCAACGTGCGCTGCAGGAAGTCGAGCACGAGTTGTTGATCTGCCTTGTTGCACTCGTGGGGCTGGTCCAACAGATGGGTTTCGAGGGCATCGGGGGCACCCGCGTCGGCCCATACGCCCCGCATCAGACGATAGGCCGCCTCGACGCCGGGGATGGGAAAGAGTTTGTCGCGCGTGCCATTGATGAGCAGCATCGGCCGTGGGGCCGCTATGGAAGCTATGTCGGGATAGTCCAAATCGTTGCGCAGTCCCGGTATGCAATTAGCAAAACCGCCATTCTCTCTACGCCCGTAGCGGGTGGTGAGCTGTGCCGCCGTGGTGGTCATCCAGCACACGGCAGCCGTAGATTTCACCCTGTCGCTGAGGGCGGCGAGCATCCACGCCCTGTAAGCCCCCATCGAACAGCCCACCGCCGCGATGCGTGTGGAGTCTACCGCGGGCAGCGAAGCCAGGAAGTCGGTGCCCAGCACGTCGTCCCAGTGCATCTGTGCACAGAGGTTGCGCCCCATCATCATCATGTTGCCGGCGATGATATCATACTTCTTCCGGTCCACACCCTCCCGTCGTCCGCGGTCTCCCCACAGCGGCGCATCCATCGACAGCACCACGAAACCGTGCCTCGCCAGATAGTCGCCCATATACTGTCCCTCGTAGAGCAGGGCGGCCCAGCGGTCGGCATCGTTGACAACGGCCGTGTCTGTGGCAAACGGTCGTATCATCTTCTCCTTGCCGATGTAGAGGTGTGCGCCGTGGTCGTGGAGCAGGTTGACGGCCGGATGCCGCCCCTTGCCGTCGGGCAGGAGCAGATAACCCTTCACCCTGTACCATCGGGTGAGCTGCACCGAGATACGCAGGGCCTCGTAACCCTGCCTCCGTTCGCATGCCTCGACCAGCATGTCGAAGTCCCGGCTGCGTGGCGCGAGGGGTCCCATGCGTTCCCAAATCTTCTCGCGCGCGGCCTTACGCCATGTCGACAGGTCGCGCACGGGATAGTTGCGCCACGCCAGCGGATAGGTCAGTGCCTGCTGAATGGAGTCGGCATAGACCGGAATATCCATGTCAAACTCATACTCCGAGCGCGTCTGGGCGGTCGTGCCGAGTGCCGACAGCCAGACCAAAAACAAGAGAGGCAAGGATCTCCAAGTCCTTGCCTTTCCGTGTGTGCTATGATTTCTCATTGCCATAGTTCTTATACCATATTATATATAGGGCTCCGTCACCATTGGTCCGGAACGTTTTCCCCAGACCGCGGGCCTCGTTACCGGTTGACAGGCTTGCCTCCGTCGGCCCACTCCATGATGCCTCCGCGCAGGTTTACCACCTTAAAGCCGGCCTCGGCAAGGATGTTGGCCGCCACCAGCGAGCGTTTTCCGCTGCGGCAATACACGTAGACGGGCTTGTCCTTCTGTAGTGTTTGCAGGGCCTTGGCCTTGAAGGTCGGCTGCTGCACGTCGTTGTTCTCGGCATAGGCGATATGTCCTTCGGCATATTCCTCGGCCGTTCGCACGTCGACCAACTGCACCGAGTCGGCCACAATAGACTGTTCAAACTGGTCGGCACCTACCGACTGGATATTCTCATTCTGTGCACAGGAACTCATTCCGAGCCCCAATGCTGCTAATATTGACACCATAAACTTTTTCATCTGTTATCTCCTTCTCCATGAATCTGGTTACGATTCTTCCGGGAAAACACCTTTGCGACATTCATCTGGGCTATCTCTTCGAGCGAGAAACCCAAGTCGTGGGCCATCGCTGCAATATACCACATCACGTCGCCAAGTTCCTTGGCAATCTCCACCCGCGTCTCGGGGGAGAAGGCTGCGGCACGGTCGCGCACCTCTTTCTTCACTTTGTCAGCCACCTCGCCGGTCTCGCCAGCCAGGCCCAGAGCCGGATAGACGATGCGCAGAGCCTGTGGATAGACCGCTGTAGACAACGCCTGTTCCTGATATTCGTTCATTTCCATAGCAGAAGCAATATATTATCGCACAAATATACGAAACAAAACCTACGTCACCAAATTATACACGACAAAAAAACAGACACCCGCACATCTATGATAGCAAGTGTCTGTCTGTTAAGATATATGTCCTGAAGCGGATTAGTCAAGCCACTTCACATAACAGAAGTCCTGACGATGGGGCAGTTCTTTGTTCTTCGGGAACATGCGGACACAACTCCGGAACGATCCGGCCTTATCGAGCTCTACATTCAATTCAAATGTATAGTTGTTGCCATTGCGTCCCACCTGCTTGAACTCATGAACGCCATACACCTTGTAATCGGATGGATCTGTCTCGGGTTTGAGCACCACAAGTTCCAGTCCAACAGCGTCATCGAGACCCTGTTCGTCAATAACATACTTCAGAGTATACTCTTTTCCGGTCTCACCGCCATTGTCAAAGAGGGCAGTATCCCTGCTTACCACGCGTATGCTGTCCCAACGTTCTGCCACCGTCTCCTTCCAGAGCGCAATGTCTTTGGCCAGTTTGTTGTCGTTGGCAGAAAGTTTTCTGAAGCGGTCGGCCTCATGAATGTAGAACTTATCATAGTAATCATCCAGCTGTCGCTTCATCGTATAATGAGGTGCAATGGTGGCAATGGAGTTCTTGATAACCTTGATCCAGTTCTCGCTGAAGCCCTTCTTGTTGCGTGCGTAGTAGAGCGGGATAATCTCATTCTCCAACAAGGAGTAGATCGTGGCGGCATCGAGCTGATCCTGATAGCTCTGGTTGTCATAGGTACGTTCCTGCGGAAGTGACCATCCGGCATCCTTACGGTAGCCCTCTACCCACCATCCGTCGAGCACAGAGAGGTTTACCACACCGTTCATCTCGGCCTTCTCACCGGATGTACCCGATGCTTCGAGCGGACGGGTCGGCGTGTTCATCCAGATGTCTACACCCGAAACGAGGCGGCGTGCGAGCTGCATGTCGTAGTCTTCGAGGAAGATAATCTTGCCGAGAAACTCCGGACGCTGACTGATTTCATAGATTCTCTTGATGAGTCCCTGACCGGCACCATCAGCAGGATGCGCCTTACCCGAGAACAGGAATATCACGGGATGCTCCGGATCGTTCACAATCTTGTTCAGACGGTTGAGGTCGGTAAACAGCAGATGAGCACGTTTGTAGGTGGCAAAACGACGGCAGAAGCCAATCATCAGGGCGTTGGGATTGATGAGATCGAGCAGCGACACCACACGGGCAGGGTCGCCCTGATTGCGCAGCCACGACTGAGTGAACTTCTCACGGATATAGTTCACGAGTTTCTTCTTCAATGCCAGGCGGGTGCTCCATATCTCTTCGTCGGGCACATTATAGATGGCGTGCCAGATGCTCTCATTGCTCTGATCACCCAAGAACTTCGGATCGAAGTATTTGTCGTATACTCTGCGCCACTCGTTGGCGGTCCATGTGGGGAAGTGCACACCATTGGTCACATAGCCTACATGGTTTTCCTCGGGGAAATAGCCCGACCAGATGGGGGCAAACATCTTCTGGCTCACCCAGCCATGGAGCTTACTTACACCGTTCACCTCCTGACAGGTGTTGCAGGCAAAGGTACTCATGCAGAAACGTTCTCCGTGGTCGGCAGGATTCTGACGGCCCATACCGATGAACTCGTCCCATGAAATGCCGAGGCGGGCAGGGTAGTTGCCCATGTATTTGCCAAAGAGAGCCTCATCAAAATAGTCGTGACCAGCAGGCACGGGGGTATGTACGGTATAGAGCGAAGAGGCGCGAACAAGCTCCATAGACTGGTTGAATGTCAGTCCACCGTCTATATAATCGCACAGGCGCTGCAGGTTACAGAGTGCAGCATGACCCTCATTACAGTGATAGATATCCTTCTTGATGCCAAGTTTCTTCAGCGTGAGGATACCACCGATACCCAGCAATATCTCCTGCTTCAGGCGGTTCTCCCAGTCACCACCATAGAGAGAGTGAGTGATGGGCTTGTCAAACTCGGAGTTCATCTCATTGTCGGTGTCGAGCAGATACAGCTTGATTCGACCCACATTGGCACACCAAACGAGGGCATGCACCTGATAATTCATATAAGGAACGTCTACCACCACCTGGTTGCCGTTCTCGTCGAGCACGCGCTCAATGGGCAGAGAGTTGAAGTTCTGCGCATCATACTGAGCAATCTGCTGGCCGTCCATCGAGAGGGTCTGTGTGAAATAGCCATAACGATAGAGAAATCCCACCGCACACATATCGACATTGGAGTCGGAAGCCTCTTTCAGATAATCTCCTGCAAGCATGCCCAGACCGCCAGAATAAATCTTCAACACCTGATTGAGACCATACTCCATGGAGAAATAGGCAACCGAAGGACGCTTGGCATTGGGCTTCTCATCCATATAGGCACGAAACTCTGCATATACATCCTTCACCTTCTTCATCAGAGCCTTGTCTTTCACGACAGCCTCCTTACGGTCATAGCCAAGACGTTCGAGAAGCAACACAGGGTTGTAGCCCACTTCCTCATAGAGCTGTTCGTCGAGACTCTTGAACAAGTTGCGGGCGTTGAAACTCCATGCCCACCACAGGTTGTGGGCAATCTCGTCTAAACAATTCAGCTGCTCCGGAAGGCGTGACTTTACCGACAGTTCCTTCCATTTCGGAGCTTCACTATAATCTGCTTTAATTTTCATAACTACTTAATAAATTTATAATCGGTTTTTAATTCTCACTTTTTCTCTCTTCTGCCTTTCTCAATGCCATATCGTAGGCTTTCTCATAATGCGTGATAAACTTCTCCCAGAGGGCTTTCTTCGACAACTTAAACGCCTTCTCGCGTGCTTGGGCCACTGCTTTTTCATCCATAGAAGCATACTCCACCACACTATCCTTGATGGCATCGGCCACATCGCCATAGTTGTAATCGGTGCGATGAATGACTTTCACGCCATCCCTGATCTCGCCCTGATGTCCCACCTCTGAATTCACCCACAGGCCGAAACCGGCCAGATCTGTGGTGATGGCAGGCACCTTAAACGCCACCGACTCCAACGGAGTGTAGCCCCAGGGCTCATAATAAGAGGGATAGACCGACAGGTCATTGCCAAGTATCAAGTCGTAATAAGGCAGCTCCATGATGCCGTCATCACCCGTAAGATAACAGGGTACGAAGATCACTTTCACCTTATCCTCCACACCATTGTGCATGTTCAGTCCGTCGAGCATGCCAAGCACACGGTCATCGCTCATATTGTGCAGCCAGTGGGTCACCACAGGAGATGCCAGCGGCTGGTCATAAGTCTTGCCCGTAGCGAGCCTTTCCTGCAGGTCCTGACGGGCTTCGCCAACCCATCCGGGCACTTCGATGAAAGCCACCACCGGCCGCTGCAGACGGTCGTCATGGTTCAGACGGCACATAGCCTCGATATACACATCGATGCCTTTGTTGCGAAACTCATACCGTCCACTAGTCGAAAGGATGAGCGTGTCGTCGCCGAGACCGGTGCCCAGCAGCGCATTGGCCACATCAAGCAACCGCTTACGGGCCCGCTTACGCTTGGCGGTGAACGCTGCGCCCTTAGCCACAAAGTTGTCTTCAAATCCGTTGGGCAACACCACATCACAGGGCTTGTCCAACAGTTCGGCACATTCGCGCGCCGTGATATCGCTCACTGTCGTGAAGCAATCCACGTGGTGGGCCGTCTGTTTCTCTATGGAATGCTTGCTCTGCATATTGAGCTCACCGGCCATCTGGTCGCCATTGTAGGCAAAAAGATAATCATAGAGCGGCTTGTTGTTGCCGGCGATGCTACGCCCGATGCTTGTGGCATGGGTCGTAAACACGGTGGCTATCTCGGGAACATGCTTGCGGATGTAGAGCAGTCCGAGGCCGGTCATCCATTCGTTACCATGATAGACCACCCTCTGAGAAGGCTTCAGACCATACCGATAGAAGCTCTCCACCACCCTGGCAGCAGCATACGAGAACATCGACGCCTCATCATAATCGCCGTATGCATGCAGGCTGTCTACCTGGAAATCATTCCACAACTGAGTATAGATATCGTCTTTCTTCGCAAAAAACGGTGCGAAGTCTACTAATATGGCAATCGGACGACCGGGGATTTCCCATCGACCTATCTTCAAATGCAAACCATCGGCGGCTGCCTGCTTCTTCCAATCGGCAAAAAGCGTGGTATCTTCCGTGAAATAGTTACATGGCTGCTGTTGCCAACAATCGGGACCGATGAAGATCATGCGATCTTTAATCCTGTCCTGTAAGGTCTTTGCCCGGGTTGACAACACCGCATATATCCCTCCCACTTTATTGCAAACCTCCCAACTCGACTCAAAAATATAGTCAGGAAACAGCATTTGTCGTGTCATACTTAAAACTAATCTTTGCTTGCAAAGGTAATATAATTAATATTAAATGCAAATTTTGTATGATATATTTTTGTAAAAACACACGTCTTCTTGATATAAACTATTTAACTTTGCATCGTTCAATCAGTTAGATTATGAGGAATATTGTATTGACCATCATGGCACTCATCCTGTCTGCAACGGCTTTTGCCCAGCACACAGCCACCACGGATACCACCACTTTTCAAGGCTATTATTATAATAAGGAGTACAACGTTTACATCCGTATGAACGCCTACCGCAGCAACATCAAGGTGCCCGGGCAGGAGATTTACGGCGAGTTGCCAGGATTTTTCGGCGACAATCAGGATGGCCGCAAATGGCTGTTCACCTCCGTCGAGGTCACCGACCCCACCACAGCCACCCTACAAGTCATCAACGATTACGGCAGCGAAGACCTTGAGGCCACCTTCACCCGACAGCCCGACAACACTTTTCAACTGAAACAGGGGGCAGGGAGCACCATGAAACTGGCTCGTAACCGCAAATGGGTGAAACTGCCGAAGACGATGGTCTTCATCAAAAAATAAAACAGGAAATCGGAGAAAACGAGGCCCAAGCCGTCTCACAGACGGCACTGCCGGCGGCCAATCGTGCCGCCATCTCATCTGGGTTTACCTCCGTTTCCTACTTGCCGTTTGCCGTTTCCTGTGTCTCTGTGTCAATGGCAAACAGCTTAGGGTAGTGCTCTGCAAGCTTCACAGGTCGCCCGTTCTCCATGAAACAATGGGTAGTTTCACCCGTAAACACGACATCATCGCCCATGCGTCCAACATAACGGAATGTGAACTTCAGCGCAGAAACCTCGCTCAGATGGATTTCCACCCGTATTTCGTCCTGAAAGGTGGTGCTCTTCTTGTACTGGCATTTCACTTCAATCACGGGCGAGACGATGCCATCGGCCTCTATTTTCTCAAAGCCATACCCCATACGGTCAAGAAAATCCACACGAGCCTCTTCCATGAAGCGGATATAGTTGGAATGATGTGTGATGCCCATACGGTCACACTCGTAGTATTTTATTTTGTGTATGTACTCGTTCATGGCTCTATCTGTTTTCTGTTTCCTTTAAACCAGCTCTTCACTCTCTTGTAGCCTTCCACTCCCAAGATGGTCAGTCCACCATACTGGCAGGCCTTGGCCATGCCAAAGAGCGCCGCCCACAACACGCCCTTAGCCTCTACAGACAGATATTCCGACGGAACAGCCATCTGAGCAAAGGAAAGGATATAAAAGGGAATGCACATGGCAAGGACAAGCACACCTGTGCGAAAGGACAATCCCTGCAACCAAGTCTTTATCTTTATGAATATCGTCTTCATGACAAAACCATCATCAACTATTATGCCAAGGTCGGCAACCGGAAGGGCCATAGCTCCATACAGACCATGGTCTGCCACGCTGGCACTACGACTGCCGTCGCGGGCGAGCCTCCTTGAAAACTGCGGGGGCGTTATCCTCCACACAGAACACGGGTTATCAGGGAAGGTCGCGCCGTATGCCTTGCATGCTACTGCTGCTCATCCCAATCCCAGTATGACTTCAGTTCTGCCAGCACCTCATCATAGTCTTGCATGGTGAACGTACCTTCTCCTATCATCATAATGGTCATATCTACCGTGCCGTATGACTTGCCGACACCGGTATCCCTGAACCCATTGCGGAGATAGAAGTCATGGCGACGTCTTCTCTGGACTTGATTGTCGCTGATCTGGTCTGGAGATTCCATGTCGAGGATATTGGCACTATCCTTATATTTCTCCAAGAGCAGACTCAATATCTGTTGCCCCAATCCCTTGCCTCGCAGCTCTTGCCGCACTGCAAAATACCAGAACCAGTTATACGACCTGCGGGGATACACTATGGTAAAGCCTATCAAGTCATCTTCCTGATAGTAGGCTGTGAAATCAAGCGACATGCTGACTATCAGTCCCATCAAATCTTCCCAAGGTATTTGTTCGTCCTTGGGGAATGCAGTCTCATAGAGTTGTCTGATCTGTTCGTCCTGTGTCTCTGGTGTTATCTGTTTTGTTGTCATATCATGCTTATATCATTTCGCAGAGCCTGTCCTCCCTGATGATCTTCGGGGCAGCCTTTCCTGCCAATACCAGCACCTTCCTGCCATTGCGATAGATATGCAGCTGGCGCGACCGGACCACCGCCGTCACCTCTTCATCGACTTGCATAGCCGTCCATATATGGTGATACTCACCACTCTCCTCAAACAGCTTCTTCTTCAAGTGCGAGCACATATTGGTCGTGTCAATAGTCAACCTACTCATCTTAAAAGGGCTTTCCATCCTTGATTATGTTGCCATCAGCATCTGTGGGCTTCTTCTCTTCAGACTTCGTTTTGCCCGTCCTGATAAATTTCTTGTCACGTTCGGGAACGCCACCCTCCCTGATATAACGCTCTACCCGCATTGTCAAGTCATACTTCTCTCTCAGGCTGGCGATAGTCTGCATCATCGGTGACGCATGATGCTCATCTATGGCGGCCTGACTCTCCCAGCTGTCTATGAGCAAAACCGTCTCCGGATCTGCCGCAGAAAAGAAATAATCGTATCTCAGATTACCGCTCTCTTCACGGATAGCTCTGGCAGTGCCACCTTGCTCCATCTCCTCCACAAACTTGCGGGCACTGCCGTTCTTGCCGGTGTAATAGAGGTTCACCACAACAGGGGTGCCTATCGTATCTTGTTTCTCCATATTCTTTGTATCTTGTGCCGATGCTGTCAAGACAGCCATTCCCGCGATGAAGGTAGCTAAGACTTTCTTCATGACTCTTTCTTATGAATGATTTGTATTCTTATCATCAGCATCCCATTATATCTTCGCCATGCTGATGTTTGATCATGTAAATCTACTCTATTTTTTTTATTCTAATGATAATTTCCCGGAAATATTCTATTCTCCGGGTTATATTTAACATTTCTCCTGCCCATCTCTCTCCAGATGCTTCTGATTGAGATGATTTTTCGATTAGTACCGCAACAGGCACTCATCGTAAAGGCCATACCCCAATAAGCACCGGTGAGGCGGAAGATGATGGGAAATGGGGCTGATGGAATGAAAAAAAAGGGCAGAGACTGCATGATGATTAAACAAAAATATTTACCTTTGTCCCCAATTCAAACAAAGAAGAAACCAGAAAAACGATGAAAATGAAAACACAGGCTGCCATCCTCATGGCATTACTCCTGACCGGCCACACGGCCATCGCACAAAACAAAAGACACACGCTCACCATCCAGCCCAAGGTGGGGTTGGCCTTCGCCACGCTCAGCGGCAACGGACTGAAATATGATGCCAGCTGGAAGGTGGGGCCGGCCGCCGGCGTGGAACTCGAATGGGGTCTCGACGACATGCAGGCCATCACCGTAGGACTGGGCTACCGTTCCGTGGGCGCGGCGTTCGACTATGTGATTTCCAACGATGAGTCGCCCTGGAGTCAGGTTGTCACCCGGCTCGACAACTTCACCTTGCAATATCTCTCGCTGCCCGTGCAATACAAGGTGGGCATCATTCCCAACGTCGCGCTGCACTTCGGCGTGGAGCTTAACGGACTGCTCTCGGCGCGTGCTCACGCCAGTGCCAAGGGCCGTGCCGCCAACTCGCTCTACAGCGACGGCTCGTTCAACAGCGACGACGACCCCAGCCTCTACCAGTGGCATAAGGTCAACGAGAAGACTTCGGAGGGCATCGGTAGTCAGTTCAAGAACTTCACGGTGAGCATTCCTGTGGGTCTGTCTTACGAATACCGCCGTTTCGTGCTCTCAGCCACCTATCATTTTGAGGTGACCAGTGCCCATTTCGAGGCCTATTTCGTGGGCAACACCCCGCTCGACGATGGTTACAAAATCCACAATCAGGCCATCGATCTCACCCTCGGCTACCGGTTTAATTTGAGGTAGGAGGTGGGGCGTCCCGATGATTGGAAAGGATGCCGTTGTTGGGAATATGACGAATGTGGTTCGCGACCTAATACCATTGGCATAAAAACAGCACAACCCCTACAGGGTTGATGGGATGAGGACGCACGTAGGCAGGGTTGTCCGCTTCGCTCCCAACCCTGCCCTATCAATAGCAGAACCCGTTCCGGGTTCCCATCAAAGTCAAACCAGGGTAATATTCGTCATTTTTTGATGGACTGTCACCCCTACCTTATCAAACGAAAAACCCGTACCGGGTTCCCTTTGAAAACAAGGTACAAATATAATAGACAAAAATATCCGGCCCTGCATATCACATGCAAGACCGGACTCATGTATATAAAGAGAGAGAATTAAATTGTTATTTCGCGCCGTCGAGCAAGTCACTCAGCTGTTTTCCAAGCTCCTCGCCCCTGAGATTTTGCGCGATAATCATGCCGTCGGGCCCGATAAGCAACGTGCAGGGAATGCTCTCGACACCATAGAGATTGGAAGCGGCGCAATCCCAGCCCCTCAGATCGGACAGCTGATGCCAGCGGAGACCCATGCCGGCGATGGCCTTGAGCCAGCTCTCACGCTTGCTGTCGAGCGACACGCCGACCACTTCGAAGCCCCGGTCGTGATATTTCTCGTAGAGAGCCTTCACATTGGGCATCTCCGCGCGGCACGGACCGCACCAGCTTGCCCAGAAATCGAGCAGCACATAGTGGCCCTCGCCCACAAAGTCGGAGAGACGGTGCAGGGTGCCTGTGGAGTCGGCCAACTCAAAATCGGTGTATTTCTGTCCGGGGTTGCGACGCTCGGCAGCCTTCAAGGTCTCTAAGGAGCGGGCGGCCAGCGGGTCGTTGCGAAACTCGTCGGTCATGCGTTTGTAGAGCTGTTCCATCTCGTCCTTGGTAAAATAGCTGTAGTTTTGTGCAAAATAGTAGGCACCCACCACATTGTCGCAGTGCTCCAGAATGAAGTTTTTGTCAAACGACTGCTGACGTTCCTGGGCGGTCTCGATGTCCTTTTTCAACTCAGCCCTGCGCTTATCCGAGGTTTTATCGTCCTGATATTCAGCGTATTTCTTGTTCAACAGATTGCGCGAGGGGATGCCCGAGAGGGCCAGCTGACGGCGGTAGGTGGTGAAAAGGTCCTGTCGGTGGCCACCCTTCACGATGAGATTGCCCTTGAGGGTGGTGACGGTGGTGCGGCCGTCGTCGCCCAGCACGATATTGGCGCGGAGGTTAAGTTGCTGGTTGGCCGCATAGATGGCACACAGACGGGGTGCGGGCAGACTGCCGGTCATGATGAGACGACCGTTGCGCACCACGGCGGAGTCTATGTCGTGGCCCTCGCCCATTGCCAGCGGGCGCACCTTGAACATTTGTCCGTTATAGGCTTTCAGGCCAAAACCGTTGACGATATATTTCACCGGGGCAGCCATCGCCAAGACCGTTACTCCCATCAGAAGACAAAAAATGGAAATCCTTTTTCGCATGGTTTTACCTTATATTGAATATCTTTTTTGCATTGTCTATATTCTATAGACGGGAAAAAGCGACCTTTAGGACTTCCCTGCCCTCTTTTTTTAAGATAATTAACGAACGAGGTGCTCTGCTGCCATTCCGCGCAGTGGGCACACCTTGTCACCTCCCGCTGTCTCACACCGCAGAGGCTCTCGCCATGGACGAAGGAGTTCTGTGGGAGGAAACAGGGACTCCACCGAGACCAACCACAGGCGAAAAACCATGCGCAATCATCTTATATCGGCATTAGGGAGACTTAGGTCACACGCTCAATATGTCATGATTTTTCAACAAAAACGTGCGCCTTTTTATTCTCACGGGAGAGAGAAAAACCGTCGTTTTCACAGCTCGAAGACAGAATGGTCGGGGCTTTTTGCCCTCATGGAGGGTGCAAAACATGCTTTTGACGATACTTTTTGCCTTTTTCACGCTGCCATAAGACCCCAACCGCCGTGCAATCAGGTGCTTATCGCAACACGATTAGATAGTATTCGTCATGCGATTAGATAGTAATCGCAATGCCATGATTTGTCAATATATTACAAGCCGCTGGTTTGCAGCGGTTTAACAAAACACCTGTTTTTCTCTATTTTCCCTCCTGCCATGCACTCATCCGTTACAAGCCCTTGTTTTTTGCGCTATTCTTCAATATCTTTCAACAAGTATTGACGCTCATTTCTAACGAGTAAGATGTTCCAAGAGGAGTTCAACGGGGAGGGAATCTTCTGCCACTGCCATGACGGTGGGGCGATGACGAGAACACCCAAGGATGAAAAAAGGCAACACCGACAGAGCCAGTGTTGCCTTGAAATGGATTTTTATGGGTCGAAAACCGATGGTCATCGCTCCGCCGAAGGGCGAAGACGGCACGAGGGTTTACTCCCACTCGATGGTTGATGGCGGTTTCGACGAGATGTCGTAGCACACGCGGTTCACGCCCTTCACCTTGCGGATGATCTCGTTGGACACGTCGGCCATGAAGTCGTAGGGCAGGTGGGCCCAGTCGGCCGTCATGGCATCCATCGATGTCACGGCACGCAGGGCCACCGGATGCTCGTAGGTGCGCTCGTCGCCCATCACTCCCACAGAGCGGATGGTGGACAGCAGCACCGTGCCAGCCTGCCACACATGATCGTAGAGGCTGGTGCCGTCGGGCAGGAGATAGTTGTGCATCTTGTCGATATAGATATCGTCGGCATCCTGCAGGATACGCACTTTCTCACGCGTGATGTCGCCGAGGATGCGCACGGCGAGGCCAGGTCCGGGGAACGGATGACGCTTGATGAGTCGCTCGGGCATCTTGAGCTGGTAGCCCACGCGGCGCACCTCATCCTTGAACAGCCATTGCAGCGGTTCGCAGAGCTGCAGATGCATCTCCTTGGGCAGTCCGCCCACGTTGTGATGGCTCTTGATGACCATGCCCGTGATGGAGAGGCTCTCGATGCGGTCGGGATAGATGGTGCCCTGCGCAAGCCATTTGGCATCGGTGATTTTCTTCGCCTCGGCGTTGAACACCTCCACGAAGTCGCGGCCGATAATCTTGCGTTTCTGCTCGGGGTCGCTCACGCCCTCCAGGTCTTTGAAGAATTTCTCCGAGGCATCCACGCCGATAACGTTGAGCCCGAGGCCCTGATAGGCCTCCATCACCTTGCTGAACTCGTTCTTGCGGAGCATGCCGTGGTCCACGAAGATACAGGTGAGGTTTTTGCCGATGGCCTTGTTGAGCAGCGTGGCACACACCGACGAGTCGACACCGCCGGAGAGACCGAGGATCACGCGGTCGTTGCCGAGCTGGGCCTTGAGTTCCTCAACGGTGGACTCCACAAACGAGGCGGGACTCCACTCCTGCTTGCTGCCGCAGATGTCGACCACGAAATTGCGGAGCAGCTGGGTGCCCTGCGTGGTGTGGTAGACCTCGGGGTGGAACTGTACGCACCACACCGGCTGCGTGTTGCTGGCAAAAGCAGCATACTTCACGTCGGCCGTCGACCCGATGACACGAAAGTCCTGGGGGATGGCTGTGATGGTGTCGCCGTGGCTCATCCACACCTGAGAGTTGTCTTCGAAGCCGCGGAACAGCGCGTTGTCGGCCTCAAACTGCTGGAGATTGGCCCGACCATACTCACGGGTTCCTGTCTGCTCCACCTTGCCGCCACCCGAATAGCTGATGAACTGGGCACCATAGCAGATGCCGAGCACCGGATATTTGCCGATGAACTGGCTCAAATCCACCTTGAACGCCTCGGGGTCGTGCACGGAATACGGGCTTCCGCTGAGGATCACGCCAATGACCGAGGGGTCGTTCTGGGGAAATTTGTTGTAAGGAAGAATCTCGCAGAAGGTGTCCAACTCGCGCACGCGGCGGCCTATGAGCTGCGTGGTCTGTGAACCGAAATCAAGAATGATAATCTTCTGTTGCATAATAAAAAAAAAGTGACGCCATAGGCCTAACCAAGCCTTCCCAAAGGGAAGGATGTCAGAATGCCTAAGCATGAATTATATTTTCGTAGTTTCTATTTTTCTTGTTTAATGCCTAACATCTGTCTTCGAATATCTTTTCATCGCATCATCTAACATCTTATCACCTACCAACTAACACCTAACACCTACCATTTAACGCCTATCACCTAACAACTAACACCCATCACCTACCCCCTAACACCTTCAAAAACTCCTCCGCCTCGTGCAGGGTATCGAGCTTGCCGACGTCCATGAGCTTCAGGTCGGGCTGCACATAGCCCTTGACGGGCATCTTGCGGCAGTTGGTGAGGTAGAAATCCATGATGGGAAACTTCTCGGGAAGGCCCACCATCAGGGGGAACATGCGGGGCGAGAAGCAGTGGATGCCACTGAAGGCAAAGGCCCGGTAGCAGTCGGCAAGCACCAGAGGCTCGTCGGTGGGGGTGATGGGGAAGGTGAGATGCTGCAGCGCAGACTTCACCTCGGGATAGGGCGACTTCACCTCGCCGGTCTCAAGGTTGACCCATCCCACGAGCAACATCTGGTCGTCGAAAAGGAGATAGCGCTTGGTCTTGCGCCAGCTCACGAGGAGTTGGGCACCGGCCAGCAGATGGGGCACGCCGCAGTCGACGCACATCACCTTCGGGTCGAAGCCGTAGAAACGGGCCAGATCGACATTGCTCAGGATGTCGACGTTGTGGATGAGGATGGGATAGTTGGGGTCAAAAAGTTCGGCCGCACGGCGGATACCGCCTCCGGTATCGAGCAGTGAGGCCGTTTCGTCGCTGACGCGGATATCAAGTCCAAAGTTGTCGTTGGCCTTGAGATAGTCGATAATCTGCTGGGAAAAGTGATGCACATTCACCACAAGACGGGTAAATCCGGCATCGCGCAGCCTGAAAATCACATGCTTTAGGAGCGGCTCCTCTCCTACCCTTACCAGTGCTTTGGGCATGTTGTCGGTAAGTGGTCGTAGGCGGGTGCCTAAGCCTGCAGCGAAAATCATGGCTTGTTTCATGGTGCAAAATTAGCACATTAATGTCAGAAACGCAAACAAACAGTCGCTTTTTTGCTGTCATCCGACCATTGTCATGCAGAAAAAAAGAGCAGCCATGCTCCTGAGATGACAAACGTCATCAAGCTGGACGCTTGATGACGTTTAGGGTTTGGTGGATATTCTGCTCGCGATGGATAATCTCTACCTCGATGCCAAACTTCTGATGGATGTGCTCGGCGAGATGCTGGGCACTGTAAACACTGCGGTGCTGGCCGCCCGTGCAACCGAAACAGAACATCAGATGGGTAAAGCCGCGCTGGATATAGCGTGCCACATGCTTGTCGGCGAGGGCGTAGATATGTTCCAAAAACTCCAGTATCTCGCCATCGTCCTCAAGAAATCGGATGACCGGCTCGTCCAGACCGGTGAGCTTCTTGTACGGCTCATATCGGCCGGGGTTATGTGTCGAGCGGCAGTCGAAGACATATCCGCCACCGTTGCCCGACGGATCCTCGGGTATTCCCTTATGGAAAGAGAAGCTGTAGACAGTAACCTTGAGCGGGCCTTTGCCGTCATATTTCGAGAAAGTGGCAGGGCCATCCTGCGGGTGGGCATCGTAGATGTCGCGGTCGGTGGTCCTGAAACCGTCGCTACGCTGTGTCACCGGCACCTCCTTCGGGGCAAACTGGGGCAGTTCGGTGAGTCGTTGCAGCAGGTCGCGGAGATAGGGATAGGGCAGCATATCGTCGCGCAAGGCCAGCAGGTCGCGCAGGTTTTCGATGGCGGGAGGGATGCTGTCGATGAAGTGTTGTTTGTGTTCGAAATAGCCGCGGAAGCCGTATGCCCCCAGCACCTGAAGCGTGCGGAACAGCACAAACAGGCTCAGGCGCTCGGCAAAATGGCGCACCGTGGGCACCTCGACATACTGCCGGAGTGACTCATAATAGGCCGCCAGCAGGTCGCGGCGCAGCTTAAACGGATATTTGGCAGACGCCTGCCAGAGAAATGAGGCCAGATCGTAGTAGAAAGGACCCTTGCGACCGCCCTGAAAATCGATGAAATAAGGATTTCCCTGGGCATCGAGCATCACGTTGCGGGCCTGGAAATCGCGATAGAGAAAACACTCGCCAGGCTCCGACGTGAGGTCTTTGGCCATGCGACGGAACGTGGCTTCGAGTTTCATCTCATGGAAATCAAGCTCCGTCGGCTTCAGAAAACAATATTTGAAATAGTTGAGATCGAAGAGCACACTGTTCTCATCGAACTCGGGTTGGGGATAGCATTGGCTCCAATCCATGTTGTGAGCGCCGCGAATCTGGATGTTGGGCAGCTCACGAATGGTGCGCAACAGCAGTTCCTTCTCGGCCACATTGTAGCGTCCGCCAGCCTCGCGACCGCCCTTGATGGCATCAAACAGCGACGTGTTGCCCAAGTCGGTCTGCAGGTATCTCATCTCGTCGTCGCTCACGGCGAGCACCTGCGGCACAGGCAGACGCTTCTCCACGAAGTGCCGGTCGAGGCCGATAAACGCACGGTTCTCGTCGAGACTCGTGCCCACCACGCCGATAACGGTCTGCCCGTCGGCCGACGTGAAGCGGTAATACTCACGGTTGCTGCCGGCGCCCGCCAGCTTTTTCACATGCGCCGGAGCCTTGCCCGACCATGCGGTATAGAGTTGGATGAGTTTCTCCATATAATAATGTATCCTCGACGGTTAGTTGATTTCGCTGACACTCTTAGTGGGCAACAGGCCCTCCACGACGGCATTGTCCACCACGCAGGTGCAATACATCAGCGTGGGATACTCAATCATGAACAGTATCTCCATCCTTGCGTTCCTCGTTCATCTTCTTGAGTTCATCAAATATCTTTCTGGTCTTGCGGCGATACTCCCAGTTGGCCAGCAGCCCGTCGATGATAAACAGCACCAGCACGATGCCTATCGACATCCAGATAGACTTGGTGATATAGACGAGACCGGCCGAAACGATGAGGAAAATCAGCGCTTTCTTCCAGTCGATTGACAACTTATTCTTCATATTGCAAAGGTAATGCTTTTTTTAGTACGGGCAAAAAAAAATCGGATGTCATCACGACAACCGATTCCTAAAAACAAACTACTTAAAAACTAATCTACTAAAACAAATCAAAAAATATTTTGTAGTCCCACAGGACTAATCTTTCTTATTTCTGTTGCAAAGATAGTATATTTTATAATTGCTTCCAAACAATCCTATGAGAAATTTCTGAAATTAATGCAAAAAAATCATGAAAAACAGCATTTTTTTTACAAAATTATTTTCCATCATACAGAATTGCCAACTGCAGTGTGCAAATAAGGGCATATCAACGAGTTGACATGCTCCTAAGTTATCAGTGCGCTTGGTGAAATCAAAATAAGCATGGCAAGACCCAACCGGAAGTAAAGTTGGAGGGAGAGACAGTGGGGCTGGTGCAAAAGCAGATGCAAGAAATCTTAAAAAACACCAAAAAGAATATTAACCTATCCGTCAACAATATTTATAAGAAAGGCGAACTCGACAGAAAGTCAACTATTAAGGAATACTTGACAGTTCAAAAAGAAGGATGTAGAAACGTCCAGTGTAGTGAAAAGTCTTATAATATTGACGTAATTTCTCAATTGGTTAAGGGGTAAAAAGTATCAACCACACCGTCAATATACAACGGCTAACACCAAAAAAAATGGCGTGCCACCAACAGTGACACGCCATTTATAATTATATGGTTTAACCGAAATTACATCATGCCGGGCTGACCTGCGGGCATGGCGGGAACGTTCTCCTCGGGCTTGTCCACAATGAGGCACTCGGTGGTGAGGAACATTCCGGCGATGGAAGCGGCGTTCTCCAGAGCCACACGAGCCACCTTAGCGGGGTCGATGACACCTGCGGCACGCAGATCCTCGTACTTGTCGGCACGGGCATTGTAGCCATAGTCGCCCTTGCCCTCGCGTACATTATTAACTACCACGGCACCCTCGCCACCGGCGTTGGCCACAATCTGGCGCAGAGGCTCCTCGATGGCGCGGCAGATGATGTTGATACCGGTCTGCTCGTCGGGGTTCTCGCCCTTGAGGTCGGCCAGCACCTGCTGTGCGCGGATATAGGTGGTGCCACCGCCTACGACCACGCCTTCCTCGATGGCGGCACGGGTAGCGCAGAGGGCATCGTCCACGCGGTCCTTCTTTTCCTTCATCTCCACCTCAGAGTTGGCACCCACATAGAGCACGGCTACACCGCCCGACAGCTTGGCCAGACGCTCCTGCAGCTTCTCCTTGTCGTAGGAACTCTTGGTGTTGGCAATCTCGTTCTTGATCTGTGCCACGCGATCCTGGATGTTCTCCTTAGAGCCAGCGCCGTCGACTACGGTGGTGTTGTCCTTCGACACAGTCACCTTCTTGGCGGTACCGAGCATCTCCAGCGTGGTCTGCTCCAGCTTCAGGCCCTTCTCCTCGCTGATTACCACACCACCGGTGAGCACGGCGATGTCTTCGAGCATGGCCTTGCGGCGGTCGCCGAAGCCCGGAGCCTTCACAGCACAAATCTTCAATCCGCCACGCAGACGGTTCACCACGAGGGTGGTCAGGGCCTCAGAGTCTACGTCCTCGGCAATCACCAGCAATGGGCGACCGCTCTCAGCGGCAGGCTGCAGCACGGGAAGGAACTCCTTGAGGTTGGAAATCTTCTTGTCGTAGATGAGGATATAGGGGTTCTCCATCACGCACTCCATCTTGTCGGTATCGGTTACAAAGTAGCCCGACAGATAGCCGCGGTCAAACTGCATACCCTCTACCACACCGATGCTGGTGTCGCGGGTCTTGCTCTCCTCGATGGTGATCACGCCGTCTTTGGACACTTTGCGCATGGCGTCGGCCAGCAGTTTGCCAATCTCGGGGTCGTTGTTGGCCGACACGGTGGCCACCTGCTCAATCTTGTCGTAGTTGTCTCCCACGACCTCGGCACCGGCCTTGATGAAGTCTACCACCTTGTTCACGGCCTTGTCGATACCGCGCTTCAGGTCCATAGGGTTGGCACCGGCGGTCACATTCTTCAGACCCTCGTTCACGATAGCCTGAGTGAGGATGGTGGCAGTGGTGGTACCGTCGCCGGCATCGTCGCCGGTCTTGCTGGCCACGCTCTTCACGAGCTGTGCGCCGGTGTTCTCAAACTTATCCTCCAGCTCCACTTCCTTGGCCACGGTCACACCGTCCTTGGTGATCTGGGGTGCGCCAAACTTCTTCTCAATGACCACATTGCGGCCCTTGGGACCCAATGTTACTTTCACGGCATTTGCCAACTGGTCTACACCCTGCTTCAAAAGGTCGCGGGCATCTGTATCGAATTTGATAATCTTAGACATATTATAATATTGTATTTTGAGGGCCTAACCAAGCCTTCCCAGAGGGAAGGGTGTGTATCTGCCATATCATTGGGCAGACCGACGGGTCAGGACCATTTGTTTTTTATCATTGTTATTTTGGAAAAATAGATATCGGGCGGCTTGTCCGGCATACCCAACATCCCCTCCTTTGGAGGGGCTTGGAGAGGCCGTTTTAATCTTCCACCACGGCCAGCACGTCGCTCTGGCGCATCATGAGATACTTCTCGCCGTCGTTCTCCAGTTCGGTGCCGGCATACTTGCCATAGAGCACCTCGTCGCCTTCCTTGAGGAACATCTGCTCGTCCTTGGTGCCCTGACCCACGGCCACAATCTTGCCACGCTGAGGTTTCTCCTTGGCAGTGTCAGGAATAATGATTCCACCTACTACTTCTTCAGCTTGTGCGGGAAGCACCAGCACTCTGTCTGCTAATGGTTTTACTTTCATAATAGTATTATTTTTTTTATTAAACGTTTACTTTTCCAAGAACTTGGGGCGAAAGTTCACCCTTGCAGAATGCGAAAAGCGTGCCAATTGCTACACAACGGTCAAAATTGCCAATTCTGTCAGTGCACAGACTGACAAACCTGTCACACCCATCTTCACACCCGCACTAAAAGCGGAAACCGCAAAATGCACGTATGCGCCACTTGGTGTTCTTAATAAGCAGTTGGTCATAATTGCCGATTGTAGAGAAATTGAACACCATCGTCTCGCCCACGAAAGCCCGTCGCCACGAATAGACCACTGCGCCGCGACCCGTGATGATAACCTGCGGAAACCGATAAGGAAACTTATAACTCACGTCGTCGACCGTGGATCGGCTGCGATTGTATACCACAAACGTGGGCAGCGAAGAGAGGTGGAACAGCCAGTTGTGCCCCACCACCAAGTTGTAACCATATCCTCCGCCGATGCCGAGATTGGTCACTTTCATCGTGATGGCCGGATTGCCGAGGACCTCGTCGTGTGAGGTCGTGGTCTTCAGACCGAAAAAGGATATGCCGACGAGCCACGAACCTGCGCTGCGACGCTGCTCATACGACTGGGTGAAGGCTGCCGGATAGGAGAAACGGCGACCGTTGAAGGCATAGTAGGCGTTGACATTCAGCGTGGTGCTGTGTATCAGTCCCTTATCCACACGATACGGTGTCCCGTCGTTCTCCACAGTGCCACTCAGCGTGCGCGAAGCCTGATAGACGACATCCATGCCGTAGCGATTGCCATAGGCATTCATATTAAACTCATAGTCCACGCCCTTGCCCGACAGCTTCATAGGATTAAGTGCCAGCCCTATGGCCACCCCACAATAGGAAATGGCCGTGCTGGCCGTCAGCTTGTAGTCTGCCCGCAACCGGGTATGGATGGTGGTGCCGTTCACAATGCCGTCAGACTCCACGCCGGCACCCGAAATATTCCAACGTCCTTTCACCGTCCACCGAGTATCCGGCCGACCGATATAGGCACTATCAATGTTGCTCTGATTATAGCGTGCCGTCAGCATGCTGTCTACCCGATGCAGCCAACGTCGCTGCGCCGACACCCCCGTATGGGTCGACCATGCCGCGAGCACAATGGCTCCCACTATGATACACCGTCTGTTCATATGCTGCAAAGTTAAGGATTTTAGGGTTGCCAGCCAACTCTTCGGGTACAAAAGCAGTTTCTTTTGACTTTCTTCCCCTCCTTCCTTTCGTGAGACGGGATGCTCTGGTGGTGTTTTTCTCCTTTATTTTATAGCATGGCATCACCCATCATCCCATCATGGATTGTGCCGTTTGGAGACAGCACCATGCCGTGTACCATATTTCAGAGAGGGGCTGTCACGTCCGCATAGCCCTACCTCTGTGCAGCCTTTCAACAGGGGCTGATTGCCTTCGTTTTGCGATTAGTATCGAATCGTCTCACGATAACTATCGAATCGTCTCACGATAACTATCGAATCGCAACGCAATAACTATCGAATCGCGTCACGATAACTATCGAATCGCAAACGCATCCTGCACAAGCTGATTATCAACAAGTTACAAAACCAACAACAGACCCGCCAAATTTTCAGGAACACGAAGTCTGGGCCAGACATCTCCGGGCAGGACCATCACAGGCCACAGCCGCCATGCAACCGTAAAGGCCTATGATGTTCGATATTGGTTAAATAGAGGTGAAAAAAGCTGTCATAGTGTTACTTTTCAAAAATCATAGGCACATAAAAGCCAAACTTTTTATACCTTTGCATGCAAATCATGTATTTTAGTATGAGCAAGAAGTTAGCATTCATCATTTTACTCCTATTGTCCGCCGTGACTCCGTCACAGGCCGTGCTTAAGGAAAAAGACCTCAGCCGCACCCTGTCCATCCTCCGACAGGAACTGACCGACTACCACTCAGAGTTAGAGCGGCAGACTGGATTTCTGAAGGAGCAGCGACAAACGGTGATGAGCCAGATCATCTCCGTGCTCCAGCATAGTCAGCAGAATGCACTCATGCTCTACTCCCAGCGCAACGGCAACATCTTTGATCTGACCTACGCCTGTCATGAGGCTACCGATCAGTACCAGAAGTTCAAGATCAATGCGGCCCCGTTCCGGCAATACATCGAGAGCTCCAATGTCGAGGTGAACCGCTACGACAGCCTCATCAACGACCTCAGCACGATGTATACAGCCAGCCTGTCGGAGAAATCGAAGATAGACCGCAACGTGAGCCTGACACTCGCCGTGAACATCCGCCGCACGCTCAAGGACAACCGCACACAGATGGAGCAGTATGTGAGGATGTATACCTTCACCGAAAACCGTCTGAGATACCTCAACGACTATGCCAACAAGCGCTATACCGACATACAGAACTCCATCTTCAGCAACGGCGGCGACAACTATTTCAAGATCATCGGCGACCTCGGCAACCAGTTGCGGGAGACCAAACAGACGGTGGTAGACAAGTACCGGCCGCTGAAGAAGGTGAAGTCTGACTGGGACAGCCGGGTGATACTCGGGCTTCTCGGCGTGCTGATCGTCGGCAGCCTCATCGCCGCCTTCATCAACTATTTCTTTATCGGATTTCTGTTTACATGGTTGGTGAAGCACAACAAGATCAACTTCATCTTCGAATGGTTTATGAAGAAGAAGGATACCCGCGACCCGAAGGTGGCCTTTCAGGTGAAGCGCACCTATATCATACTGGCGGCCACGGTGATTACCTTTGCCCTTATCCTCGGCATGATCAGCATTACGTGGAATCAGAACTTCATTATCATGGCCTCGAGCCTGCTGGTGGAATACGCATGGCTCACGGGTGTGATACTCCTGTCGCTGCTCATCCGCCTCGACGGCGAGCAGATCAAGAGCGGATTTCGCATCTATATCCCCATCATGGCCATCTGTCTGGTGGTGATTTCATTCCGCATCATCCTGATACCCAACGACCTGGTAAACCTCGTCTTCCCACCCATATTGGTGGGTTGCGCCCTCTGGCAGTGGCACATGATGGCCAAATATCAGCACAAGCTGCCTAAGAGCGACGTGTTCTACTCCTACATCTCGATGACCGTGTTCATCGCCAGCGTCATCGCCGCCTTGGTGGGATATACCCTTCTCTCGGTGGAGATGCTCATCTGGTGGACCATGCAGCTCACGTGTATCCTCACGATAACCTGCATCTCGTCGATGCTCAAGAACTTCGGCAACGACGAAAAGCGGCTCTATTTCGACGAAGAGACCCCCATCACCCGCTCGTGGTTCTTCCGGTTGATCTACAATGTGGTGCTGCCCACGTTCGGAGCGCTGTCGGTGATCATCGCCATCTACTGGGCGGCCGACGTGTTCAACATGAGCGAGACCACATGGCGCATATTCAACATGAGGCTCATCGACTCCAAAAACTTCACGTTCAGCATCTATGGTGTGGTCGAAGTGATTGTGCTATTCTTCGTATTCTCCTTCCTCAACCATACCGCTATCAAGCTCCTGCAATACAATTTCTGGCTCAACGAGCAGGAGCGGGCCAAAGAGGAGGAGCGCCATGCCGACTATCAGTCGGTGTTGAGCCGCATCGCCATGTGGCGCAATGTCATCCAGGTGTTTGTGTGGGGAGTATGGCTGCTCATCTCGATGAACATCTTCAATATCAACAATTCATGGCTTGTGGCCATCTCTGCCGGACTCTCCACGGGTATCGGTTTTGCCATGAAAGACATTCTGGAGAACATCTACTACGGCATCTCGCTCATGGCTGGCCGCATCAAGGTGGGCGACTATATCTCCATCGACGGCACACGCGGCACGGTGAAGAGCATCTCCTACGTGTCGACCATGCTCGAAGCCGGCGACGGATCGATCATCGCGTTCCAAAACTCGCAGCTGTTTACCAAAAACTATAAGAACCTCACGAAGAACCACGGCAACGAGGTAGACATCATTCCTGTGGGTGTGGCCTACGGCTGCAATGCCGCCGAGGTGAGAGAAATCATTGCCGAGGCCGTGAAAGCCATCAACAAGCCCGAGTATATCCGGTTCATCAATGTGGTGTTTACAGGCTTTGGCGACAACTCCATCGACTTCAAGGTGCTCTCATGGGTAGATGCCCGCCGGCAGATCTACGCCCGAAGCGACATCATGGAGGCCATCTACAAGGCACTCAACGAGCACAACATCGAGATACCCTACCCACAACGCGACATCCATATCGTCTCCGACCAGACGCAGGAACAGCTGCGCGCCGACTCGATAGACGAGGCTATGGACGCGATAAGGAATGAGAAACAGAAAGGTTGAATATCTTATCTATAACTAAAGACATGGCAGAAAACCAAGCAAACCGCCGCAAACCTGTGTTCATCGCAGGCCCATGTGTCATCGAGTCGGCCGAACTGCTCGACACCGTTGCACGGCGACTCGTCGACATCAACACGCGACTCGGCATCGACATCATCTTCAAGGCCTCGTTTGACAAGGCCAACCGCACCTCCCTCCACTCCTTCCGCGGACCGGGATTGGAGCGTGGACTGCAGATGCTGGCCGACGTGAAACAGAAGCATGGGCTGCGCATCACGACCGACATCCACGAGGCTTGGCAGGCCGAGGCAGCCGGCGAGGTGTGCGATGTGTTGCAGATACCGGCTTTTCTCTGCCGTCAGACCGACCTGCTGGTGGCCGCGGCGAAGACCGGGCGCACGGTGAACATCAAGAAAGCACAGTTTCTTTCGGGCCGCGACATGGTCTATCCCGTGCAGAAAGTGCGTGAGAGCGGAGGCGAGGTGTGGCTCACCGAGCGCGGCAACAGCTTCGGATACAACAATCTGGTGGTCGACTTCCGCAACATTGCCGATATGCGCGAAATCGTCCCCACGGTCATCATGGACTGCACCCACAGCGTGCAGCGACCGTCGGCAGGCGACGGCAAGACCGTCGGCGACCGCAAATTTGTGCCCGCCATGGCACTCGCGGCAAAGGCCTTTGGGGCCACGGGCTACTTCTTTGAGGTGCATCCCGACCCCGACAGCGGCCTCTCGGATGCCGCCAACATGCTCGAATTGGACAAACTTGAAGACCTGATCACTCAATTGCTATGAACCCATCCACACCCGAAGAGCGCATCGCGCTGTCTACAGAATATGCCCGCCGCTGTCTCAACGACGAGGCCAAGGCCATCCAGGACCTCACCCTCCAGCTGGATGAAAACTTCCAGCGCGCCGTGTCGCTGATGTATCACTGCCGTGGCAAGATCATTGTCACGGGCGTAGGCAAGAGCGGAAACATCGGCGCGAAGATTGCGGGGACGCTCGCTTCGACCGGAACGCCCGCCTTTTTCATCAATCCCCTCGACGCTTATCATGGCGATCTGGGCGTAATGACGTCCGACGATGTGGTGCTCGCCATCAGCAATTCAGGACAGACCGATGAACTTCTGCGCTTCGTGCCTATCCTCCTGCACATGAATGTGCCCATCGTCGGCATGAGCCGCAACCCGGACTCGCTGCTCGCCAAATACAGCACGGTGCACATCAAGGTATGGGTGGACCACGAAGCCTGCCCGCTGAACCTCGCCCCGACATCTTCCACCACTGCAGCCTTGGCCATGGGCGACGCGCTGGCGGTGGCACTGATGCAGGTGAGAGACTTCCGTCCACGCGACTTCGCACAGTTCCACCCCGGTGGCGAGCTTGGAAAACGACTGCTCACCACGGCCGAAGACGTGATGCGCACCGACGACCTGCCCCTCATTCCGGAGCAGATGCACCTCGGAGATGCCATCATCCACGTGTCTAAAGGTAAGCTGGGGCTGGGCGTTTCAGTCGACAGCAACGGCCATGTCATCGGCATCATCACCGATGGAGATATCCGCCGCGCGATGGAACGGTGGCAGGCGGAGTTTTTCAACCACACCGTGGCCGACATCATGACACGCGACCCGAAGATCGTGCAGCCCAATGCCAAGATTTCCGAGATACAACGCATCATGCATCATTACAAAATCCACTCCGTGCTCGTATGCAATGGCGACATGCAGCTTGTAGGCATCGTAGACAGTTATGCCACCACCCTGTTGAATCCATAGAATGAACCGACGCTTAAAAGTACTTTTTTTATTATTCACCATAACGATCAGCCTCAGCAGTGAGGCCCAGACCAGCGACACTTTGCTGGTCCGTCATCTCAGGGAATGCGGCATTTCGTTTTCCCACGACAACTCCGTGACCCTGCTCACCGATGGTCAGGAAAAGTTCGACGATATGTTTGCGGCCATCCGTCAGGCCCGCTCATCGGTGCATCTCGAATATTTCAACTTCCGCAATGACTCCATCGCTAACATGCTTTTCGACCTGCTGGCCGAGAAAGTGAAGCAGGGTGTGGAGGTGCGCGCGCTCTATGACGCCTTCGGCAACTCCAGCAACAACAGCCCTTTGAAGAAGCGTCACATCAGGAGCATACGCGAACGGGGCATCGAAATCTATGAGTTCGACCCCATACGCTTTCCCTGGGTCAACCACGTATGGGCACGCGACCACCGCAAAATTGTGGTCATCGACGGCAAGATAGCCTATACCGGCGGCATGAATGTGGCCGATTATTACATCAAGGGCACCCCGCAGGTGGGGTCGTGGCACGACATGCACTGCCGCATTCAGGGCACAGAGGTCAACACTTTGCAGAAAATCTTCATCCGCACATGGAACAAAGTGTCGGGCCAGAACGTGCACGGACCGCAGTATTACCGTGGACTGGGCGACGACAGCTACTTCCAGGGCCTGAAGCCCGACACCTGCGCGAGTGCCGGCAAGAAGATGGTGGGCATCATCAATCGTGAGCCCCGCAAGACCAACACCATCATACGGGAGTTTTATACCAATGCCATACGCATGGCACAGGACAGCATCAAGATCATCAATCCTTATTTCACGCTGAACCATGCGCTGAAGAAGGCACTGAGAAATGCCGTCAAGCGCGGCGTGAAAGTGGAAATCATGCTGTCTATCCGCAGCGACATCCCCCTCACACCCGACTGCGGATATTACAACGCTCACAAGCTGATGAAGCAGGGTTGCACCGTCTGGATGTATAAACCCGGCTTCCACCACACGAAGATTATTATGGTAGACGGTCGCATCTGCACCGTCGGCTCGGCCAATCTCAACGCCCGTAGTCTCTCTTATGACTACGAGGAGAACGCCGTCATCCTCGACAAATGCACCACAAAGGAACTCAACGACCTTTTCGATGCAGAGAAAAAAGACTCCTTCCGCCTCACAGAGGAGTCGTGGGACCTTTGGCGCACACCGATGCAGAAGTTCAAAGGGTGGGCGGCGCACCTATTGACAAGGTTCCTGTAATCCCAAACAAAACAACCAACAAACACCTCACACCCCACCCTCCCCCACAGAGGAGAGGGAGGGAACACCCTGCGTTGCCGTGAGCTTCTCGAATGAACGCCGCGTGTTGGGGGTTGTGTGGATTCTACTTTTTGGGGGAGAATGCCGCATATTGGGGGCTCGGGATTCTTTTTGAACAACGGATTTAACAGATGAAACGGAAACCATACGGAACATTTTGATTTCACAGAGGGCCGCCAGCGGCCGGCGAATCGCACGGAAACCTGCCCACCCTGTTCTACCGTGAGCTTCTCGGATGATATCCCGTGGTATCTCCTTTGCTACTGCAAAGCTCTACGATATCGTGTCCAGAGTGGGTAAGGGTATGCTGTGTATTGGATTTGGGGAACACTACGGTTGGTTTTGTGTAACGCTGTAAGTTGGGGCTTATGTAACGCTGTAGGTTGGGGCTTATGTAACGCTGTAGGTTGGATTTGTGAAACACCGCATGTTGGTGTTGTGGGAACGCCGTAGGTGTTCTGCTGTTGAGAGGGCGGGGTTGGCAAGCGAAGCGAAGACAACCCTGCCTGCCTGCGCCACCAAACGATCAACCCCCGAAGTGGGGTTGTGCTGTTTGATACG
>JAEAMQ010000096.1 GCA_016901395.1 Prevotella sp. | reverse complement strand
TACCACACCAACCCACTACCCCACCAACCCACCAACTCACCAACCCACTACCTCACCAACCCACCAGCCCAACCTGGGAGCTGGATGCCTACTATGGTGGCTTGGCATCAACACTGACAACCAATGGCACGATGATGCCCGAAATGGGCAACGGTCTCTATAGAGAGTCCATGTCCGATCCGGTTTTTCTAAACAACGAGTCTCCGGCCGTGGCCTATCTGCCACCCGTGAGACATGAGAAACATCACCAGCCGGTGCGTGTGGGCATCTCCCTGCGCTATCATCTCAGTCCGCGCTGGAGCCTCGTCGCAGGCCTCACCTACAGCCGCCTCACCTCAGAGATGACCGAAGAAAGCAGCAGCTACAGCCTATCGACCACCCAGAGCCTCCACTACATCGGCTTACCGCTGAGCGTGAGCTACAACATCTGGCAAAACCGCCATGTCAACCTGTATGTGAAAGCAGGCGGTGAGGTAGAAAAGCTGGTCAAGGGCAGAGCCACCACACAATCGACCGATGCCCCGTCAGACCAGCCCGTCACCAGCGACATACGGGAGTCGAGACCGGTGTTCAGCACCCATGCTGCCGCCGGCATAGAGATTCTTACAGGCGAGGTGGTGAGCATCTTTGCCGAACCGGGTGTGGCCTACCATTTCGACAATGGGAGTGGAGTGCGGTCGGCCTATACCGACAGACCGATGAACGTCAACTTCTGTGTGGGGCTGAGGGTGAACGTCAACAGGTAAGCAGCGACGACAGGCCGAGACAAGGCATCGGTCTGTCACGCAGCATGGGTTTCTGATACGAGGGGGCTTACAGTCAGAGCCTTGTGTCATGTTGACAGACCATGGTTTTGCAAATACCATCTAATCGCATTACGAATACTATCTAATCATCTCGCGAATAGATAGTATTCGCAACGTCATTACATAGTTTTCGCGCGGCCATTAGATAGTATTCTCACGACGACGGATTCGTCATGCGGGTAACGTCATGTGGTCTCTCGCCGTGAGGCCATCGTTTTTTCTCTCGCAATAAACGCAATGAACGCAATCTTAATTTCTCGCAGATGACGCAAATAGCACAGATTAGCTCGCGCGATGTTCTGAAATTCCGCAGAGGGTTACGCTATTCGCTACACGATGGTAGGTCTGTAGCAATGTAGGGACTTGCCCCGTGCAAGTCCGCAACAACATAGTCCTCTTGCAGGTATATCCCCCTGTGATAAAAGGAGAATGGAGATATTCTCAGATAAACCTTGCGGAGCAAGGCAGAAAGATATTGTGCGATAAGCGTTTCCCACCGCGAAAGCCAAAAGAAAAGATATTCTCCGGATATTCTGAGATGCCACGCTGTGGCACGGAGGAAACTCTCTCGCAATAAACGCAATGAACGCAATCTTTAATTTCTCGCAGATGACGCAGATGACGCAAATAGCTCGCGCGGTGGTTTTAGAACAACGAATTTAGTGCGGTGTTTTTTTGGAACAACGGATTTAACGGATGAAACAGAAACCCTCCGGCACATTTTGATTTCGCAGAGGGCC
>JAEAMQ010000095.1 GCA_016901395.1 Prevotella sp. | reverse complement strand
TCTGATTGATTAGCTTACACTCTGCAAATGTAGGCATTTCAAATCGTGTACAGGCGTTTGTCCGCGGAAAATATTATTTATCAGATACTTACGAATTCTAAGGAGAAGTTTACCGGACACTAGTGATGCGGAATATATTTTTTACAAAGACCATCCGCATGACCAACTCGACTTTGCCTACCCTGATATCCAACCGGATGATATCGTTATCTTCGGCTCGTTCTATGCCGTCAACCCCGCTATCCGTCCACAGATAGTAGCATTGCTTGAGGAAGCTCGTAGCCATGGAGCTATTATCTATTACGATGTGAACTTCCGCCAGTCGCACAAGCATGAGGTTATGAAGATTACTCCTAATCTTTTGGAGAATCTGGAATATGCCGACTTTGTGCGGGGCAGCCACGAAGACTTCGAGGTGCTTTATAGAATGACGGACCCTGATAAGGTTTACAATGCCGAAATCTCGTTCTATTGTAAACGATTTATCTATACTCAAGGACGAGGTCCCGTGGAATTGAGAGCGGAAAATGGGCTTCGTCGCAGCTATCCTGCATTTGAAACCGACACCGTTAGCACTATCGGAGCTGGAGATAATTTCAATGCTGGGTTCATCTATGGACTTGTGAAGCATGGTATCACGCGCCAGCAGATAGAGCAGGGGCTCACGCCCGAGCAGTGGGATTGCCTCATTGCCTGCGCTCAGGAATTCTCTTCCGAGTGCTGCAAGAGCCTGTTCAACTATGTCTCCAAGGAGTTTGGGGAGAGGAAGAAGGGTGAGAAAAGTAGGAGTTGAAGGAGTTCTATAGGAACGTTTTGGAGTTAATGAAGTTAGGGAAGTTAAAGAGTTTAAAGGACAATACTTTCAAGAAACCCTTATTCATGTCTTTATGCAATCCTTATGTTTATGGTTTTGCATCTGTCTAAACACCCAAGTGCTTCTTTCTCCTCCACCTAATCCTCCCAAGAAACTAATGTCCTTTAACTTCCTTATCTTCTTTAACTCCTAAACACATGAAATCCATCGGTCTTCTCCCCCGCATCCTTATCGCCATCGTGCTCGGTGTTGTCCTCGGCAACTTTCTTGCCGAAAGCTGGGTACGCCTTTTCGTTACTGTTAACGCATTGTTCTCCCAGTTCCTTGGCTTCATGATTCCTCTTATCATCGTGGGCCTTGTCACACCTGCCATCGCCGATATCGGTCGTGGTGCCGGACGACTCTTGCTCATCACCGTCGCCATAGCCTATATCGACACCGTGGTGGCAGGCCTACTCTCCTATGGCACCAGTTCGTGGCTCTTTCCTTCCATGGTGGCCAACGCACCGCATGTGGGACATCTGCAGAAAGCTGCCGAACTAGCTCCTTATTTCACTATCACCATTCCTCCATTGCTCGATGTCATGGCAGCCCTTGTGCTCTCGTTCGTGCTCGGGCTAACCACAGCCTATGCGGGTCTGTTGTCGCTGAAAGAGGTCTTTGCAGACTTCCAGAAATCCATCGAACTCGTTATCACGCGGGCCATCATCCCACTCCTGCCCCTCTATATCTTCGGCATCTTCCTCAACATGACCTTTACAGGCGAAGCCTACCGCATCCTATTGGTCTTTGCCCAGATCATCGTGGTTATCTTTGTGCTTCATGTTCTCATCCTCGTCTATCAGTTTTGCATCGCTGGCCTCATTGTGCGACGCAACCCATTTCGCCTGCTATGGAACATGTTGCCGGCCTATATGACCGCTCTTGGCACATCTTCGTCAGCTGCTACAATACCTGTCACCATGCGTTCTACCTTAAAAAACAAGGTCACTGAGGGTGTGGCGGGCTTTGTTATCCCTCTCTGCGCCACCATACACATGTCGGGTTCATGTATGAAAATCACGGCCTGTGCCCTCACCGTATGCCTTCTTGAGGGTCTTCCCCATGATCCGATACTCTTTCTCTACTTTATTCTCATGCTTTCCATCATGATGGTGGCAGGCCCGGGAGTGCCCGGAGGTGCTGTCATGGCGGCTTTGGCACCCTTGGGAAGCATTCTCGGCTTCGGTGCCGACGAGCAGGCACTCATCATTGCCCTATACATTGCCATGGACTCTTTCGGTACGGCCTGCAATGTGACGGGAGACGGAGCCATAGCTCTTGTCATCAACAAGATGGCAAAGTAGAATGCTCCGTATGAGGATAGCTATCCGTTCCTACGGAGCATAAAAACATGCTCATGATTATTTATGGGGATATTACTTACCGAAAGTCTCGTCGAGGAACGTGTAAAACGCGGGATCCTCACCCACAATGGTCTTAACAATCTTTCCATCGGGCCCCACGACAATCTTTGTCGGAAATCCCTGGATGCCGTAGTCGGCGAGCACTTTGCTGCCTCTGGGGTTGTAAACGTGGAGCCAAGGTAGCTCATATTTCTTCACAGCCTCTTTCCATTTGGCTTCAGTGTCGTTGCAGTCTACGCCCAAAATTTCAAACTTTCCCTTGTATTTAGTATAGTAATTCTTCATCTCGGGGATGCCCTTGATGCACCATCCGCACCAGCTGCCCCAGAAATCGAGCACTACATATTTGCCGCGGAGCGACGACAGGGCGAGCGGTTTGCCGTTGATGTCATTGAGGGTGAAGTCGGGAGCGTCTACGCCGGAGGCCTGCTTCTTGGCTGCTTCCTGCTCGGCCTGAGCACGTTCGGTCATCTGGTCGATGATGTGCTGATAGTAGACCTTCATGCGTCCGTCGCGCACGGCGGGACTAAGCAGGGCTACTGCCTCTTTCATCTTGTCGATATCTTCCAGACTGGGGATTATGGCAGCACTGGCCTCATAGTCGGGATGCTGCTTGATGAAGTCCATCAGACCGGCAATCATGGTCTCTTTCAGTGCGCCCGACTTCTCCTGATATTCCTTCATGAGGGTCTCCTGACTCTCGCCGGCAGCCATGCGGGTGTTAAGATTGTTGATGAGATCCTGCATGGGTTTGTTCACCACCTCCATCGTGCGGTCAGCTTCGTTGTACTGCTGATAGAACTTTGAGCCCGAGAAATAGTAGCTCTTACTGAGGTCGCCACTCAATTCGGCCGTCTCACCAGGCACGGCGATGGTCTGGAAGCCAACGTTCTCGGCGCGGCGAAGCGTTCCGGGCGTATAGCAACTGATGCCGCAAGGCTCCTTCACGTTGATGGTAAAGTCGAACTTTCCGTTGGGCGTAAGCACGGTATCGCGCTTGTATTCGCCGTCGGGTCCGGGTGAGAAGACGATGAGAGAATCCTTCAATCCCTGCAGTTCGCCCTTGAAATGCACGTCGCCTTCGGCAGCGTTGGCCGTGGCGGAAACCAAGGAAGTGGCCGCGATGGCCAGTCCGAATAGTACTTTTTTCATTGTTATCTTGTTGATGTTTTGATTAACGTTATACTTCTTTTAATACGAATTGATGGCCCAAAAGGTTACTTGGGTTAAGAAAATATAACGTTATTAGTGGGAGTTAAAGGAGTTTCTTTGAGGAGTAAAAGGAGAGTTTTTAGAAGTTAAAGAAGTTAAGGAAGTTAAAGAAGTTAAGGAAGTTAAAGAAGTTAAAGGACAAATGTCTGTTTGGGAGAAGTTAAAGGAGTTAAAGAAGTTATCGCTGCTCTTAGAAGTTAAAGGACAAATGCCGGTTTATACCCAACTCTTGAAAGTATTGTCCTTTAACTTCTTTAACTTCCTTAACTTCTTTAACTCCAAAAAAAATCCTCCTTTAACTCCAAGCGAAGCTTTCTACTTCTTCTTTTTCGGTCTGCGGCGGGCCCATCCCTCCTCGGAGAAGTCGGGTTCCTCACCGCGGAGCTTGAAGTTAGCATCCTGCATGAGGCTCTTCCAGTCGTCGCGGTTGTGACGGGTGTTGTCCTCAAAGCCACGCTTTGCACTGCGTGGAGAGTCGTCTCTGCGGTTGCGGCTGGCACCACGCTGACCCCTTCCGCCTGCGCGGTCATAGCGGTCACCACCACGATCGCTGCGTGAGCCGTAACGATCGTTGCGCTCTGTACGACGGCCGCGGCCCGTAGCACCTTCGCTTCGGGTGCGACCACCCTCGCCACGACCATGTCCACCCTCGTCGGCATCATTGCAGCGCACCTCGCGTCCGCGATAGCTCGTACCGTTGATAGAACCCATCACATGCTCGGCATCGCCCTCGGGCACCTCGATATAGCAGAATTTCTGCAACAGATCGATATGTCCCACCTCCTGCCGGCCATCAATATGATGGTTCAGGAACTGCATAATCTCACCGGGATAGAAGCCGTCTTGCTTGCCCAGATTGATGAACAGGCGACGGTATCCGGCCTCTGCGCCATGCTTGCGACGACCGCCCGACACCTTCTTGTCGCCACGGTCGCCCATGCCTTCGCCACGTTTGGTCGAGGGTTTCACGATTTCGGGCGCGTTCTTATAATAGTCGAGGAAGCGGCCAAAGGTGACGTTCACCATCTTTTTGATGATGTCTTCCTTGTCGATATACTCAAACTGACGGTTGATGTCGGCCATGTAGGGAGCGATTAGCTCCTCGTCTACGTCGGTCTTCATGATGGTATCCATCTGCTTGAACAACTGTTTCTTGCAGATTTCCTCGGGAGAAGGCAGCGTGCCGTCGATAAATTCCTTGCCGATGACCTTCTCGATGTTGCGCACCTTATGCTTCTCACGCGTGTGGATGATGGCGATAGACGTACCCTTTTTGCCTGCACGACCAGTACGGCCAGAGCGGTGGGTGTAGTTCTCGATGTCGTCGGGGAGACCGTAGTTGATGACATGGGTGAGGTCATCCACGTCCAATCCGCGGGCGGCCACATCGGTAGCCACGAGGATTTGGGTGAGATGGTTGCGGAATTTCTGCATCGTTAGATCACGCTGCTGCTGCGAGAGGTCGCCGTGGAGCGACTCGGCGTTGTAGCCATCCTTTATCAACTTGTCGGCAATCTCCTGCGTTTCAATCTTCGTACGACAGAAAACGATGCCGTAGATGTGCGGATAGAAGTCCACGATACGCTTCAATGCCAGGTATTTGTCTTTGGCATTAACCAGATAATAGATGTGGTTCACGCTCTCAGCACCCTCGTTGCGCGAGCCCACCACGATTTCCTTGTAGTCGTGCAGATAGCTCTTGGCAATCTTCTCAATCTCCTTCCCCATCGTGGCGGAGAAGAGCAGGGTGTTGCGGTCGGACGGAACGCCCTCGAAAATGGCATTGATACTCTCGGTGAAACCCATGTTGAGCATCTCGTCGGCCTCGTCAAGGACAACATTGTTCACATGGTCGAGCTTGGCCACTCCACGGTTCATCAGGTCGATGAGACGTCCCGGCGTGGCCACGATAATCTGTACTCCGTGGCGGAGTGAGCGGATTTGGGTCTCGATGGACGCGCCACCGTAGACCGGAATGATGTGCATTCTGTCGATGTATTTAGCAAAAGCGTTGAGATCATCGGCTATCTGCAGACAGAGTTCGCGTGTGGGACTCAAGATGAGTGCCTGCGTTTCCTTGCGCGTGGGGTCCGTGCGCTGAAGCACGGGGATGCCGTATGCTGCTGTCTTACCTGTTCCTGTCTGTGCCAATGCGATAACGTCGTTACCCTGACCTAATAAATACGGGATTACCTCCTCTTGAACGGGCATAGGATGTTCAAAGCCCAATTCATCAATAGCGCGGCGAATCTCTTCGCTGACGCCTAATTCTTCAAATGTCTTCAAAAATATAATATTAATGTAAAATAACCGTAGGGACTACTTCAAAACGCCCTACCGTTCCTGCTAAGTCCCCTTTCGGGCTGCAAAGTTACGACAAAAATGCCGAACGCGTGCAGCATTCGGCATTTATTTTTAGGGAGTTAGAGGAGATGGGGGAGGATTTTTTTAGAAGTTAAGAAGTTAAGGAAGTTGAAGAAGTTAAAGACAAATGTCTGTTGATTTAGAAGTTAAAGAAGTTAGGGAAGTTATCGCTGCGCTCAGAAGTTAAAGACAAATGTCTATTGAAACCTTATTCTTGAAGGTAATGTCTTTTAACTTCTTTAACTTCCTTAACTTCTTAACTTCTAAAAAATCCCTTCTTTAACTCCAATATCTACTCCTTGATTACCTTCGTCGTGGTGTTGCCATGCTTCACGATGTAGATGCCTTTGGGCAGCTGGTCGAGGGAGGCAGACTGACGCACACCAGCCATATTATAGATGGAGACAGTGGCGGAGGGAATGACGTTGAGACTCTTCACGCCATTGGAAGTACCGAGGACGTGGAGTTTGACGTATGCATACGCATTGCTGTTGTCCACCACATTGGCCGCACCCTTGATGACAAGTGTGTAGTCGCCGGCAGCCGTGGGCAGGCCGGTGAGTGTGATGGTGCGGGCTGCATAGTCCTTCTGTTGTGAAAACTGAGCATCAACGCCTACCACCTGACTACCATCTGGCAGGTAGGTGGAGTCCACTTTCGAGGTATATATGTTGCAGTTTCTAAGTTTCAAAACGATGGGTTGGATGGTGTCGCCGAGTGCAATGGTCTGCTCCAATCCTACGGATGTCTGTGGCTCAAACTTCGTGGCAAAGCGGTCGGGCAGGTAGTAGCCGAGATGGGGTGGCTGGTTATAGGCCGCATTCTGCCATGTGATGCCCAAGCGATAGGTGTGGTCGTGCATCAGGGTAGGCACGCGGAACGACGTGGGCAGATTGGTCTCGAAGATGTTCAATGTGCAGCTGTCGGCAGCACTCCATAGGATCACCTCCTCGCGCCAGTCGCCGAAGAGGTCGGCCGAGAGATTCGGTGTGGCCTTGGTGCTGTTGCATGAGGAGGAGGAATTGAAGGTATAAGGGCTGAAAAGTCGGGTGGAGCCTGTGCCGGTCCACTTGTCAATCTTTCCTCCGTCGAGCAGCTCGTCCTGCAGGTCGCCGTCCCAGTATACCCGGAAATTTACCGACACACTGCTCGAGCTGATTACGTTGTTGCTCTGGGCACTGCGAATCTGTCGGTCGTTGGACGACCAAAACTCGAATCCCCTGTTGGTGGCATCGATGTCTGCAGATAGTCCGCGCCCGTTGTCAGTACTGCCAGAGGCATGATACAACACTTCGCCGGTGGCAGCATCATGCACGTCCCATCCGTAAGGTTCGGTGCTATCTTCGTGCACGGTAAACACCTCCATGCCGGGATGGTCGGGATCGAGGTCGCTGAGATGCATCGCATCGCCGTGGCCCAGGCCCACGCAGTAGAGCAGACTGCCGTCGTCGTCGATGGCCGCCTGACCGTAGATAATCTCGTCTTTGCCGTCACCGTCGACATCAGCACAGCTCAGATTGTGGTTGCCGTTGCCGTAGGCGGTATATTTCGAGCCTTTGCCGCTGGTGTTCGACGAATAGGAGGTCATGGTGAGTTTGCCATTGGCATCCCACACGTTGGTTGAGGTGTTGCTTACGGAGGCATGTTCCCACTTTGTCGTGAGCTTGCTGCCGTCGAAGTTCACGGCCCAGAGGTAGGCTTGTGTGTAGTATCCACGACACATCACGGCCGACGGAGGAGCATCGGGGCCGTCGAGATAGGCCACCGTGGCGAGGAACCGATCGCCTCGGTTGCCATAGCTATCGCCCCACGACGAGGAGTAGCTGGCACTGCCGGAGTTGCCAAATCCGCGGTTCGGGCGATAGAAGATGGTGTTGACAGCCTTACCGGTCAATCCGTTGAAGACCGTGAGAAACTCCGGTCCCGACAACACATAGCCACTGCTGTTGCGATAGTCTGCCGTATTATCGGTCGATGTAATACGGCTGTCGTCCGAGGCCGTAGACACATAGTTGCCTTCCCCGTCGATACTTCCGGGAGCCGTCTTGCAAATCATCTCTGCTCGTCCGTCGCCGTCGAAATCATAGACAAGGAACTGTGTGTAATGTGCTCCGGCACGGATATTCTTGCCCAGATCGACACGCCACAGCTTCGTGCCGTCGAGTTTGTAGCAATCAATGTAGACATTTCCCGTCTTTCCACTCTGCGAGTTATCCTTGGAATTTGACGGGTCCCACTTCACCACCAACTCGTATTCGCCATCGCCATCCACGTCGCCCACACTACAGTCGTTGGGCGAATAGCCGTAGTCGGCGCCGTTGGCAGGTCGGTCGAGCTTGATGGCATTATACTGGTTGGCCCAGGGTGTCACTGCCGCCGTGGTGTCTACCGGCTCTCCGCCGACCATCGTCACCACCTGATACTGGTTGGTGGCACTACCCGATTGGTCCACATAGCAGGTGGCATTGGTAATCGTGCCCGATATGTTCACGCCGTTGCGCAGCACCTGAAAGCTGGTGCTGTCCTCATCGTCGGTGCCGAAAAAGCGCCAGCTCACCTGTTCGCCGCCCCCGCTTGCGGGTACGACCACCACGCCACGCGACAGCTTCTCCATCTGCGACACGGGCGTATTCTGTGCCGTAGCCACCGTGCCCGTCCCTGCGAGCGCAGCCAGGAGACAAAATAAGTACTTCTTTTTCATATCTTTAGGTTTTTAATTTGTTTCGTTTGTCTCTTTCCTCTCTTCCAAACAGACTCTCGTCCTTTATCTTCCCCCTAACTTCCTTAACTTCTTTTACTCCCTCATTTCCCTCCAAACAGACATCTGTCTTTAACTTCTGAGCGAAGCGATAACTTCCCTAACTTCTTTAACTTCTAAATCAACAGACATTTGTCTTTAACTTCTGAGCGAAGCGATAACTTCCCTAACTTCTTTACTTCTAAATTAACAGACATTTGTCTTTGACTTCTAAAAAAGCCCTCCTTAACTTCTTTAACTCCTTTGATTTGTCCTCCACAAAATTAAACAAAAATTTGGTGAGCGGTTCAAAATTGTCTAATTTTGATGCTTAAAAATCAGAAAACAATGAAAATAGGAATTTTTTGCTCAGCCAACAACCATATCGACCCCGATTTCTTCACTTTGACTGAGGAGTTGGGACGATGGATTGGTGAGAGCGGTCATCAGTTGGTCTATGGCGGTGTGAACCTCGGACTCATGGAGTGTGTGGGCAAGGCGGTGCATGATGCCGGCGGACAGACCATCGGCATGGTGCCGCAAATTGTGGAGAAGCGGGGTGGCACGTCGGAGTATGTCGATGTCTTTGTGGCCTGTAGCGACCTCACCGACCGCAAACAACTCATCATGGCTCAGGGCGATGTGTTCATTGCGCTGCCCGGAGGAATAGGTACGCTCGACGAGATTTTTACTGTCACGGCGTCGCACACCATCGGCTATCATGGCAAAATGATGATACTCTACAACATGAAAGGTTTCTGGGCTTCGACCATCGCCTTGCTCGACGACCTGCAGCAACGGGGATTTATTCGTGGGCAGTGGACCGATTTCATCAAGGTGGCCAACAATCTCGACGACATCAAACGACTCATCGGGTAACTCCTCTGACATCTGTTTTTCCAGAAAAATATAATGATGAAAATAATTGAAGATTGCCTTTCTCAATCTCAAATATTCTAAATCGTCAGACATGAGGCCGCGATTTTCGTCCAAAAATACCAATTTTTAATCACCTGTAAATCAAGGCCTTGTATTTATTTGACAAAAACGGTTTTGCGATTCCATACTAATCGTGTTGCGATTAGTACCTAATCGTGACTCGATTAGGTACTAATCATCATACGAAAACGGCCGAATTATCTCTAAAAAAGAGCCAAAAACACCTCAAAATCCCTCTTGACCATAGGAAAATGCCAATATCGGGGCATCAAAACCACTATTTCACCATCGGTTCCCCCCTTTCCGATCCCTCTCCCAATCGGGTGAAATCTATAATAAACCATGAATAAAATCAACAAATGAAACACTAAACAGAGCAAATCTTCCAGGAGAGTTAGCGGGGGATTTAACGCTATATGGCAGTTTTCTCCCACTTGAAGGGTGGTGGGAATAGGGGTAAGATTTCCTCTGCGCCGCTGCGCGGCATCTCAGAATATCGTGAGAATATCTTTCTTTTTCTAAGGCTGTCGCGGTGAGAACTGCTCATCGCAGAATATCGTTACCCTTGCTCCGCAAGGCCATCCGAGAAAATCTCTGCCACCATTATGAACCACAGATGTAAACAATGAAAAACAATAATGAGCAACAGCAAGCCAAGAGGACGTTCCTAAACCATCCATCCGTCCTGTCACCACCCTTTCCTTTTCCGCATGGAACACACGATATCTGTGGCCTCCGTCGCCGTATCACGGCTTAGAGTGAAATCAGTGGTGCAGGCCCTTCCAAATATCTGTGCCATCCATGGCATCCGTGGTGAAAAGGCAATAGGGTGAATGCCTGTTGTCTATTCCATATCAAGTCCATGTGTAGTCCATCGTCCTAACAACAGCCAAGAGACATTTCTGTATGTCCTTTTGAAACGCTGGCGTTTCTTTTGTCATAGTCTCACAATAATAAACTATGTCATTTTGAAAAGATATTTTGTCCTTTTGTTTAAAAAAAAACAACATATCACTCCCTAAAAATATGCTGTTATGCCAATAGATTATGTAGTTATGTCCTAAAATTCCCAGCATGGCAACCACAAAAAATACCCCGACCGTTGCGGGCCGGGGTAGTGATGATGCTGGAGAAAAGTCTTAGATCAACCGCGCAATCGCAGCGGCATCGGTACCCACAAAGGTCTTGAGGTCCGAGATAGGCTTGTTGCGGAAATCCACAAAACGAAACATCTGCACCAACATCTGAGTGCCATCTTCGGAGACCAAAGCCTCCAAGCGCACGTTACCCAGACCGGTTTCCTGCGGTTTCTCATTTGTCAGGGCTTCGATGATAGCCTGTGGAGCGAGGTTGATGATACGAAGAAGTTTCTCACCTTCTGCAGGAACATATTCCTTGACGACAGCACTCATGGTGTTGCCGGTATTGTTCATAACAGCTTTACCTCCCAAGCCGAGGAAGCCTTTTTTGACGGTCAGCTGACCATTGGACGAGAGGGTCTTCACCATCTCCAGTTTATTGATATTTGCCATAATAATAGTACATCTAAAATTTGAATAAAAAAGGGAAGGGCACAACGGCCCGCGGATGATTGATCGAAATCATCCTAAAACAATGTTCAAACAAGATGTACTGCTAACAGATGATGTGCCTCAGCAAATAGACATAGTAGCAGACTGAAGCATAGGGGCGAATCGGTGATGTCGGGCGGGCATGCACCGATGGGTAATAAGAGGAAAATAGGGGATAAAGGCAGAACGAAGTGCCTGCCACGGTCTCTCCCGCAGGGGCCTGAAAGGCGGGGAGGAGACGCACCGGACGCGTATTGGTGGTGCGAAAGGAGTCTTGTGTGTTGTCCAACACAGCCTCATGGCTGTTCTCCGTGCCCCGAACCTCATAGAGAGCATCCCTGCGATGGGAGGCGTCACGGGGACAGCCGGAAAGGTCTACGACACCACTGGATACGGTTTTGCGGGCCAATATCTCCGTGTGGGAGACGATGGTCAGCGTGAAAATCAGTGATAAAATGTAGAAAAATCTCTTCATCGGACGACAGAAGGGCTACGGAAAACAAGCGGAAGGTGAGGGATTCAAACCCCCGATACCCAAAAAGGGTATACCGGATTTCGAGTCCAGCGCATTCGGTCACTCTGCCAACCTTCCTTAGATAATCGCGTGCAAAAGTATATAAAAGGTTGGAAATAGCGAAGGATTTAACAATAATTGACACGTAGAAAAGAAACATCATCTGCAAAATCCCAACGACAGGTGCAACATGATAGGGAGGAAAATGCAGGAAGCTGAATATGGATTTGTATCAGGAGAAACAAAAAAAATGGGTAATCATACACCATATTCAAGAAAAAATAAGTAATTTAGCGGTGTTCTATCAACACTGTTAATTACAATCTCACAATGCAAACCTTTAAACACAAAGTCTTATTAGGACTCGCACTCTGTGCACTCTCGTCGCCTATGCCGGCTTCAGCACAAGACGGTACGGAAGCCACCTTTCGCACATGGGCACCGACACCTCCCCGAGGATGGAACTCCTGGGACTGCTATTACAGTTCGGTGACGGAGAAACAAGTGATGCAAAACGCACGTTATCAGCACGACAACCTCTTGGACTACGGCTGGGAGTATGTCGTAGTAGACATTCGTTGGTACTGCGACCACCCCTCGCTGGGTGGCGGATGGTACAACCAGAAGGGCACGCAGGGCTATGTGCTCGATGAATACGGGCGTTATCTGCCCTCACCCACACGTTTTCCCAGCGCGATGAAAGACGGGGTGAACGAGGGATTTAAGGCGTTGGCCGACTCCATCCATGCCTTGGGCATGAAGTTTGGCATCCATATCATGCGCGGAGTACCTACCGAGGTGGCTAAAAATCCGGGCAAATACAAGTTGCTCGGGGCCGACAACAGCACGCCGGAACTGCAGAAAGCCGCTTGGGCGAAGGTCTACAACGGCACCACTTCACCCTGCACGTGGCTGGCAGACAATGCTTTGGTGCGCAACACGGCAGAGGGACAGCTCTATTACAACAGCATTATCCAGCTCTATGCCGACTGGGGCGTGGACTTCATCAAGGTGGACGACATCAGCCGTCCGTATTACACCGATGAGATAACGATGCTCCGCAAGGCCATCGACCAGTGCGGACGGCCCATCGTGCTCTCGCTGAGTCCGGGCAAAACTCAGCTGCAATATGCCGACAACTGCCTGTCGCTGGCCAACCAATGGCGCATGATGGATGACCTGTGGGACAACTGGAGCAACGTGAAGGCGGTGTTCAACGAGGCCCATGCGTGGGAGAAGGTGACACGCCCGGGCAACTATGCCGACTGCGACATGCTGCCCTTGGGTCAGATTGCGATGACCATCGGCGATGCCGGATACTGCAACAGCGATGCCGGACGATGGACCAACCTCACCCATGACGAACAGACCACGATGATGACGCTATGGGGCGTGTGCCATTCGCCGCTGTTTTTCGGTGGCGAGATGACCCGCAACGACGCGTTCACGCTGTCGCTTCTGACCAACCGAGACATGCTCAACATGAACGCCTACGGTGTCGACGCGCATCAAGTGACCAACACCGGCAGTGGCGAAATCGTGTGGACGAGCGTCGATCCGAGCGACGGGACACGCTATCTGGCGATGTTTCAGGACGACGATACGCGCTGGGTCTACGACAATTTAGCACTTTACAAGAGTGAGACGGTGGCCTATACCACCGACGGGCACGCCGTGAACGTGGACATTCCGTGGCCTGAAGGCAGTAAGACGATGGCGCTGGTGATCGACGACGGAGGCGATAACTTCAACTATGACCACGGCGACTGGATCAATCCGACGCTCGTTTTGCGTGACGGAACGGAAGTGCCGCTCACCGGAGAATATATGACTTCGACCTACACGAAGTCTTATTTCAACCGTATCTATGAAAACAAGAATGTGGCCAACAGCGGTAAAATGACCGTGATGGGTGTGACCTACGACCGCGGTTTCTCCGCCGATGCCAACGCGATGATGCTCTTTACCATTCCCGATACGCTCGATGTGGTGAGCTTCAAGGCGATGGCCGCGGCCGACGACAGCGGTATCGGGCAGTCGGGGTCGACCACAAGCATCTGCTTTATGGTCTTCAACCAGAATCCACGCCCCGCACATTCGGGTCTCATCAGTCGCAACGGACTGAAGTCGTGCACGATGGAGACCGACGTGACCGATGCCAACGAACTGAAGATTACGGTCGACAGCTACGACGGCAGCTTTGCCTATGACCGCGCGGACCTTGTCAATCCGGTGCTCATCGACGCCAACGGCAATGAGACTTCGCTCACTAAGCTGGCCTATTCGAGCTATAGCAGCGACTGGGGAACACTCCATGTGAACCAGAATGTGGAGGGCGGACCGCTCAAAGTGAACGGACAGACCTACGCTACCGGTCTCGGCATGAACGCGAAATGTACGTTGGTCTACAAACTTCCGGCCGGACACAACTATGTAAAGTTCCGTGCGCTCTGTGGCTATGACTCCAGTTGCGACACCGATAACCCCAGCACCACCACGGGAACGACGATGGAATTTGCCTTCGAAGTGGACAAACAGAATGGTTACGACGTGGACCTGACAAAGCTGGGATACCGTGTCGACCAGCCCGTGGCGGTCTATGACTGCTGGGCCAAGGACACGCTCGACACGGTAGTGGGTAGCATCCATGCCGCGATACCCAGTCATGGGGCCAAGCTCTACCGCCTCACGCCGGAGCGAACGGATGGCAGCAGCATCGCGCTGACGACCCAATCTCTGGCCGATGACAACTCCGCCGTGGACATTACTGCTACGGTCAGCGGTGAGTTTGATGCCCAAAGTTATGTGCAATTCGTTATCGACGGCAAGCCCGCGGGCAGCGTTAAGTATGACGGTCAGCCCGTAACCTACCACGCCAAGGGCCTTTCCGCAGGCGAACACACCGTGGAAGCCAACTACAGCGGTACGTCTCAGCAACTCGGAAGCAAAGCGCAGGCGGTGACCATCAGCACTACTACCGGCATTGTCTCGATGAAATCGGACAAAAACGCGGTTCCCCAGCAAGGACCATTGGGTATTTATAACCTACAGGGAATGGCCTTGAGCAACGAGCCAGAGCGTGGTGTCTTCATCCGTGACGGCCGTGTTCGGGTGAAATAGCCGACGTTATCTTTTCACGACGCGGGACATGTGGGGCATTGAAAATAACGCTTTCCCCACCATGTCCCGCCGTCTTCTTTGCATCATCCTACCTCAAAACCAACACAATTCTCATGAAATCTTTGTTTCTTCTCGTCCTGACGCTCCTTCCTCTGCAGTCTTTTGCCCAGCACACGCCGGTCATGGGATGGAGCTCCTGGAACACTTACGCCAGCCAAATCAGTGAGAAAACCATCGAGACACAGGCCGATGCAATGGTCGATTTTGGCTATCAGAAGGCCGGATACCGGTATATCAACATCGACGATGGGTTTCAAGGTGGCCGCGATTACACCACCGGCCAGCTGCTCATCCATCCCACACGATTCCCAAATGGGTTGCGCACGGTCGTGGATTACATCCATAGCAAGGGCCTGAAGGCTGGAATCTACAGCGATGCGGGCCGTAACACCTGTGCCAACTTCTACGGAGGCGACAAGTTGAGCGTTGATGTGGGCATGTATGAATATGACCAACGCGACGCAACGCTGTATTTCGACTCGCTCGATTTCGACTTCATCAAGGTGGATTTTTGTGGCGGAACGTCTTGGCAAAACACCAACCAGCTCGACCTCGACCCACAGGAGCGATATACGGCGATAGCCAATGCCATCGCAAACTGTAAGAAAAAGGACATCGCCTACAACGTTTGCCGGTGGGATTATCCGGGCAATTGGGTGCACGATATAGCCTCGTCGTGGCGCATTTCGCAAGACATTAATGCCAGCTGGAACTCTGTAAAAGACATTATCGGACAAAATCTGTATCTCTCGGCCTATTGTTACGGCGGACATTTCAATGACATGGATATGCTCGAAGTGGGTCGCGGACTCAGTGCCGAGGAAGACAAGACCCACTTTGGCATGTGGTGTATGATGAGCAGTCCGTTGCTTATCGGCTGCGACATGACCAAGACGAGCGACGCCGCACGCTCATTGATGCAGAACGACGAACTGATTGCGCTCAATCAGGACAGCCTCGCGCTGCAGGCATACGTGGCTGCCCGTCAGGGAGATACCTATGTTTTGACCAAGGATCTGGGCGTGCTCAATGGCACGACACGTGCCGTAGCCCTCTACAATCCGACCGATGCGGAGGTCCGCATGACTTTGAATTTTGGTGATGTGGACCTCGGTGGCAACGTGGCGGTGCGCGATTTATACGACCATCTCGACCTCAGCACGATGCAGGGAAGCATGAATGTGACGGTGCCGGCACACAGCACGCGCATCTATCGACTCGTGGCCGAGAAGCGATACGAGCGCAATCTTTATGAGGCTGAGACCGCTTACCTCAGTCGTTATCAGGAACTTCTCAACAACCAAAGCTACATTTCGGGTACCTACGACGACCTCTCGTCGGCCAGTGGTGGCAAAATCGTGGGATGGTTGGGCAACCGCGCCGACAACGACCTGCTGTGGAAGCATGTCTATAGTCGTGAGGGTGGCGACTATCAGCTGTCGTTATCCTATATCAGTGGGGAGAATCGCAAGACCATTGTCACCGTCAACGGTCAACAAGTATTGTCGCAAGATCTCAACTCCGGAGGCTGGAGCGCCATCAAGACGGTGACTTTCAACACCACACTGCAGCCCGGCGACAACGTGGTAAGGATTTATACGGATGCGGGCAACTGGTTGCCGAACATCGATTGCCTACAGGTGGTAAAGGTGGGGAGCATGGATGTCTATGAGAAACAGTTGTCCTCGCTCCGCAGTCAGTTGGGGAACATCGTCGAACAACCCCTCACTCCCGCCGTTAGACAGCTGATTTCCGCTCAACTTCAGAGTCCAATCCCCGATGGAATGGACGAAAATGGATATCAGACGAGGATTGACAGCCTGCAAACATTGCTCTCCGTGGCACAGGCGATGACCACGAGTTGCGCTGAGATGGAGAAGTGGATGCAGAACGTGCGCAGCAATATCGCCGTGAGCGATGATACTGAAGAATTAAGTATTTTGTCGTCGAAGGCCGATGCCGACCAGCAGATCTACGACGCAGCGACATCCGCTGCGCAGGTCAACACAGTGCTTTCCGACTTGAAAGCGGCCCTGAAGACCTATCTCAAAGCCCCCGGCAGCCGACCGAAGGATGGTGAAGTCCTCGACATGACACTTCTCTTGGTCAACCCCGACTTCTCCCTGACCACAGGATGGACGGGTGCTCCCACCTACAAATATGGCGTAGGGGAGTGCTGGAACCGCAATTTCAACATCTCGCAAACGCTCTACGGCATGAAGCCGGGAGTCTACACCGTGAGTGTGAAAGCCCTCTACCGCACGGGAGTCAACGACGGTGGCGCGGCTTTCCAGGCCGGTACAGAGGTCATTCCCGCCCGATTTTATGCCAACGGAGACAGCACGGCCATTGCCTCGCTGTACTCCTACACCTTTCCCAATGCCGCAAACTATGGAACAATTGACGTGAAAAACGGTTTCGCCAATAGCATGCAGACAGCTTCTCAGGCTTTTGTCGCCAACGCCTATCGCAATGAAGTGACCACGACACTCTCCGAAACGGGTATGCTGAAGATAGGACTCGTGACACTCACGCATGCCAACGACAGTTGGGCGTGCTTCGACGACTTCCAGATCACCTACCGACCGCTGTCCTCCACCGATGCCATCCGCACGCCGATGGCACGTCCTGACATATCCTCCAAAATCTACGATTTGACCGGTAAAATCGTGGAAAACATGCGACAACCGGGCATTTATATCGTCAACGGGCAACGAGTCATCGTGAAATAGAAATCTTTCACGAGACCATACCATAGCCCAAAAGCATCGATTTCATCGCAACTATCAGCACATGAAGAAAAGAATCGTCTTTTATTTTACCGCTACGGGCAACAGCTTGTATATCGCCCAAACCCTGGCCGGCACCGACGGCGAGGTCCTGAGCATGCCCAAGATGCTCAAACGCAAGCAACTTGACTTCGAAGCCGATGAGATAGGCTTCGTCTTTCCCTGTCTCATGCATCTGCCGCCCAACCGGGTGCGTGAGTTCATCGCGACTGCCAGGCTCAAGGCCGACTACTTTTTCACCGTCGTGACCTATGGCAACGACAAAGGATCTGTGGCCGAGGCGTGGGACCGCATGAGCCGCGAGGCCGGATACCCGATGCACTATATTCAAGCCATCCCGATGGTGAACAACTGGATCAACATCGTCGACATTGAGCAAGAACTGCAACAAGAAAAGCCCACCCAACAGTCGTTGGAGACTGTCGAGGCCGACCTCGCTGCCCGAAAACACTATATCCTGCCCACCACCGACGAGGAACGGCAGCGTCATCAGGAGCTTATGGCCACCGTCGGACTCAACGATGACGACGGCGTGATACAGAAATCGGAACAACGCTATGCCAGCAACGACGACTGCATCCTATGCGGTATCTGTACGATGGTGTGCCCTCGCGGATGCTGGCACCTTGGAGGGCCCACGTCGGTCAACTTCGGACAATGCGACTATTGCATGGCATGTATCCACAACTGCCCGCGTAAGGCCATCCAACTCCTGCCCTCTGCCCACCCCGTCTTTTCCCACGAGGTGAATCCCGAGCGTCATTATCGCCACCCGAAAGTCACGGTGGTCGACATCGAAATGGCTAATTCACAGAACAAATAGGCCGTCATCAGACACCCACCCCACCCCTGTAAACACAACAACCCCCGATAGTCTTCTCAAAACTATCGGGGGTTTCGTATGCTGTTACGCCCTGAGGCCCGCGCCAGAAAAGCACTGGGCCAAGGGTAAACCATTGCGCTGGTTTAGAAGTTCACGCCGAAATTGGCGAAGAAAGCGCCGTTGTGGGCAGAGCAATCCTCGTTTTTCGAGATGTTGGACAGACCAAACTGATAGCCCATCTCCAGATAAAGCATGCTATATTCCATACCACAACCGAGCTTGAAACCCGTGTCGAAGTGCTTGAAATATTCCTTATTGAATGCGCTGTGCTTGTTGGTCTTGCCACCGATAGCCGTGCTGAAATAAGGACCGAAGAACGGCAGCAGGGCGGTATCTTCGGTAGCCTTGAAGCCATGCTTCACGAGCAAGGGAATTTTGAGGTAGTTCAGGCGGGTGGTAGCGTTGATCTTCTCAGGATCAACACCCGTATCGGTACCCTTGCCACCTTTCTCTGTGTAGTACAGACCACTCTCCAGGAAGATAGGTGTGGTGTCAGAGAGGCGCAGACCGAGCACGCCATGTGGCCGAGACAGTGAAGGCATTGGGACTGCGCTACGCCGTCATCACGTCGGTAGACCGCGACGACCTGCCCGACTATGGGGCAACCCACGGCGGCCCATCTGCCTGTGGCGGCCTACATCACGCCCGAGCAGTTTGCCGAATACAAGCGCATCGCCTTGGCCAAGGGCTTCCGCCATGTGGAGAGTGGCCCGCTGGTGCGGTCGTCCTATCATGCGGCGGAGTCGTGACGGCCGTGCAGGAATGGCGCGTTTCCCTTAGGATTTACAGCGACTTAGTGCGACAAAACAAGGAAAAGAAAAGGACATCTGCCTATATTTTTTATAGGTGGAAAGTCAAAATATTTGGTCTATTTTTTAACACTTGGCAAAATTCCTTTTAGAACGACAATTCAACGTTTTTGTCAATAAAACAGAAGACGGCA
>JAEAMQ010000094.1 GCA_016901395.1 Prevotella sp. | reverse complement strand
CCCCAAATTCCAGGCCCGCATACAAAATCCCGAGGCCCGCGCCTATATCTATGGTGACACTGTGACCACTCTCGACAAGAAGATTGACCCCAACGCCAAGCGCGCCGTCTACATCTTCTTCGGCGCATTAGTAGTCATTGTGCTCTTCGCCGTGATGCAGGGCATCTTGCCCAGCTATCCCGAGGTGCAGGCCGTAGACGGAGGCCCCGATAGCATCACGCTTCCCGGCGGTGTGACTGAGACCGCCAAGCAGTTGGCCAAGGCCGGCGTGGTGGTGGCCGGCGTGACCGAACAGGTGAGCAAACACCTGAAAATGAACCTCGTGATTCAAATCATCATGATCTCTGCAGCCGCTCTGATGATCATCGTGAGCAAGGCCAAGCCCAAGAAAGCCGTGGGCGGTGCCGTGTGGCAGAGTGGCATGGTGGCTGTGGTGGCTATCTATGGCATCGCTTGGTTGGCCGACACCTATTTCAGTAATTATATGAACGAGATGCAGGCCATGCTGGGCGACATGGTGGCCTCCTATCCCTGGACCATTGCCATCGCGTTCTTCCTCGTCTCGGTGCTTATCAATTCGCAAGGTGCAGTGGTGGTTGCCATGCTGCCACTGGCCTACACCCTGAAGATCGACGGATGGATATTGCTCGGCGTGCTACCCAGCGTCTATGGCTATTTCTTCATCCCCAACTATCCGTCGGATATCGCCACGGTGAACTTCGACCGCACCGGCACGACGGTCATCGGCAAGTATCTGCTCAACCATAGCTTCATGATGCCTGGCATGGTGTCGGTGGTGGTGAGCACGATAGTGGCCTATGCCCTGTCGTTTGTATATCACAGCGTTCTGGGTCTGTATTGATCGGTTGGACGATGGCCGACAGTCCTTTGCTCCGCCCGCATGAGTTGCGGGCGGAGTTCTTGATTAGGAGCATCTGATTTTTTATCTTTCCTTTGCAAAAACCAAATAAAAAAGTTATCTTTGCAATATGAATTTGCAAGACACAAGCAACGTGAAAATGAGCGAAAACGTCATCATTGCCGATGCCGATTACATCGACTATGTGGCGTTTCAGTTGAGTGTTCAGTTTGAACGGATGTTGGGCCGCGCCATCCCCAAGGCCGACCTGAGCCAGTGGGTGGTGAACATCGCCCTTGACGGCGGGCTGCGTGAGGACGGGAAGGAGCATGAGACGCAGGTGGTGCTGGTGCATGAGGCCGGAAAGAAACGGCTGGACAACTTCGCCCCGTCGGTCTATGACACGGAGCTGAACGCCCAGGCTTTCAGGGATGAACACCTTGGCGAGTTTCTCATCAACGCCTATGCTGTGGGCGAGGTGGTGGATAAGGACGACTATCTGCTCGATGCCATCCGCACGGTTTGCGAGCATCAGGAGGTGCGTCGCCTCATGATCATCCCCAATGGCGAGCAGGGCGACATCTACGGAGAGGTGCGCCGTGTGCTCCGCGATGCCCCCGACGACAGGCGCATCACGGTCTTTGCCATGCAGCCTATGGAGGGCGGCAACTTCCGTCAGGAAATCCTCGGCTACTCGCTCGTGAGCGCGCTGGGGATAAGGGGGGAGGAAATCAAGTAGCCTCCCCAGGCCCCTCCGAAGGAGGGGATGCCAGATTACCTTGGGGGATGGGAATTGGCAAGGTGGGATGCTATTGTACTATGAGAAATCAAACTATGTAATATGGTAAAGAAACAATTCGGTTACTATAAGGCAGACCCCTTTTATTATGGCAATCTAAAGGAAAGCGCCAAGCGAATGCGTATGTTTCCCACCGATGCGGAGTCGATGTTGTGGAACTATCTGCGTGGCAAGCAACTCGGATTGAGATTTAGACGACAGTTTCCCGTATATGAATATATCGCTGATTTTATCTGTCTGCCCCTCAGATTGATTGTCGAAGTGGATGGGAGCATTCATCAGGAGACCCCACAAATGGAGCACGATCAACTGAGAACCAATTTTCTTGAATCCAAGGGTTTTCATGTAATGCGTGTCCAAAACGAAGACGTGTTAAACAATATAGAACAAGTTATACATCAAATAAAGACGACTATGAACGATTTGCAGAATGCTAACGCAGCTACAAATGCAACGGCTGCTGGGGAACCCCTCCTTCGGAGGGGCCGGGGGAGGCTTCTAATGATTGGAGCCGGAGGCGTGGCAACCGTGTGCGCCTTCAAGATAGTGCAGAACCAGGGCGTGTTCTCGGAGTTTATGATTGCCAGCCACCACAAGGAGAAATGTGACCGACTGGTAGACGCCATCCATGCCAAAGGCTATAACATGGATATCAAAACGGCCGAGGTGGATGCCGACGACGTGGAGCAACTCAAGGAACTGTTCTCCAGCTATCAGCCGGAACTGGTGGTCAATCTGGCCTTGCCCTATCAGGATCTGACCATCATGGAGGCGTGTCTGGCCTGTGGATGCAACTACCTTGATACAGCCAACTATGAGCCTAAGGACGAGGCGCATTTCGAATACAGTTGGCAGTGGGCCTATAAGCAGCGTTTTGAGGATGCCGGACTGACCGCCATCCTCGGCTGTGGCTTTGACCCGGGCGTGTCGCAGGCTTATACCGCCTATGCCGCCAAGCACCATTTTGATGAGATACACTATCTCGACATCGTGGATTGCAACGCCGGAAACCACCACAAGGCATTCGCCACCAACTTCAATCCGGAAATCAATATCCGAGAAATCACTCAGAAAGGTCTCTACTATGAGAACGGCGAGTGGATAGAAACAGAACCGCTGGCCGTGCATCAGGATATCACTTATCCCAACGTGGGGCCGCGTGACAGCTACCTCATGCACCATGAGGAACTGGAGAGTCTGGTGAAAAACTATCCCACCATCAAGCGCGCACGCTTCTGGATGACCTTCGGACAGCAGTATCTCACCTATCTCGACTGCATCCAGAACCTCGGCATGTCGCGCATTGACAACGTGGAGTTTGAGGCTCCGCTGGCCGATGGGTCGGGCAAGACGGTGAAAGTGAACATCGTGCCGCTGCAGTTCCTCAAGGCCGTGCTGCCCAATCCGCAGGATTTGGGTGAGAACTACGACGGCGAGACGAGCATCGGATGCCGTATCCGCGGTATCAAGGACGGCAAGGAACGCACCTATTATATATACAACAACTGCAAACACCAAGACGCATACAACGAGACTGGCATGCAGGGCGTGAGCTATACCACCGGCGTGCCGGCTATGGCGGGTGCGATGATGTTCTTCAAAGGACTGTGGAAGAAGCCGGGAGTGTGGAACGTGGAAGACTTCGACCCAGATCCATTCCTGCAGGTGCTCAACGAGCAAGGACTGCCTTGGCACGAGGAATTTGACAAAGACCTCGAACTCTAAAGCGTCATTCCCCAACATTCTGAGGGATTGGAGATGCCCTGAAAAGTATCAATTAAACCATCTTCCCGCTGTCACCTTATCAACATGGTAATCTGACATCCCCTCCTTTGGAGGGGCTTAGGGAGGCTTTTATTTCAATATTATATGGCAAAATCAGAAGAATCACTGGCTGCAGACAAAGCAGCCCAGCAGAAGGCAGAGAAGGATGCAAAGCTCAAGGCATTGCAGGCTGCCATGTCCAAGATAGAAAAGGACTTTGGAAAAGGTTCTATTATGCGCATGGGCGATGAGAATGTTGAGCAGGTGGAGGTCATCCCCACAGGCTCGATAGGTCTCGACGTAGCCCTCGGCGTGGGCGGTTATCCCCGCGGAAGAATCATCGAGATTTATGGTCCGGAGTCTTCAGGTAAGACCACGCTGGCCATCCATGCCATCGCTGAGGCCCAGAAGCGGGGCGGCATCGCTGCATTCATCGACGCAGAGCATGCATTCGACCGTTTCTATGCACAGAAACTGGGCGTGGATGTGGACAACCTCTGGATCTCACAACCCGACAACGGTGAGCAGGCTCTGCAGATAGCAGACCAGCTGATCAGCAGTTCGGCGGTGGATATCCTCGTGGTAGACTCCGTGGCGGCATTGACACCAAAGAAAGAAATCGAAGGCGAGATGGGCGATTCCGTAGTGGGTCTGCAGGCTCGCCTGATGAGTCAGGCCCTGCGCAAGCTCACCGCGACGATTGCCAAGACCAACACTTGCTGCATCTTCATCAACCAGTTGCGCGAGAAAATCGGCGTGATGTTTGGCAATCCCGAGACCACTACCGGTGGTAACGCATTGAAATTCTACGCCAGTGTGCGTGTGGATATCCGTCGTGTGTCCAGTCTGAAGGACGGCGATAACGTGACGGGAAACCACGTTCGTGTAAAAGTGGTGAAGAACAAAGTGGCTCCTCCTTTCCGCAAAACGGAGTTTGACATCACCTTCGGAGCCGGAATCAACAAGGTGGGAGAGATTCTCGACCTGGGCGTGGAGTATGATATCGTGCAGAAGAGCGGCAGCTGGTTCAGCTATAACGGTTCGAAACTGGCACAGGGCCGTGATGCAACGATGACGCTTCTGAGCGACAACCCCGAACTTTGCGAGGAACTTGAGGGCCTGATTATGAATGCCATCAAGGAGAAAATGGCCTAAAAGCCATCCATACAGACATCAAACGAAAGTGTCCCGTCGGCTCCATGAGGAGTGGACGGGACGCTTCTTTTATACACCTTATTATATATAGGTGTCGAAAATATGATATATTGCTGGCGAGATTATTATATATTGCTGGCGAGATTATTATATATTGCTGGGGAGATTATTATTTATAGGCGTTGAAATTCTAAATTTTTGTCCAGAAGGATGGGGTGAGAATAACCAGCACCGTGAATATTTCCAGACGGCCGACAAGCATCATAAACGAGCACAGCCATTTGGCTACATCAGGCAGAATGGACCACGACATGGTCGGTCCAATTTCCAAACCAAGTGTCGGCCCAACGTTTCCGAGTGAGCTGAGGCAAATGGTGATGGCGTTGGTATTGTCGATTCCCACCGCAATCATAATGAAAGCGATGATCAGCAACAGCAGAAGGTAGGTGGTGAAGAAGGCCAACAGCGATACACGCTGGTTGATAGGGATGTTGTTTCCATTGATTTTCAGGGGAAGTACGGCATTGGGATGAAGACGCTGGTGTATCTCATTTTTCATCACTTTGGTCAGCATCACGCCACGCATACACTTCAATCCACCACTGGTGCTGCCCGAACAGGCTCCGATAAACATGCAAATAGACAACACTACCCATGTGACATGAGGCCATTTGGCAGCGTCATCGTTGAAGAGTCCGGTCGTAGTGATGAACGAAACCACCTGAAAGATGGAGGAACGGAAGGCATGTTCCAGATCATAATGGTTGCGAACAACCAGTTCTGCCATAATAAACACCGTAAAAATCAGTACCAACAGGCAGTAGAACTGAAACTCAGAATCCTTCCATAGCTCCTTGAATTTCAGTTTTGCCACTGTGAAATACAAGAGGGTGAAGTTTACTCCGGAGATGAAACAGAAGAAAGTGGTGGTGTAATCGAGTGCCGGAGACTGGAAAGAAAGGGTGCTGGAGTTGTTCACGGCAAACCCTCCGGTGGCCGAAGTGGTCATGGAATAGTTGATGGCCTCAAACCAATTCATGCCGAATATCATGTAACAGGACATGCACGAGAACGTGATGACCAGATAGACAATCCATATCCATCTTGCGCCCATAGAAAGTTTGGGGTGTAGTTTGGTCTTGATGGGGCCGGTGGATTCGGCTGCGAACACCTTCGTACTGCCCCCGACGAGCGACGGGAGCAAGGCGACGGTGAAGAAAACGATGCCCAATCCACCGATCCACTGGGTCATTGATCGCCAGAAAAGTATGCCGTGGGGCAGCGCTTCCACGTTGTCTATGATGGTTGCTCCGGTTGTGGTAAAGCCCGACATCGTCTCGAAGAACGCATCTGTGAAGCTGTGAAGATAGCCGCCGAGAAGGAAAGGCATGGTGCCAAAGGCCGAGAAGACGACCCAAACCAAGGTCACTACCAGAAAGGAGTCGCGGCGGGAGAGGATGTTGTCAGCCTTCCGACCGACATACCGTAGACCTATTCCGGCCAGAATGGTAACGACAATGGAGATGGCGAAAGGCAGGGTGTCGTCTTCGCCGAAGTATAATGCCATCAGCAAACACCAGACCATCATGGACGCTTCTATATAAAGCAGCGCTCCAAGAATCTTATATATGATTCTGAAGTTAATCACAAATCCACTTAATTAAATAGCTTTTCGAGTTTCTTCATGTTCACGTTGTGGCAGAAAACCACCACGGAGTCGCCGGCTTGAATCTGTGTGTTGCCGGAAACCAGCATGCCGACGTTGTCTCTGACAAGTCCGCCAATGGTCATTCCCTGTGGCAGCCCGAGGTCTTTTACGGGTCTGAGAGTCACCTTCGACCCCTCTTTCGGGATAAACTCCGCTACGTCTGCGTTGGCCGACATGAGGAAAGTGACATTCATAACATCGGCATCCAGCATGAGCTGATAAATGCTGCTTGCGGCAATGGCCTTCTTGTTGATGATGGTTCCGATATCCAGACTCTCCGCCATATTCACGTAATCGATGTTTTCCACCATAGCCACCGTCTTGCGCACTCCCATCCGTTTGGCCGTGAGACAAGCCAGAATGTTGGCCTCCGCATTGCCTGAAAGGGCCACGAAAGCCTGTGTATTCTTGATGCCTTCGTCCGTAAGGAGAGAGATGTCACGGGCATCTCCGTGGATAACCAGCGTGTTGTCGTTGAGCAGTTGGTTCAGTTCTTCACACCTGACCGGGTCAATCTCAAACACCTTTGCATTCATATACTTAGGCATGGTCTGCAAAGCCTTCACCGCCGTGACACCACCTCCCATCACCATCACATTTTTCACCTCCACATAATTTTCCTTTCCCACAATCTTCCGGATATAGGGGATGTACTGCCTGGTGGTCATGAAATAGGCCAAGTCGAAGCATTCCAGCACATCGTTACCACCGGGAATGATCGTCTCGTCGCCTCGTTTGATGGCCACCACGTGGTAAGGGTCGTCGGGACCACACAGGTCTCGCAGGGGTTGGTTGAGGATTTCGCACGACTCACGCAGCTTGATGCCCAGCATGACCAATGCCCCGTCGTGCACGTCCCAGCGCTGACGCACCCACGACATCTTCAAACCGTTGTTGATGTCGCGTGCCGCAAGCGTCTCGGGATAGATGAGTTCGTCGACACCCAGCTCCTGATACATCTTGTGAACATTGCATTCCAGATATTCGGCATCGTTCACCTGCGCCACCGTCTTCTTCGCATGTAGGGCATGAGCGATGATGCAACTGTTGATGTTCTCGTTCTCGTTGGGAGTCACGGCGATAAAAAGGTCGGCATCTGCCGCACCGGCTTCCTTCAGCGTCTTGACACTCGACGGCGATCCGTGCAGCGTGAGCAGGTCATAGTCTGAGCCGATTTTGGCCAGCCGCTCCTCGTCATCGTCGACAATGGTCAGCTCTTCCCGGTTGCGGGAGAGCAGCCGGGCCAGATAGGTTCCGATGGCGTAAGCGCCGGTAATAATTATCTTCATACTTGACTGATGAAATCAACGATCGATTCTCTGATGGATTCCGCGTCGATGCCACAGAGCTGTTGCAGTTCGGGCACAGAGCCATGCACCACAAAATGGTCGTCGGGCAGGCCGAGACGCAGCACTTGCGGGTGATAGCCGTGGTCGTCCATCCATTCCAATACGGCCGATCCCATGCCGCCGTTGCGCACACCGTCTTCCACGGTGATAATCTTCTTGAACCGCCGCCCCACCTCGTCGAGGAGGTTGCCGTCCAAGGGTTTGAGGAAGCGCAGGTCGTAATGGGCCACCGACTTGCCTGCCCATTGGATGGCTTTTGCTACTTCATAGCCCACTGGCCCTATGCTGATGACGGCCAGTTCGTCGCCGTCGCTGATCTTCCGACCTGTTCCTACGGGTATCTCCTCCAAGGGACACCGCCAGTCTACAAGCACGCCGTTGCCACGGGGGTAACGTATCACGAATGTCCCCTTGTCGGGCAGCTGGGCGGTATACATCAGTCTGCGCAGCTCGTGCTCGTCCATCGGCGAGGCGATGGTGAGGTTAGGGATGGGGCGCAGGGCCGCCATGTCGAACACGCCATGGTGTGTGGCACCATCCTCACCCACGAGTCCGGCGCGGTCCAGACACAGCACCACGGGCAGATTGAGTATCGCCAGGTCGTGGATGATGTTGTCGTAGGCACGCTGGGCAAACGAACTATAGATATTGCAGAACGGTATCAGTCCGTCCTTGGCCATTCCGCCGGAGAACGTCACGGCATGTCCCTCGGCAATGCCTACGTCGAACGTGCGGTCGCCCATCGCCTTCATCATGATGTTCATGGAGCATCCCGAGGGCATGGCCGGCGTCACTCCCACAATCTTGGGGTTCTGTTCGGCCAGTTCCAGCAGTGTCTTGCCAAAGACATCCTGGAACTTTGGCGGTTGGTTGGAGGTGTTGGGGATGATGCGTTCGCCCGTCTGAGGGTCAAATTTCCCCGGTGCGTGCCAGATGGTGGCGGCTTTCTCGGCAGGCTCATAGCCCTTGCCCTTGATGGTGTGCAGGTGCAGGAGCTTTGGTCCGCGCATATCTTTCAGCTGACGCAACAACCTTACAATCTCTTTCACTTGATGTCCGTCGAAAGGCCCGAAATAGCGGATGTTCATGCCTTCGAAGATGTTCTGCTGGTGGCTGATGGCACTCTTGATGGCGTTGTTCAGTCGGATGATGCCCTTGCGGCGGTTGTCGTTGAGATAACCCTTGGCGTGAAGCCACTGCGAAGCCTTGAAACGTATCTTGTTGTAGGTCTCGTTGGTGTCGAGATGGAGCAGATATTGCTCCATGCCGCCCACCGCACGGTCTATCGACATGTCGTTGTCATTGAGCACGATGAGTAGGTCGTTGGGGGTGCTGCTCACATTGTTGAGACCCTCAAAGGCCAGCCCGCCGCTCATCGACCCGTCTCCGATGACCGCCACCACGTGCCGGTTGTCGTGTCCGGTCTTCTTCGCAGCCACAGCCATACCCAGCGCAGCAGAGATGCTGTTCGACGCATGTCCACAGGTGAACGTGTCGTATTCGCTTTCAAAAGGAGTGGGGAAGGGGCGGATGCCCCCGAATTTCCGGTTGGTGCAAAACTGTTCACGCCGGCCCGTCAGTATTTTGTGCCCGTAGGCCTGATGACCAACGTCCCAGACGATGCGGTCTTCCGGTGTGTCAAAAACATAGTGCAGGGCTACTGTGAGTTCCACGACACCAAGACTCGAAGCGAAATGTCCGGGGTTGACCGAAACTTCGTCGATGATGTTCTGACGAAGTTCCTCGCACACTTCCGGCAGCTGGTCTATGCTGAGCTTTCTAAGGTCGGCAGGGTATTTGATTTGGCTTAACAGCCCGAATTTATGCTGATTCATTGATATTCTTCTGGAATAACCTTGCAAAGATAATATAATTAATTGAGAATGGTACGGAAAGTGTGATAAAATTGTTATCTTTGCAAAATTATAATTTACATATTTCCTCACCTTTCAAGGCATTTGATATGAAGAAGAAAACCTTAGTTTTGTCCTTGTTTCTTTTACTTTCCTGCAGTCTTTCGGCCCAGACCCAGGGCGGTGGCATCTCTGCTGAGATGCTCCGGCAGATAGAGCAGG
>JAEAMQ010000093.1 GCA_016901395.1 Prevotella sp. | reverse complement strand
AACTCCTATAAAAGCAAAGAAAAGTTCATTTCTCTACTCTATAATGAGTTTGAAATGGACTTTTCTTATAGAGGTAGTTTCAAACTGTAAGATTTAGAAAGGTGGATTTGTATTTTGACACACCCTCCTTTCATATTTTCAATGCTCTGCATTTTTTTTCGATGAGCATCCATCGTCATGCGATTTGATTGTTACCGCATCACGATTTGGCGTATTTATCGAATTATATAGAATATAAACACCAATGATTAGGATGTTTATAGATTACTTGCGGGACAATTAATTGTGTACCAAGGTGCCGATATCCTCGCCGGCCATCACCTTTTTCAGGTTGCCCACGATGTCCATGTTGAATACGTAGATGGGCAGATTGTTGTCCTGACACATGCAGATGGCGGTGAGGTCCATCACCTTCAGACCACGCTCCAGTACCTCTTTGTAGGTAATGGCGGTGAACTTCGTGGCAGTGGGATCCTTCTCGGGGTCTGCGGTGTAGACGCCATCCACGCGCGTGCCCTTGAGCATCACGTCGGCCTCAATCTCAATGCCGCGTAGCGACGATCCGGTGTCGGTGGTGAAATAGGGATTGCCCGTGCCAGCGGAGAAGATGCACACCGTGCCCAGTTTCATTGCCTCGATAGCTTTCCACTTGTTGTAGAACTCGCCGATAGGCTCCATGCGGATTGCGGTCATCACCTTGGTTTTCACGCCAATGGCACCGAGTGCGGAACTGAGAGCCAGCGAATTGATGACTGTGGCGCACATTCCCATCTGGTCGCCCTTCACACGGTCGAAGCCTTTCTGACTTCCGCTCAGTCCGCGGAAGATGTTGCCACCACCGATGACAATGCCAATTTGCACGCCCATCTCCTGGATTTCCTTGATTTGGCGGGCATAGTCGCTCAGTCGGTCGGCATCGATGCCGTAGCCCTGATTGCCCATGAGACTTTCACCCGAGAGCTTCAACAGTATTCTTTTAAATCTTGCCATAATATGATAGATAAGAGTATTTTCAAGCACAAATTTACAATTATTCTGCCAAATAAAGGCGGAGTAGGGGAAATAATTGGTTGGAAGGGACAGACAAATCAGTCTATTCCGACTGGTCGGACCCGTCGGGCTTGTCGGACCAGTCCGATGAGTTCGATTGGTCCGATCACTTCTGTTGCCCCCTTCTCTCTATTTCTTCTCCTGCTCCTTCCTGCTTTGCAGGCGGGCGCGGGTCATTTGCTCTCGCACGCCACCCTCTCTCAGAAACATTTCCTGCTGACGGGCAATGAGTTTGCGGAGCATGTAGGTGGTCTGGTGAATGAGCGTGATGCAGAGGTTGGCCATCTCCTCGTCGGTCAGGCGGGGCAGCAGGGCGGGGTATTCCTCCATGATGCGCTCACTGCGGGCATAATCCCTCATGCGCTGCAGACGTGGATTTTCCAAAGTCCAGAGGGCACGGCCCCGCACGCGCAGATAGTCTTCGTAGTCGATAAGCAGCTCCTCCAGACTTGCCTTGGCCACATTGGTGAGTTTGATCTCTGTTCCGGCTGAGGTCGTGGCAGCCTCGCTGCCCTCTGCAATGTTCTGTTTGCCTGAGCGTGCCGCCTGCACCATCTGGTCGACAGTACGGTCGCCGCGCGACAGGAAATGCTCGGTGAAGAAGAAGGTGATATCGTAGATGATTACCGATGCCTGATAAGCCCGCAGATCGCGATAGCCACCTTTCTGCCTCAAAAAAGTTTCAGTCATGAGTCATGGTAGTTATTAGTGAATAGATATGGTAAGCTGATGATGTTATCCGATAAAGGCAGTGGGGGATAATTGCTCTCAGACTGGTTCGTTTTCTCGGACTGGTCGGACTGGTCGGATTTGTCTGACTGGTCCGATTTTTCCGACTTGTCAGACTGGTCTGATTAGTCTGACAGGTCCGACCAGTCTGATTACTCCAACCCTTCCAGCACAAACTCCACCTCCTTGAAGGCGTAGCTGCGGATGTGGCCCTCGCGGTCGCGCAGGATGAGATGCCCGTCGTCTTCTACCTCTACGATGGCTGCTTCAAAGTATCCTTGCCCGTCTCGGTAGGGATAGAACCCGTGAGAGCGATAGAGATAGGACGCGTAGGCTGTGGCAACGGCAGCGTAGTCGCCATTCTCTACGGCCTGCAGGTAACGGTCGAAGGCTGTCACCACCGACTTGAGCAACTCGGTGCGGTCTATCTCATGACCAAGAATCTGTCGGAGCGATATCGGGTTGGGAGCATCGCTGTGAAACTCCAGCTGGTTCACGTCGATACCAACACCTACCACGCAGTCCTTGATGTGTCTGGCGGAGAGACGGTTTTCGATGAGGATGCCGCAGATTTTCCGGTCGTGCCAGTAGATGTCGTTGGGCCATTTGATGGAAAAGCCATCGGTATAGGTGCTCAGCGTGTCCCTGATGGCAAGGGCGATGCACTCTGAAATGATAAATTGACCCATGATGGGAACCCATACCGGATGACAGAGAATGGAGAACAGCAGGTTTTGCCCGCGCTCGCTCTCCCAGGTGTTGGTGCCTTGACCCTTTCCGGCTGACTGATAGTCGGCCGTCACTACGACCATGCGTGACTGGGATAGGGGGGCGGTGGTGTCGTCCTGAAACTCTTCGAGACAATAACGGTTGGTGCTGTCCGTGTCGTCCAAATGGATGAAACGGATGCCATCGTCAACCTTTTTCTTTTTAAATAAGGAGCGGATTGAAAGCATCTTCAATATGATTGATTTGAATATTTGAACTACCCTTGCGGCCAACGAGAGCAATGATGTCGAAACGAAGTTCCTCAACAACATCGTGCATCTGTACATATTCATGAGCAGCCCGACCGATGTGGCGTATCTTGCGGATGTCTACGGCATCCTCAGGGTCGGTGAGTTCCTCGGTGGCCCGGGTCTTCACCTCTGCAAAAACCACGGTCCGGCGGTCGGGAGTCTTGCAGATGATATCCACGTCGACCTTGCTGCGCCCATAGCGCCAGTCTCTTTCCAGAATGATATACCCATTCTTGGTGAGATACTCCGTGGCGTAATCCTCGCCCCAGCTGCCCAAGTCGTTGTGTTCTGCCATAATAATTCTGTTAAACATTGCAAAAATACGGATTTTCTTTTACACTTCAAAAACAAAATGGTAGTTTTGTAAAGAAACGCAACGACCTATAAGATATAGGCATCAATGTCAATCTCTATGACATGAAAAATGATGTCAAGTTAAGGTAGTGATTTCTCATTGTCATCAATAAAAAGAAAAAGGATGAATCAAAACGAAACCGACGAGCACTTCATGCGCATGGCGCTGAAGGAAGCTGCGCAAGCCTTCAGCGAAGGGGAAATACCTATTGGGGCTGTCGTTGTGAGCCAGGGGCGAATCATTGCCCGTGCCCACAACCAGACGGAGACGCTCAACGACGTGACGGCCCATGCCGAGATGCTCGCCATAACCGCGGCAGCCAACGAATTGGGTGGTAAATATTTGACAGACTGCACGCTCTATGTCACCGTGGAGCCTTGCGTGATGTGTGCTGGGGCGATGGGCTGGGCACAGATAGGGCGCATGGTCTATGGAGTGGGAGAGGAGAAACGGGGCTACAAACGATTTGCGCCCGACGCGCTGCATCCTAAGGCTACAGTCACATCGGGCGTGTTGGAAGATGAGTGCAAGGCACTCATGGTGGAATTTTTCAGACAGCGGCGATAAATCTGCGTTGCCGGGTCTCTGTTTACTTCACCAGAATCACCAGATACTTACTGGTGCTCCAGAAGATTTGAGGATTGGTGATGTTCAGCACATACTGATTGTTGGCATCGCGTGACAGCGTGTAGCTGCTCGACGGGTGCATGGTGAGGAGTTTGGCCGACTTGGAATAGAGCTTGATCACCTTGTCCACTCGGATGTCTATCTTGGTGAAGTAGTTCTTGTTGAAGCTGGCTTGTAATACCTTGCCATCCACGAGGATGCGCTGTTCCTTGAGTTCTTTCTTGTTGCCAAACACATACCAGGCTGTATTAAGCTGCATATCCTGTCCACTGATGGTCTGAGACTTCTGCTCGCTCTCTGCCTTCAAATTGGAAACATTGGTGTTAAGGTTGTTGATGGTCTCATCAAGCTCTGTGATATGGATATCTTTTGCATCAAGTTCTGCGCGCAACTGCTGCAGCTGCTGATCCTTTTCATTGAGCTGTTTGAGCATGTTTTCAATAGACTTGCCCATTTCTGAACCTTTAAAATTGCTGGCTTTTAATTGCTTCTGAAGTTTAGCAATTAGTGCCCTGTTTTCTTTCATACGGTTAGAGATGAACTTGATATTCTCACGAATCTGCTGAGTTTTGTTAGCCCCCTCACCGTCTTTGGCAAGGCTTACACGATGTTCGGCTTCATTAATCTCTCGAAAACCATCCTGAATTTCATTCATCGTAGCCATCATGTCATTGATCTCGTTGTCACGCTGGGCAACAATCTTCTGTAAAGAATCATTCTGAGCAATACTCTGAAGATCTACAGGGTTTTCTTTTTTTTGTTGGCAACCCATGGTGATAAGCAGCACAAAGGCTACAGATAAAAGCACAATTTTTTTCATATCTCAACGTCTTTTAGTTTCTTATTTTTATGTTTTATATTCTCTTTGCCCGCCAGCACTATAACAATTTCGCCACGTGGCTCGATGTTTTTAAAATGACCAATCACCTCTGTTAATGTTCCCCGTACGTGTTCCTCGTGAACTTTAGATATTTCACGGGCAACGCTCACCGGCCTGTCTTCACCAAATATTTCAGCAAACTGATTCAATGTCTTGAGTAGTCTGTAAGGTGATTCATAGAAAACCATCGTTCTGGTCTCTTCTTTCAGACTATTAAGATAGGTCTGGCGTCCCTTTTTCTGTGGTATAAATCCTTCGAAGCAAAATCGGTCGCAGGGTAGCCCGGAAGAGACGACAGCCGGAATACATGCTGTGGGTCCTGGTAAAGTTTGCACCGTAATACCTGCACGGGCAGCCTCCCGGGCAAGGAAAAACCCTGGATCGCTGATACCTGGTGTGCCGGCATCGCTCACGAGAGCTACCGTCTGGCCCGCCTTCAACCGTTCTACAATCCCTGCCGATGTGCCATGCTCATTAAACTTATGGTGGGAGATGAGATGGTTTTTGATGTCAAAATGCTTCAACAGAATGCCCGAGGTACGGGTGTCCTCTGCCAATACTACATCGGCCTCTTTCAGAATGCGGATGGCACGCAGTGTCATATCTTCCATGTTGCCCACAGGCGTGGGTACAATATATAGTATGCCCATAATAATAGGCAAATATAAGTAAATATTCTTCTGCGTCAAAATAAAGTCATGTTTCTTTTGCAATTTTTAAGTATGCTGAAAAAATTATCACACTCAAGGCTTGACAATCCTTATCTTTTATTATCTTTGCAAACACTATGATAGAAGACTTCACAGGGGAAATCCACCGCCCCGGCAGAATAGAGGTGGTGTGCGGATCAATGTTTTCAGGTAAGACCGAAGAATTGATTCGCCGCCTGAAACGAGCAAAGTTTGCAAGGCAAAATGTCGAGATATTCAAGCCGGCAATGGATACACGCTACTCCAATGTCGATGTAGTGAGTCATGACCATAACACTATACACTCCACTCCTGTAGAAAACTCGGAGGCTATCCTTGCCCTGAGTGCGGGACACGACGTGGTGGGGATAGACGAGGCGCAGTTTCTCGACGACAAACTGGTGGATGTCTGCAATCAGATGGCCAACCACGGCATACGAGTAATCGTTGCCGGGCTCGATATGGACTTCCGCGGTGTACCCTTTGGACCGATCCCTGCACTCTGCGCGGTGGCCGATGAGGTGACCAAGGTGCATGCCATCTGCGTGAAATGTGGCTCTCTGGCCTATGCCAGCCACCGATTGGTGAAAAATGAATCACAGGTGATGTTAGGCGAAAAAATGGAGTATGAACCGCTCTGTAGGGAATGCTTTCAGAAGGCTTTGGAAGAGGATCATCGAGATTCTATGTCAGGGAACCTCTTTGAAAATATTGAGTCATAACAAAAAATTGGTTTCCCACATTGCCAACCTCAGCTGAACCTTTGAATTTCTGAAATATATGCAAAAAGAAATCACATTTGATAAACTTGTCCGTTGGGTAGGTACCACACTGCTTATCTTTGCAGTATTATATATGGTAAACTATCTGAGCAATGTCTTGCTTCCGTTTTTTATTGCGTGGCTATTTGCTTATTTGCTATACCCTATTGTCAAGTTTGTGGAAGATAAAGCAAAAATCCGTGTGCGAGCATTGGCTGTGGTCATCACTTTGATTTTTGTTTTAGCTATAATAGGGCTGATCGTGTATCTCATTATCCCTCCGATGATTGAGCAGTTTCAGAAACTATACGTTATTCTCACCTATTGGATGCACGAGACGACCCACACCAACAATATCTCGGAATGGATCGCAAAATGGATTTCAGAGAATCAACAAGCTATCGAGCGTTTCTTTAAAAGTCCGGATTTCACAGAGGCGATCAAGACTGCTACCCCAAAACTTTTTAACATCGTGGGCCAGACTGCAAGTATCGTGATAAGTGTCATTGCCTCGCTGATTACCTTATTATATATGTTTTTCATTTTGCAAGACTACGAATACCTCACGGCCAACTGGATCAGGATATTCCCGCAGAAGCATAGACCGTTTTGGAATGAGATGATGGAAGATGTAGCTCGCGAACTTAACAACTATATCCGAGGACAAGGACTGGTATCGCTGTGTATGGCTATAATGTTCTGTATTGGTTTCACGATTATTGATTTTCCGATGGCTATTGGTCTGGGCATACTGATAGGCATCCTCAACCTTGTGCCTTATCTGCACACGTTCGCCCTTATTCCCACCGCGTTTTTGGCAATGCTCAAGGCTGCTGACACCGGCCAGAACTTCTGGTTGATTTTCGGTATGGCTGTCGCTGTCTTCGCAGTGGTGCAACTTATCTCTGACACGGTGGTCACACCCAAGATAATGGGCAAGGCCATGGGCCTCAATCCCGCTATCCTTTTGCTTTCTTTGTCAGTCTGGGGTGCTATTCTGGGCTTCATCGGGCTGATTATTGCCTTACCGCTCACCACCCTGCTTATCGCCTATTGGAAGCGTTATGTCACCCGCGAACAAGAAGAACCAGAAGGTGATTCGACTTCAGTCTCTACATCAAAATCGCCTCGCAGTAATCAGAAACTATCGTGATGTCGGACTAATCAAAAGATGATTTTGAGAAAAAAGCATAAAATAATTTGCTCATGTCGCAAAAATCCACTACCTTTGCACCCGCTTATTAAACGATAAGTTGGAGCATTGATCCGTTAGCTCAGTCGGTAGAGCACAACACTTTTAATGTTGGGGTCTTGGGTTCGAACCCCAAACGGATCACTTTTGACCCCATGCGGGTCACAGGAAGGATTTCGGAAACGAAATCCTTCTTCCATTTATAACCAGGCACTTGTAGTCCATTTTATTGGTTTAGGGCTCATATAATATTCTTGTGTTTTTAACATAATTATCTTGAATAGTTTGTTTATCTTTGTATCATGAATAAACCATCCTCCATAGACTACAAAGATGTGCTGTCGCTCTTTCTTCCCCAAGGGCTT
>JAEAMQ010000092.1 GCA_016901395.1 Prevotella sp. | reverse complement strand
ATGACGATATGATCAGGTGGTTATTGCGGCGGGGTCCCACCTCTTCCCATTCCGAACAGAGAAGTTAAGCCCGCCTGCGCCGATGGTACTGCAATGCAATGCGGGAGAGTAGGTAGCCGCCTCCTTTTAAAAGAGAAGACCTCGAATTCAGAAATGTTTTCGAGGTCTTTTTCATAATATAACTATTCTATGCAAAAGAGCTACTCGGACATATATGGAAAAATCTTTGGATGATTATGATAATCACTTAAAGTGTCTAAGGCTAAAAGTGGAGGAATTTATCGGCCGTACTGTCCGTACACCGAAAGATTTTGATTTTCTTTGTCATGTTATAGAAGATCAGAAGCTTCCACGGGTTAGCTCCACCACCCTTAAACGTATTTGGGGGTATATCCAGGACGGAGGTTCTCCCCGTATATCTACGCTTGACATTCTTTCTCAATTGATAGGGTTTAAGGATTGGGAAAGTTTCTGTAATTCGGAGATTGCGGCAGAGTGTCATGAAGCGGAAATCAAAGCACAGGAGGCTTATCGTATTTCCCGACGCAGTTGGTTGGGAATAGGGTTGACGGTAGGTGTCGTTTTGACGGGCTTGCTGATACTTTTTATCAGGGTTCATGCTGGCGAACAATACAGGCCGATGGTTAATGAGCAGGCGATACTGAAACTTGTACAATCAGAGAAGACCAAGACACGTGTGCTTCATCGAGGAGACAGTTTCAGAGACGAGGCTGCTGTGCTTGAGACGTTTGGCATCTATTCTGTGGATGTGCCTTGGAACATGCGAGTGCCAGGCTTAGCTAATGTGTTTGTGACAAGTGTCACTTATCATCATCCGAATTGGCATAATGAGGGTGATAGCCTTGAGATGTGTCCGCAACTGAAAACGTATTGGACGCCCGACTCCATGCATTTGCCGAAGGTAAGACGTGAGGCGGTGCTGTATAACCGTTTCTGCTATTTCAATTATTCTGCCAATAATGAGATTCACCTTTATTTCTTGAGGGGTATTCGCGATGAGCGTTTCACGTTTATCGGTATATATAAGTTCAGCAAGCAATTGTCAAACTTTGATTATCATACCTATGTGCGTATCGCTGATAATTGTAATTTGGATTATCTGAGCGAATTGAATAAATTGGGTGGTCCCCAAAAAGTGCGCAAATAGTGCATATTCGGGTATTCTGTTTTTGCTTGTGCAGTATCTTTCTTGATTTCTGTAAATCGCTCTTTATCAGAACAGTATCAGTGCGATGCAGTTAAGGGGTGAGCCTGTCTGCGCCATCTGCATTATCTGTGTGAGAATTTCCTCCGCGCCACTGCGTGGCATCTCAGAATATCCGGAGAATATCTTTTTCTATGGCTGGCGCGGTGGGAAATGCTTATCGCAGAAAATCTCTTATCCTTGCTCCGCAAGGTCATCCGAGAATATCCCTGCCACCCCTTTTATTAATCACAGATAAGAACAATGAAAACAATAATGAGACTACGAATTGCACGAATGAATAAACAGTGATGGAATTCGTGAAATTAGTGTAATTCGTAGTAGTAAAAGTTGTTATTAACCACAGATGAAAACAATGAAAAACAATAACAGGGCGGGTCTACAAGCGGCAGTCCGTCATGTAGCGAACAGCGTAACCTCTGCGAAATTTCAGAACATCGCGCGAGCTAATTTGCGCCATCTGCGTCATCTGCGAGAAATTAAAATTGCGTTCATTGCGTTTATGGCGAGAGACTTTCCTCCGCGCCACTGCGTGGCATCTCAAAATATCCAGAGAATATCTTTTTTATATGGCTATCGCGGTGGGAAATGCTTATCGCAGAAAATCACTTATCCTTGCTCCGCAAGGTCATCCGAGAATATCCCTGCCACCCCTTTTATTAACCACAGATGAAAACAATGAAAAACAATAATATGTCGTGATGTACTTTTGAAAGCAGGGGGCATTCATCCGAGAAGCGGTGGAACAGGGTGGGCAGGTTTCCGTGGGATCCGCCGGCCGCAGGCGGCCCTCTGCAAAATCAAAATGTGCCGGATGGTTTCTGTTTCATCCGCTAAATCCGTTGTTCAAAAAACACTGCGTGAGACCATCTGCGCTATCTGCGAGAGAAAAACAATAATAGGACTACGAATTACGCGAATTAATAAACAGTGATGGAATTCGTGAAATTAGTGTAATTCGTAGTTGTTGATAACAAGATAGGTTAAAAAACAGGGGATTGAGGGCCGAATATCCCTCAATCCCCTTATTATAATATAACCTCCAATGGGCGGAGGCATTTCACCTCAGAAGATCAAGACCACCGCTGAGTCAAAATGGTCTTAGGAGACCATCTATTTAATAATGTGTGGCGAGGTAGGTGACATGTGTCACGAGGTATTCCTCCACGCCGTGCTTGCCGTCGGCACCACCGATGCCGCTCTTCTTCACACCGGCATGGAAGCCCTGGATGGCCTCGAAGTTCTCGCGGTTGACATAGGTCTCGCCAAACTCCAGCTCACGGCACACGCGGGCGGCTGTGTCGATGTCCTTGGTGTAGACGGCTGATGCCAGACCATACTCCACGTCGTTGGCCCACGCAATCACCTGGTCGATGTCGTCAAACACGACGATGGGCAACACTGGACCGAACGTCTCCTCATGGATGATATCCATGTCCTGCGTGCAGTTGTCGAGCACCGTGGCGGCATAGAAATAACCCTTGTCGCCCACACGCTTGCCGCCGCACAGCACCTTCGCACCCTGCTCCACGGCATGGTTTACCTTCGCTGTGACGCTCTCCAGCGCACGCTGCTCCACGAGCGGACCCATGTCCACGTTGTCATCGAGGCAGGGGTCGCCCACCTTCACGGCTTCCATTTTCTTGACCAATATCTTGGTGAACTCGTCCTTCACCGAACGGTGTACATAGATGCGCTCGGCGTTGTTGCAAATCTGTCCGTTGTTACCGATGCGGCTGTCCACAATCCACTGTGCGGCCTGCTCGATGTCGGCGTCGGGGAAGACGATGGCCGGGGCCTTGCCGCCCAACTCCAGCGACACCTTCGTGATGTTCTTGCTGGCAGCGGCCATGATGCTCTGGCCTGCGCCCACCGAACCGGTGACGCTCACAATGTCGATCTTCGGACTCTCGGCCATCGCGTTGCCCACAACGCTGCCCTTTCCCGTGACGATGTTGATCACACCCTTGGGCAGTCCGCTCTCGTCTACGACCTTGGCAAACTCACAGCAGTTTTCCGGCGTGAGCTGCGAGGGTTTCAGCACAATGGTGCATCCTGTGATGAGCGCTGCGCCAGCTTTGCGGGCGATGAGGAAGAAGGGGAAGTTCCACGGCAGGATGCCGGCCACCACACCGATGGGGCGGCGCGTAAGAATCATCGTCTCGCCCTTGCGGTCGCTCGGTATCACCTCGCCCTCAATCTGGCGGGCGAAGGTCGCCATATAGTCGAAATAGTCGGCTGTGACACCCACCTCCACGGTGGCCCACGTGCGTGTCTTACCCTGTTCGCGCATGATGATGTCTACAAACTCCTTGCTGCGCTTGCGGATACCGTCGGCCAGCTTGTTGAGATATTTCGCACGCTCGATGGCCGGCTGTGCAGCCCACGATTTCTGTGCGGCACGTGCGGCTTCGAGGGCCTCGTCCACATCCTCCAGTGTGCCTTCGGGCTGGCGCGAAATCACTTCCTCTGTCGAGGGATTCAACACCTCAATCCATTTTCCGGACCGAGACTCAACGAACTTGCCGTTGATATACATTTTCAAATCTTTCATTGCTTAGTCGTTTAATTATTTCCTTGTAGATCGTTTTAAATTATCTCAAATTTAGCGCATTTATCGTTAGGTTGCAAGTGATGTTGCAATTTTTTATGTTAATATATCATTTTTTCAAGGTTGGGGGAGGGGAGGAGTGAGGAAAAGGGAGAAAGGGAATGGGCGCAATTACAGGGTGGACTATGAGCTTGCCTGACCTTTTCGGCAGGTTAACAACAATAATGATGTTTATTGACAAATAAAATACGAAAAAACGGAAATAAATAAAATATTTTTCTTACTTTTGAAATCGCAAAAAACAAAGGCGAGGTTCCTTGGAAGAAACCCCAGCCTTGAATGTTTTCACAACGGAATTATCCTTATTGTGATTTGCTTGAAAATTATTGATGCAAATATAGGGAATTTAAAAATAATAACCAAACAAATCTATCAAAAATAATGAAAAAGATTTTAGGATTTGACTTAGGAGTTGCTTCGATAGGATGGTGCTTAATCCTTACTACAGATTTGGATGAGATCATAGATATTCTGGCTTGGGGAACACGCAAAATCCCCATTGATAACGCGACCGCCAATGATTTTGCCTCGGGGAAAGCCTTCACCAAGAATCAGGACGCTACCAAGAAAAGGGGTGGACGTAGAAACTACGACAGGTATCAGCTCAGACGATTCTTGCTCACTATGAAACTGAGAGAACTCGGGATGCTACCCGACGAGCACCTGATTAAGCTCCCCGTGTTTGAGTTGTGGAGCCTCAGGGCTCGGGCAGCGACAAAAGGAGAAAAACTCAGTTTGCCGGAAATCGGCAGAGTCTTGTATCACATCAATCAGCGTAGGGGATACAAGCATGGAAAGAAAGACTATTCGGCAGACTCGAAGCAGCGCGAGTATGTAAAAGCGGTGTACGAGAGGTATGGCATCATTCAGGAAGAGAGGCTGACCATCGGCCAGTTTTTTGCAAAGAAATTGGATGAGACGGCTGTCGACGGGGAGCACGGTAGATTTTATGTCTATAGAATCAAGGAGCAAGTCTTCCCCCGTGAGGCTTATGAGGAGGAGTTTGACCGTATCATGGAGTGCCAACGGGAATTTTATCCGGAGGTACTGACAGACAGAACGATTGATTTTCTGAGAAATCATGTCATTTTCTTTCAGCGCGATCTAAAGTCGTGCAAGCATTTGGTGTCAACATGTGAGTTTGAAAAGAGAGAGCACCGTACCAAAGATGGCCATGTTGTCATTGCAGGACCTAAGGTGGCTGCCAAATCTAATCCTCTGTCCCAGTTGGATAAGATATGGGAGGAAGTCAATAATATCAGCTTATTCAACAAAAGCGGGGACGAACTCTTTATCTCAAACGAGCAAAAGCAGAAACTCGTCGATTATCTGAATCAGAATGAGGTGTTGAAGGCGACTGCCCTCTATAAAATCCTTGGTGTTTCGAAGCGGGAAGGCTGGTATCTGAATAAGTCTTTGGCCAAAGGACTGAAAGGCAACACCACTTTGGTTCAGCTCCGTAAGGCATTGAGCGGACTTGACAATAGCGAGGATTTGCTGAGGTTTTCCCTGGAATATGAGGAATCGAAGAAAGTAGATGAGGAAACAGGCGAGATACTCAAAGTTATCAGTCCCAAGTGCATCCATCAACCCCTGTATCGGTTGTGGCATGCCGTATATTCCATTGAAGACGAACAGAATTTAAGGAAGACCTTGATCTCCAATTTCGGGATAGAAAATGAGGAGGTGATAGAAAAGCTATTTAAGCTGGACTTCACCAAGGAAGGTTATGGCAACAAGTCGGTCAAGGCCATTCGAGAGATACTGCCCTATCTGCAGGAAGGCTTGAAATATAGTGATGCCTGTGAGTATGCCGGTTTCAGACATTCTGATTATCTGACAAAGGATGAAAACCAGTCGCGACAATTATTGGATAAGTTGCCGCAGATAGAGAAAAATGAACTGAGGCAGCCCATAGTCGAGAAGGTGCTGAATCAGATGATTAATATCGTCAATGCCATCATGGCTCGTCCAGACTTGGGCAGACCTGATGTCATCAGGGTGGAACTTGCCCGTGAGCTCAAGATGAGTATTGGCGAAAGAGATAGCATTTCGAAGATGCAATATAAAAGGCGCAAGGAGAATGATAGAATTGAGAAAATATTGGAGGAACAAGGAGTAAGGGCAACCAGAAACAGCATTGAGCGGTACCGATTATGGAACGAATCCAGCAAATGCTGCTTCTACTGTGGCAAGGTCATTGGCGAGACTGAATATTTAAGTGGAATAGGGGTAGAAACTGAGCACATCATTCCCAAAGCTCTGCTGTTTGACAATAGTTATTCCAACAAGGTTTGTGCTTGTAAGAAATGTAATCATGAGAAGGACAAAACTACTGCCTATGACTACATGTGTACCAAAGGACAAGCCAATCTGGAGAAATACTTGACCCGCGTGGACGATTTGTATACTAATGGCATCATCAGCAAGGCCAAACGTGACCGGCTGCTGACGAAGGCCGAGGATATTCCGCAGGATTTCATCAATCGCGATTTACGCCTCACCCAGTATATTTCCAGGAAAGCAATGGAGATACTGAGACAGATTTGCAGAGATGTGACAGCGAGCTCGGGCAGTGTCACCGATTTTATCAGGCATACCTGGGGGTATGACCAGATACTTGAGAATATCAATTTTGAAAGATACAAAACCGGTGAACTTACCAAATTTATAGAATATGTGCATAAAGGTCAGACGCATAAAAAGGAAGTTATTAAAGATTGGACCAAGCGTAATGACCATCGTCATCATGCCATCGATGCGTTGGTGGTGGCCATGACCACTCCTTCTATCATTCAGAGGCTCAACACGTTGAACACAAGTCGCGATGCCATGTTTAAGGAAATCGAGGCACAGAGGGAAAGTTGGAAAAATGATTATTCCTTGCTTGAGCAATGGCTGAGGGAGAAGAAGCATCTCAGCGTGGACGAGGTGCAACGTGCCGTAGAGGGAATACTGGTGTCTGCCAGACCCGGTGTGAAGGTTGCCTCCACCGGAACCGCAGCGACCTATTCTAAGGGCAAACGGAAGGTTGTGCAGAGAGGAGTGATTATCCCAAGAGGACAACTTCATAAGGATAACTATTATGGTCAGATTAAGTTGAATGGGAAAAAAGAAATAGTCATCAAGTACAAGTTGGGAGTAGGAAATTCTGTTTTCCTTTTTACTGGAAAGGAAGATTATAAAGCAGAGTCTGTAAAAAACAAAAAGACCGGCCTTGTGGAGATAAAGATAACCGACAAAATCAAAAATGTGCTTGACACTATCGTTGATGGAAATATCAGAAAGCGGGTGTTGGACAGACTGAACGAGGGTTTTGCCAACGGACAAGATTATCGAGATGATCCCAAGAAGGCTTTGGAAAATCTAAGGAATCTGGAAGAAAAACCGGTTTATGCCGACGACAACAAGCATATTCCGATAAAGTCTATACGTTGCACGACAGGATTAACAGCCGTGGTACCTTTGAGGTTTGGAAAGGATGGACAGCCCATCAGCTACGTAATGACTGAAAACAATCATCATGTTTCTTTCTACAAAGACGAGGCTGGACATTACCAGGAGTCTGTCATCACATTGTGGCAAGCCGTTGAGCGCAGGAGATTTCATGTTCCCGTTATCGTAGAGAATCCCGCGGAATTATGGGATAGTATTCAGGACAAGGAACTTCCAGACACACTTTTGGAGTCTTTGCCCGGCTATCAATGGAAGCATGTGTTGAGTCTGCAACGCAACGAATTGGTCATTTTGGGAATGGATGAGGATGATTATCAAGAAGCAATACGCAGGAAAGATAAGGTGGCACTGAACAAGTATCTTTATTCTGTACAGAATTTGTCTCACTTTACCTATCGTTTTTGTCTGGCCACAGCAGCGGGATTCGATTTAAAATTAGCGTCTAAAAAAGACAAGCGATTCCTAAATATTCAAAGTTTTGATGCCTTCTTTAAATTAAATCCTCATAAGGTACATATAGATTTATTAGGTGAAATTATAACGGAGTAAGCCTATGATCAAGAAAACATTATGCTTCACCAATCCCATGTACCTCAGTCTGCGCAACGAGCAACTGGTGCTGCACATGCCGGAGGTGGAAAACAACGATACGCTTACGGAGCAGATGAGGCAGGAGGCCGAGCGCACCATCCCGATAGAAGACATCGGGGTGGTGGTGCTCGACAACAAGCGCATCACCATCACCACGGGCGTGCTGGAGGCATTGCTCGACAACAACTGTGCCGTGGTGACGTGCGACCGCAGGAGCATGCCCGTGGGACTCCTTCTCCCGCTCGCAGGCAACACGGTACAGAACGAGCGTTTCCGCCATCAGATAGAGTCTTCCGTGCCTTTGCGCAAACAACTCTGGCAGCAGACGGTGCGACAGAAAATACTGAACCAGGAGCATGTGCTGGCCGCCAACACGTCGCAGGAAACCAACTGCATGCGAGTTTGGGCTTCGAATGTGAGGAGTGGCGACCCCGAGAACCTGGAGGCTTACGCTGCCGCCTATTACTGGCGCAACCTCTTTCCTCAGGTCGAAGGGTTTACTCGCAATCGCGATGGCATCCCGCCCAACAATCTGCTGAACTACGGTTATGCTATCCTGCGGGCCGTGATAGCCCGTGCCTTGGTGGGCAGCGGACTGTTGCCCACGCTCGGCATCCACCATCACAACCGGTACAACGCCTATTGTCTGGCCGACGACATCATGGAACCTTATCGCCCGTATGTAGACCAACTGGTGATTGACACGATGAAGCGGGTGGACGACTACACCGAACTGACCCGCGAAATCAAGATGCACCTGTTGGGTGTGCCGATGATCGACGTGGTGGTGGGCGGTAAGCGCAGTCCGCTGATGGTGGCTGCCCAACAGACCACAGCATCACTTTATAAATGCTTTTCGGGAGAGTTGCGGCATGTGAGTTATCCGGAAATGTAAGAGTTGGCCGATTTTTGATTTAGCAAAATGATGAGCGTTTGTCGGTTTTGAAATGGAAAAGCGATGGGTGTGAGCAGTTTTGACAGATTTAGTGAATATCGTATTATGTGGATACTCGTATTCTTTGACCTTCCCACTGAAACCAAGAGGGATAAAAAGGCGTACGTGGATTTTCGTAAGGCCTTGCATCGTGACGGCTTCACGATGTTTCAGTTTTCCATCTATGTCCGTCATTGCGCCAGCATGGAGAATGCGGATGCCCATATCAAGCGCGTCAAGAGTTTTCTGCCCAAATACGGCAAGGTGGGCATTATGTGCATCACCGACAAGCAGTTTTCCAACATCCAGCTGTTCTTCGGTGCCGTCCCCCAGCGTCCCAATGCACCGTATCAGCAGTTGGAACTGTTTTAGTGCGCCCTATGCCATCATTGAGGCAAAGAATATTATCCAATTGTATGGTTCTTTGATCTGCATCGTCTGGGCTATATAATTCGTTGATTTTATGTTTTTTTATACTATTCTTCCCTTGTCGTAACTATTCAGCGGTAATAATCTGTCAATAACTTCGTATGCAAAATCTTGTAAAATGCTAACACAAAGTGTCTGTTTTTCTTGCATGTTTGAGATATTTTTTGTACCTTTATACCTATGAAAGAG
>JAEAMQ010000091.1 GCA_016901395.1 Prevotella sp. | reverse complement strand
CATTGCTTCCAACAAGATTGACGATCTGGCCAAAAACTACAAGAACTTAGGACAGGTGGATACCTATTTCAGCGTGGAGACACCCAAACAGAGCATCCACGACCAGCAAAGCTCCGGTCGCTGCTGGCTGTTTTCGGGCCTGAACGTGCTGCGGGCCAATTTTGCCAAGCAGCATGAGGACAGCCTGCGTGTGGAGTTCTCCCAGTCATACCTCTTTTTCTACGACCAGTTGGAGAAGGCCAACCTCATGCTGCAGGGCATCATCGACTGTGCCAAGAAACCGATGGACGACACGCGCGTGCAGTTTTTCTTCCGCAATCCTATCGGCGACGGCGGCACCTTCTGTGGTGTGGCCGACCTCGCGGAGAAGTATGGACTTGTGCCGATGAGCGTCATGCCCGAGACATTCTCCAGCGACAACACCTCGCAGATGCAGAAAATGATTTCGTCGAAGCTGCGCGAGTTTGGCCTGGAGTTGCGCAGGATGGTCGCCGACGGCAAGAAAACGGCTGCCGTGAGACAGCGCAAGACAGAGATGCTCGGCGCGATCTACCACATGCTCACACTCACTGTGGGCGAGCCGGTGAAGGAATTCTCCTACGCTTTCCGCAACAAGGATGGCAAAGCTGTGGGTGAAACACGGAAATATACGCCCAAAGATTTTTACAATGCCACCGTCGGCGGACCCATCAACGACACGTTTATCATGGTGATGAACGACCCGCGCCGACCCTTCCACAAGACTTTCGAGGTGGAATACGACCGTCACACCTACGACGGCCACAACTGGAAGTATCTCAATCTGCCCATGGACGAGATTGCGCGCATGGCCATCGCCTCGCTCAAAGACGGCCACAAGCTCTACTCCAGCTATGACGTGGGCAAGCAGCTCGACCGCAAACGTGGCTACCTCGATACCGACAACTACGACTATGACTCGCTCTTCGGCACGATGTTTGGCATGACCAAGGCACAGCGCATAGAGACTTTCGACAGCGGCTCGACCCATGCCATGACGCTCACGGCCGTAGACCTCGACGCAGAGGGCAACCCGCTGAAATGGAAAGTGGAGAACAGCTGGGGGCCGAGCTACGGACAGAACGGCTATCTCATCATGACCAACAACTGGCTGAATGAGTATATGTTCCGACTGGTGGTCGACAAGAAGTATGTGCCTGAGCAAACACTCAAGCAGTTTGACCAGAAACCGATCATGGTCATGCCCGAAGACCCGCTCTTCATGGGCGACAGCATGTAATGAACTTTGCATTACTGCTCCTTTCCCTCTTTACCGTTGTCGAACTGAACTGCGAAAATCTGTTCGACACGGCCAACGATAGTCTGAAGAACGACGACGAGTTTCTGCCGTCTTCGGCCTATCATTGGACTCCTTCCCGCTATTGGCGCAAGGTAAATCGCATCGGTCAGGCCATCCTTTCCTGTGGCATGCTCGACTCTGCCAATGTCGTTCCCGACCTCATCGCACTGACCGAAGTGGAGAACGACACGGTGATGCACGACCTCGCCAAGCGCTCCCTGCTGCGGCGGGCCGGCTACGAATATGTCATGACCGACAGCCCCGACCAGCGCGGCATCGACGTGGCGATGCTCTATTCGCCCTTCGCCTTCAGGCTCATCAACCACCACTCCATCCGCATTCCGTCGTTTCGCGACTTCCGTCCGACCCGTGACATCCTTTATTGCTCGGGCGAAATCATCACCGGCGACACCCTCCACGTGTTTGTGGTCCATGCGCCGAGCCGTTCAGACGGGGAGGCGGCGACGCGTCCCTACCGTCTGTTTGTGGCCGACCGCCTGTGTGCCGCCATCGACTCCGTGCGGGCGGTGTCGCCTCGTGCGCGCGTGCTGGTCATGGGCGACTTCAACGATTACACCGGCGACAAGTCGATAGCGCAGATCGAAAACCATAGATTGCAAGACGTGTCGGCCCACGCCCGTGGCACGCATGGTGCGCGCGGCACCTATCGCTATCGTGGCGACTGGGGGAGTCTCGACCACATCTTCTGCAGCGAGGCGTTGATGGAGCGGTTTCGCGAGTGTCACATCAACGACGCACCCTTTCTCTTGGAGGAGGACAAGAAGTACGGCGGTGTGAAGCCCCGCCGCAATTATCAGGGGCCGAAATACCTCAACGGCTTCAGCGACCACCTGCCTTTGGTGGCGGTGTTCAATTGGTAGGTCCTGTTATGTTGCCTGTTTAGACTTACCTCATTTGTTGACTGAAAAATCTTGAATGTCCTGTTTTGTTTTGCCCTGTGTTTTGAATGACAAGGCAAGTCATGGGTTTTTCGGGCCAAAATGACTGTTTTTAAAAAGCCTGAAAATCAACATGTTGTAATTATTTGACAAAAATGGTTTTGCGATTACTATCGAATCGTCTTGCGATTAGATAGTAAACGCACTGCGATTAGGGCCTAATCATGGGGCGATTAGGCTCGAATAGAAGTCGGTTTTAGGCATAAAAACGAGAAAAAACAGTAAAAAAGGAGGTGAAAAACTGATTGCGAGGGGGTGTCAGACGAGTTTTTATGAATTGGAATGGATGCTTTTCTGCTGAGAAAATTTGCAAGAATCTTGACAAATTGTTTAGACGGGAGGTGGGTGTGCCCCTTGCATTCTTTGTTATCTTGTCAGTGAGAACTTGATGCTCAGACCGAAGTCTTGCGTGGTGGTCGGATAACTGCTGCTGCTCAGCAACGGCGTGTTGGTCTGGCGGTCAAGATAGAAACTCAGCGACATGAGCTTAGACAGCGTGTAGTCGGCCATGAAAGAGAACTTGAAAGCGGTGTTGCCGCTGCTGGCCGACGAGGTCATAGAGGCGATGTCGCGGGTGATGCTGGCCTGTCTGCGATAGGACACGTCGAGGCGAAGGTTCAGCGCATGGTTCACACCACCGCTGTTGCTGTTGCGCGTAGCGTTGGATGCGGCCTGGTTGTTGCGGTTGTTGGCATTGCCCTTCTTGTTGTTGGTAGCCGACTTCACGAGCCGGCTGCTGCTGCGGCCAAAGAGATTGAAGTTGTTGATTTTATAGCCGAAGCCCAGCACCCAGTCCTTGCTCAGGGCCTCGTTCACCTGAATGCTCGTCATCGAAAGTGACAGCACACGGGTCTGACGATATTCCAGCTTGGCAGTCAGATTGTTTTGTAGTGTTACGTCGATACCCAGCAAGGGCGAGAATGCCTCGTTGATGCTCACCGTAGAAACATTGTACATCGAGTTGGGGATGGGGTTGCCGGTGGTGGCATCGGTGATAAATCCCATGCCCGGCCCCATGAGTTCCATGAAGGTGGAATAGCTCTGGTATGAGCCGATGGCAAAGATGCTCTTGTAGCTATGGTTCAGGTTCACGCTCTTGAAGAGGTCGCTCAGCCATGGCAGCTTGCTCAGTCCGCTATAGTGAATGGTCCAGTTGGGCAACAGTCGCTTCAGTGCCGGGAAGATGTCGAGGCTTCCGCCACCCATGCTCGTGTAGGCAGACAGGAAGGCAGGCACCATGACGTCGGCTGAATAGCTGTTCACCCCACCATTGGCAGCATCGAAGGTCTGTCCGGCCATACTTGTGCCACTGGGGTATACGGTGCCGTCATAGCGAGCTTCTACACGCTGGCGGAAACCCTCTAATGAATTGCAGAAACGCTCAAAGGTGGCGCTCTTGAAACCGTTGTTGGCATTGCCCATGCCCTCGAAGGCCGACCCGATGGAGATGGTGGTCATGGTGAATGTGCCGGTCTGTGTCGTCGGGCTGCCCTCGTACATGTATTGTATGCTCTTTGCCGTGGTCATCGTGCGGCTGGCGTTGAGGTCTATCTTGAGGTTTTTGAGGGGCTCGAGGGTCATGCGCAGCTGCAGGTCCTCGGTGAGGTTGCTTGTGGCAGGTGTGGCCACACTGTCGTTGATGAGCAGCCAGTTGTTTTGCAGGGCCTTTTCGATGTAGCCGTCACCAGTCAGTCCGAATGCGAAGTCAAGGCCCGGAGAGAGGGCGTTGGCCGATGTGCGGTTGGTCTGACCAAAGACATCGCCGATGTTGGGCATGAAACCAGGCAGTGCCATGGAATACTGATTGCGGTAAGAGAGACTCGCATTGCGCACCATCATGGCCACGCGGGCAATGTCCTGGGCCACCTTGTACCATTTCTGGTCGTCGAGTTCGGGCTTTGCCATGACCGAAATCTTGAGTTTGAGAGCCGAGTCGACCTTGTTCTTGATACGTATTTTGTTGGCGTCTATCTTCTTGAATCGCAGCTTGTAGCGCTTGCCATCCTCTGTCTTGGCCGACACGATGAGGCGTTTGGACTTCTTGCCGTGGCTCACCTCGATGGTGGTGTCGGGCATGAGCGTGATTTCCTTCTCATACGAACGCTTGTTCAGGGGCAGCTGCGCCTTTTTCTGTTCGGCCTGTTTGTTGTTCAGACGGAGCTGCTTCACAGCCTCGTCGGGGTCTTTGCCGTCGGCCAATGCCTGCTTGCGGGCCTTCGCTTCAGCGTCTTGTTGCTTCTTCTTGTTGGTCTTGGCGGTCTCGCGCTCCTGTTTGCGCTTGTTGAGTTCTGAAGGGGAGTTCTCCTTGTCGAAACGCTCGTTGGCCTTGCGCAGGAACGGAATGTGGTTGTAAAGCTTTACCAGGTCAAACGATCCGTTGATGTTGAGCTGGCGGTTGTTTTGTATGGTGTTGCCCAGAGAGGTGCCGTCTTCGAGGTCGGTGCCGCGTATCCAGTTATAGGTGGCGTTATAGGTGGCATCGCTGTTAAGCCAGTCGAAGATGGGTATGAGGTTGAGTGGTAGCTGGTAGGACAGCGTGAAGGTCTGCTGATAGTCGAGCGGTGTGCCCAGATTGCGGATGCTTGTCCACACGGAGTCCTTCCATGCCTCGTAGCGGGTGGGGTAGAGGTCCTTGTTGACCGGGGTGTAAGGCTCCTCCACTTCGGCATGGGTGGCACTCTGGAAATTCATGTGAAGGTTCTTCGTGAAGTCCCAACGCAACTGAAATTCGCGGTTCCAGAGGAACTGTTCGGAGAATACCAGTGGCAGGGTGGCATTCTCCGTCGCCTCCATATCGCGTTCCTGCAACTCGTAGTAGCTGCGGGTAAGTTCGGTGTTGAAATTGATATTCTGTGGCAACCAGTTCAGTCCGAAGCGCTTGGCAATATCGAGCCATTTGCTCTTCGACTTCGTTTGCTTGAATGGTTCCCATGTTTTGTAGACTGGAGTCCAGCTGTAATTGAATCCGCCGCGCCAGTTGTCTTCGTTCTCATAGACCGTGGTCTCGCCCTGGGTATGGCTGTGGCTGTGGCTGTAGAAGAAAGAGAAGTTGGCGGGATCGTAGGGCATAGGATGCCGTTTGTTCTGGATGCCGACCCTTACATTAGACAGCGAGAAGTTGGTGTTGATGGTCTTGGTTATGGCAATGCTCTCGATAGAGTCGCGCTCGCTGCTTGAAGTGGTGGCGTCGAGGGCATCCTTGAGTTCCATGTCGGTGTCAAGCGGATTATATTTCGGGCGTGACACCTCTTTGGAAACACTGTAATAGAGTGGTGCCGACACTTTGGCCTTGTCGGGGAAAAACTTGCCCAGCTCCACGCTTGTTACCACAGAGATATTGCTCTTGTCATCTTGCGAACGGGCGGAAATACCGTCTTCGAGGCCACCGAAGCCCTGAGAGACATATTTGCCCTGTACGTTCATAGTGCCCAGGTCGCTGAGTTGCATGTTCAGATTGCCGTTGGCGGCCCATCCTCCGGAGTTGTTATACTCCTTGAGACGCAACTCGTTGACCCACACTTCACCGCTCTTTGCATCGACAGAGAGGTTTCGGACACCGATGATCATAGTCTTGACTTCACCCAGTGTGGGGTTACCCATCACGGTAACCTTGTTTTGTGGATGGTCGGTGTCGTAGGCTTCGAACGGTCGGTTGTAGGAGGCGAGCCCGAGACTCTTTTGCTTGTTGCGTTCCTTTTTCACAGTGGTAAACAATGAAAGCGGCACGTCGAGCATGTTTTCCTCGGGCCATACTGCGATGCAATCGGCCCGCGACAGGCGGTCGTAGTAGCCGGGATCTGTGAGCTTCAGGGGTATTTCGTATTCGTAATAGTTACTCTTGTAGTCGGAACCAAGGCGTATAAAGACTGCCAACTGGCCGTCCTGCAGGTTCGTGGTGTTCTGTTCCTGCGCATTGGCATGCACAAACATCTGGATGCGCTTGTACTGACGCAGGTCGAGGGTGGTGTTTTTATAGACACATTTCGATTCTCCGCTTGACAGATTGTCGACGTTGAGGTCGAGTGCTTGCTCGTTGGCCTCGACGAGCTGAGGCTGTGTCGGGTCTTGCTCGCGGGTGATACCGGGAGGCAAAACATAGTTCACCGGGGTCTTGTCGTTGTTTTCCTCGATATTTACTGAGGCCGTGGTCATCGTACCTGTCTGTGCGGCGGAGTTGTCCAGATTTTGCTGATAGATGCGCCATGTGCCTCTTACGAGATCCAAACTTCCAAAGCGCATCACCACGGGATGCTCAAATCCGGTGAGGAACATGCGCATGAAGCGGATGCTTGAGAAGTCGGAGATGGAGCCAACCTTTTTTTCATACTCATCGACGGGAATGCGGAAGAGATACCAGGTGATATTTTCGGAGGTGCCATTGCGCAGTGTAGGCGAGGTCTCGCGCTTGTCTACAATGAAATTCTTGCCCACAACGAGGTCGCTGGGACGCACCGAAACATGATACTGATAATACTTCTCATACTCGTTCAGGGTAAAATCCTGGTTGATATCCTCCACGTCTGGGGTGGTCTTGTAGGATGTATCGTAGGACTCTGTGCGGTCTTCGGTTGAGGGAGAATTGCCTTGTGGGTTATTGATATACTTGTAACGGCGGAGGATGGAGGCTTCCACGCGGTCATAATCAGAACCGCGGAAGTAGTGGTAGTCGTCGTTGGCAGGGTCGGCCCAGATAGAATCCCACACCGCTGCATTGACCTTCCCCTGTATCTGTGTGAGGAAATCCTGATACGACGTGAATTGTTGTTCCTCGGTGTCATTGAGTCCGTTATACCCCAGATCTTGCAGTTTGCGACTTGATGAGGACGTGGCGAAAGCGTAAGTGACGGTAGCCTGCGTGGGAATCTTGCCCCATTGGGTGGTGGTATAACTGCTTGTTCCGTCTACGGGAAGGCCGCTCTCGTAGAACTTCTTGCCGTCGCGGAGCACGTCTTCAGACACTTCTCCGAGGTTGATGTAGAAGTCTCCGCCATACTCCGAGGCATTGGCCTGCTTGTTGCTCTTGATGAATGGGTCCATCATCCAGAACTCAATATACTCGATGTTGGCCGATTCGAAGTCGTTGGTATCCAGTTTTCGCATCATGCCGCCCCAGTGTTGGGTGGGGTTGTTAAGCAGTCCGGCCAACGTGAGATTAGGATTAAAGTTGTAGGGGCCGCGCTCGTTGGGATAATAAGCAATGTTGAGAATGGACAGAGTAGAGGTTGCACCGGTGTAACTGCTCTGGTCGCGGTTAGGATAAAGTTCCCGCACATACACCTCCCGCACGTAGGGATCACTCAGCTGATCGAGGTCACTCTTGATGTGGGCGGGCGTGAGGCTGCTGCTGCGACGTGTGAACAGTGGGTCGATGGTATACCAGGCCATCTGCGAACGGTTGTATCCGCTGGTAAGTCCGGTGTGGTCTTGACTCTCGGTAAACATCGAAGGCACACTCGATAGCGTCCAGTTGGTGGGCGTGGAGACATCGATTTTATCGGTGGAACTCTCAAAATCATCAATATATGAGGCGTTATCCTGCACGCCTTTGCTCTGTCCGGCAATGAGCTGGGCAAACTCGCCGGTGAACGATATGCGCGAGGGCTGGGTGAGGTGAAGGAACGGAAGTTTGTCAAGCATGTTGGTGAGCCACTGGCTTTCGTGCTTCCAGTTGACATTTAATCCCCAAATGGTGTTGTTTAACGGCTCGTTGCCCATTGCCACTTTGGTTGTCAGTGCTTGTTCAGAAAGGTGTTGGAACGTACCAGATAGCTGGAAGTCTTTTGAGAAATCGTATTCCCAGTTCATGCCAAACATGGTTTTTCGCTCCTGCGCATATTCCGTCTGGCTTTCCAACGACACGTTGACCGAGGTGCCTGCATCAATGATACTCTGGTTGAGAATGGTCACTTCGCCGGCACTATAGTCCACGGAGTAGTCGGAACCCTCGGTGAGCTTCACACCTCCGGCGGTGACCACGACCGACCCTTGTGGCACGTTGTAGGCACCAAGGGATATCACGTTGGCCGACGTTCCACGGTATTGGCCCTGCAGAATGAACTTATCTTTCTCGGCAATCTGCTTCGCTGTAGTCTTTGTGGAGTCGTAAAGTTCGGTGAAAGCATATTTCTTGGCATTGTCTACAGATACGCCTTTGCCCACCAAGTAGTTGTAAAGATAGCTTCCGAAAGGCTCTGACACAGGGAAAAACACGCGTCCGTTGCTCACCGTGTAGCCGTCTACATAGTCGAAATAGCCATTGGAGTGGGCCTTGTTGTTATTATCCAACCGGTCGGCACCAAGCACTTTGATGAGTGTTTGGCTCTTTACCTGCTGCTCAGGGATATAAGAAAGGTAGACTCCTGCGGTGTCACTCTGGTATTTTACGTCCAAGCGGAACTTGTCTTTCTCTACGGTAGAGGCCAGATAATACACGTTTTTCATCATCAATCTCCAGTTGCCCTGCGTAGGATTGTTGCTCGTATTTTTCAACGATTTGACGAAAAGAGCCTGATTTACGTCGGTGATGTCGCTGGCAAACTCACCCACTTGATAAGTCTGTCCGCCGTAAGTGTACTCATAGGCCACGGCCAACACCTGATCGGTCTGCAGTGAACTCTTGAGCGAAACATAGCCCAAGGCCGAGTTGAGGGTATATTCAGAGGAGGTAAGAAGGCGTGCACTCTGCAACTTCTCATAGTCGACACCACCCACCAAGCCTGTACCGTCCAATACTGTAGAGGTTTGGTCAATGTCGCGTGCGTCGCCAAGCTGGTTCACTACGGTAGAATACTCAGTGTTGGCATTGTTCGACGGCACCATCGTTCCGCTTGCCGTCCACCGTGAATTGCTGATGTTTGATGTCTCGCCAAGGTCGGTCAGTGCCACGATGTCACGCGTATTGGTGGTCGTTCCGTTCTTGTTGGTCACCCAAATCTCCACGCGCGAGATGCTCACGCCGGTGGTGAGGTTGGGCAATGTCTTCATGCCCGCATCATAATGGCTGCGGAAATACTGCGAGAGGAAGAAGTGACGGTTCTCCTCATAGTCTGCTGCGTCAAACTCAAACGAGGTGAGTTGTTTGCCGCCCTGACTCGAAACGCTTTTCGACGAGCTCTTCTTCTGCGATGCCACCAACTGCAATTTGAGTTTGCCAAACTGCAGATCAGTACGCAATCCGAACAGACTGCTTGCGCCTTGGACCAGTGAAGAGTTGCTTGGGAACGACACGTTGCCACCTTCTACAAGCTTGATGATTTCGTCTTCCTTGCCATCATACTTCAGCTTCATGTTCTGCGAGTCGAAGTCGAAGGTCGCATCAGTGTTGTAGTTAAGGTTCATGTTCACCTTGTCGCCTACTTTACCGTTGACGTTCAGATTGATTTTCTCATCGAAATCCATCGTCGTTGTCTTGCGGTTTCGGATGGGGAGAGAAGGGTTGTCGATGCTCTTGAAGGTGGCACCCAGCTTCAATTCGGCTGTTCCCTGGGTCTTGATACGCACGCCTCCGGGTCCGAATATCTTCTCTGCAGGTCCCAGGTCGAAGTGCATGTCGGTGAAATCAAACTTCTCCTTGCCCTGCGCCTTGTAGACTTCATCGTTCTTTCCACGGAAGTATGCATCCCTTCCGTGGCGCTCACTCCATCGCAGATACTCCTCGGGAGTCATCATGATGGGTGCGGCGAGATAGGTGCTGCCTATCTTTGTGCCGATGATGTATCGGTTGATGGTGTCGTTATAACTCACCTCGTACTTCAAACCCTCGGGGCGTTTCAAGTCGATTGCACTCTGGTTGAGGTCTTCATAGGTGATGGGGGTGGTACGCTGTATCTTCCATCGGGGGTGAAGGAGGGAGTCGGGAATGCTGTCTCCGCTGTCGAGGATGGGCTGTGACTGATTGGGTGGAGTTTTCTGACTGGTCCGACTGGTCTGACCTGTCCGACCCGTCTGGGTCGTCCGAGCAGTCCGGGTGCTCTGTCTTCGGGGGTCTACCTGAAAATAAGGCGCACCGATGGCATAGCTGCCCATGGTCACGGCCAGCACAATCAGTGAGAAAACATAGTCCTTCCTTATTTTCATTTCAATCCCAAAACAATGTTCTTGTAGTTTATCCTGTCTTTCAGTCCTGCTTCCCTTCCTGTTGGACGATTTGGGAAGGACCTTTTATTTGATGCGCTTCAGCGCCTCTTTCACCACCATCTCCACCGGCATGTCAGGCTGCTCGGTAAGGATGGCAGCCACCACCTTGGCGGCTGGGGCGGGAGAAAAGCCCAGCATTGTCATTGCAGACACGGCCTCATCCTTCACTGCGGTGTTGATGGTCGGTGCTGTTCCGGCCGAGGGCGACACGTGAAGCTCATCGGCCACGCCCGAGTTGATGATCTTGTCGCGTAGGTCAACGATGATGCGCTGGGCCGTCTTCAGTCCGATGCCCTTCACGCTCTTGATGAGTTTTTCATCGCCATTGGCAATGGCGTTGCAGAGTTCTTTGGGCGAAAGCGACGAGAGCATCATGCGAGCTGTATTTGCGCCTACCCCCGAAACGGTGATAAACATGCGATACAGCTCACGTTCCTGCTTCGTGGCAAAGCCATAAAGAGTATAGTTGTCGTCGCGTCCGCCGGTCTGGATGGCCTCGTGAACAAAGAGTTTGACCTCTTTTTTCCCTTGGATGCCACTGTAAGTGTTAAGCGAAATGTTCAAAGCATATCCCACTCCGCCGGCTTCTATCACGGCCAAAGCGGGTGTCAGCTCTGCCAACTCACCCTTGATGTATTCTATCATGTGTCAAAATGCTTGGTGTATATACATGGTAATAACGTCCGAACCGCCTCCATATTGTATTGGAAGCAAAAATCCATAAGGTCCCGTATTGTGCTTCCCGTCGTCTTTTGTCAGGGTGTCCGTATCCTCACATTTATCCCAGCCAAATGACATCCCTATCGGTTTTCATGCCAAAAAAAGCATCCTGATTCTTTAAATTGCCTTTCAAACCGAAAGCGATTTTATGAAAAATACTTTCATATTGCTACTTTTTGCACTTTTTTAGATTAAAAAAAACGATAAAAGAGAAACGTTACGTGGAAATCATGTAAATTTGCACAATAGTAATTTTAGACTCATTTTAACAACCATTCTATTTATGAAGAAGATCAGAGCAGCCGTAGTAGGTTACGGAAACATTGGTCGCTACAGTGTCGAGGCACTGGAGGCAGCCCCCGATTTTGAGATTGCAGGCATCGTTCGCCGTCAGGGCGATAAGGACAAACCCTTGGAGTTGACCCCCTATGAGGTGGTGGACGACATCACCAAACTGAAGGATGTGGATGTGGCCATCCTCGCCACGCCGACCCGTTCGTGCCCCGAGCAGGCCGAAAAAATCGTTGCTCTCGGCATCAATACGGTCGACAGCTTCGACATCCACACCTCTATCCTCGACTATCGCACACGTCAGATGGAGAACTGCAAGAAGGCAGGCCGCGTGAGTGTCATCTCCGCCGGCTGGGATCCGGGTTCAGACTCCATCGTGCGCGTGCTCATGGAGAGCCTCGCCCCCAAGGGACTGAGCTACACCAACTTCGGTCCGGGCATGTCGATGGGCCACAGCGTGTGTGTGCGTGGCAAGAAAGGCGTGAAGAATGCCCTCTCTGTGACCATCCCGTTGGGTGAGAGCATCCACCGCCGCATGGTGTATGTGGAGCTGGAAGAAGGTGCCAAACTGGAGGATGTGACCGCTGAAATCAAGGCCGATCCGTATTTCGCCCACGACGAGACCCACGTGTTTGCTGTGGCATCGGTAGACGATGTGCGCGACATGGGACACGGTGTGAACCTCGTGCGCAAGGGTATGAGCGGCAAGACTCCTAACCAGCGCATGGAGTTCAACATGAGCATCAACAACCCCGCCCTCACCGCTCAGGTGCTGGTCAACGTGGCTCGTGCCTCGTTCCGCCTGCAACCGGGTTGCTACACCATGCCCGAGATACCCGTCATCGACATGCTGCCGGGCACCCGCGAGGAGATTGTGGCTACGTTGGTATAAGGAAAATGCAAGGCGAGTCTGTCTTTCTGCTTTGCAGATGACAGACGGAACAGCCTACAGTAATATGATTCAGGCCGATAGTACAAATTGTATTGTCGGCCTTTTATCATTCTTTCAATTCATCAGGACAAATCAAAACGGATAATCATAAGGACTTCCAGAACTATGATAATCAATAACGGGCCAGATCCATCCAGATGAAATAATTATCCCACAAATCCTTGTAAATACTGCTTTTTTTATTTATATTTGTCCCATAATATATACCAAAACAGAATAGGATGAGTGTAGCCGAACTAAAATACGCGATTTTTAAGGATGTCGATAGCATCGAAGATGAGTCTTTGCTCACCAAAATTGCCGCATATATCCGTGAGAAAGCCAGTAGCAAGAAGGCTTATCCTCAACTATGGGACGCAGAAACCGGCGACAGGGTCAATGAGGATACGATGAGGACGATAGAGGATGCCGAGTTGGGCAAAGGTCTGATAGACTGCGGAAGCTACGAGGACTATCTAAACAAGGTAGGAAAATGAGTTGCAAATACCGCATCGTCATCACCAAAAGATACCTCCGAGACCTGAAACTGGCACGCAAAAGGCGATTCGACGAAGATTTGCTCAATGAGGTCGTCAGACTGTTGTCTGAGGGCGAAGAAATACCAAAGAGATATAGAAATCATGCCTTGCATGGTGATTATCAGGGCTATTGGGACCTTCATATCACTCCCGACTGGCTGTTGATCTACAAGAAAGACACCGAAATAAAAATCATCTCACTCTATCGCACGGGTACACACGCCGACCTGTTCAAATGAACAGGCTCGCCACATCCTACTCCTTCTTTCTCAACGTAATCACGTTTACCTCCGGCCAGGCACCCAAGCGGAAGGGCACGGTGCCGCCAACGCCCAGCGAAACGTGGAGCATCGAACCATCTTCCACATATTTCCCGCCCCACTCATTATAGGCCCAGCGTGCCGGAGAAAACTTCCCGATGCGCAGCTGGCCGGCATGCGTGTGACCTGAAAGGGTGAGCGCGATATCGGTCTGGCGCAGCACTTCACGTCGCCAGTGGCTCGGGTCGTGGCTCAGCAAAATCTTGAACGTACCCTCGTGCAGGCCTTGCATGGCCTTGGGCAGGTCGCCATAGTCGGGAAACGGCGGTCGGCTGCTGTTCTCCACGCCTATCAGCGCGATGGCATCCTCACGGCCCCGGGCAATCATCACATGCTCGTTCATCAGCAGATGCCACCCCATTTTCTCCTCCATATATTGCAGCACATGCTGGTTGCGCGCCACATTCCGTCGACTTTTGTCCTCTCCATACTCGCAATAATCGTGGTTGCCCATGATGGAATACACGCCGTCGCGACCCTGAATCTGCCTCAGTGCATGCTGGAAAGGGATGAGTTCCTCGGCACTCACATTCACCATATCGCCGGTAAACACCACCAGGTCAGCACTCTGAGCATTGACCACATCGACCAACTTGTCTACAAACTTACGGTTGCGCAGAAACGTTCCGATATGGATATCAGAGAGTTGCAACACCCGATAGCCGTCGAATGAGGATGGGAGCAACCGCGACCGACAGGTGGCCGACCGCACCACGATGTGTCGCCAACCGAAAAAGAACCCATAAACCACCACCGACCATATCAGAGCGGGTAGAACTATTGCAATCTTCCAGCCCACTAATGGCCATGCTAAAAGAAAAAACACACCGGGGATGACGATGAACAGGATGCTGCCGAAGATGACACGCATCATGGTGTTATGGCGGAGCTTGATTTTCATAGAACTACATTTTTCGACAAAGATACTATTTTAAACGTTAAAAGTTAAAACTCAATCGTTAAAAATGAGGAGTTTCCCGGCCGACAACTAAACTTTTGGGTATCTTTGTACGTCATATAACATAAAAAACATCTCAATAAGGTAAAAAGGATATGAACAAGAAAACCATTATCACTTCATCTGTTGCTGCCATCGCTGTTGCAGTCTTCCTCAGTGCCATGCCTGCCGATTCTGTAATCACCAAGGATGCTGGCACGACTATTGTCAACACCACTAATCTGACGAAGAATGTCAGAGGCTACAGAGGTGCAACGCCGGTTAAGATTTTTATCAAGAAAAATAGAGTGACCAAGGTAGAGGCTTTGCAAAACCACGAGACTCCCCAGTATTTCGCCAAAGCCAAGGCTCTGCTCGACAACTTCGAAGGAAAGACAGTGACCAAGGCCGAGAAGATGGATGTCGATGCCGTGAGCGGTGCCACGATGTCGAGCAAGGCGTTGATCAAAAACGTGAGAACCGGCCTGCAATATTACAAGGATCATAAATAAGTCTTTGTCACAACACCCTAAGACTTGCCATCGTGCCTGCCCCGAATGCGTTCTTCCGTATTCGGGGCAGATATTTTTTGCATCCTCCTCTGCTACAGCAGACAACATGGATGCAAAGTTTCATATCCATGAACCCATGCTGTCAGCCAATGTTTCGTCAGCCAATTGTTTGCAATGAGCGCTGAAACAGAGGTCGGTGTCTGATACCCTCCCTGATGCCATCGCAGCCTTCTGCCTATCGTCGGGTGTTCCTTTTTCCGTGACTTTTGTGGAAAACAGGATGTTTGAACCATGATGTATGCTGGGGCTTACACCGCTTGCCACACGTTTTCCGGGGACTTACGGATATACCGGGATTAGCGGAAAAGCTCTTCTCGTGAATTGAGATGGGAGACAGGGCCTGGGTTTTCTGCCATTTCTGTCGTTCATAAATTTGGAGCAGGAGAACTGCAGAAGAGGGAGACGACGGCAAAAATCACTCCGTATTATCCACTCGTTTTGTCAAAAATATTATGAATTATCAGCATCGTGTCTACAGGATGAATTAGAAGCGGAAACCTTATGGATTAGCCATGAAAGGCTGTAGAAATTGCATGAAAGCCCTCTTTCCAATGCGAAAAGTATCTAATCGTCTTGCGATTAGTATCTAATCGTGATGCGTTTAGGTACTAATCATCACGCAAAAAGATGGGAAAAAGACCACGTTTAGGTACTAATCGTGAGACCCTGAAAGTGTCTCTTTTTGTAAATGGTTGGTGGCCAGTGGGTTGTGAAAGCACTATTTTTGGCGTATTTCGCGCGGCAATGTTCCAATTTTGAAATAATGCAAGCATGCAAAAGCATTTGTCAACATCTTTCATCGCCATATAGCGGTCGGTAGTTAGGACCTGATGATGACCCCTTGGTAGCCAGTGAAGACGGCGGTCGGCTGTTATTAGTTTATAAAATAGGTAAGAATATCTCAACAAGGGTGTTAAAATTGGGATAATCTTTGTATTTTTGCATATTATAATGTTATTTCCTTGGTCTCCAAGTAGGTATCTGTCTGTATGACCCGAACATTTCATCATCGATTTACCATAGGCTCCAAGTGTGGCGTGGCGATGTTTGCTGCCCTCGCCATCTACTGTTTTTGGTCGAAGGCTGCCATTCCCGGTGCCCTTCTCGTGGTGCTGACCGTGCTCGTGATGGAGCGGGTGCTGCATTCCGAATATGTCTTCCGCGACGGCTTTCTGGAGATAGACAGGGGACGTTTTTTCAGAAAAAAGGCCATCCCCCTGATGGAAATCACCTCATGCCGGCCGATGACCACCACTTTCGGCATGGTCCACTATCTGCTCATCGGCTATGGCAACGGCCGTCTGGTGGCTGTGCAGCCCGAACAGGAAGCATCGTTTGTGAGTTTTCTCCAGAGCCAACTGGCCGACGAGGACGAGGGTGACGACCCCGATGAGGAATAGTCGCGGGACCGAAAGCGATATCAATACGTTCGATTTATGTTATTTCATCTCAAGATAAAAACTCTTTTCATCTGTCTCTGGTGTATGTTTGTCGTGGTGCCGCTGCAGGCACAGACCGACAACGAGGAGTTCACCGAGGACAACGACACCACCGAGCAAGACTCCGTGTGGAGCGATTCGCTCGTGGTCAAAAACGACACTTTGCCTTGGCCGCAAAACGTACAGGCGGCCATCGACGGCCTGCTCATGAACGACATGTTTCAGACTTCGCAGGTGGGGCTGATGATCTGGGACCTCGATGCCGACTCCGCCATCTACCGTCGCAATGAGCGCCAGCTCATGCGTCCGGCCTCGACGATGAAGGTCATCACTGCCATCACCGCCCTGGACCGTCTCGGAGGCAGCTACCAGTTTAAGACAGAGCTGTGCTACACGGGTCGCATAGACAGTTGTGTGCTCAATGGCGATGTCTACTGCGTGGGCGGTTTTGACCCCCGTTTCAACACCGACGACATGCGGGCCTTTGTCGAAGGACTGCACAAGATGGGTATAGATACCATCCGTGGCAACATCTATTCGGACAAGTCGATGAAAGATCGAAATCTCCTCGGCGAGGGATGGTGCTGGGACGACGACAACCCCGTGCTCTCGCCGCTGCTGCTCTCGCGCAAGGATGTGTTCATGGACCGCTTCTATACCGAACTGCGCAAACTCGGCATCTATGTCACCGGCTCCATCGGTGAGAAGCGTAAGCCCGAGGATGCCAACTGTATCGTGCGACGGTTTCACACCATCGACCAGATCATGATGCGCATGCTCAAGGAGAGTGACAACCTCTATGCCGAGGCGATGTTCTATCAGATTGCCGCCGCCACGGGCAATCATCCCGCCACGGCCAAGAGCGCGAGGGCGCTCATACGGCAACTTGTGGGCAAGCTGGGACTCGACGGGTCGCGCTATGAGTTTGCCGACGGGTCGGGACTGTCGCTCTACAACTATGTCTCGGCAGAGCTGGAGGTCCGCTTACTGCGCTATGCCTTTGAAAATGCAAATATCTACAACCACCTGTTGCCGGCCCTCCCCATTGCCGGACAGGATGGTACGCTCAAGCGGCGCATGCAGTCTGAGTTTACCCGTGGCAACGTACATGCCAAGACGGGCACCGTGACGGGCATCAGTTCGCTGTGTGGATACCTCACGGCAGCCAACGGACACCATCTCTGTTTCAGCATCATCAACCAGGGAGTGATGCACGGCAAGAACGGCCGCACGTTCCAGGACAAGGTGTGTTCCATACTCTGTTCGCCGCAATAACCACGAGTAACATTCAAAAACACCATATATGGAGGAAATCAGAATATTCGTAGAGACATTGATTCAGCACTTCGGGCTGTCGGCAGGTTATGTCCCGCTGGCCCGCCATGCGGTGCTGGTGCTGGTCGTGGCGGTGCTGGCCACGGTGGCCTATCTGCTCGGCCGCAAGATCATCATTCCCGTGGTGGGCAAGATTACGCGCCGCACGTCGGCCCAGTGGGATGATGTGTTGCTGGGCCGGAGGGTGTTGCTGGCCGCCTGCAGCGTTGTCCCCGCATTAGTGGTATGGCAGTTGTTACCGCTGGTGTTCTATCAATATCCCACCGTTCGCGAGGTGCTGTCGCGGCTGACGGCCATTTACATCACGCTGTCGACGGTCCACCTGTTCATCGTTTTCATCGACAGCCTGAAGCTGCTCGACAACGGACACCGGGCGAGTCTGCGCCAATACATCCTGTCTTTCTGCGGACTGTTGCGGGTGTTGGTCATCTTCTTTGCCGTGATTATCGTGATCTCCATCATCATCGGGCGCAACCCCACCACGCTGTTGGCCGGTCTCGGTGCCACGTCGGCTATCCTGATGCTGGTTTTCAAAGACACCATCGAGGGACTGGTGGCCGGCATCCGGCTCACCTCAGCAGAGATGTTGCATGTGGGCGACTGGATTACGGTGCCCTCGACACAGGCTGACGGCACGGTCATCGAGATGAATCTCACCACGGTGAAGGTGCAGAATTTCGACAATACCATCGTCACGGTGTCGCCCCTGACATTGGTCAACGGGTCTTTCCAAAACTGGAAGGGCATGCAGGCATCCGACGGACGAAGGGTGAAACGCAAGGTGTTTTACGACTTCCGCAGCCTGCGCTTCATGGATGAGAGCCGTGAGGAGACCAACATGTCGCGCTATCGCGATGCTGTGGAGAAATATCTCACCGAGTGTCCGTGGGTCAACGCCGACATGACGCTCATGGTGCGCCAGCTCGAGGCCACCCAGGGCGGTCTGCCTCTGGAGTTCTATTTCTTCCTGAAAAACAAGGAGTGGGTACACTACGAGCACGCCCTCGCTGCCATCATGGAACATATCTATGTGCTCGCCGGGGAGTATGGACTGAAGGTTTATCAGAAATATCCCGAGCAATAGACACCAACTTTGAGTTGGTTGGAATAATAGAATAATAGAATAAAAGAATGAAAGCCAATACTTTTTCGTCTGAAATGGCGAATGAGTATTGGCTTTTTTGCGGAATATACAAGCTGCAACCTATAGCATTGCGGCAATCCTCCTGATATGGTCAAGGCGTTTCTGCAGTTGGGAATCCCTTTGGGCCATCTGCTTATTGTAAGCCGCTTGCATGCCTATCCATAGGTCTGCATCTATGCCGAGAGCCGCCTCAAGCATCAAAGCATACTCCACCGTGACAGGACGCTTGCCATTGAGCACCTCGTTCAGCACGCTGTAAGACACGCCCATCTGCTGCGCGAGCTTGCGTTGGGACAATCCCCTTTCCGCAATCTCATCCTTAATCATTTCCCCCGGATGCGTAGGCTCATACGGATTCAGGTTGTTGGCTATCATGTCGGGAGAGAACTCTGTTAATCTTGTCATTGCAGTATATTAATGATAGATTACAAATTTAATACTAAAAAGGAAATAAACCAATAGTAATCAATACTTTTATATTTCAATTATAGAATGCTTCGAGGTCTTTCTGCGACTTGATTTTCAGAGCATAGGAGGCGAGGACGGTTAGCGAGAGGATGACGATGTAGATGAGATAAAGCTGGAGGGTGTTGATGTGGATGCCCTCGATGCTCGCTCCGGGGAGTCGGGCGAAGGCGGCGAGAGAGGTGTTGAGCAGGGCGGCGAGATGCAACAGCAGCGACGCGACGACCCTTTGGAGAGCGAGGAACGGCGCGCATAGGAGCATGGCGACGGCTCCATAGAGGATCAAGGTGGCTACGGGGATGACCACGAAATTGGTGAGCAGGAAGTAGCAAGAGAACCGTCCGAAATAATAAATGACCAGCGGGGCTGTACCGATTTGGGCCGAGACAGACACCACGGCAAGTCCCCACGACCAGCGGACCAGTGGGTTTTGAGGCGTGAGAAGATGGTAAAGCGGCCGATGATACACCAGGATGGCGAGCACAGCCATAAAGGACATTTGGAAGCCCACGTCCCAAAGGTTGAGCGGATGGGACACCAGCATCACCAAAGCGGCAAAGGCCAGCGTGTTGACCGACACCTGTTGTCGGCCCACGACGATGCAGACGGAGCAGAGGGTGAGCATCGTGGCCGAGCGGATGGCACTGGGCGGCAGACCCACCAGCACCACATACATCCAGATGGCCATAAGCACGACACCCTGCGAGAGCCATCGCCACCGCCTCGAACGGCCGAGAAGCAAGGTGAGCAGGGCATAGATGATGCCGAGATGGAGTCCGGAAAGCGCCAGCACGTGGGACGCGCCGGAGACGGAATAGTCGTTTCTTGTGGTCTGGCTGACCATACTTTTATCGCCCAATGTCATGGCGGCAACGACCGCCAACTGCTGGTCGTCGAGTCCGAGCAGCCGGTATCGGGTCAGGAGTTGCTGCCGAAGCACGAGGGCTTTGAGCCGCAGCCGTTCGAAACGCGACA
>JAEAMQ010000090.1 GCA_016901395.1 Prevotella sp. | reverse complement strand
AAGGAAGGTATGAGAACTCTTCCGGAATGATGTCCTTTTCTACAAGACATAGCATATAATAAGCACCCATGTTGGAAGCTTCAGTGATGTCAAAGTAATCCAAAAGCCCTTGGGGAAGAAAGAGCGAAAGCACATCTTTGTAGTCTATGGAGGATGGTTTATTCATGATACAAAGATAAACAAACTATTCAAGATAATTATGTTAAAAACACAAGAATATTATATGAGCCGAATATTCGCGTAGCAAATTACCAATCCTCCACTTTCTATTCTCCATTAAACCAACTGGCGCGACACCATCCTCAAAACGTTTAGAGACAGCGTCGCGCCAGCCAATTATCAATTATTAATTATCAATTTTCCATTAAAACAACCTGTGTGAGGCAGCGTCGCGCGAGCCAATTATCAATTATTAATTATCAATTTTCCATTAAATCAACCGGTGAGAGACAGCGTCGCGCCAGCCAATTATCAATTATTAATTATCAATTTTCCATTAAATCAACCGGTGAGAGACAGCGTCGCGCTAGCCAATTATCAATTATTAATTATCAATTCTCAATTATAAAAGTTCGCAGAGCTGCGCCAAATGTATCCCGTTCGATCCCTTGATGAGGATGTAGTAGCCATCGGGATGCTCTTGCGCGATGGCGTCTTTTACCTCCTCCACATCCTTGAAACGGCGCAGGGCGGTGTCTGTCTTGCCAAATTCCTCGCCCACGAGCCATATCTGGTCGAAGCCGGAGGTCTTGAGCAGGTCCACAATCTTCTGGTGTTCCTCCACGCTCACGTCGCCTAACTCCCGCATATCGCCCAGGATGGCCATCTTCGGATGGCTTACCTCTATGCGCTCGAAGTTGTCGATGGCGGCCGACATGCTCGTCGGATTGGCGTTGTAGGCATCGATGATGAGCCAGTTGTTGTCGGTTTTCTCCAGCTGCGAACGATTGTTGCTCGGCACATAATGCTCCAAGGCATGACAGATTTGCTCGGCCGACACCCCGAAATACAGTCCCACGGTGATGGCCGCGAGCACGTTGTCGATGTTGTAGGCACCGATGAGATGGGTCAAAACTTCCATGTCGGCGATGGGAGAGGGCAGCGACGACAGCGCGGCACCCCACCGCAACTTGAGGAATGGCGCACAACTCACCACCTCGCCTTGCACCTGTGCCTGCTCGTCCTCGCCGTAGCTGATGATGCGTTCCAGCTCGCGGTCGTTGGCCATCTGCACCAGATGTTCGTTGGAGGTGTTGAGGAAACAGAGAGCGCCGTGGCTTTTCAGAAAGTCGTAAAGCTCACCTTTGGTCTTCTTCACACCCTCAAACGACCCGAATCCCTGCAGATGGGCACGGCCTACGTTGGTGATCAGGCCGCACGTCGGCTCCACATAGTCCACCAATTGCTGGATGTCGCCGGGATGCGAAGCACCCATCTCCACCACGGCAATCTCGTGTTCGGGAGCCAGCCGCAGCAGCGTCTTGGGCACTCCGACATCATTGTTGAAGTTGCCCTCGGTGTGCATCACCCTGTATTTCTCGGCCAGCACCGCCGAGATGAGTTCCTTGGTGGTGGTCTTGCCGTTGGTGCCGGTGATGCCTATCACCGGAATGTCAAACTGACGGCGGTGTTCCCGTGCCAGTTCCTTGAAGGTCACGAGGCAGTCGTCGACCAAGATGATGCGGTTGTCAGCAGGGTCTGCATATTCCTTCTCGTCGATAATGGCATAGCTGCAGCCCTTGTCGAGGGCGGCTTTGGCAAACTTGTTGCCGTCAAACGAGGCACCCTTCAAAGCAATGAAGATGCTTCCCGCCGGACAGTCGCGGCTGTCGGTGGTCACCTGCGGATGCTGCAGGTAGAGCTGATATAATTCTTTGATATCCATGATGCGTGCAAAAGGGATGATGATATGGCTTCTCCGAAGCCTTTTCCATGATGCAAAAATACTTCAAAACTTGCTCATATCCAAGAAATCAGAGCCAAAAATCAACACCTTTTTTATCTTCCTCCCCTCACGCGTCGGTCGCAAGGTCGTGGTCGGTCATGGCACAAACGCAGGAGTCCGACCACACATTCTCGGCCGTTTCGATCATGTCGATGATGGTATAGATGGGCAGGATGATGCCCATGATGCCCACGGGAGCACCCTGTCCGGTCATCAGCGAGAGTGTGAGGAAGTAGCATCCCATCGGCACACCGGCGTTGCCGATGGCCGAGATCACCGCAATCACCACCCAGAGCAGCATCGACGGCAGGGTGAGCACGGTGCCGCCGTTCTGCATGAGAAACAGCGAGGTGACGAGGATAAAGGCCGCACACCCGTTCATATTAATGGTGGTGCAGATGGGCAACACAAAGCGCGACACCTTGGTCGATACCCCCAGTCGTTCCTCGGCGGTGGCCATCGTCACGGGCAGGGTAGCGGCCGAACTCTTGGTAAACAGTGCCATGAGCACGGCGGGCATCATGCGGCCCAGGGTGTGCAGTGGGTTGATGCCGCGCGCCAGCAGAAACAGCGGTAGCACCACGAAGAACTGGAACACGTTGCCGCCCAAAATCACCAGCACATAGCGGCCCAGCGAGTCGACCACCACGCCCGCCGACACCTGCGCCGAGAGCTGTGCGGCAAAGGCCACGATGCCCACAGGTAGTGTCCAGATGAGGCCGCGGATGAGGGCGAAGAGCAGGTCCTGCAAACCCAGAATGGCTTTCATCAACGTTTGTTTCTGCTCGGTCTCGGGCATCTTGGCCAGCGCGAAGCCCACGGCAAAGGCGATGAGCAGCAGTGAGAGCACGTTGCCTTCGAGGAAGGGGCGCACCACATTGTTGGGCACCACGCCGAGGATGTGGTCGTAATAGGTCTCTGTGCCGAGGTCCTTGGGGATGCTCGCCGAACCCGACTGCACCAATTCGGCCGGCAGGTTGCCCGGCTGGATGATGTTGTAGAGCAGCAGGCCCACGAACGCCGCCACGAACGTGGTGAGCAGCGTGTAGGTCACGGCGTGGCGAAAGATGCGCCCCGTGTCTTTCTGCTGTCCGAAAGAGGCCAGCGTGGTGATGACCGCGAGCACGATGGTCGGCACGGCCACAAACTGAAAGAGCCGCGTGTAGACCGTCGCCACGAAGTTCATGAGCTGGTTGAGCCATGCCAGGCCCAGCACGCCGAGCACCGCACCCACCACGAGGGCGGCTATCCAGAGCGCCATCTGCCGCTGCTGACTGCCTAAATTCACTGTTTTTCCTTGTGTCATCTGTTTCTGTTCTTTGTGTGCAAAGTTACGAAGAAAATCGACTTCCGGGTCTTTTTTCCACGTAATTATGCCTTCATCTTTATGGGGAGAAATGGTTCTCCCCGCTGTTTTATTATCGTTGAAATATCTTGAACAATAGCGTTCGTAAGCTCTCTCCGTTTGCTTTTCGTGACCATCACGATGAAAAAACGGGGCAAAATGGGCCGTTTTTAATCGTCTGTCAATCAACATCTTGTGTTTTCTTGACAAAAACGACTTTGCGATTAGATAGTAATCGTCTCGCGATTACTATCTAATCGTGAGACGATTTGGGCGTAATCGCCCTGCGTTTGGGCCGCTTGGGATGGCTTTCCAAGAGCAAAAAAGCATCAAAACGCCTCTTTTCATCCTGAAATTGCATCTTTATCGCTCCCTTTTTTCATCTTCGAGGTCTGAAAAGCAGCTTTCCACCCTCTCGTTTGCTGGCCTTCAAGTGCCCGTTTTTGATGAAGTATCTTGACAAAAGCAGCGCGCCAGCCGCCCTCCTCTCACCGCTCCTTTGGTAAGAGGCAGCGCGGTAGCCGGTCGTTGTACACCGCCATACTATGGCGGTCCGCCCCTCCGGCCGCTCTCTTCCCGTCGCTGCTCCTTGCCCTTGCCAGCCTCTCTCGCTGCCCTTAGTACCCCGGGTTCTGCTCGATACCGAGGTCCTCGCCCGAGAGACCGGTGGGGATGGGCTGACGATAGTTGCGGCCTTTCACGTTCTTATACTTGGCCACGAGGTGGTTGTGAATCTTGGTGAAAAACGCGTTCTGGTCTGAGGTGAACGTCTGCTTGCTTGCCCAGTCGTCGGCGAAGTGCTTGTAGTGGCTCACCTGCTGCACCGAGGACACGAGGTTTTTCCACCTGTAGGAGTTCAGAAGCGAGAACTGTTCGTAGGTGAACTCATAGTCCCACTCGCGCTTGATCTGGTCCAGCGTGGGGGCTGCGACCGTGGCGATGCCGGCGCGTGTGCGCAGTTGGTTGAACGGTGCGGCAGCCTCGCTGTTGCGACCCAGCTGCACGAGGGCCTCGGCCTTGATGAGCAGCACCTCGGCATAGCGCATCTCGATGCGGTCTACAGAGTTGTGGGTGATCTCCAGATTTTCCGAATTGTCGTAGCTCTGGTCCACAGCTTTGCCGTTGATAGGCGTGTAGACGGGCGAATAGTAGGTGTAGGTGAGTCCGTCTTCAGGGTCGACGATACTGGTGAAGTAGGTCTTCAGCAGTCGTTTGTCGTTGGGCTGCTCAGCCTTCCAGTCGTCGTAGAGGTCGTCATCGGCCACCTCGGTGTGGTTCTGGCTGTAGCCCCGTCCGTGCTCGCCGTTCTGGAAGGGGAAGGTCCAGCCGCAGTGAGTCTGGTGGTTACCCTGAGCGTCGTATTCGTCGCCGTCGTGGGCGATGGTAAACAGGTGCTCGTTGGTGCCTCGTTTGTTGCTCTCATACTCGCGCCCCCACAGCTTGCTGTAGTCGGGGTCGAGAGCCAAAAGACCGCTGTTGATTACCTTGTCGGCATACTCCACGGCTTTTTCCAATCGGCTCGGCGTGGTGGTAAACTCTGGATCCTTCTGCTCACTGGCAATGGCGGCTACCTCGGAGTAAGACAACGGGTTGTCGCCCCAGACGAGATAGGTGCGGGCGAGCATGCCTTCAGCGGCCTGCTTCGACGGCACGCGCGGGTCGCCGTCATAGTCTTTGAGCAGCGACTCTGCATCGGTGAAGTCGCTCACAATCTGGTTGAACACCTCATTGATAGAGGCCCTCTCGGTCTTGCTGCCGCCCTCCTCGGTAAAGAGGGGCACCTCGCCCCATAGCTGCACGAGTTTGAGATAGGCCAGCGCACGCAGGAACTTGGCCTTGCCCACGGCGGCATTATATCCGGCCTGGGTCACCTTGCCTTCTTGCAGTGAGTTGGTCACGGTGGTGATGGCCTCGTTGTCCTGCGATATGCCGAGCAGCAGGTGGTTGAACACCTTGATCTGATACCACGTGTCGGCAGAGGCTTCAAAGCGGCTGTTCACCGGCCCTGGCTCGCTTTCCTCGCCCTCGAAGGATATGAGTTTGTTGGATTGCAGTTCGATGATAAACGAGAACGACGAGCTGAGCGGCTGCCAGTGGGCATAAGCTCCGTTGACAAGCGACAGGGCACTGGCATCGTCGGCCACCACATTGGCACTGGTTATCTGGTTGTTATCACTGCTGTCTGTAGCATCACTGTTGCAGGAAGTGAGTGCAGGGACAAGGGTTACGGCCGCGAGGGCCACGGATAGGATTTGCTTTCTCATGATGTTGTCTCCTTTTGCATTGGGCCTGGAGGGGGGAAACCACAGTATGGTGGCATGTTCCCCTTCCGGGCGTTGGTTGATGATACGAATTAAAAATTCTCTTACAATATGATGGTTTTCTCTCTCATTGTACCTTTGTTTTACAGGCTGAGGGTCACGCCGAAGGTGAAGGTGCGGGCCGAGGGATAGGCTCCGTAATCTGTTCCGCCGCTCACTTCGGGGTCGTAGCCCTTGTAGGGGGTGAGCGTGAAGAGGTTGGTGGCGGTGGCATAGAGGCGCACACCCACGGGGAACGACTTCGGCAAGGCGAGGCGATAGCCCACGGTGAGGTTCTTCAGCTTGAGGTATGACGCGCTCTGCACATAGCGGCTGTCGATGTAGGAGAACGGCCGCGAGGTGCTGGCCAGTGCGAGGGTGTTGCCGCCGGTGGCCTCGGTCCATGAGTTGAGCACCGTGGTGAGCACGTTGTAGGAGTCGCCGGTCTGCTCCAAACGGCGCCCGAGAGCGTTGTAGAGCTTGTTGCCGTGACTGCCTGCAAAGGCTATCGACGCGTCGAAATTGCGGTATTGCAGCTGTGAGGAGAAACCGTAGGTGAGGTCGGGCTGTATGCTTCCGAGCACCTGACGGTCCTTGGCGTTGATTACATGGTCGTCGTTGGTGTCTACAAACTTCACGTCTCCGGCCTTGGGGGTGATGCCGTTGACGGTGGGCAACAGGCTCACGTCTTCATCGGCTTGCACGATTCCGTCGAACACCAGCCCGTAGAACGATCCCAAAGCCTCTCCTTTGCGCAGGATTTGCTGGTTGGCCGCGCCCTGGATGATGTCGCTGGACGAACCCATACTGGTAATCTCGTTGTGGTTGTGGGCCACGTTGGCGCTCACGGTCCAGGTGAGATGGCGGCGCTTGATGAGTGTGCCGTTGAGGGCAAGTTCCACACCTCGGTTGACCACATTGCCCACATTCTGCAGCTGACTCGTCACACCCGAGGCAAATCCTACGGGTACGAGGAGCAGCAGGTCGCTCGTTTTCTTATAGTAGAAGTCGAGAACGACACCGAGACGGTCGCCGAAAAATCCGGCATCGACACCTGCATTGTAGCTCGCTGTGGTCTCCCACTTCAGGTCGCTGTTGACCGATGTAGACTTGGTATAGTTGCTCGAGCCGGCATAAGACCCTGTGGTGTAGGACGTGGAGAAGGCGTAGTCGCTGATCTCCTGATTACCCACCAGACCACCAGAGAGGCGTAGTTTGAGGTAGTCCAGGTGCTTGGCGTGGCGCAGAAACGCCTCTTTGTCTACGTTCCACGACAGTCCGAGCGAGGGGAAGTAGCCCCAACGGTGGTTCTTGGCAAATCGGCTGGAGTTGTCGGCGCGGAAGGTTGCCGTGGCGTTGTAGCGGTCGAGCAGGGTGTAGTTCACGCGGGCGATGAGTGAATTGAGCGACGACTGGCTGATGCCCGTCTGCGGAGTGTAGATGCCCGAGCCTCCTCCGAGGTTGTATTGCTTGAGCGACTCGTTGGTGAAATGGTTGGTGCGGATGGAACTGTAGGTCGAGGTCTGGGTCTGGCGCGTATAGCCTGCCAGGGCATCGACGTGGTGGATGTTAGAGAAATCCTTCACATAGTTCACCGTATATTCCTGTTGCCACACGTCGGTTTGCCGGTTTCCCACACCGCCGATACCCTCTGTAGCCAGTCCCAGGGAGGTGTAGGCACCCGAGAAATAGTTCTGCGTGAGCTTCTCGCTGTTGAGTCCCAGCGCGGCCTTCAGGGTGAAATCGCCCAACTGATAGGTGGCCCAGACATTGCTCAGGAGATAGTTGTTGATGTTCTCGGCCACGCTTTCCTGGAGGTCATAGACCGGGTTGGCGGCATGGTCGCCTATGGCAAAGTAGGCATACTCATAGGGATTGGAGAAGTTGTAGGACCCATCGGCATTGTAAACACTCACCACCGGCGGCATGAGCAGGGCGTAGACGAAGCTGTTGGTGATGCCTGCCGAGTAGGGAGAGGAGTTGTAGACGGTCTGCTCCGTGGTCGTGAGGCCCTCCTGTTTGCTGCGTCCATAGGTGGCGTTTACGCCGAGTTTGAGGTTCTTCTGCAACTCCCATTCGACGTTAGTATGGAAGTTATAGCGTTGAAATCCGGAGTTCAGGACGATGCCTTGCTGGTCGGTGTAGTTGGCAGAGAAGGCATATCGACTCTTGTCCGTAGCCCCGTTCACACTCAGTTCGTGGCTTTGCTGCACGGCAGTACGCAGCACGGCATCCTGCCAGTCGGTGCCTTCGCCGAGCGATGCAATCTCCTCGTCGGTGTAACCACCCTTGTTATTCCAGTAGGTTTTCTGGTATTGAGCCCACTGCGAGGCATTCATCAGGTCGAGTTTGCGGCTCACATTGCTCAGTCCGATGCTGTAACCGTAGCTGATATTGGCCTTTTTCTCGCCGAAAGCACCCTTCTTCGTGGTGATGAGAATCACGCCGTTGGCTCCCCGACTGCCGTAGATGGCGGTGGCACTCACGTCTTTGAGCACCTCGATGCTCTGGATATCGTTGGGGTTGATGGTAGCCAACGGGTTGAGACCGCTCTCGATAGCCCCGATGCCGGTGCCACTGTTGGAGACATCTTTGAAGTAGATGAACCCGTCGACGACATACAACGGTTCGTTGCTGGCGTTGACAGAGTTGCCGCCTCGGATACGGATGCTGCTCTCTGCACCGGGTTGTCCGCTCGCCGCAGTGACGTTGAGGCCGGCCACCTGACCGCCCAGCGCACCGTCGAGCGATGCCGATGTGCTGTTGGCAAATACGTCCGACTTCACCGTTACGACCGATCCGGTGAGTTGGGTGCGGCTCTGTGTGCCGTAGCCCACGACCACAACCTCCTTCAGAAAGTCGCTGGTGACGCGGAGTTTGACGTTGATTGGCTCTTCCGAGTCGTAGACTTCGATCTCCTGCGAACGGTATCCGGCATAGCCGATGGTCAGCGTGAGCGGGGTGTTGCGATTGGTATGGAGTGTGAAATTGCCGTCAATGTCGGTCACAACGCCTTGTCCGGCTTGTCCCTTGACGATGACTGTGGCCCCGATAAGAGCCTCTCCGGTATGTACGTCAGTGACCTGACCACTCAGCTCCGACTGTGCCGAGGCGATGGCAGGAAGGCCTGCAAGGATAATGGAAAATATGATTTGGTGGAAATGTTTCATTGTAATTGATGTGTGGATGGGTTGAACTTTTATGATGAAACGGTGGCTCTGAAGGAATGAAATCGTTGTTATCCTGAGATGAACCGATGGTTTGGAAATGACGTTGGGCACCCTGCCACCCACGGATGAGGGCAGTAAACAGTGGGCAATCGCTACCGATGGTGTCGTGTGGCGGCTGCTAACCACCCCTCTCCACGCAGGAGAGGGGGTGCAAGACGAATGGAATTATTTCTGGGCGGTGAGCTGATTCACCTTGGATGACTCCTGTGCGGCATCCTTATGGTTGAGTTGCAGGAGTCCGAACTGATGGTTGTAGGCGGTGCCATTGGCCAAAATCCAGGCCACAAAACCATCGATGGCATGGTTGTCGGCATAGGAAAAGCCTACCTTTTCAACCGGAATGCCTTTGATTTCGGTGCTTTCGAGCGTGCCGATGAGGTTGTCGAGCGAGGTGAAAGAGGCCTTCTGCTCCTTGCTTATATCCAGTGGAAGCACGGCGAGGTCGCCTTTGAGCTGACGGCTTTGCAGGTCGTAGACATTGGGAAGGGCATTGAATGTCACGCCCTTGGGGTCTTCGGCGATGGCGGAAATGAGGTAGGCATCGTCGCCTGCGATGCGTTTTCCGCGGAAATTACCGGCCTGCTCGCCATAGTAAGAGGCAAAGGGCGCGGCCAGAGAAGTACTGCTGTTGCCGGCGTAGACTACCACTTGGTCGGTGATTTTGTCCTTATTCTCGGCCTCGTCGAGGTCGTCGCCGAAGAAGAAAAGCTTCTTCAACGTCTTGGCATTGAGTGCCCGTTTGGACAACGCCTTATCGGCTTCGGAGTCCTTTGAGGTCACGGGGACGATGGCATACTGGGCAAAATACACGGTCTTGCCGGCGGTATTGGCATCTTTTTCCTGCTGAATCAGGATGCTGAGCGAACTGTTTTTCTTGTTGGTTGCGGTTTTGGCAATGGCAAAATCGGCATTGGGGTTGGCCTTTTTGTATTCATCAATCCACTTCTCCACAAGCGGACGGACGAACCTCGGGGCATTGATATAATAGGTACTGGAATGGTTGGTGGCGTCGTTTCCGCCGTTTCCGTTATCGGCCCAGGCCCCGATAGCGGTCAGGCTGAGCGTAAATGTTAATGCTGCTGTATATAATCTCTTTTTCATATCCTGATATTCTTTTATAGATTCTATTGATTTGACTTGATGAAAGGGTGACAATCTGCTGGCATTTGGATGCTGACAGGCTGCACATTCGCTTACAGACATTACACATTCGCTTCATAACGTTTCTTTCTTAATGATTTTAAATGTTTACGGTTGCAAAATTAACGCCTTTTTACAAAACCGACAATCCCACGCCCGTGGTATTTCTTCTACCATAGGCGTGGGATTGATGCTACCACAAATGTGGTATGGTTATCGGTCGATGCGGCCGCCGGAGCCACTCATGTTGGCGATGATTTCTGCCTCAGTGACAAGGTTTTGATCGCCGGGAATGGTGTTTTTCAACGCCGATGCCGACACCGAGAAGTCGAGACAACGCTGGTCATCATCGGGCCATCGCAGTCGGGCGTGGATGAATGCGGCCACCCACGCGTCGCCTACTCCCATCTGATCGATGATCGGCTCAATGTCGTAGAACTGCGACGTATATATCTTGCCTTCGGCCCAGAGCACTGCAGCATTGACGTGATGCTGGAAAGAGAGCTGGTTACGATGCCCGATGAGCATGCGTTTGCAACGTGGGAACATCTTGTGGAGACGGTCGAAGTACCGGCTGTAGGCATCCATGTCAAACTGATAGGAGTTGTCGAGCGCGTTGAAAGGTATCGGTTCGAGTCCGCTGGCCACATACCACTCGTTCTGATCACCGAAGACAAACGAGCTGTACTGCATGAGTTCGTCAATGGTTTTGCGAGCATCGGCCCCCGGATATTTCCACAAAGTGCTGCGGTAATTGATGTCACAGGTGAGTTCAATCCCGCGTTCATTAGCTATTTGCACGGCATCCATCGTAGTATCCAAGGCCGCACGGCTGGTGGCACAGGTGATACCCGAGCAATGGAATACATCGGCATCGCGGAAGATGGGGTCCCAATTGATGTCGCCGTAAGCCAGCGTATTGAAGGCGGAGTCGTCGCGGTCGTAGACCACATTCGAGCTTCTCATGGCGGCCGATGGTTCAAAATAATAGGTACCCATGCGCTTGCCGCCTCTCACCACGTGCGAAACGTCGAGCCCAAGCTCACGCAGATGCATGAGCGCGGCATCACCAATGGGGTTGTCGGGCACTCGCGTGACATATTCCACCTTATCACCGAGCTGCGCCAGACTTACGGCAACATTGGCCTCTGAGCCACCGTATGCAGCGTCAAATGCACCATTTTGAAACAGTCGCTGGCTGCCATGCTTGGACAATCTCAGCAGGATTTCTCCAAAAGTGATGATTTTCATAGGGGGAGTAATTAGGAGTTGGGGAATTATTAAATAGGTGAAATAAGTGAATGGAGATAGAAGTTAAGAAGTTAGGAAGTTAAGAAGTGAAGACAAATGTTTGGAAGTTGGACAGACTATGATTAGTTTTGAAACTATCGTTTATCCCAGTATTGTCCTCACTTCTTAACTTCTTCGCTTCCTAACTTCCTATCAGAGTCTTACTTCGCCTGCTCCACGAGGTCGCGGGTGTCGCGGGCAATGACGATCTCCTCGTCGGTAGGGATGAGCACCACCTTCACCTTCGAGTCGTCGGCAGACAAAATCTGCTCCTTGCCACGGCAGTTGTTGCGCTCCTTATCCATCTTCACGCCGAGATAATCGAGGCCTGAACATGAATCCCATCGCATGTCAATCTGATTCTCACCCACACCGGCTGTGAACACGATTACATCCACACCGTTCATCGCTGCGGCATAAGAACCGATGTATTTCTTGATGCGATAGTTGTACATCTTCATGGCGAGGATAGCACGTTCGTTGCCTTCCTTCTCTGCGGCCTCTATCTCGCGCATGTCGCTTGACACGCCAGAGATACCGAGTACACCGCTCTCCTTGTTGAGGAAGTCGGCCATCTCCTGTGGCTGCTTGCCCAGTTTCTCCATGAGATAGGTCACGGCACTCGGGTCGATGTCGCCCGAACGGCTGCCCATCATCAGTCCGGCCAGCGGGGTGAGACCCATGGAGGTATCGATCACCTTACCGTTTTTCACGGCGGCAATGCTTGCTCCGTTGCCGATATGACAGGTGATTACCTTCGTGTTGTTATAGTCGAGACCGAGAAATTCGCATGCACGCTTGGATACATAACGGTGGCTTGTGCCGTGGAATCCATAGCGGCGCACGTGGTATTTCTTGTAAAGCTCATAGGGGATGGCATAGAGATAAGCGTAGTCGGGCATGGTGCTGTGGAACGCATTATCGAACACTGTCACCTGCGGCACGCCGGGCATCAATGCATCCACGGCGCGGATGCCACGCAGATGGCCGGCATTGTGTACCGGTGCGAGGTCGATGAGGCTCTCGATACCCTTCTCCACCTCGGGTGTCACGAGGCAGCTTTTCTCAAAGAGGTCGCCACCCTGCACGATGCGGTGGCCCACGGCGTCGATCTCGTCGAGGCTTTTGATGGCTCCGATCTCGGAGTCGAGCAGGCACTTGAACACCAGTGCCACACCTTCCTTGTGTGTGGGCAGGTCGGCCATAATCTGTTTTTTCTCACCATTGTTGAGCGTTACCTTGATGAAAGCCTCATCAAGTCCGATGCGCTCCACGCCTCCCTGGGCCAGCACGCTCTCGTCGGCCATGTTGTAAAGCTTGTACTTAATAGAACTGCTACCGCAGTTTAATACCAAAATCTTCATTGTATCATAGGCCTCCCCAAGCCCCTCCAAAGGAGGGGGTGTTGGATTACCCTATCCTGTTGAGGCTGGGCTGGATGGGCCAGTTGTATTGTTGTGTTGATCTTTAATTATAAATTTCTATC
>JAEAMQ010000089.1 GCA_016901395.1 Prevotella sp. | reverse complement strand
AATCATAAAATTGAACGGTTCGTTTCTTCTACCCAATTCCTATTCCAAAACCTTGCGGCCAAGGAAAGGACTTGCTTCTTGTACTACTTCTCTGTTTATGTAAATCTTTTCAAAGAACTCTTTCTTTTTACTGATAGAGGCATGACCTTTCGGCCACTCTTTTTCAGTAGCTTCATGAATGAACTCAGCAATTTTTATCTTGTTTCGTATTTCCTGAAAGCGTTTGCAAAGTTAATGCAAAAAATGATACCATCCAAATGATTTCATAAAAATATTGATTTAAACCTAAAGAAATTCGGATTATTTTACAAAACAAGGGCAAAAAGAGAATAATCCAGCTCTTTTCGCCCTTCTATACTTCCATAGTAAACCTCGGTCAGCAAATCAGAAAAAAACTTAATCCGGAAAGAGAGAGGATTTTTCCCAAAAAGCTGCCAAGCTATAAGAAATTATTCAAAGTTCAGTTCTGGAGCCTTCTCTGCACCAGAAGCGGCTTCGAATTTTGCCATTCTCTGGAACCCAAATATACCTGCAAAGAGCACATTGGGGAATGAACGTACGTCTTGATTGTAGTCTTGTACGGCCAAATTGTATTTCTGTCGAGCCTCATTGATTCTATTTTCCGTACCTTCGAGCTGCACCTGTAAGCTCTTGAAATTCTCGCTGGCCTTCAACTCTGGATAGCGTTCGGCCACCACCATGAGCCGACTCAAAGCCTGCGAGAGTTCGCCCTGCGCATTCTGAAACTGCTGCAACTTCTCAGGAGTGAGGTTGTCAGCATCCAATTTGATTTGTGAAACCGAAGCACGCGCCTTAGTCACCGCCTCAAAAGTCTCCCGCTCATGCTTGGCATAAGCCTGTACCGTCTTCGCCAAATTGGGGATGAGGTCGGCACGGCGCTGATAAGTGGCCTGCACATCGGCGAAAGCCGTCGTGGCAGCCTCCTGTTTGGATACCATTCCATTATAAGCTCCGCAAGAGCCTGCACACAAAAGAACAATCGCACCTACGATTATCCATAACAAAAGATTTCCTTTTTTCATTTTTATTGTCGTTTTAATTCATTAAGTTCTTACCTTTATTATAATATAGCAGCAGAGTTACCATCCACCTCCGGCACCACCGCCACCAAAGCTTCCACCTCCGAAACTGCCGCCGATGGGACCTCCACCGCCTGCGCCGAAGCCACCACCGCCACCAAAGATGAATGGCGGAATCCAATCGTCATCATCGTTTCGACGCTTGTAGGGATCGCGAGGGCGCTTCTTGATGATACCAAAGGTCTCCAAAATGAAACGGATCAACATCATGATGGGTGCACCAAAGAAGATAAACAAGAAGAAAATGATAACTAACCAATCGCTAACTGTCATCTCTTCGGCCTGATCCACCTGCTGAATGCCGGTCTTCCCCACTTTCAGTTTATTGTAAATGGCTTGAGAAGTCTGCAACACTGCCAAATCGACATTGTTGAGTTTCATGTTTTTCACAATACAAGCCCGCGCGATATCGTCGCAGGTTATGTCGGGCAAATCACCCTCGAGCCCCTTTCCTGGTGCAATGAAATACTTACGATCATTTACGGCTAACACTATCACCAAGCCCCGTCGTTCGGCCTTGGTCCCCACTCCATACTTATTGCCAATGTCCTGCGCCATACGGAAACAGTCAGCATTGGCAACGTTTCCCACCACCACAAACACCGTCTGCACGCCACACTCCACATGCAACTTGCGCAAATACAGGTTCGTCGAATCGCGCATCGCAGCAGTAAGCAAGCTCTCGGGGTCGGACACATATTTCGTTCGATCTTCGAGATGCACCATCGACACATCGTCAGCCGTCCATACCTTTGCCTGAACTGACACCGCAACCAGAACAAAAGCACAAACCCACAAAAATCTGAACAACCGAACTCTCATCAGACGATGTTTATAATATATAATAATGGTATAACAAATCAGTCAGGCAGGCGCAGTGCACGTACTATCCTTTGATTTTAGACCATATCCACAGCACAATGACTGCACCAACGATGGCCGTACCAATCTGACCGATAGCCCCACTCCATTCAATGCCGAGCCATCCCAAGACATTACCACCGACAAAACCTCCGAGGAGTCCCAGGAACAAGTCAATCCAGCATCCCTGTCCTTCGTGTCCCATAATCTTACCGGCAACCAGTCCGGCAATGATACCTACAATAATTGTCCAAATCATATATTCAGCAGATTTAATATTAGAACTAATTATCGCAAAGATACAATATTTTTTCTTAGTTCAAAGAGTTAGGTGCAAAAATGTTGCGTTCTTAAAATAAATGTCATTTGTAGCCAATGGCAGATCACACCATGACAGGATTTTTACCGGCTGCATACTTCAACCTTATTCATCTTCAAAAAAACACCCCAGTGCAACTTACCAAACCATACAAAAGCAATAGCCTTACCCCCTCTCATCTGAAGCTATGTTTCTATCTCTTAACAAGGAAATCTCATTGTCTACCGGTTGTTAAAAACGCAACATTTTTTACTGATTATTATTTCATAGAGTTTCAGCAACCATCAACTATTAAAAGCGTTACGAACGAGCCCAAAAATAGAAATTTACAAACATGATAATAACTTACTATTATTCAATTACTTACAAGTATTAATTATAGTTTTTGTTAGAGGCCACAATCATCCGTTTACGATTAGTACCTAATCGCATCACGATTAGCACTTAATCGCAACGGGATTACTATCTAATCGCGACGCGATTAGATAGTAATCGTCCAAAGAATCGGTAGTATTGCTTTTTACAATCCATGTTTTATATACAGAAAACAGACTTTTTGTTAATCTTTTTCATTACCTATCAACGCCCTTGTAGAACGCAACAGCCGTGACATCAAACCAAGCATGATGTCACGGCTGCAACGAATGGATATCGGAAACTCAGTCGAGCACCAGCACGGTGAGTCCACGGGCGGCTTGTGCACCCATCACCAATGCCTGCTCAATGTCTGCCGTTTTAGACGGTCCGCTGATGAAAGTACCGAAGTTATACTTCGGATCCATGTCAATCCGGGCATAGGCTTCGTGCATGTTGTTGACGATATTCTGTCTATCGAGCACCACCACGAGATACTCCGAGATAAAGCAAACGGCCTTCTCCTTCATCGTCTGCGGAATCCAGATGCACGCATTCTCGGCCACGCCGAGCACACCCTGCACAATGCCCACATCGGTGCCGTTCAGTTCCTTGGCATCGCTCACGGTGTCGGGGTTCTTCTGGGCTATATTGATAAAGGGAAGATTTGATGCAAATGCCTTGGCCTCGGGATAGAGATTGCGGATGATTTGGTTGAGGTCGTCGGTCTTCTTGGCCTCAAAAACCTGTCCGCCCACAGTCTTAGTCATCTCCACAAATTGCTGATAAACATCAGGATAGGTGATGCCATCAATGTTCATATCAGGCATATCGAACTGCTCGCGTGTGTTGTTGCGCAGCTTTTCAAATAGTTCTTCTTTCTTCATAATCAGGGCTGGACGTTTATTTCTTGTTTTGAGTCTTCCACCATTGATGGAACGATTGTTTGGCAAACTGCGGCATGGCGTGCCCAACACCCCACGGGTTGAGCTTACGTGAGCGCGTGAGTGCCTCAGGCACGATATTGGCCAAGGGCGCAAAGCGTAGTGCCGTGGTGTAGATCGACGGATTGTTGAACATCAGGTTCATGCCGCCCGACATCATTTTCTTCATCTGGTCGGCCTTTCCCACGGCGTCAAGGCTCTGCCGCCAGTGGTAAATCTGCGAGCCCGGCTCCACCTCTGCGGGACACACGTTGTCACAACTCAGACAGAGCGTGCAAGCCGACACGTTGTCGCTGTACTTCTGCGGGTCCTTGAGCATGCCGAGATCCACGCCGATGGGTCCCGGTATAAAATAGGTGTAGCTCGCTCCCGTGGAACGTCTGTAGACCGGACAAGTGTTCATGCATGCACCGCAACGAATGCATTTCAGCGTCTGCCAGTGCTTCTCGTTGGCGAGAATATCGCTGCGCCCATTGTCCAAGAGCACCACGTGCATCTCCGCTCCGGGTCGAGCCTGACGGAAATGGGAGGTGAATGTGGTGGTGGGCTGACCCGTTCCACATCGGCAGAGCAGTCGTTGGAACACCGCAAGACTCTGGTAATCAGGCACGAGTTTCTCTATACCCATCGTCACAATGTGTAGCTTTGGCATGGAGGTTGTCATGTCGGCATTGCCCTCATTGGTGCACACCACGATGTCGCCCGTCTTCGCCACGCCGAAATTGCAACCCGTAAGACCCGCCTGAGCCTGCATAAACTCGTCGCGCAACGACTTGCGTGCGCAATATGTGAGATAGGTGGGGTCGTAGTTCCCCTTGTCATCGGAGATGCCCTTTTCCTCAAACAGCTGTCCCACTTCCTCGCGGGTGATATGGATGGCGGGCATCACGATGTGAGCGGGAGCACTGTGCATGAGTTGCAGGATGCGCTCGCCGAGGTCGGTTTCCACCACGTCGATGCCCCGATTTTCCAGATAATCGTTGAGCCCGCACTCCTCAGTGAGCATCGATTTCGATTTCACCATCTTCGAAACCTTATTTGTTTCGAGTATTCCGTAGACAATTTCGTTGAGCTCCTGAGCGTCTTTTGCCCAATGAACAATGACTCCGCGGCTCTCCAACTGGGTGGAGAACTGCTCAAGATAGTCAGCCAAATGGGTGATGGTATGCTTCTTGATGTCAGACGCATGGTCTCTGAGCGACTCCCATTCGGGTAGTTGCGAGGCCATGATGTCGTGTTTTGAACGCACCGACCAGAATGTCTGGTCGTGTCGTGTCACCTTTTCAGGGTCCTGGAGCACGTCGTGTGCCCGTTGTGAATGTATTGTACTCATTGCTTTTTTAATTCAAAATTCAAAATTCAAAATTCAAAATTGGCTCGCGCGTTGGGGGACATCGCGCCGTTCAACATACATTATTGGCTCGCGCGTTGGAGTTTGTCGTTCCATTAAATATACATTATTGGCTCGCGCGTTGGAGCTTGTCATTCCATTAAACATATATTATTGGCTCGCGCATTGGAGCTTGGTGTTCCATTAAACATATATTATTGGCTTGCGCGTTGGAGCTTGGTGTTCCATTAAACATACATTATTGGCTCGCGCATTGGAGCTTGGTGTTCCATTAAACATACATTATTGGCTCGCGCGTTGGAGCTTGGTGTTCCATTAAACATATATTATTGGCTTGCGCATTGGAGTTTGTCATTCCATTAAACATATATTATTGGCTTGCGCATTGGGGCTTGGTGTTCCATTAAACATGTATTATTGGCTCGCGCGCTGGGGGGCATCGTTTGATACAATATATATTATTAATCTCTGCATTAGGTCCATTGCTCTATTCAAAACTCACCATTGATTGGTATATCCCTTTGGGTTGACCGAAACGTAAAGTCTCTGTGGCCCTATCTTGGCCGAATGGAATAATTTTGAATTTTGAATTATGAATTTTGAATTAACCAATCCCCTCCGCCAATATCTGTGCCACATGAATGAATTTGATGTCCTTTTTCTCTCTCTTTGCCAGTCCTTGCATGTGCATCAGACAGGAGGAATCGGCTCCTGTGATGTATTCTGCACCGGTGGCGATATGGCGTGCTATCTTGTCGTTGCCCATACGGATGGACACGTCGGGCTCCTCAACGGCAAACATTCCGCCAAAGCCACAGCACTCGTCGGGACGCTCCGGCTCCTTGATGGTGATGTCGGCCTTCAGCTGGAGCAAGTCGATAATCTTGTTGAACGGGGCGACATGACGCTCCGACGGAGACGAGAGGCCCAGCTCACGCACGCCGTGACAGCTGTTGTGCACGCTCACCACATGGGGAAAACTGCCCGGCAACGACTTCACTTTCATAATGTCGTGCAGAAACTCCACGATGTCCACCGTCTTCCCCGAAGCCATACAGGGATGGTCTTCGTCCTTGAGAAGATTGGGGTGGAAATAGCGCACGAAGGCTGCGCACGATGCCGAGGGAGCCACAACATAGTCGAACTCCTGGAACATATCGTCGTATTTGCGGGCAAGCGGGGCGGCCATGTCCTCAAATCCAGCATTAGCCATAGGCTGTCCGCAGCAGGTCTGTTTCTCGGGATAACTAACGTCGAGACCAAGATGGGTAAGCAACTTGTAAGTGGCTATGCCTGCCTCCGGATAAAGGGCATCGACATAGCATGGTATAAATAATCCAATTTTCATAACGTTTTTGTTCGTACGATAGAACAAAAATACTGAAAAAAAAGCAACGGGGAGTTGAATTGTATATATTTAACCAAACTTTTTTGTAACTTTGCGGTATAACACTCACATCCATTATGAAAGTTTGCATTGCGGAGAAACCCAGTGTGGCTCGTGATATTGCACGTATCCTTGGGGCGAATACTCAGAAAGACGGTTACATGGAAGGCAACGGCTACCAGGTAACATGGACTTTCGGACACCTGTGTGAGCTGAAAGAACCCAACGATTATCTCACCAACTGGAAGTTCTGGACACTCGCAGCCCTGCCAATGATTCCCGCTCGGTTTGGCATCAAGCTCATCCCGGGCGAGGGAATCGAAAAGCAATTCAAGACCATTGAGAAACTTTACAGCGAGGCCGACGAGATTATCAACTGCGGAGATGCCGGTCAGGAGGGTGAGTTGATACAGCGATGGGTCATGCAGTTGGCCCATGTGAAATGTCCGGTGAAGCGTCTTTGGATTTCGTCGATGACCGACGAGGCCATCAAGGAAGGATTTAACAACCTCAAGGAACAGCGGGATTACGAGACGCTCTACATGGCCGGACTCAGCCGTGCCATCGGCGACTGGCTACTGGGAATGAATGCCACACGCCTCTACACGCTGATGTATGGGCGCAATCATCAGGTGTTGTCCATCGGACGCGTGCAGACCCCCACCCTCGCGCTGATTGTAAACCGACAGAAGGAAATAGACAATTTCAAGCCAGAACCCTATTGGGTGCTGTCCACCATATACCGCGATACCCTGTTTACCGCCACTTCCGGACGATATATGTCCAAGGAAGAGGGTGAGAAAGACTTCGCCACCATCGACGGCAAGCCGTTTGTGGTGACGAGTGTGCAGAAGAAACAAGGCAAGGAACAGCCGCGACAGCTCTACGACCTCACGTCGCTGCAGGTGGATTGCAACCGCAAATTTGGGTTCTCGGCAGAGATGACACTCAACCTTATACAAGCTTTGTATGAGAAAAAACTCACCACTTATCCCCGTGTGGATACCCAATATCTGTCTGACGACATCTATCCGCAGTGCCCGGGAATACTCAACGGGGTGAGCCAGATGATGGTGGCAGGACAAAAGCCCTATCTGCAGATGATCAAAACGCTGGCTGAGACATCGCCCAAATTGCCCAAGACCAAACGGATTTTCGACACATCGAAGGTGACAGACCACCATGCCATCATCCCCACGGGGCAGGTTCCGAGCGGACTTTTAGACATGGAGCTGAAGGTTTACGACCTGATTGCCCGTCGGTTTATTGCCGCATTCTACCCCAACTGTAAGTTTTCCACAACAACAGTGCTGGGCAAAGTGGACGAGGTGGAGTTCAGAACATCGGGCAAAGAGATTCTCGATCCAGGTTGGCGTGCGGTCTATTCGAAGGAGGAAACGCAACAGGACGAAGAGGAAGGAAAGCGTGGAGACGAGGAGGTGACGCTGCCCACGTTTGTTAAAGGAGAGTCAGGGTCTCATCAGCCAACACTCACCGAGAAACAGACGCTGCCGCCGAAGCACTACACCGAGGCAAGTTTGCTGCGGGCTATGGAGACTGCAGGCAAGTTTGTTGACGACGAAGAGTTGCGCGCCGCGATGAAAGAGAACGGCATCGGACGTCCGTCTTCGCGTGCGGGAATTATCGAAACGCTGTTCAAAAGGCATTATATCAGACGCGAACGCAAGAACCTTGCCGCCACCCCGACAGGCATTCAGCTGATTGATACGATACACGAGCGACTCCTGACGAGTTGCGAACTGACAGGCATCTGGGAGAAAAAACTGCGCGATATCGAGCACAAGCAGTACAGTCCAGAGCAGTTTATCAATGAGTTGAAGGAGCAAGTGTCGAAGATTGTGATAGACGTGATGCACGATCGGAGCAACCGTCAGATTGAAGGCGGGGAGCCGGAACCGTCGCCTTCGCCCTCAACGCCGACGAAAAGCGGTGATGCTTCCACACAAAAAACGGCCAAGAAGTGTGCCCCACGAGCCAAAAAGACGAAGCCTGCAAAGGCTTCTGCCACGCAGGAGACCACCACATTGAGTCCCAAGGAAGGCGACATTTGTCCCAAATGTGGACAAGGTCACCTCATCAAAGGCCGGTCGGCCTGGGGCTGTTCGCGCTGGAAGGAAGGGTGTGACTACCGTATTCCGTTTTAGTTGAATACGGTCCTACCCCATCCTTTCATCTTTATCCTTTAAATATTACTGTTTGATTGTCAACCCTGGGCAGGTATTTCTTCCCCCTGATGCACTGGGGAAGAAGTGGGTTGTGACTGACTTTTCCTGGCCTTGGCTTCCTGTGCTTTCTCCTTCAACCTCTGCATGTGGTCGAAAGCACGCTTGCGAGTGGTGTTGATTTGATAGCGATACACCGCACAAGTCAACAGGAAATACACGAAAACCTGTATCCAAAGCGCCTGATATTCCACTTGAATATCCGACAACGACGCCCCCATCGATGATATTCTGAGAAATCCCCGCACTCCGAAAGTAGACGGAATGAGGTATGCAATGCCCTGCCAGAAGCCAGGCATATTGGATTGTGGCCAGCTCAGTCCGGTCATAAACAGGAATGGAACGGACGTAAACACCACGAGAAGCATCACATTTTCGCGATACCTTACCAAGCAAGAGAGCATCATTCCAAAGAAAATGCACGACAGAATATAGGGCAAAAGCAATCCCGCCAAGGTCTCCGCCGACACCAATGAGATGTAATGGAACAGGCGAGGAACGACCAATGCCAGATAGGTTCCCATCACGGCGTAGAGCATGAAGTAGCACATCGACTTGCCCAAGACTATCCGGAAGATGCCGTTATAATGCTTGGAGATGGGCACCAAGTCCTGATAGCGGTTGTTTTCGCGTGCCGTTCCTGCCGCAAGACCAATGCCGAGCAACAACGTTTGCTGCAATATCAGCATGAGAACACCGGGTAATATCGCGTTGCCATAGCCTCCGGTGGTATTGAAAATGGGTATTTCGTCAAAGTCAAGAGGCTTGGTTGTCACCTCGTCATCACGGTCAGTGTAATTCCTTACCTGCTTCAACTGTATGCCGGAATTAAGTTTTGTGCTCACCGCCTGGGCCGTCTGAAAGATGGCTTTATAGGTCAACATGAGGCTCATATCGGCATAAACACTGACCATCGTCTGCTCATGGCGATTGACTTTCGTATCAAAATTCTCCGGGAAAAGGAGCGTTCCGTGCACCTGTTGCTTCCCTGTCAGCTCTTTTGCCTCATCCAATGAACTGCAATAATAGGCCACACGGGTGTCGGGACTGGCATCAAAATTGCGGATAAACTGCCGTGAAAGGCTGGAGTGTGACAAGTCGACGACCGCCACCGGCACCTCTCTCACCACCTCATTATTATATATCCACGAATAGAGCAAGGGGTAAAGCAGGGGCACGAGGATACAGAAAATGAGCACACCTTCATCGGTTATGGTACTCCTCATTTCCTTTACCCAGATATAACAGGTATCGCTCAGGCCTTCCTTTATCCTATATAACAGACTGTCTTTCTCCATATCACGGGATATAAACATACACAAGCATTGCCCTTCTGAGGTTGGGAATAGCGAATATGGGCAGTGCGATAAAGATGAAAAGAGCCATGATGTTGAACCAGGCATCTGTCAACGGGAAACCATTGAAGACGTTCATCTGATACATCATGTAATAATGCCTCAACGGGAAAAGCTGTGCAATGGTCTGAATCACTCTGTCCATCGCAAAGACGGGATAGGTGGCGCCACACAACGAGAAGCTCATCACCGACCAAAGCGAGCACACCGACATCGACATGCGGAGCGAAGGCATGATGCCAAAGGCAAAAATGCCAAAGCCCTGACAGCCCAACACCGCCAGCAATCCACTCAAAAGGATGGGCCAAAGGCCTCCGGGATGCGGGAAACCCAATACATAAAAGATGTAGAAATCGAAGCCATAGAGCATCGTCAGGAACAAAATGGTCTGGGGCAAGAGTTTTCCCAACAGGGCGAGATACATGTTTCCGCCCGACATCTTGATCCATTGGCGCGAACGACGAAACTTCAATTCGGTTCCAATGGAATACGGCGTGAGCAAGAATATGAATATCATCAGCACGCCGGGAACCATCGAAGTGCTCAGATAAACATTGTAGTTGGCCCACGGATTGCTGATCATGTGGAGGTCGACAGCTATCGGTTGAAGGAAAGTACGAATCTCATGCCCCGTCTTTCCCACCGCAGCCAGCTTGGTAGAAGCCGCCGAAGCTGAACCCAGTGAGGCGATAGTCTTCAGGTCGCGATACAGCATCGAACCGGCAACCAGCGTCACATTGCTATAATAAAAGGAGATTTTGGGTTGGTTTTGGGTCATCAACCCACTGGTAGTACCCTTTGGAATGAACAGGAAGGCATAGATTTCGTTGCGCTGAATGGCCTCACGCGCATCGTTCACATTACCGTAATGGCTCACAATGCGGGTGGTCTGGAAAGCATCCAGCTGCCTCACCATCGCACGTGAAGTCTGTGTATTGTCCTGATCCACTACGCCAACAGGCATCTTGAAAGGCACTCCTTCATTCATCAACGATGTGAAGAAGAGTATGGTGATAAGGGGAAAAAACACCGTGCAGAACCCATAGATGGGGTTCCGCCGCATGATTCCCAACTCACGGAGGGCAAGATGATAAAGTCTGCTGGCTATTTCCCTCATTTCTTGACTATCAACGACATACCCGGTCTCAGTCCATCGAACTTGTTGACAAACCGAGCCTTCACCTCAAACGTCTTCAAATCATACTGTCCGTTGCTCTTGGTGGCCTTCCAGACAGCATACGATCCCTCATCCTTGATATAGTAAACCTTCATTTTCACATCCTTGCTGAAGGCTGGTGAATAAGCCGTGAAGGTGTCGCCCACCTTCATTCCCTTCAGCTGGTCTTCCCGAATGTTGAACGTTCCCCATATATCGCTCATCACAGAGATGCTCATGATGGGTGAGCCCATGCCCACCAGCTCGCCTACTTTGGGATAGATGGAACTCACCTCTCCCTCTACATTTGATACCTGAACCATCTCACGCAACACTGATTTCACCACATCCACTGCACTTTTGGCAGCCTGTGCATTCTTTCGGGCCACGGCTTTCTCCTGCTCGCGTGCCCCACTCTTGGCCAGTTCATACTGACTTTTCATCACCTGTACCTGCGCCTCGGCAGCCTTAAACGCCGCAAATGCCTCGTCACGCTTCTGCGCACTCATCACCCCCTCATCGTAAAGATTCTGCATGCGGGTGTAACTCTTTCGGGCAATCTCCTCTGCAGCCATAGCCTGCTGCATGAGTTGGTAAGCACTCTGTATCTGTTCCTTTCTTGCACCAGCCTCGGCCAGACTGCTCAAAGCCTCGGTGGCACCCTCGGTGGCCTCCGCCACCTTCTGTTGTGCATTGATTTCGGGCATCTCCAGAATGGCCAATGTGTCACCTACATGGACATAATCGCCTTCTTTGACACGCATCTCCACCAGTCGGCTGGGGAGTTTACAACTGACCCTATACTCCGAAACCTCTACTTCCCCTTGTATGATATCATCTGTCTTTCCTAAGGTAAAGAAGCCGATGAGACCCACAGTTACCACCACGATAATAAGTCCAAGGATGGCAAGCAAAATGTTGTTATGTTGTGTTTTAGCTGACATGATTTAGCTCATTTTATGATATTGTTCAGTTGTTATTTTTCAATTTAGTATGCCCAAAGCCTTCTTCAGGTTCACCTGGCTGAGTTTCACCTCCACCTCGGCATCTATCTTCTGGCTCTGTGCCTTCTGCCATGCAGTCTGTGCAGCCATGACATCAGTCGATTCCATCACTCCCTCACGAAACCCTACCTGTGCACAGCGTAGGTTTTCCTCGGCACTTTTAATATTCTTCTCGGCCATAGCGAGCCGCTTATGCGCCTCACTCACCTTGTATTGACACTGCGCAATCTGCAGGTTGATTTTCTCCTGTGCATCAGCCAACTCCAGCTGGGCCATCTGAGTAGCCGTCTTCGACGCTCTCACCTTATAGGTTCCTTCAAACCAGTTCCACACTGGCACCTGTACAAGGACACCAATATTCCATACGCCTCCGAACTTCTTCTGAAATCCATTGAACATATTGGGATTGGAGATAAGATACCCACCTGTCAGGGCTACATGCGGCAGATAGGCCGCCCGCACCAGTTTGGTAGACTGTTCACTAAGCGAAACCACGTTCTGCAGCATCCTGATTTCCGGCCGGCACGACAAGGTAGAATCTGGGATATAGGTATTGGCCATCTCCATGCCTGCATCCAAGTTGTCGCGATCCTCATCGGCAAGGGTGATTTCCTGGTTCATCGGCAATCCGCAAAGCTGGCAAAGCAGCATCTTGGCCAGTGACAAGCCGTCTTCCACCTGCGTGATCTGCATGTCAGCCTCGTTCACCTTCACGTCTACCCGCAGTCCGTCGGCACGTGTCGCCACCCCCTGCTTTATCATCTTTTGCACATCATCGTCCAGCTTTCTCACCAGTTCACGGTAACTGTTGGCCAGCTTCTGCTTCTGCTTCAGCGACACCACGGTCCAGTAAGCCTGGTCGATGCCGTAGAGCGTCGACTGTGTTTTCAGGCTCAGGTCGTTGTCGGCCATCTCGCCCGTGATGTCCGCCATGCGGTTGGCCGCCGTGATTGCCCCGCCCATATACACGGGCTGACGCACCATCACTGCCCCACCAAACACGTTGCGGGTATCTGTCCGGAAGGCCTTCACTACCTCCTGTCCAATGGTATTTCCCATTTGTCCCACATACTGCGCCATGGGCCCTGTACCCATCTGCTGCATGAGCGCCCCTAATTGTTGGGCTTGCTGTGCAGAGATTACGCCCTGTTGCACCATATTGGTTATTTGGGATGTAAACCCATTGGTCAGGTCTGTTCCTATCTGCTGCAGACCTAACGTCCCCATATTGCTGATCTGGGTCTTCTGATCCTTGCTCAGCACACTGATTTCGCGGCTCGTCAACTCATAGCCAGCCAGCACATCCACCTTAGGAAGATACTTGGTGCGCATGGCCTTCTTCACATTGAGGGCCACGTCTTGTTTCAGTTTGGAGACATTGATCTGCTTGTTGTTACGCAAGGCAAGTGCCCGACAACTGTCAAGTGTCAACACATTTTGCGCATGGACAACTGCAATTCCACTTAATAATAGAATGATGAAAGACGCCTTCCTCATAATATCATATTTTACCTATTCTAATACGAAGCTATTGCTTCCTATCATATTACCATCAGCAAAGATACTCACCCGATAGGTGCCGCCTTGCAAAGCCTGATTGATTGTATAATACAATGTCACCGGTGTCTCTTTACCGCCATATTCTACACTTCGTTTCATGGAACATTCCAGCGTCTTGTTTTCATACGCAAAAGTTCCGGCTCCACCCAACAAATCGCCTGTCGGCGTGTTGATTCTTACATAGACGGTCTTCACTCCGCTCTGTGCCGTGACGTTTTTGGCCAATGAGAAGTTCACCTGCAGGGCCTTGGCCTTTCTTAGTTTTGTAGTAGCCTTGTTGCGCTTGTCCAGTCCGGTCATGCTGATGCCCACGGCATCGAGCTGTGCAGCAATAGCCACTTTCTCCGAGAGACTCTGTTTCTCGGTGCTCAGTCCGGCTATCTGCTTGTTGGCTTCCTCATATTGGCCGCGGATACGGGTGTTTTCAGCGGTAAGATTCTGATTAAGACGATTTAGCGAATCTATCTCAATGACATAGCTGCGGAGCACGGCTCTCACCGTGGCCAGCTCCCGCTTGAGCCGGGCTATCTCCCTGGCATCCGTACTCTTGGTATCCTGCAATTCCTTGAGAAGACGCTGAGTGCGCTCCTGCTCTTGTGTCAGCTGGGCCACTATCGAGTCGTTGTTGATCTGGGTCTTCATCTCGCTGTACTGATTGGCAAACTGCTGATACTCATTTTCCATTTCTTTTTTGTCAAGTTCGGCCAACTGTACCATTTCCTTATTCTGCTGCTTTTGCTTATCCAGATTGAGATAAAGCCATACCAATCCACCAGCCAACAGCATGATGACTGCAATCAGAGGAATGAGGATTTTCTTATTCATTTCTTCAAGTTTATAGTGTAATGGCTTGTCCGAAAATAGTTTTCCAGGACTTGTCATACATTATTAGGTTGATGTTTTACAATAACTTCATGCAAATTTAATCTATTTATCTTAAACCGCAAAGATTTTTCACAAACGCGAAACGTATTATATTAAAATTTAATATTATTGCGGAAAATTAGGATTGTATTCAATATTATTTCTTACTTTTACACAAGATTTAGAGGTTTAAGTACAAATGAAACAACATTTATTATTTATCATCCTGATGGTTTTCAGCCTTCCGCTGCTGGCCCAAACCCCAGACAATATAGTTGACAGTGCTTCTGCCACAACCCGTCGTCAAGTTTTATTCGAGACCACTAAGGGACGCATCATCGTGGAACTATACAACGAGACACCACACCACCGTGACAATCTTCTGAAATTAGTGAAAGAGGGTTATTACGACGGTATCTTATGGCATCGTGTCATTGCCGATTTTATGATTCAGACCGGCGATTCCACCACGCGTCACGCCAAGCCCGGCGACTCTGTGGGCGAGTATGACCTCGAATATAAGATTCCGGCTGAGATTGTCTATCCGCAGTTTTACCATAAGCGGGGGGCACTGGCCGCAGCCCGTGAGGGTGACCACGACAACCCCGAACGTGCATCGTCGGCAGCGCAGTTCTATATTGTCTACGGCAGCACATTCAGCACGATGGGCCTCGACCGTGTGCAGACCAAACTCAACGAAAAAACCGAAGGCAAGATTCAACTGACACCAGAGATTCGTGACCACTATATGAAATACGGTGGCACTCCCCACCTCGACGGGCAATATACTGTTTTCGGCGAGGTGGTAGAAGGATTGAATGTGGTGAGAGACATTGATTTCGTGGATACCGACGATTACGACCGCCCCGTGGAAGATGTCAAAATCATAAAAGCCACCCTTCTCAGATAATCCCTTCCATCGCATGAAGAACTAAAAATTCTTGTTGAAAGAATTTGAAGAAAGGTGCTGAAAACAGAGTCTGGCAAGAAACGAGTGCTTGACTGGGCGAAAAATGAAACAAAATGCGGCAAAGATTAAACCGCTGATAACCAGCATCTTGTAATATATTGACAAATTAAGGCATTGCGATTACTATCTAATCGCATCACGAATACTATCTAATCGCACTGCGATTAGCACCTTATCGCAAGACGATTTGGGCCTTTTGGTAGCGTAAAAAAGCCAAAAAACGTCCCAAAAAGCATGTTTCGCCCCATCCAAATGGGTAAAATAGCCTGGAAACTTCATCTTAGCACGGTGAAAACGATGCATTTTTCTCTCAACCGAGAATATAAAAATTTGTATTTTTCATTACTTTTGAATTAAACTTTAGATGATGTCTGTCGTCTATTTATTAGATGAAATCTATCTCATTGCATGCAATTTGCTTGCAATCTAAACTAATTTTATATACCATGTCATATTTTTATCAAACTACAAGTACGACAAGCTATCGTTGGTTGATAATGGTTTTGTTTTTTCTTTTGCCATCGACATCTGTTATAGGATATGCCGATGTACTTGACTCTTTGGAACAAAGCTTCCAAAACAATTCTCAGATTCAAGAGAAAATTTATGTTCATACTGATAACAATTGCTATTTTATCGGTGACACCATCTGGTATAAGGCCTATGTGTTGCGAGCCGACGACCACAGGCCCACAGACATGAGCAAGTTGCTCTACGTGGAATTGCTTTCGCCCGACGGTCTTGTAGTCGATCGCCAACATATCGTAGTGAGCGACAAGGGGATGACGAGCGGGCAGTTTGCACTGAAAGACAGTCTCTATAGTGGATATTATGAGATTCGTGCATATACCCGATGGATGCTTAATTTCAACGTTTCCCACCGTGAATACACCATCGATGACCGTCATCGATTCTACAACGACCGCATGGCAAAAGACTATTACCGAGATTGGAAGTCACTGTATAGCAGGGTGTTGCCAGTGTACAGCAAACCTAAGTCTGTGGGTGACTATGACGGGAAGTACATGTACAAGCGTCCGAAAATGGAAATGCCGTGGACACCCAAGAAGGAGATTGTGTGTCGGTTCTATCCCGAAGGCGGACACTTAGTGCAGGGACTGAAGAGCAGGGTGGCTTTTGAGGTGGTCGACCAAGACGGCAGGGCCGTTGACATCTCCGGCAGACTCGATGGCTCGGACGATGTGAAGACGAGCTACATGGGACGTGGCGTGCTCTACTTTACACCATCGGCCGACAGCAACAGGGGCAAGGTAAGCTTCCGATGGAACAATAGCGATTTCGATTTCAAACTGCCCAAGGCGCAGGAACACGGTGTGGTGGTGACACGACAGATGTCGGCAGCCAGCGACCAGCAGGTGAGTTTCACGCTGCAGAACACCGGCATCCAACCGGCAGGCTATGCAGTGATGTGCAGGGGAAAGCTCTATGATTTCAAGAGGTTGTCCGCCACGGGAACAATTTCCATAGACACCCACGTCCTTCCAACAGGTGTCAACGAGTTGCAGGTCTATGACAGCAATGGTAACGTGCTGGCAGACAGGTTGTTCTTTGTTAATCATCACGACAAGGAAGAATCACTGCAGATATCGACAGATAAATTGGACTATCAGGCTTACGAGCCTATTCTGGTGACGGTCAAGGCATTGTCTACAGACATAAAGGGGCTGCCCGTGTCACTGAGCGTGCGCGACACCCGCACCGACGACACGAGTTTCGACGATGGCAACATGATGACCGACATGCTTCTCTCCAGCGATTTGCAGGGGTTCATTGCTTCGCCGGCCTACTATTTCGAGCGCGACGACGAACAGCATCGGCAGGCTCTCGACCTGCTGATGATGGTGCAGGGATGGCGTAAATATGCCGAGTTTGAATCAAACAAAAACACTCAGGGATGGGGAAAAATAAAACAAGCAACCATTCGCTATCAACCGGAAAAGACACTGACCATTGAGGGGTCGGTGAATAAGCAGTTGGGCGTGGATCTCCTCACCATCAACGACATCTCCAAGCTCAATGATAAGAAGAGCGTTGCAGAAGAAGGATTGGAGCATGCGGAAAAAGCGGTGACCGTGGGAAATGTCACTCAGTACACCATGAGCATGAATACCGACGACTCCAACGAACAAACCGATGACAGTGCGCTGGGTATCAGCGAGTCCACCGACACGCAGGACAATCCCGACGACCAGCCTATCGAGACCAACCTTGGGGTAAATCATGGCAGTTTGAAGAATGAAGTGCTGGTCGAAGCAGAGATAACCAAGGACGGACAGACGGCCGGTTTGGTGCAGAAAACCCATAATGGAGGACGTTTCTCGTTTCAGATTCCACCTTTTTATGATAAGGCTGTATTGTTCATGACGGCCTATGAGCCGAAGGATTCGGCCAAGCGTGCACTGACATCACGCACTGACAAGACTCGGATGGATGAGGAATCTTACCCGGATTTTTATGTGAAGCGTGACCTGTTCTATCCGGTTTTCTCCCATCCCTACAACTATTACCAGACCCATCTGCCCGACATGATGCTCCCGACCGATGCCATTAGCGATGAGGCAGAAAACGGACAGCTGAAGGGCGACCACACCCTGGGCACCGTAAAAGTGGAGGCCCGCCGGAGGGGAAGGCGTGCCACGGACTTCACCAAGCCCGCCTACGTCATCGATGCCTACGACCTTTACAACGAGGCAACAGACCGAGGGCTGTCGTGGGGAGTGGTCAACATGGGTAATTTCCCGCCGATTGCCTGTGTGACGGTGTATGGCAACATGAACCGCAAGCGCGATTACAACATTCTGGCACGGCTGGACAACTACACGTTTTACCAGAATTTCAGCTCCACCATCGAAAGCATCAAGAACCGGTCGGTAATGTCTGTGTTCAATGATCTGCACCTCAAGCGCATCAAGAACTTCCGTTTCTATACCGATTATGAGCCTCGCAACTATGCCGACCCACACACTGAGCAACTCAATGTGGAGGATGTGACGCTGGTCTACGAACTCATTCCCGACGACGGCAAGCGTTACACCTATCGCGACCGGCGCTATATCCTGCCCGGAATCACCTATCCCGAACAGCAGTATAGTCCCGACTACAGCAAGATGAAGCCCTCGTCGCCGACCGATTACCGCCGTACGCTGTATTGGAATCCCAATGCCCAGCTCGACGATAAGGGCGAATTTCACACCACGGTGTATAACAACAGTCGTGAATCACGTGTGAAAGTGAGTGCCACGGGAGTGACCTCTGATGGCAAATTCCTCATTCAGAAATAAGGATGGAATAAGAAAAGCCGTGGTCATGAATGAACATTTGTCGTCATTCATGACCACGGCTTATTTTGGATAGGCCTCAACGTAAGGGCCTATTTGATGACTAATTTGTCGCTTCCGGCCGCTTTGAAACTCATGTCCAGCCCTTTGACGCTATGGGTGAGTGCTCCAAACGAGATGAAGTCGACACCGGCCTTGGCATAGGGAATCATGGTCTCGAAGGTGATGCCACCGCTCGACTCCGTTTCGCAGCGTCCATTGACCAGTTCCACGGCCTTGCGTGTGTCTTCAGGAGTGAAGTTGTCAAACATGATGCGGTCGCAACCCTCGGCCAACGCCTCGTCCAATTCCTTGAAATTGCGCACCTCACATTCAATCTTCAGGTCCTTGCCATAATCCTTGCAATATTGCTTGGCGCGTGAGATGGCATTGTGAACGCCGCCACAGAAGTCGATATGGTTGTCCTTGAGGAGTATCATGTCGAACAGACCGATGCGGTGGTTCATGCCGCCGCCAATCTTCACGGCTTCCTTTTCGAGCATTCGCATGCCCGGAGTGGTCTTTCTGGTGTCAAGGACGCGGGTCTTCGTGCCGGCATCGATGAGTGCCTGTTGATAGCGATGGGTCATCGTTGCGATACCGCTCATGCGCTGCAGGATGTTGAGCATGAGCCGTTCGGTCTGGAGAAGGCTCTGCTCGCGTCCCTTGACGCTCATCACAATGTCGCCCGGCATGACGTGGGCACCGTCCTCGATGAACACTTCCACCTGGAGTTCGGGGTCGAAACGACGGAACACTTCCTTTGCTATCTGGATGCCTGCGAATATACCTTCCTGCTTGATGAGGAGTTTGCTTTCGCCCATCGCATCCGCGGGGATGCAACAGAGGGTCGTATGGTCGCCGTCGCCGATGTCTTCGCTGAAGGCAAGGTCAATGAGTTTATCGTTTAATTCGTCTACTGATAACATAGATATGGGTATTTGCTATTATAATATGGCGTATGGATTGGGCTTAAAGACCTAACTTCTTCGAGATTTCCAACATGCGGTTGATGGGGCGAACGGCTTTTTCTGCCACCTCGGGACTCACCTCGATGGTGGGCCATTCATATTTCAGACAGTTGTAGAGCTTGCGCAAGGTGATGAGTTTCATGAAGTTGCACTCGTTGCAAGCGCACGTGCTGTCGTCGGGAGGAGCCGGGATAAAGGTCTTCTGCGGGGCCGATTTCTGCATCTCGTGGAGTATGCCGCTCTCGGTGGCAACGATAAATTCCTGTGCGTCGTCGGCGATGCTGTACTTCAGCAGGGCCGCGGTGCTACCCACCTTGTCGGCCAATTTCACCACCGGTCCCTTACATTCGGGATGCGCCAAAATCTTGGCACCGGGATGTTCGGCCTTGAGTTTGAGAATCTTCTCCACAGAGAACTTCTCGTGAACATGGCAGGCACCATGCCAGAGGAGCATGTTACGACCCGTGAGACTGTTGATATAGCCGCCCAAATTCTCGTCAGGGCCGAAGATGATCGGGGTGTCTTCGGGGAACGACTCCACAATCTGGCGGGCGTTGCTGCTCGTCACCACCACGTCGGTCACGGCTTTTGTGGCTGCCGTGGTGTTGACATAGCTGATGACAGTGTGCCCCGGATGATCCTCGACAAACTTTTTGAACTCGTCGGCGGGACAGCTTTCGGCCAGCGAGCACGACGCGTTAAGGTCGGGCACCAGCACCGTCTTCTCCGGACAAAGTATCTTGTTGGTCTCGCCCATGAAGTGAACGCCACACATCACAATGATCTTTGCATCGGTGGCGGCAGCTTTCTGGGCCAGCGCCAGGCTGTCGCCCACGAAGTCGGCAATGTCCTGTACCTCGCTTTCCGTGTAATAATGGGCCATGATGATGGCGTTTTTCTCCTTACACATCCGGCGGATTTCTGCCTTGATATCTATTCCTTGAGGAATCGGCTCATCGATGAAGCCCTTTTCCTTCCATTTCTGTTCTACCATGATGATTGAGTTTTTTGAGTTATCGTTGGTCGTAAGCATGCTTCGGATAGTCAATGGTGTAGTGCAGTCCACGACTTTCCTTGCGCTCGATGGCTTGTCGGGTGATGAGGTATCCCACGTTGATCATGTTGCGAAGCTCGCAGATGTCGCTCGTGGGCTTGACCCGCTTGAACAATTCCTCGGTCTCCTCATAGAGCAGGTCGAGGCGTTTCCATGCACGGTGCAGACGCAAGTCGCTGCGCACGATGCCCACATAGTTGGACATGATCTGTCCCACCTCGCGCATGTCTTGGGCGATGAGCACCTTCTCCTCGTTGCTCATCGTACCCTCGTCGTTCCATTCGGGCACCTTCGTGTTGAACTCATAGCGGTCGATGACCTGCACAGCGTGCTCAGCAGCCGATTTGGCATAGACCACCGCCTCGATGAGCGAGTTGCTCGCCAGACGGTTGCCGCCATGCAATCCCGTACATGAGCATTCGCCCACGGCATACAACCGGCTAATGGAACTCTCGCCGTTGAGGTCGACCTTAATGCCGCCACACATGTAGTGGGCACTGGGACACACAGGGATATACTGCTTGGTGATGTCGATGCCGATAGACAGACACTTGGCGTAGATGTGCGGGAAATGCTTCTTGGTCTCCTCGGGGTCCTTGTGGGTCACGTCGAGACACACATGGTTGAGTCCGTGGAGTTTCATCTCGCGGTCTATGGCGCGGGCCACAATGTCGCGTGGAGCCAGCGAGAGTCGCTTGTCATATTTCTGCATAAACTCCTCGCCGTTGGGCAGACGCAGTATGCCCCCGTAGCCGCGCATGGCCTCAGTGATGAGGAATGCGGGATGGGTCTCGGCAGGATTGTAGAGCACCGTGGGGTGAAACTGCACAAACTCCATGTCCTTCACCGTACCCTTGGCGCGGTAAACCATTGCGATGCCGTCGCCCGTAGCAATCGTGGGGTTGGACGTGGTGGCGTAGACCGCACCCGTTCCGCCCGTCGCCATCAGTGTGATGCGGCTAAGAATAGTGTCGATTTTCTGGGTGTCGGGGTCGAGGATATAGGCTCCATAGCACTCGATGTCGGGCGTTTTGCGTGTCACCTCGATGCCAAGGTGGTGCTGAGTGATGATTTCCACCGCATAATGGTTCTCGAGAATGGTGATGTTCTTGTTGTGTCTGACGGCCTCCATCAGTCCTCGTTGGATTTCAAAACCAGTGTCGTCGGCATGGTGAAGAATGCGAAACTCGCTGTGACCGCCCTCTCGGTGCAAGTCGTAAGTGCCGTCATCCTTCTTGTCGAAGTTCACACCCCAGCGCACCAAGTCATCGATGGCGGCGGGCGCATTGCGCACCACATGCTCCACGGCAGCACGATCGGAGATGTAGTCGCCCGCGATTATCGTGTCTTCAATATGCTTTTCAAAATTGTCTACCTTGAGATTGGTCACAGAAGCGATGCCTCCCTGCGCTTTGGTTGTATTAGCCTCGTCAAGCGTAGTCTTGCAAACCAAGGCTACTTTTCCCTTGCCACTATTGGCCACCTTGAGCGCAAAACTCATACCTGCCACACCACTTCCAATGATGAGGAAATCAAATTTACGTATCATGTTATATTCTAATTATCGTAAACTCTAAGTGAATGCAAAATTAATAAAAAGATTTTAGAGAGCGTTTCCCATAGCGTAAGTTTATTGCTAATATAGAATTTTTCTTATTAAATGTAATAGATGTTTCGCGGAAATGAAGAATTTGGAAACATTAACTATATTGAGTCACAATTGTTACCGTACCATTAGTCAGGAAAGATTTAACTTTGCTTTCTCAATCAAAGATAAAATATATGGCAAACAAAATGAAAGAACACCTCCCTCAGATAGAAATGCACAAGATGGAGGAACTCTACAGAATAGAAGGACTGTACGAATCGGGAGAAATATCCTTGGATGAAGCTCGCAGGCTATTGTCTGAAAAAGTGGGCAAACTTCGCCCGTTCCACATCGCTTATATGGAGCAGACGCTGAAAGACGGCGATCCTGATGAGTGCATTCGCGTGGACATGCGCAAAACGATGCAGCTGCTTGATGGCTTTATGGATAACAGCAGACCTCAATTGTCGGCCGACCACCCGTTGAATCACTACTACATGGAAAATGACGAGATGCGTAAATTGCTGCTCTCGGTGGAGGATCTGATACAATATCCAGTCATCAAGAACCAATGGCTTGAGCTCTATGACCAAATCAAACAATACCCCATCCACTATCAGCGCAAGCAAAACCAACTCTATCCGGTGTTGGAACAAAAGGGCTTTGACCGTCCAACAACCACCATGTGGAACTTCGACGATATCATCCGCGACGAGATTCGGGAGGCCCAACAGCTGCTGGAGTCAGGGCAGGAAGATAAATTTATCAATCAGCAAAAGGTATTCGTGGCCCACTGTCGCGACTTAATGGAAAAAGAGGAAACCATACTTTATCCCACAGCCTTGGCACTGATTACCCCCGATGAGTTTGAGGATATGAAGCTGGGGGATCAGGAAATTGGCTTCGCCTTTATCCAAGTGGAGCATCATAAACATACCGACGCTCCAGCACAGGCAGCTCAAACTGCCGGTTTTGCCCAAGATCTACAAGCTCTTTTGGGCAAATATGGATACAATACCGGAGGAAACGAGACTCTCGATGTAGCCACAGGCAAACTCACGTTGGAGCAGATCAATCTCATATACAGGCATCTTCCGGTAGACCTCTCGTATGTAGATGAAAACGAACTTGTGAAGTTTTATTCAGATACTGACCACCGCATTTTCCCAAGGTCAAAGAATGTAATCGGCCGTGAGGTGGTAAATTGTCATCCTCGCAAGAGTGTTCATGTAGTGAAGGAAATCATTGAGAAGTTTCGTTCGGGCGAACAGAGCAAGGCTGAGTTTTGGATCAACAAGCCTGGACTATTCATTTATATAATATATGTAGCCGTCCGCGATCAGGAGGGACGGTTCCGTGGGGTATTGGAGATGATGCAAGATTGTACGCATATCCGTGAGATGCAAGGCTCACAGACCTTGCTCAACTGGGCTGACGATCACCAAATGCCATCCAATACGGAGGTGGAGACCGAAGAAGAAGAAGATGAAATGGAACAGGAAACTGCGCCTATCAATGCAACTCCTATAGAGATTACTGGAGCAACGCGGCTCAAAGATCTCTTTAAGCGGTATCCCCAGCTGAAGAAAAATCTCATTGAGGCCGTCCCCAAGTTTAAGATGCTCAATTCTCCCCTTGGGAAACTCATGCTTCAGAGAGCTACCATCAGTATGGCAGGCGAACATTCCGGCCTTGGGGAACAAACTTTGATAGCGATTATTAAAGAGAATATAGAATAGAGGTTATTACCCCAAACCAGGTACTAAGAGGATGATTGCCCAATCATGCACCTATAGATCCAATATGGTATCTTTAATATATCTTGTTCAAGTACACCGGAATCCAGTCATCATTCACTGAACAAAGTGGTCGGTAAATAGAACGCGAGCGATTGCAAGTGCCCCGTAAGACACACACGAAGCAATACTATTGTCGCCTCTGCCAGTGACATACACCCTGCAGGACCCCCGCCATGCACGGTGCATTGACAGGAAAACAACGGGCTACCTACTGGTTGTCATAAAAACAATCAACAGGTAGCCCGTTGTCAATCAATTACCTTGCTTATCCCAAATCGATAAAAATGCACAGCACCGCCTCTCTTCATTCTGGCCATAGATATAGACACCACACATGCCCAAAATATAAAGGGCTATCGAATGAGCTATTAAAGGTGTTTCTTAAAAATAGAAAACGGTGAGGTTAAAAAGAGCAAGCCTGCTCTGTGAAGTTACAGAGCGGGCTTGATGGGAAACATGTAGAACTGGCGGTCAATGTCGTAATCGATCATCCACTGGTCTACAATGATGTGCGCGTCGAGCGCCTTGATTTCCAAAGTATGGGTTCCGGCTGACAGGCGGATATTCTCCGAGCGGATGGCCTGACCCCTCAACACATTTTGTTTCCAGCGATCAGAGCGGAACTTCTCTTTGAGCGAATAGACGATGGGGGGCTGTCCGTCGATGCTGATGGAGTATCTGATGTCGCCCTTGTCGTTGGCCTGGGTGGGTATCAAGGCCGTGCGCAAGACCGCATTGCCATCGTCAGCATAGAACTTATAGGTGAGACTGCCACCGATTGGCAGTGCCACGGCCTTCATCGAATGGCCCAACATCTCCACGGTCTGTGCGCCGGCCGATGCCGAAGAATAGTCGCAGGCATTGCGCACAATGCTCCGGTCGGTGTCGAGTTTGGTGTCGACAGGATCAGAATTAGAATATTTGGTGATCTCTTCCTGGGTGAGTTTGCCCGGAAGTGTGGGCTCCTGGAACACCAAAAGGTCTCTCGGCGCCATGTTCATGTTGCCATCCCACTTGCCGTTGGCCATCTTCTTGTTGTAATATTCGGTCAGATCCTTGATCTCGGTATAGGCGTTCCAGCTTCTCACGGCAGACTCCAGAGCCTCGGAATCGTTGTGGAAACTCGATGGTTTGCCGATATGTCGGGCCTCCTGCGCCTGCAGTTGCTTGGTCGCCATAGCCGCAGCGCCATAGACTGGATACTTGATTGCGGCAAAGAAAGCATCGCGCAACTCAGGCCGAAGGGTCTTCTCCACCTGATCAATCTGTTTCTTGATGGCATCGTAGTCGGCCAGATAACGCTCCAGTTCGTTGCCAAACTCGTCGGCACTGAACTCGGTATCCTGCACGGGAGACCATCCGCGGTCGTACTTTTTCTTGTCCAATTCCACCTGATTCCAACCCATAAACTCGGGATGACGAATGCCACAGAGACGGTAAAACTCCGTCATGGGCTTCACCAATTGTGCTCCGGCTTGCTCGCCAAACTGCTGTTTGAGCCAGTCTGAAAGATGCTTTTGGATGGTGTTGGGGGCTACGCTGTTGATGTCCCAGGCCATATCCATGAACAGACTGAGGTCGTAAGCCGCTACCTTGGGGTCGTGTACGTTGACTATCCAGAGCCTTCGTGCATTGTGGTCGTAGGCCTGACGCATCTCGTTGTAGATCAGACCGGGTTGCATGGTGGTCAGCCACAAGAAATCGTGGGGACGTCCCCAGTAGCTCAGATGATAGTAGACACCTGCCCCACCCTTTCGTTTTTGCTGCTCAGCATCCGACAAACGGGTCATGTAACCATAGTTGTCGTCGCACCACATCAGGCAAACGTCGTCAGGAACCTGTAGTCCGGCCTCATAGATTTCGAGCACTTCCTTGTAGGGAATGAACACCTGTGGCACCTTGGTGATGTCTTTATTCACCTCCTGCGCAAGGAGTTGACGCTGGAAATCAATAACGCTTTGCAGTCCCTGCAGCTTCTCCTGCTTGGTTTTCACGCCCTCCATCGAACCGTCATGGATGCCTCTCATGCCAATGGTATATAGTGCATCCATGCCCGCGGTTTCCTTGGCGCGCTCCCGCCAGTACTCCTCCACCTGCTTTCTGTTGCTGATAAAGTTGTAGTTTCCGCGCTTATTATGGTCCCATTCATCCACATTGTTTCTCAGAATAGGCTCACAATGCGACGACCCGACGCAGATATCAAAGGAGTCGGCGACCTCTTTATTACCGCGAACCTTAAAGAAGGCGGTCGTTCCGGTGTGCATGGCGGGCCACAAGGCATTGCCACGGAGACGCAACAACAGTTCAAACAGCTTGTGATAATACTTCGGACCCATCTCCCCTTCCTTCAGTCGGGTGTCTAATTTCTTATGATCCCACACGCGGTTGGACCAGTCTTCATCGTTGATAAACACCCCACGGAACTCCACAGAGGGGCTTTGCAGCGTCTCGAAATGGTCGTCGATGGTAAGGCGTTTCTGTCTCATCGGCTTCACGTCGCCCCAGTAAATCCATGGCGACACGCCCGCCTTGCGCGACAATTCGAGTATGCCGTAGGCGGTTCCACGGCCGTTGCTTCCGACGATGATTACCTTTCCCTTGCGCACACCCATCCAGAAGGCATCCTGCTTGGTGATGAATTTTTGATAAGGCACTTGGTATTTGTCGAGCACTTTCAACTCTTTGTTGTTAACCATATCCAGTTGATAGACCTCGATATCACCGTCCGACTTCTGGTGTACGGACTTGCCCGTCACGGCTTGCATATCCGATTCGAACATTTCGAGGGCCTTTTCCACGACCGTTCCATACTTCTTCTGTACAGAATAACTGACGTGTCCGCCTGAATACCATTCTATTTCCTTGGCCTGTCCGGTCATCGGGAGGGCCAACATCGCAGCAAAGAATATCTTCTTATAAATCATATTGATTGTGTTGGATGATTGAATTTCCTATTGATAATGATAACATGTTAGTTATTTGCGTCCTTTATACCCAAAGCTTTCACGATGGCTTTGCCCCAAAAATGAGCCAGAACGCGTGACCCAGACTCGTTCGGATGCAGCCAAAAGTCACAGTCTGCCGCTCCCTTCTCGTGGTTGAGGTCGGTCGTGTAGTGCTTCTTGAAATAGCCGTAAGCATCTTTGTCGCCCGCATGGACTTGTCCGGGGAATCGGCTTTCGAAGTGTGCCACAATCTTTTTCACCTGTCGGAAATAGACGGTGAGCATCTTCTGGCTCTCCTTGTTCTGCAGACTGCCGTTGCGAGTGGTAAACGGAGCTGAGAAGAATATGGGACGATGGATCACAAATTGAGCCTTGGGGTATATGGCAAGAAGGGAATCTATGATTAGTTCCATGTTGTGTTCGTACATGTATGGGGTCGTTCTGCTGTTGCCAGGACGCTCCGCAGCATCATTGGTTCCAAGCATAAACGAGAACACCAACTGCGCGTTTGGATGTGCGGCAACCATGTCGGCGGTCTTGCTTTTCAGCTCATTCCAATAGTTTTTGAGTTCGGTTTTAGCCGGCACAAAGTTGAAAGTGGTGCGTCCGCTCTTACCCATGTTCACAAAATGACACTCTCCTACTCCCGGCTGTTGGGCCAACCACTGCGCACAAACGACCGGCGGAGCGGTCTGGGCAGGATTCTTATGCAATGCGCCATAGGTGATGCTGTTGCCCACAAAGACAACATTGTAGTCCGGTTGGGCATGCACACCCACTACCAGTAAGGCGAAAATCAAAAGGGAAAAATATCGCTTCATTTTTTATGAATAACGTAATTGTTCTTAAATTATTGTCCCATCCACTTGCTATTGGTCATAACTGGCTCTGTATGGGGCAAATGGCCGTCCGGACTTGAAGTCATCAAAGAGGTCTTTGGAAGCCGGCTTTCTCGTAGGATTACCAAGTATTCCGTCCCAAATCAGACTGTCATCCCCCTTCACCGCCATCAGCGTAAAACCGTCTTTCATGCGATATCCGTCGGTCTTCACGGTGCCTTTTGCCCACACGCCCTTGTTGAACGGCGCGGCGACATGCGTGTTCTGACTCAACAGGATGTTGCCTTTCTCGTCGCGTTCCACACAGATATTACGCGCAGAATCAGGTATGAGCGCCATCCCCGACCGCATTTTATCGCTCAAAACGGCAATCTCCGTCTCACAACGGTTGCCTGGGAAATAGAGGTCGCGACCGTTGAGCTTCCACATGCCGAACTCACTCAGCTCGTCTTTACCCGGATAATTGGCAAAGGGCCCACGTCCGAGCCAGGAGAAATCAATGTCATCGGAGAGCTGAGAAAGCCTCATCGTGAGTCCCGTCTCCACCGCCTCGCCGTCGCCATGCGCCGTGAGGTCATAGTCTACAGACAGCATTCCATTCGCCAGGAAGATGAAATCTATCGTTCCGTCGACCCAATGCGTGGAGTCGCAACGGAACACACCACGGACCTGATAACCGTTTCCTTTCAGTCGTTTCACCTTCATGTCACTGATTTCGAGCAGGTTTTTAGACCACAGATGATGGCTTTTGCCCGCAGGTCCTTCCACATCGGCCACCTGACAAATGGTGTTTTTCTTTCCTATTCTCACCCTAAAATGGTCTCTGAAGAATGTCTCGAAGTCCTTTCGACTCATTTTTTCAGAGGGATTGGAGATGCTGTTGCAATAGTTCAGCAGTCCTTCGGATGTCTCGGGACGGTTGATTCTCAACGATTTCTCCGCTATCTGGCGACCCGTGGAGTCGGTCAGGATGATGTGATAATAGTAAAATTCGCCATCGTGCTGCATGAGCGGACGGGCCACCATGAATGAGGTGGTGTCGCCGGGAGCACCATCCAACTGTATCTCCGTGGTGCCCAGCACGCGCGCATTGGCCATCAGGTCGATGTGGGCACGCACCGTAGACAACGGCGTGAAGTCATAACGGTTGACCACCCGCACCTCGAAATTATCATCTTTTGGTTGCATACCGATGATTTTCACGGGCGAATACACCTTGCGCACCTGATAATAATCGGTCTGTGGCGTACGGTCAGGGTAAACAATGCCATCGGTGCCGAGGATGCCCTGCATATCATAATAGGTGGAATCCATGAGCCAGACATACTCCGTCGGGGCAAAACGGTCTTCCAGCTGCTTGTCTTTTTTGAGCAAACCCTGGTCGGCCCACTCCCACACACAGCCTCCGGCGAGTTTCGGATCGGCATACCACAGTTCCACAAGTTCCTGCATCTGACCCATGTCGGTGCCGAGCGCATGGGCATATTCGGTGTTCATGATGGGCCTACGGGCTTTCGCCGACCATCCCTTATACTCCGAAGCAAGCGGATAATGGGCCGAAAACATCTCGGTGGAATCATGCATGGTCTCCAGCAAATCATTGAAAGGCTTATGGGTTTGAGGGAAAACATACGGACGGGTGGAATCCAACTGATGCACATAGCGTGCCGTGGCAAACCCGTTTTTGGTATTCGGATTCTCATTGCCAATGCTCCAGATCACCACCGACGGACGATTTTTGTCACGCTGTACGGTGTACCATGCCCGTTCCTTGAGCACCTCCAGATAGTCTGCTTTACCCAGATGTTTCTCGCCAAAACCAAACGGAACCTCACAGATGACATAGAACCCGAGCGAGTCGCACATGTCCATGAAATGGGGATTGGGCGGATAATGTGAGGCGCGGATGGCATTGATGTTGGCCGCCTTCATCATTCTGAGGTCGCGGAGCATCTCTTCCTCACTGATGGCACGACCGTTGACGGGCGACTCATCGTGGTGGTTCACGCCCTTGATCTTCACCGGACGACCGTTGATGCGGAACACACCGTCTTTCCATTCCACCTCACGCAGACCAAAACGGGTCTCATATCGTTCCACCGTCTTGCCCTTCTGCTGCAACTCCAGCTGCAGCGTATATAAATAAGGTGACTCCGCCGACCACGGTTTGATGCCCGAAAGCTCCACCCGCTGACGCTTGTCGGTCTGGCCGGCAAATGCTGCCACCGGCTTCCCTTCGGCATCGAGGATGCGACCGGAATAACGGTATGCACCATACTGCACCCCGTTGGAGAGCGAGGAAAGGATATCCACCGTGGCCCTGTCATGATCCACACGGGTCTGGATGGTGATATCCTCGAAATGCACCGACGGCACAGCGCAGAGCGTCACGTCACGAGACAGTCCGCCAAACACCCAGTCGTCGTTGGAATCAAACTCCCAACCCTTCGACCGATTCTGCGTCACAACCACTTTCAAATCATTGTTTCCTAAGAAGTTGACCGCCTGCGTGATATCAAACATCGAACGGTTAAAAGCACTCCTGAAGCTGCCTATCTCCTGCCCGTTGACCGTCAGTGTATAGCCATTCTCGGCTCCATCGAAGGCGATGAACACCTGCTGACCCTTCCATGAGGCCGGCACAGCGAACTGACGATGGTATTCCCCCACACGGGCGGGACGCTCGGCGGTGAACACCGGGTCCTTGCTGTTCACAGGATAGATGGGGGTTCCCAGTCCCTGCATGTCCCAGTTGCCGGGCACCAGCACGTTGACCGCCGTCGACTGCTGGTCCATCCGTATCTGCCACACACCATTGAGCGACTGCGTCATCGTGAGATCCGTGGGAATAAGCGTCTGGGCGCATAGCGGCATAGCGGCGCATGAGGCCCACGCGAGAAACAATACCTTTCGGATTTGCATATCAAGTAGATTTGTTAGATGTTCACAAAGATACTAAAAATCCTTGCGCACCATGAAAATCTTTGTATTTAATTCGTATTTTAGGCAATTATTAGGTACTTTTGCCAAATATCAAAGTTTCAACAAAGAATATGACACTATATCCCAAACTGATTACCGACGCGTTGGCGACGGTTGTTTATGCCGGAACGAAGAAGAACCTCATCGAGAGCGAGATGCTCGCCGATCAGCCCCAAATCGACGGCATGAAGGTAAAAATAGTACTGATTTTCCCCCGCGAGACCGACCCCTTCCTCAAGTCTACTGTCAAGGCTGCCGAGGCCGCCATACACTATCATGTGAGCAAAGACGTGGAAGTGACCATCGAGACCGAGTTTAAGTCGGCCCCGAGACCAGAGGTGGGCAAGCTCCTGCCCGATGTGAAAAACATCATTGCCGTGAGTTCGGGCAAGGGCGGCGTGGGCAAAAGCACCGTCTCGGCCAACCTCGCCATCGCTCTGGCAAAACTCGGTTACAAGGTGGGGCTGCTCGATACCGACATCTTCGGTTCCTCGATGCCCAAGATGTTTGGTGTGGAAGATGCCCGTCCCTATGCCGTCAAGGTGGATGACCGCCAACTCATCGAACCCGTGGAGAAATACGGTGTGAAGATGTTGAGCATCGGATTCTTCGTCAGTCCCGACACGGCGACACTGTGGCGCGGCGCGATGGCTACCTCGGCCCTGAAGCAACTCATTGCCGATGCCAACTGGGGTGAACTGGATTACTTTATCCTCGACACCCCGCCGGGCACCTCCGACATCCACCTCACGTTGCTCCAGACTCTATCGATCACGGGTGCAGTCATCGTCTCCACGCCGCAGAAGGTGGCGCTGGCCGATGCGCGCAAGGGTATCGACATGTACAGCAATGACAAGGTGAACGTGCCCATCCTCGGACTGGTGGAGAACATGGCGTGGTTCACGCCTGCCGAACTGCCCGAGAACAAATACTACATCTTTGGCAAGGACGGCTGCAAGGATTTGGCCAAGGAGATGGGCGTGCCTCTCCTGGCACAGATACCCATCGTGCAAAGCATCTGCGAAAATGGCGATGCGGGTACGCCGGCGGCCACTAATGTGGATAGCATCACGGGGCAGTCGTTCATCAATCTGGCTCAGGCTGTGGTCACGGTGACCAACCTGCGCAACAAGGAGAAACCCAAAACCAAGATTGTAGAAATCGAGAACAGTTAGGATTTTCCCTGACTCGTTCATTGTATTATAGGTAGAAAGCTATGCTTCGGCTGGACCGGGGCATAGCTTTTTTGATGCCTTTACTTTCTTTTAGTTTCAAGAAAACACAAGATTGCAATATTTTTTTGTTTTTTTTATACTGGTAAAATGACGCCAAGCGGTAGTTTTACCACGGATGCCACGGATTTTACAGATTTCAAATCCGTGGCATCCTGGTTAAAACGCCCCTTGTACCGATGTAAAGCCTCATCATTGCATAAAACACGCTAACAATAAATTGACGTTGAAAGAAATTGAAGAAAGTCTTCAAATATAGGGCTTAAAACGAATTGAGCACATCACACGGCGGAAAATCGGGGAAAAATGAGACGAAGCGAAAACATTGATAGACAACAACTTGTAATTTATTGACAAATAACGGTTTTGCGATTACTATCGAATCGTCTCGCGATTACTATCGAATCGCACGACGATTACTATCTCATCGCACAACGTTTTGGTCCAGTTCACAGCTGAAAAAAGCCTAAAAACGGCCTCAAAAGTATATTTTGGGGCAGAAATCAGGGCCAAATGGCACAATAATTCCATCTTCAGGGCTTGAAATCAGTGGATTTCTCTTCTCATTGAAGTATAAAAAAAGACATGATTTTGATGAAAGAAGTTGACAAAACAAAAGGGTACGCCCATGTCAACCCTATGACCAGACCGTCCACACACAGGGCAAAAGGGAGAGAAACCGACCCCAACCGCACGGACGCTACGCAAAATCAGAAACAGAATAAGCCCAAACAACAATAAAAACAGCCCGTGGGCGTTATTGAAAATAACGATGGAAACTGTCAAAACAAAACATATATCGGTCCTCATGCTGCTGTTGGCGTGGATGCTGTTAGACTCCTGCGGGGCCGACCGGAATATCAAACAAGGCGAGAAATATCTAGCCTTGGGCGAGTATTTCGATGCCGGAAACGAATTCAAACAGGCCTATCAGAAGACCGAAGCCAAGAACCGGGAGAAGCGCGGGCGCATCGCCGGCAAGATGGCCTATTGTTATGACAAGAGCCTCCAGACACCCAAGGCCATTGCCGCCTACCGCAATATGCTGCGATACAATCAGGCCGGTGTCTTCGACCGACTCGCCCTGGCCCGCCAACTCATGAAAAACGGCAGTTACAAAGAAGCAGCCGACGAGTTCAGGACAGTGCTTGATTCCTTTCCCCACAACCGTCTGGCCGAGGCCGGACTGCAGTCTGCCCTCCAAGCCCCGCAACAAAAGGAGCTGGGCAGCCGTTACATGGTGAAGAAGATGGATGTCTTCAACTCCCGTCGGGCGGAGTATTCGCCGATGCTTTTTGGCGACAACTACGATCAACTCTATTTCTCGTCGACCCGCAACGAGGCGCAGGGCGACGAACTGAGCGGCATCACGGGCACCAAACCCGCCGACATCTTCGTATCGGAAAAGGACGACAAGGGCAAATGGAGCAAGCCCGAGGCTGTGACCGGCGGACTCAACACCGATTACGATGAAGGTGCATGCAGTTTCTCTGTCGACGGCCGAGAGATGTATCTCACACAGTGTGCCACCGATGCCAGCTACCCGCGCTATGCCCAGTTGATGGTTTCCAACCGATCGGATGCCGCATGGGGCAAGGCCACAGAGGTGAAACTCACCAACGACACGCTCTCCAGCTATGCCCATCCCGCCGTCTCGCCCGACGGCGAATGGCTCTATTTCACGAGTGACATGCCTGGCGGCAAGGGCGGTCTCGATATCTGGCGCGTGCGCATCACGCCCGGAGGCTATGGCGGTGTGGAAAATCTGGGCGATCCCATCAACACCGAGGGCGACGAGGAGTTTCCCACGTTCCGTCCCAACGGTGACCTCTATTTCTCCAGCAACGGGCATCCGGGGCTCGGCGGTCTGGACATCTTCATTGCCAAAATCGGCAAAGATGGCCACTACCATCTCTCCCACCCCGGATTTCCGTTGAACTCCCAGGGCGACGACTTCGGCATGACCTTCGAAGGTGCCTACAACCGCGGCTACTTCTCCAGCAACCGTGGCGACGGTCGCGGATGGGACCATATCTACTCGTTTGAGAACCCCGAGATAGTGCAAACGGTGAAAGGATGGGTCTACGAGATGGAGGGATATGAGTTGCCCGCGGCCCAGGTCTATGTGGTGGGCGACGACGGAACCAACGAGAAACTGAGCGTGAGGAGCGACGGTTCGTTTACCAAGACGCTGGACGAAGGCGTCCGCTATCTGTTCCTGGCCACCTGCAAGGGGTTCCTCAACCACAAAGAGGAGGTGCAGGCATGGGTCAATCCGAAGGAGTCGCGCGACACCACGCTGCAGTTTGCCTTGGCCAACATATCGGCACCGACGCTGATCGACAACATTTTCTACGACTTCGACAAGGCCACTTTGCGCGACTCATCGAAGACTGCACTGGATAAGCTCGTGACGTTGCTCAACGAAAACCCGAACATCACCATAGAGTTGAGCGCGCATGCCGACTATAAAGGTTCGGCCGAATACAACAAACGACTCTCCCAGCGGCGCGCGGAGTCGGTGGTGGCCTACCTCATAGCCCACGGCATTGCAGCCGACAGGCTCACGCCGAAGGGCTATGGCAAAGAGCGTCCGAAGACCATCAAGAAGAAAGTGACAGAGAAATATCCGTGGCTGAAAGAGGGCGACGTGCTTTCAGAAGAATTTGTGAAAGCCATCAAAGACGATAAGAAACAGGAGATTTGTAACCAGCTGAACCGCCGCACGGAGTTCACCGTGCTGCGCACCACCTATGGTATGTTTGACGAGAAGGGTAATCTGAAAAATCCTCCCAAGCCGAAGCTGCAGGAGGATGAGAATAAGAAGTCGGGCGACGACGGCACAACCATCATCTTTGATTAGACAAAACGTTGTAGGCTCCCACCGTGCCGAGTATCAGGGCAGAGGCCAACAGGAGTGTCGGCGAGAACCGGCTGAGGTCTATCGAAGCCAGATAGCCTGCGGTGTCACCTATGAAATTGGAGGCCAGCATCCGCAAATCCTTGATGCCATCAAAGAGCAAGAACAGTGCCATGACAGCCGCAAAGCAGAACGTGGTCCATATTTTGTTGGCACATTTTGCCCGCTGAGGTATCTGTCGCATGACCCTGTCGGAGAAGCCGTTGTCCTCGATGTCCAGCTTCGAAGCACTGAAAAACTGCTCCAGCAATTCGTCGTCTGTCTTCATATTGTTGTTTATTTCCATTGCGTTTGTCTTTTTGATGGTTGTCATGGTCACTGATAGCCATTGTTTCTAAGAAAATCAGCCATCTTTTTCTTGCCCCGTGAGAGATGGCTTTTCACTGTGTTGGCGGGCATTTCCACGATTTCTGCTATCTTCTCGATGGGTTGTCCCTCCATGAGTTGGAGCGTGACGCAGGTGCGCTCGTTGTCGGTAAGCAGCTTCAGTGCGTCGTAGATGTCCATCCTCAGGTTGCCATCGCCGTCGGCAGAGTTCATCTGTCTCACTGCCACAGTGTCGATGTCGGTGGTCTCCCGACGTGCCCTCACATGGTCATAAAACACATTGTAGGCAATGCGGAAGAGCCAAGTGAGGAATGAGGACTTGCCCTGAAACTGGCCGATACGGGTGTAAGCCTTGATGAAAGTGTCCTGGGCGAGGTCGTCGCTGAGCTGAGTGTCGCCCAGAGTCTGCGTGAGGAAGAATCGCCTCACAGGCGACTGATATTCCCGCATCAGCTTGTCGAACGCACGCCGATTATGGAATACCGCCACCTGTGTGACCAAACTGATGTCCTCTAAACGCTCCACTTACTTTGTAGTCTTTGCAATAACCATTTGTCCTACGCCCCAACAGGCCACCAATGCACCAACGCCCGCGAGCACATCAGCACCCCAAATGGAGAACATGATGAGCATGCCGAGACCGATGGCGACATTCTTGATACCCTTCTTCCAATAGTAATCGGGGGAGTTGGGGGTAGCAGGCATCATCTCGTCGGGAATGGGTTGGCCGGTCTCCATAGCCTTCTCAGCGAGCGACACTCGCTTATTGTGACGGTTGATGAAGTATCGGATGAGGAAAATCACCACGATAAACGGTGCCAATGCACAAAGCAGAAGGGCAAAGATGATAAACAAGGCGAGGATGAGTCCGCCGAAACCGATGCTGCCTCCCAGCACATCACGCAGGAATTGATGGAAGTCTCCGGAATAGCCGCGGTCGTCTTCCCAGTCGTTTGAGTTGTAGGTGGTGTCCTCACTACCGGCAATGGCCTTGCTGGTGGTGTCCGAATAGGCCACGATACTGTCTTTTGAGGCGCTGTCTGGCACACCAGACACCGGGGTCATGGATGGAGCAGGGGCAGCAACCTGCTGCGTTGTCTGCGGATGATGGCGATGGCGGGGTTGTGCGCCGGCAACCGTTGCATTGAGTGAAAGCATCAATGCCAATGCTATGAGATACTGTTTCATACGCTTCTATTCATTTTGATTTTCTGTGGATTTGACGAAACAGAATATCTTTTAGTTGCAAAGTAACGAAAAATATTCTACTTTTGCAATGACAAAAACGATTTCTTATGCAACTACCCAAGGATTTTGAGGTTTACACACGCGAACTCATGGGCGAGACGCTCTATGCCACACTGGAAAAAGGATTGGACAGTGAGGCTCCGACAAGCATCCGTCTCAACCCGTTCAAAAGGGTCGAAGACGATGACAGGAAGGCTGTGGACAGGGTTGCAGGAGCCAGGGAAGCAGTGGCATGGTGTGCCGAAGGGGTGTATCTGAACGAGCGTCCCAACTTCACGTTTGACCCACTTCTCCATGCCGGACGATACTATGTGCAGGAGGCTTCGTCGATGTTCGTATGCCATATCCTGCGGGAATTGGTCCACGATCCAGTGCTGATGCTCGACCTCTGTGCCGCTCCGGGAGGCAAGACGACGGCTGCCCGCTCGGTGTTGCCACAGGGAAGTGTGCTCCTGACCAATGAACCGATGAAGCTGCGGGCCTCAATTCTCTCGGAGAATGTGCAGAAATTCGGGCATCCTGACGTGCTGGTGACCAACAATTTTCCACGCGATTATCGCAAGACGGGGTTGTTGTTCGACGTGGTTCTGGCCGATGTGCCCTGCTCTGGAGAGGGTATGTTTCGTAAGGATGAGGGTGCCATTGGAGAATGGAGCATGCAGAACGTAGAGAATTGCCGCACGTTGCAACGCTCGATTGTGGAGGATATCTGGCCCTGTCTGCGTGAGGGCGGACTGCTCATCTATTCCACCTGCACTTTTAATGCACATGAGGACGAGGAGAATGTCAATTGGATTGCGGAGACTTTAGGGGCAGATTTCGTGGAGATAGAGACCCGGCCGGAATGGAATATCATCGGATCGCTGACAGATCAGCACCCTGTCTATCGGTTTATTCCGGGCAAGACGCAGGGCGAAGGGCTGTTTGTGGCTGTGTTGCGGAAGCATGGCGATCAGGCCAGTGCGCTGAGACAGATGTGCGGCGAGGCAGGAAAGGGTGGTGGAAAATCTAAGAAAGACAAGGCTGCCAAGGGAAAAACGGCAGAGCTTGACCATGTGACCGGCCAATGGTTGACGGGCGATTATAAGACCATTGAACTGCGCGATACCCGGCTAGCCATCCCTTCGGCTTGGCTGTCGGTCTATGAGAAAGCAGCGAAAGCGCTGCATATCCTGTATGCCGGAGTCGGGTTGGGCACCATGAAAGGACGTGACCTTGTACCCGATGCATCGTTGGCACTGTCCATCGCAATACGGAGGGAGGCTTTTCCGCAGATCGATGTAGACTACCCTACGGCCATCAGCTACCTACGCAAAGAGGCTATCGTCCTGCCCGAAAATACGCCGCGTGGCTTCGTGCTGGTTACTTTCGGTCATCAGCCTCTCGGATTTGTCAAGAACATCGGCAACAGGGCCAACAACCTTTACCCGCAGGAGTGGAAAATCAAGAGTACTCACGCACCCGAACAACCCGTGGAAGTGATTAAGATGAACCCATAAAACCATTAAGAATATGACTATCAGCATCATTGTTGCAATAGCAAAAAACAGGGCAATAGGCTTTCAGGGACAGATGCCCTGGCACTTACCCGAAGACCTGAAACATTTTAAGAAACTGACATTGAACCACAGCATTATCATGGGACGCAAGACTTGGGAGTCGCTGCCCAATGGTGCGCTGCCCAAACGACGCAACATCGTAGTGAGCCGGTCTGTCGAAAAGTTAGAAGGCGGTGAGGTATTCTCTTCACTGGAAGACGCTTTAGAGGCCTGCAAAACAGAGGAAGAAGTCTTCATTATAGGTGGTGGGACCATCTATCAACAGGCCATGCCGCTGGCCCATCGCATCTATCTGACCAGCGTCGACACCGTTCCAGCCGAGGCAGACACCTTCTTTCCTGAAATCGATGAACGGCAATGGCAGCAAACAAAAAAGGAAAAGCACGATGGCTTTTCCTTTATAGAATATGAATTAAGAATGTAGTCTTACTCCGATATCGCCTCTTCCTCATCCTCCTCCGGCTCATCAGCATCGTTCAGGATGGGGAGCTGGCGGTCGATAACGGCATTGAAGCTCACGATAGTCTCACTGCGAGACAATCCGAGTGGCTGCAGTTTGTCGTGAATAATGTTCAGAAGGTGATGATTGCTCTTGGCATAAATCTTAATGAACATATCGTAACCACCTGTCGTATAGTGGCATTCGGTCACCTCAGGAATCTGTCGGAGCTTCTCGACTACGCTGTCGAAGCTTGATGGGTCCTTCAGAAACAAGCCTACGTATGCGCAGGCTTCATAGCCTATTTTCTCAGGATCAATGATAAATTCCGAACCTTTCAGAATCCCCAATGTGGTGAGTTTCTGAATGCGTTGATGAATAGCCGCGCCACTGACATTACATGCACGGGCCACCTCAAGGAAGGGTACACGGGCATCTGTGGCAATAAGTTTTAGAATCTTTCTATCTAACGAATCTAAATGATGATGTGCCATATATTATATTAGTTTTGCCACAAAGGTACTAATTAATCTTGGGAATCACAATTATTTTGTGCAATTTTATTACAAATTGACACATTAATTTACAGAAAAAGAGAAAAAAACGTGAAAGAAAATGAGTAAATCAGGTAAGCAATGTCAGTTTATTTCCTGATTTCCTCTGCCGAATAACTGATGCGATAAGCCTTGGCCTGCCTCAAAGCCTGCTTCACATCCGAGATAATTCCCATTGGAGTGCTCTTGTCGGCCTTGATGGAGACGGTCATTTGCTGTGCGTCTTCGGGCGACATCCGGTTCTTTTCAGCCGACACATAGTCCACAATCTCACTGTCTGAAACAAACTTATCGTTGAGTTGCACACGCGTTCCGTCGCCGGCTTTCTGCTGCAAGGCAGGCAGAGGACGGCCCACATAAATGTAGGTAACGGCCGTTTTCTTGGTCAATCGGGTCAGTTCTGTGCCTTGCGGAACACGATATTTCACCTTGACCGCTACCTTCTGCATGTGGGTAACAATCATAAAGAAGAACAAAACCGAGAAAATCAGGTCGGGCAAAGAGGCCGTATTCAGCCCCGGAACCTGATGGGAACGACGACGAAACATGTTCATGGGCGGCCTCCTTCCGAATGGGATGGGACTGTCTGTGAGGCCGAACCATTGTATTGTTCGGCTATTCTCTGCGGACATTCATCCTTCACTTTGTCACGGTTTGCTTGCGAAAGCAACGCATAATCCTGATGAAAGAGACGCTGGGCAGTCTCGTTTCGCAGGATATTATAGGCCGCCACCAACTCGTTTTGCATCTGAAAATAGACATCATAATTGGCCGATGGGTCCACGTCCACCTTGATGAGATGCCTCTTCCCCACCCGATTGACAAACGCAACCGTGCGTCCCCGTAGTTGTTTCATGGTCGCAGGCTTGTCGTCTACCAGCAGTTTGTTGTCGGCTGTAATCTTCAACGTCATCATCGTTCCTTTGGAAACATACGATTCCTGTTGCTCTTGCTTGTCGGCAGGAGGCAGTTGTCGCGTCAACCCTTTGTCCACATCCATATTGGTTGTGACCAAAAAGAAGATCAACAGCATAAATGAAATATCAGCCGTTGACGTTGTATTGAGTTCCGGAACACTATGTTGACGTCGATAAAATCTCATTTACGAATGTATTTAGTCGCCCCATAAATCACCGCTCCAACGGCGACAAGCAACAAAATCAGGGAAGTATAAATGAACATATCGGACACTTTCAGCCAAAACCAATCACCGTATTTCACCCCGTTGATGGTCATTTCCCGAGAGGATCCGACAAGAAAGCTCAGCACCATCAGCAACAATGCACCGATGCCAATGCTGTACCCAATCTTCTTGACAGGTATATTGTTGTTGTAAGCCTCCCCTTTTCCTCGCAGTTTCATGGTGCGAACCACCGACCAAATGCCAAATCCGATGGTGGCTGCAATGAGCAAATAAGACAGGAAAAGGAAGATATCCGTGAACAGGGGAGCATTGAAATTGGGATTTTCATCATACGGACGGTCATGCCCTACAAACCAAAACAGGGCAAATACCACGACAGACACGATGACCATCGGGTAGAATATCCTCGAAGAAACCTTCTCCGTGGACGAGTTTTTCCATTGATGAATATCTAATTTCATGCGTTCTTCAACTTATATTTCATGATGCTGTCGAGCAGAGTAATCGCCGATTCCTCCATCTGCGAGGTGAGATGTTCGATCTTGGACAGAATATAATTGTAGAAAATCTGTAGTATCAGTGCCACGATGATACCGAAAATCGTCGTAATCAACGCCACTTTCATACCGGCTGCAACGATGGTCGGGCTGATGTCGCCGGCCATTTGAATCTGCTCAAAGGCCATCACCATACCTATCACCGTGCCCAAAAATCCCAGTGACGGGGCCATGGCGATGAACAGGGTAATCCACGAACAGCCTTTCTCCAGATTGGCACCCTGCACCGTTCCGTAGCTGGCCACCGAGCGTTCGATATTGTCGATGCTCTCGTCTATGCGCTCAATGCCCTGATAACAGATAGATGCCACAGGGCCACGGGTATTGCGGCATTGTTCCTTAGCGCCCTCAATATCACCCGACATAATCTTATTGTCGAGGTCGCGCATAAACTTTTTGGCATTGATTTCGGACAGACTCAGGTAGATAATGCGCTCAATACAGAAAGCCAAACCCAACACCAGCGCCAACGCCACGAATGACATGAAGCCGGCATCGCCCTCAATAAACTTTGTCTTCAGGGCTTTGTGAAACCCCACACTCTCCACCGGTGCCACCGCAGCCGTATCGCTTGCCGCCAAACTCTCATTGAGCATCTGCTCGGCCGAAGCACTGTCCAGCTCGTCTACCGCACCGGATGTGTCTGCCACAGCAGCCGGAGCCTTCGACACAACAGCAGTCTTCTGGGCCTGCTTGGGTGCGGGCGCAGTCTGTGCTTGCATCAAATTACATGTGAAAACAAAGAGAATGGCTAATGTGAGACGTCCGAATAAGTTTTTCATCTCTACGTAGAAGTTTAATCCGAGTAAAACAAAGGATTAAACTCATGATGCGGAAAGACGGGGATTCGAACCCCGGATACCCTTTAGGGGTATACACGCTTTCCAGGCGTGCCTCTTCAACCACTCGAGCATCTTTCCCTTTAGGTCTAACCCTGCAAATTTCGTTTGCGAGTGCAAAAGTATTACATTTTGCTTAAATATTACGGTAAAAAGCCGAATTTTATAATTCTTTAATGATTGAACAGGCCGTTTACCCCACTTCAACCCCAAAAAGTCGCTTGACGTTGGCATTGGTCTGCGTGGCCAACTCCTGTGGAGTCACCCCGTAACTCTGTGCCAATGTCTGCAGCACAAGGCCGACAAAAGCACTCTCATTGCGCTTTCCCCGATGGGGCACGGGGGCCATATAGGGGCTATCAGTCTCCAAAACGATGCGATCCAATGGCACTGCAGCTGGCAAATCCTCACGCAGATGACTGCTTTTGAAGGTCGACACGCCACCGATACCGAGACAGAAACGGCCCATCTGCAGGAAGGCTTCGGCCTCCTTCTGATTGCCCGTGAAGCAATGGAAGACACCACCAGGCAACTCCTTGGCATAGGGTTTCATCACATGGAGCATCTCGTTTTGCGCCTTGCGGCAATGGATCATCAGCGGCAACTGGTATTCCACCGACCACTTCACCTGCTCCTCAAAGGCGACCAACTGCTCCTTTTCAAACTCGCGCGACCAGTAGAAGTCGAGTCCGCACTCTCCTATGGCAATGTATTTCAAGGGAGATGCCGCCTCCGTCTGCAGGTTGCTGTCGAGGGCCTCACGCATGAACCGGAGCACGTCGGCCCAGTCTTCCTTCACCTCCTCGGGCTGCAAACCCACCATCGGATAGCAATATCCGGGATAGTTGCGGCACACTTCCATCACCGACGCGATGGAACTGTGGTCGATACCCGGCACAAGTATCGCCCCCACCCCAGCTTCCTGAGCACGGGCAATGGTCTCCGGCAGGTCGTCCTTGAACTCCTCTCCGTCGAGGTGGGCATGGGTATCGATAAATCTCAGCATCGCAGCGGCACTTAGTATTTGCGTTCCATCATACGCTCGGCGTACGCTCTCAGCTCCTGCTTACGCTCCTCGCTCACGCTCACGGCATCGATATACCGCTTACTTTCGTTGAAATAGAACAGTATTTTCTGCTGCGCCAGCTGATCGATACCTATCTCATTATAGAGGGCAGTCATCGCCTTCACCTTCTCATCGCGGTCAAACGTCTCGGCGTTCACCCATCGATGGAGTTCCTCAGCCTGCCGTTCGTTGGCGCGGTTGAAGGCATTGATGAGCATGTAGGTCTTCTTGTTCGACGTGATATCGCCACCCACGGCCTTGCCAAACACCTTCGGGTCGCCATAGACATCCAGATAGTCGTCCTGCAACTGGAAGGCCAGACCGATCTGTTCACCAAACTTATAGAGGTTGTCGGCATCTTCCTCGGACGCTCCGGCCAGCAGCGCGCCAATCTTCAGCGCACAAGCCAGCAGCACGCTTGTCTTCAGACGAATCATCTCTATGTACTCGTCCTCGCTCACATCGTTGCGTGTCTCAAAGTCGATGTCATACTGCTGACCCTCGCCTATCTCCAGCGCCGTACGCGTAAAAAGGTCGAGCACCGCCTTCAGCTTGTCCTCGGGACAGGCCGCCATGCGCTGATAGGCCAGCACAAGCATGGAGTCTCCCGAGAGGATGGCCTGGTTGGCATTCCACTTCTTGTGCACGGTCTCATGGCCGCGACGCAGATCTGCATTGTCCATCAGATCGTCGTGAAGCAACGTATAATTATGATAGGTCTCCAAAGCCACGGCTTGCATGAGTATCGACTCAGGGTCATCCTGATAGAGATTGTATCCCAGGAGCATGAGAGTGGGCCGTATACGCTTGCCACCCATAGAGAGCACGTATTTCACGGGAGCATAGAGATTTGCAGGAGTACGGTTAACAGACTGACGTTCTATAAATTCATTGACTTTTTGTAAAAGCTCATCGGCAGTGTAAATCTTCATGATGATATATGTTTCTTTGTTCTGAATAGAGATTCTTAAATCTTAAAATTGACAGGGATGGCAAACATGGTGCGACACGGTTTCTCGTCCATGATACCGGGTTTCCACCTTGGCATCATCCTGATGACGCGCAAAGCCTCATTGTCTAACAGGGGGTTGGCAGACTTCTCCACCTTCGGATTGGCAATGGTGCCATCGGTGTTGACAATAAACGACACCACCACCTTGCCCTCAATCTTCTGTTGCAGCGCGAGGTTGGGATAGTGGAGATTGCGCGTGAGCCACTTCATGAATTCCACCATACCACCCGGAAACTCGGGCAACTGCTCCACCGTGCGCAGCACATTGTCGTCTTGCTCCACCGGTATCTGGGGCAAAGCCTCGGTCACATTGGCATCCTTCGCCACACCCTCACCGTCGCCAATGAGCAGTTTGCTGGTCACAGGTGCGATGTCCTGGGTGTTGTCGGAGGTCTTTTCCACCTCTTTTATCTTGGTAGTAATCGACTTGGAGGCCGGCGCGGGAACCGCGGAAATCATGTCTTTCGTATCCATCGCCGGCATGAGGTCCATCTCTTCCGACATGTCATCCAGCATTTCGCTGTTGTCTTCTGTCTGGTCAGGCCTGCTCGTATACTCCAATCCGGTGAACAACAAAGCCAAAGCGAAAACCAGCCCGAGCAGAAATCCTTCCAACCGGCGGTTCTCCAAATTTGCCCTGTCACTCTTCTTGATTTCCATTTGCAATATTATTCCTGTCCACTCGTTATTTTAACGAAATCGTGTTGCAAATTTACACCAAATATTGAAAAAAGCGGTATCTTTGCCGAATAATTAGGAAATTTAAATGAAAAAAGCTGTTTTAGCCATTCTCGTCCTGCTCCACGTGGGTACCACCTCTGCCCAGGAGGAGAGCCAGACGGAATACAACTTCCTTCGATTGCCGGTGAGTGCCCATGCCGCGGCTCTTGGAGGCGACAACGTCTCGCTCATCGAGGATGACGAAGCACTGATTTTCAACAATCCGGCCCTCTTGTCGTCGGTATCCGACAAGACCATCAACCTTAATTACATGAACTATATGTCGGGGGCCAACACGGCCAGCGCATCCTTCAACCGTGTGGTAAAGGAGCGGGCATCGTGGGCCGTTTCCGGACAGTTCATGGACTATGGCAAGATGAAAGAGGTAGACGAGAACAATGTGCAGACGGGAGTATTTTCGGCCCGCGACATCTCTCTGGCCGGCTATTTCTCCTACATGCTGGGCACTCGCATAGATGGTGGTATTGCTGCCAAGTTCATCACGTCTTACATCGGCAGCTACAACTCCATCGGATTTGGTGTGGATCTCGGTCTCAATTATTACGACCCCGACCGCGAATGGTACTTGGCTTTTGTCGTGAAAAACCTCGGCGGACAGCTCAAGGCCTATGACGAGAACTTCGAGAAGATGCCCATCGACGTACAAATGGGTGTGAGCAAGCGACTCTCCTCCGCCCCACTCCGTCTCTCGGCAACGCTCGTAGACCTCAACCATCTGGACTATAAGTTCATCAACCATATTGTGCTGGGAGCCGAATTTCTGCTGACCGACAATTTCTGGATAGGCGGAGGCTACAACTTCAGGCGTGCCAACGAGATGAAAATCACATCTTCCGACGGCAATAGCAGCAGCCACGGGGCAGGACTCTCGTTTGGAACGGGTATCAATCTCGACCGTTTCAAGCTCAATCTGGCCTACGGAAAATACCATGTGTCCAGCTCCAGCATCGTGCTGAGCGTGGCTTATAGTTTGTAAAGATATATCATTTCAAAGTTTCATGAAGAAAATAACGATAGCCATTGACGGCTTCTCCTCGTGCGGCAAGAGCACGATGGCCAAGGACCTGGCCAAAAGATTAGGGTATGTTTATGTAGACACGGGAGCGATGTACCGTTCGGTAACGCTCTACGCCATGCGCCACAACCTCTTCAACGAGGACGGCAGCGTGAAGACCGACGCACTGCAGGAGCACATGAAAGACGTGAACATCTCGTTCAAATTCAACACCGAGGCCGGCCGACCCGACACCTATCTCAACGGCGAACTGGTCGAGACGCAAATTCGCGGCATGGAGGTGAGCAGCCATGTGAGCCCCATCGCCACCATTCCTTTTGTGCGCACGGCGATGGTTGCCCAGCAACAGCAGATGGGACGCGACAAGGGTATCGTGATGGATGGGCGCGACATCGGTACCACAGTCTTCCCCGACGCCGAACTGAAGATATTTGTCACGGCATCGGCAGAGGTGCGGGCGCAGCGCCGATACGACGAGCTGAAAGGTAAAGGGCAGCCTGCCGACTTCGACGAGATACTGAAAAACGTACAGGAACGCGACTACATCGACACCCACCGCGATGTCTCTCCGCTCCGCAAGGCATCCGATGCCATTGAGTTGGACAACAGCCACCTCACTATCGAACAGCAGAATGCGTGGTTGATGGAGCAGTATCTCAAGGCTGTTCAAGGCTGATGATTGGTTGTCAATCAGTCCAATATGATGATTGTCTGAACTAAATCTATAGTTTAACACGGCCTCATTTAATGACCAAATAATATCAAAGCCATTTCTTCGGAGATGGCTTTTTTCGTTGATAATGCTAACATGAGGATATCAGGCTATATCCCAAATACCATAACAACACAAAAATTTTTAGAACAAAAGGACAAAATGTTTTAACATAATGACAGAATTATTCTCAGGGCCTAATGACAAAAGAAACGCAAGCGTTTCATAAGGACAGGTTGAAATGTCTCTTGGGTGTGACAAACTACCATTTGGGCGGAGTGTCATCCTTATTATTTACAGCTATCCCCATCCCCCAAGGTGATCTGTATGTCATTTTGAAACGCTGGCGTTTCTTATGTCAGAGGTTGGAAATAAATTTGTCATTATGAAAAAACATTATGTCATTTTGTTCTAAAGAACACCCATTGTCACACCCCCTTTATACCTTTACAAACTGGCTTTGGGCCTATCTGTTACCGTATTGCGTTCGAAGTACACGCGTACTCCGTTCGAAATGCACGTGTACTCCGTTCGCAATACGCTCGTACTTCGAACGCAATACGATAACAATAAAGCCTTATGGTCAAAACAACAGATTAATATACAAAGAAAGAATGCCCATGTTTAAGGTTACAGAAAATTTGAATTACAACAAGTTAAAAACATTTCCAATTCGTCCAAAATGTAAAAAGAAATGTTAATACAATTTAAATCCTAATCTTTATGAAATAAAGGGGCATACAACATCGTTATGTAAGTAGTTTTTTTAAAATATTTGAAGCAAGTCAATAGATTATAAATTTTGAGTTAATTACTGTTTTTTGAAGGAACCGGCTCGCGATGAGTAGGTTCCTTTTTGGATTACTATTACAAACAAGCAACTGGTCTATCGTCAAAAATCTCTAAAAAGGAACATCATTATCTACGTTTGAAAAAATGATAAATGATGCAATAGAATTTCCAAACTTTCAATTAAAATACTTATCTTTGCAATATCATCAATCATAGATTTCGCATGAAAAAAATTATCTATACACTTGCCATGATGCTATTACCGCTGTCGATGTTCGGACAAAGTTACTCGTCGCTTTGGAAAAAGGTGAGCGAAGCCCAGACCAAAGACCTGCCTAAAACACAGATAGAATGGCTGGATCAGATAGCGCGCAAAGCCGAAAAGGAGGCCCAGTATGGTCATTTGATCAAGGCCCAACTCATGCGCTCGGCTGTCAACACGCAAATTTCGCCCGACTCCGCTGATGTGGAGATTGACAGGTTGGAGCAGAAAGCACAAGCCGCGAAAGACCCCGTGCTGCAGGCTGTCTATGCCTCGGTGCTCGGAAAGCTATACCAAAACATCGGCGACAAAGAGGATAAGAGCAAGCAGTGGTTTGCGAAATCGATGGCCAATCCGCAGTTGCTGGCCCAGCATCAGGACCGCGAATACGAGCCGGCGATGCTCAATGGCATCGACAGCAAGATATTCTATGATGACCTGCTCCACGTGTTGGGCTTCGAGGCGGGCGACTTTACCACCCTGCGACAGTACTACACGGAGAAGGGCAACCGTGCCGCGGCTTGCATCAGTGCGTGCTATGAAATCATGGCCAAGCGGCAGAGCGGCGAGTGTGAGTGCAAGAAATCGAAGTATCTACAGATGGTGGACTCGCTCATCCGAGAGTATTCAGACCTGCGCGAGGCCGGCGAACTGGCCATTGAACACTACCGTTTCATGTCGGTGTCTAACGATGCTACGACTGAAGACCGCGTGAACTATATCAATTACGCTCTTAGCCGATGGGGATCATGGCCCAGAATGAATGTGCTGCGCAATGCCCTCAGCGAACTGCAACGCCCCTCTTACAACATCAATATCGGCGACTACATGCTGCTGCCGAATGCCGAGCGCAAGCTACGGGTGAACTCCATCCGCAACGTCGGGGAACTCAACGTGAGCGTGTTCCGGCTCAATGTGAACGGCAATACGCAGCTCGACCCCAACGATAAGGACGACTATGCCAAGCTGCAGAAACTCATTTTCCCCGGCACGGTGCAGACCATTCAGCGCCGATACATCGGTCAGCCGGCTTGGAAGGAGAACTCCGACTCCATCACGTTGGAGGGAATGCCGGTGGGTGTCTATCTCATTGAGGCTACCACCGACAACAAAGACATCGCCCCGCAGCGCAACCTGCTGCGTGTGAGCGACCTTTACGTGATGCATGAGGCACAGCCCGACAACTCCTATCGGTTTGTGGTGGTCAACGCCACGACCGGAAAGCCTGTGTCGGGAGCCACCATCGAACTGACCACGAATGGTATCTACGACAACGAGAAGGCTACGGTCGACCGACTGACAACCAACAAGAATGGTGAGGCCTACTACCAATGGAAGCGCACCAGACCCTACATCTATGTCTATACCGACAACGACCATGCCTGCGGAAAGTTCTTTGTCGACAGCTATTACAACTACTGGGAGTACGTTCCACAGGAAGATAGGATCAGAGTTTTCACTGACCGGTCTATATACAGACCTGGCCAGCAGGTGCACGTAGCGGCCATTGCCTGGCACAAAGACAACAAAGAGCTGAAGTCTGATGCCATTGCCGATGAGCAACTGACCTTCCAACTCCTTGACGCCAACGGCAAAGAGGTGGGTACCAACAAGGTGAGTACCGACCGTTTTGGCACGGCCGCAGCCGATTTCACATTGCCCCAGAGCGGTCTTACCGGCAGGTTCACGGCCGTGGTCAAGGGCAATCGTTATTCCAACACGGCATCATTCCAAGTGGAACAATACAAGCGGCCCACATTCCAAGTGGAGTTTGAGCCTTACAAAAAGGAGTATCATGCGGGCGACACCGTGCTCTTGAAGGGTACGGCAAAGAGTTATGCGGGGGTGCCGGTGCAGGGTGCGAAGGTGACTTACACCGTGCAGCGGAGACAAAGTCTGTGGTGGCGATGGATGGGCACTACGGATAACAGCGATGTGCTCACTGACTCCGCGGTAACAGCCGATGACGGTAGCTTCATGGTGAGCGTGCCGATGGTCTATCCCGACAATCAGGAACTCGACCGTCCCGTATTATATAATATGGTGGTGAATGCCAAGGTGACCGACCTTTCGGGTGAGACCCGTGAGGGAGCGGCATCGCTTCCGCTGAGCAACCGGTCGTCTTTCCTCACCGTCGACCTACCTTCCAAGCAGCTGCGCGACAGTCTCAAGACTTTCAGCTTTACCCGACGCAATGTTGCCGGAGAGGAGATAGAAGGCATCGTGCGCTATCGTTTCGATGGCGGCGCATGGAAAATCGGTGCAGCCAACAAGCGTCTCACGATCGAACAGAAGTTTGCTTCGGGCAAACATCATCTTGAAGCCATCTGCGAGGAAGACACCGTGGAGCAGGATGTAGTGGTCTTCAGCTATGCCGATAAGAAGCCGGTGGTGGAGACTCACGACTGGTTCTATGTTTCGGGCGACCAGTTCCCCAGTGACGGCAAACCCATTTACCTGCAGGTGGGCACCTCCGACGAGGACACACACGTGTACTATTCGGTCTATTGTGGTAACAAGATATTGGAGAAAGGCAGTAAGGTGCTGAGCAACGAAGTGCATACCGAGAAGCTCGTTTACAAGCCTTCCTATGGCGACGGCATCACCATCAACATGGCCTGGGTGCGTCGAGGCCGTCTCTATCGACACATTGTACAGTTGCGTCGCCCCGTTCCCGACAATCATCTGAACCTCGCTTGGAAGACGTTCCGCGACAAACTCACGCCTGGTCAGAAAGAGGAATGGACACTGCAGGTATTCTCTCCCGATGGCAAACCGGCCCGTGCGCAGTTGCTGGCCACCATGTACGACAAGAGTCTGGATGCCATCCGTAGCCACAAGTGGTATTTCAACAACGACTATCGACTTACATTGCCCTACACACAATGGGGAGGAGGCAGCAACGCTACAGTGGGACTCTACGGTTTTCAGGATTTCAAGGCACTCTCCGAACGGGAGTTGGACTTCTCCCATTGGGATGCGCTGATGTTTGGATTTGCCACTCCTTATACCTTCTATTCACGTTCAAGGATCATGCCCATGAGCGTTGGCAGTGTTCGTGTGAGGGGTAACAAGAGGATGGACGTAACCGCGAGGAGCATGGATGGATCTGCAGAACTCTCAACAACAAAGAGTGCAGCAAGCGGAAATGTACTGAGGGAAGTCGAGTTACAAGCCAAGCCCATGATGGCCAAAGACGTTGCTGGCGATGCCGACGATGCCTCTTCCGAGCAGGGGAATGGCGATGTGCAGGTGCGTGAGAACCTCAACGAGACCGCCTTCTTCTACCCCGCCCTCACCTCTGACGCCCAAGGCAATGTAGCCATCAAATTCACTTTGCCCGAGAGTGTCACCACTTGGCACTTCATGGGACTTGCCCACGACGAGGAAATCAACTACGGACAGATTGAGGCTGACGCTGTGGCGAAGAAGGTTGTGATGGTGCAGCCCAACCTGCCACGCTTCATCCGCATGGGCGATAAGGCTCAAATCTCCACCCGTATCTTCAATACCTCTGAGCGAAAAGCCAGTGGAACAGTGCGCTTGCAGCTCTTGGATCCGGAAACAGAGAACGTTGTCAGCGAATGGACAAAACCGTTTGCCGTCGAAAGCAGCAAGACAGAGAACGCCTATTTCGATGTCGATGCTGACCAATTGGCCTTGTCAAGCAAGGGCAACAGCCTGTTTATTGCCCGCGTCATCGCCGAGGGCAAGGGCTTTAGCGATGGTGAACAGCACTACCTTCCGTTGTTGCCCAACCGCGAATACGTCACCACGACGGTGCCGTTCACACAGAATGGTGCCGGCACAAAGACCATTGACCTGAGCCAGCTCTTCCCGATGAACGACCGGAACAACCGTCTTACCGTCGAATACACCAATCATCCGGCATGGCTGATGGTTCAGGCGCTGCCCACGATAGCCAATCCTTACGACCGGAATGCTATCTCCTTGGCAGCCGCCATCTATGCCAACGCCATCGGACAGCATCTCCTTCAGTCGTCGCCGAAGATTGCACAGACCCTCAAACTCTGGCAACAGGAGACCGGAAAGGAGACTTCCCTCATGAGCAGTCTGCAGAAAAACGAGGACCTCAAGAGTCTTGTGCTCTCGGAAACGCCTTGGGTTGCCGATGCCGAGAAGGAGACTTCGCAGAAGCAACAGCTTGTCAACTTCCTCGATGAGTCCACGATTGGCTATCGCCTTTCGACCTTCATGTCGAAGCTTGAAGCCCTCCAGAACCCGGATGGATCATTCTCTTGGTGGCCGGGAATGCGCGGAAGTACTTACATGACGATGGCCGTGACCAAGATATTGACCCGTCTGAACGCCATGATTGGTACTTCTGGCGACCGGAAAGACATGCTCGACCAAGCCTTCTCTTACCTCGACCGCCGTATGGCAGAGGAAGTAAGGGAACTGAAAAAGCAGGAAAAGAAGGGCGCAAGGCACCTTGCTCCAAGCGAGACCGCATGCAATTATCTCTACGCCAGTGCCCTTGCCGCACGCCCGCAGAGTGAGGATATGAAGTATCTTGTGGCTTTGTTGGACAAACTGCCGACCGACCTGACCATCTATGGGAAGGCTGGTTCTGCCGTGATTCTTGCTCAATATGGCAAGCTGCAGCACGCCAAGGAATACCTTCAGAGCATCAACGAGTACAGTGTTTACAAAGAGGATATGGGGCGTTACTATGATACCAAGAAGGCTTATTATAGTTGGTTTGACTACAAAATACCCACACAGGTGGCTGCAATCGAGGCGATGAAGGCCCTGAATACGACCGATACAAAGACCGTGGAGGAAATGCAGCGATGGCTGTTGCAGGAGAAGCGCACCACCGGATGGGACACACCGCTCAACGCCGTGGATGCAGTCTATGCGTTCCTGGCCAACAACGACGGCAGGGCCGATATGTCCAAGCTCGCCACCGGAGAGCTTTCGACACTCAGAATAGACGGTAAACTCCTCGATTTGCCACAGGCTACCGCCGGTCTGGGCTATGTCAAGACCTCGGTTCAACCCTCACAACCCAAGACCTTCACGGCCGAAAAGACCAGCGACGGCACCTCATGGGGAGCCATCTACGCACAGTTCTGGCAGAAGTCTACCGATGTGAAGGATGCCTCATCGGGCCTCAAAGTGACACGCGAGATTATCTCAGACAAGAACAATACGGACATCGACAAACTGAAAGTGGGTGACAAAATCACTGTGCGCATCACCATCACGGCCGACCGCGACTACGACTTCGTGCAGGTACAGGACAAGCGAGCCGCCTGTCTGGAGCCCGCCGAGCAACTCAGCGGATACCGCGGCGGATACTATTGCGCACCTCAGGACAACGTGACCAACTACTATTTTGATCAGCTGGCCAAAGGCAAACACATCGTTGAGACCTCGTATTATGTAGACCGCGAGGGCGACTACTCCACCGGTATCTGCACGGCACAGTGTGCCTACAGCCCCGAATTTTCAGGTCGTGAGGCCGGCAAGTCGCTCCATGTCACCCGTTAGGCTTTCAAAAACAGACAGAAACAGAAGCCCCTACCGAAGAATTATGAACAAAAAACATATCACTGTCGCACTGCTTGCGCTCACCTTTGTGAGCGCCGGTGCGCAGGAAATCACCACAGAAAGCAAAGTTATTGACTGTGGTCAGGTTGTTTTCAAGCATCCTGTAACAGCAGAGTTTGAAATGAAAAACAGTGGCGGACAGCCGCTCACCATCACCAATGTGCGCACAAGTTGTGGTTGCACCACGGTGAGTTATCCCCAGAATGCCATCCCCGCGGGTGCCACATTCACCGTGAGCGCCACCTACGACGCCAAGCAGATGGGACATTTCGACAAGCAGATAGGCATCTACAGCAATGCCTCGGGCGACCCGACGATACTCTCCGTGCGTGGAGTTGTGGTAGGCGAAATCGTGGATTTCCAGGGCGAATACCCCTATCAGATGGGCGATTTGGCTGTCGATGCAAACGACATTGAGTTTGACAACGTGAACCGCGGCGACCATCCGTTCCAGAAAATCCATATCAAAAACAACGGAACAAAAACCGCCGAACCGGTCATCATGCACCTGCCCGACTACCTCAGAGCCGAAGTTTCGCCCTCGCGCATAGCCCCCGGCCACTCCGCCACAGCTACCATCGTGCTCGACTCCCACCGGTTGCGCGACCTCGGACTGACCCAGACCTCCGTGTTTCTCGGTTCTTTCCTCGGCGACAAGGTGTCGGCCGACAAGGAGCTAACGGTCTCCACCGTGTTGCTGCCAGGCTTTGAGAACATGACAGATGCCCAGCGTGCCAACGCCCCGAAGATGCGGTTGTCGGCCGGCAGTCTGGAATTGGGAAGTTTTAAAGGCAAGACCAAGAAGAAAGGAGAAATCGAAATTACCAACGAGGGACGCTCTGTACTCAACATCCGGTCACTCCAAATGTTCACCACAGGACTGGAAGTGTCGCTCAACAAGACAGAAATCAAACCCGGGGAGACGGCCAAGCTCAAAGTGACGGCTCTGGCCAAGGAACTCAAGACTGCACGATCCAGACCACGCGTGCTTATGATTACCAACGACCCGGAGAATACAAAGGTGGTCATTAATATTAATATTCAATAATAACATCCCTTTGGGGGAGTTAAGGAAGTTAAAGAAGTTGAGGAAGTTAAGACATTAGTCCATACATCAAGAGATGCCCATTATCCTAATATCGGATAGCAGACATTTGTCTTAACTCCTTTAACTTCCTAAACTTCTCTAACTTCCCCAATCAAAATCAGTCAATCAAACATGAACGTACAAATAGAAATCGACGGCGGAAGTGGCTTCTGTTTTGGAGTCACCACAGCCATACAAAAGGCCGAGGAGGAGCTTGCCCGAAGCAAGACACTCTATTGTCTGGGCGACATCGTGCACAACAGCATGGAAGTTGCCCGTCTCCACGCCCGTGGACTCATCACCATCAACCATGAGCAGATGAAGGAACTGCACGACGTGAAGGTGCTGCTCCGCGCTCACGGCGAGCCACCAGAGACCTACGAACTGGCCAAGCGCAACAACATCGAGATTATCGATGCCACCTGCCCTGTGGTGCTTGCCCTGCAAAGCCGTATCAAACGTAAGTATGACAGCATCCCGCAAGGTCAGCTGGTCATCTTCGGAAAGAGTGGCCATGCTGAGGTGTTAGGGCTCGTAGGACAGACCCATCAGGAGGCCATCGTGGTGGAAAGTCTGGAGGATGTGAAGAAACTCGACTTCAATCGAGACATCACCCTCTATTCTCAGACCACCAAAAGTCTCGACGAGTTCCATCGAATCATCGACTACATCCAGTCGCATATCTCCAAGGATGCCACCTTCAAGAGTTTTGATACCATCTGTCGGCAGGTGGCCAACCGCATGCCCAACATCGCGGAGTTTGCCACCAAGCACGACCTCATTCTCTTTGTGAGTGGACGGAAAAGCTCTAACGGCAAGGTGCTATTTAAAGAATGCCAGAGTGGCAATCCCAACAGCTATCAGATAGAGAGTGCAGACGAAATCAACTTCGACTGGCTCAAGGGTGTGAAAACCATTGGTATCTGTGGTGCCACAAGCACCCCCAAATGGTTGATGGAAGAATGCAGGGACGCTATTCTGCGACACGAATAACATCGAAGATGCTCCCTACCCCACACCAAGAGAATACTCTTACATCTGGATTGTGCAGAGAATATCATCATTCAACACATGTATCTCAAAGGGAACGGTAATAAAGGTTTGCAAGGCCTCTACCCCGACTTAGGGGTGCGAACAATCCTTTTTTGAAGCAACACTGTTGAAGTATAACTACAATTAAGGCCCAACCACGAGGTGATTGGGCCTTTTTTCATGTGATAATCAAGCGTCCACGCTGTAGGATCAGGCACTTATCGCACTGCTGATAATATCTAATCGGAAAGAAGAGCATACCAAGCCATAATATCATGGAGGCCAATACCTATATTCGAAAAACAGAGTTAGCGGAAAGAGAGAGCCGAGATAGCGTAGAAATAGAGTTGAGCAAAGGTAAGCCAGGCATGAAAAAGCATAATCGGTTGCCAGGAAACTACCTGACAACCGATTACGCCCGATGTAATCTTAAACAAGCTATATTCCAAACGTTCAAGTCAAAGGGTAATCCCGTTGTTGGCAGAAGCGAATGGAATGATTGAAAGAATTATCTTTTCCGAACCATCTTTCTAAAAGCCTGGCGATGGAACTTCTCCTCGGCCCTGATAATCTTCATCACCTTTCCTGCAGGCAATATCTTGCAGAACTTTAAATGATACTGCTGTTGCAACTTCTTGATCTGCACGTCAATAGCATCCATGTTCCTGATGGCTTCAAGGCTGGCCTTGTCGTCGCGCGTGTCAATATGACGATAACGGCGCATCTTATTAAACAACAAACGCTGACTTTTCTGCAGTTCTTTATAAACCGGGAAAAACTCAGATGCCTCTTGGGGCGACAGTCCAGCCTCCTGAACGATAAACTGTTCCATGTCCGCCTCAAACTGTTCCGGATTAAATCTCGGCTGGTCTTGGCCAGAAATCTGCAATGTGCCAAGAATCATTACCAATATAAATAAAAACTTCTTCAATGAACTAATATTTAAAAATTATTTGGTATCCTCAAGATAGGCATACATATCCTCAGTATCCAGCATCGCATAATCAGCCATAGCATCAACAGCCGAATAGGAAGTGGAGGAAACTGAACCATGAGTAGCTGCGGCTGTTGGACCCGTCATTCGGTCTTTATCATTATGCATGAACACGCCCAAACTGAAAATTGCCGCACAGATACTGGCTGCCGCAATGGCAATAGGACGTGTACGATGCCAACTCGACGACCTCATCGGAACCACCTTGGTCGTTGGAGTATCGACCCGATCGGGTAGTCTTTGCATCAGTTGAGAAGCAAAGTCATCAAAATAGCCTTCAGGCACCTTGAAAGGCGACCTGCGACCAAATTTGTCTTCTATGAATTTTTCTTCTCTTTCCATATCTATTCTTTTATTCCTTTGACGAAACACAGAGGAAAAAGTTTAATTTTAAATTGAATTTTATTCAATAAATAGTACATTCCATCCTCTTTTTGGGAAGGACACAAAAATCGCATCACTCCCTTTTGTCAAAATATTCTTTTATCTTTTTTACGGCCAAATGATAGCTGGCCTTGAGTGCGCCTTCTGTTGTATCTAAGAGTAAACTCATCTCCGAATATTTCATCTGATCATAATAACGCATGTTGAAAACCGTGCGCTGCACATCCGGCAGGGAAGCTATGGCTTCCTGCAGTTGGGCCATCGTCTCATCTCCGTCAAAATAATCATCAGCCATCAACTTAGATGCAATGGTCTCGTCCTCGTCAGCACTCACCCTCTGTACCAACTTTTGATGACGGAGAAAGTCAAGCGACTCGTTGATGGCAATACGATATAGCCATGTGGAAAAACGCGATTTGTTCTGAAACGTAGACAAATTATTCCATGCCTTAATGAAAGTGTTTTGCAAAACATCGTTGGCATCATCGTGAGAAAGGACCATACGGCGTATCTTCCAATACAAAGGCTCGCTGTATTGGTTTACCACAACGGAGAAACCCTCCCGCTGTAGTTTGGGATCGGTCAACATACTGACTATCTTATCCTCGGCTATTTCTTTCACAATGATACAAACACTATGTCTTTAAATATAATTTTTCAATACTTTATAAATCACCGGATCATACCCATAGACATCATCATAGGATGCTATTGTCCCATCTTGACCAGGATATAACGTGAAATAGAAGATGAAAATGGGCACACGAGGCTTCACCTCAACCTGTCCTATCAGGCGCTTGCGTTGCAAAGTATCTAAGACCTCCCGCATCTTCTCTGTAAGTTCTGATTTAGGAATACCTAATGGAGAGACATCTGCATTCATAGAATAACTGATTTTATCAAGCAGTCTCTCATCTTTATCAGCTAATAGAAAGACAGCCAGATCATACGGTTTTTCGACTCTCACACATCCGTGGCTCACATCGCGATTGGACCTTCCAAACACATCTCGTGAAGAAGTATCATGCAAATAGATAGACAGATTATTGTCAAATCGGAAAATAATTCTTCCTAAAGCATTCCCTTCCCCTCCACGCTGGGCCACAAGATAATCACCCCCCAACAACATATCTCTCGAAACAAGGTGCAGAGGAACCAACTTCCCTGTGCGGCGATGACGTACAAAATACTGGTGCTTATGAAAATAAAGACTATTTCCTACCTGCGGCAGAATGCTCTTTCTGACGATACTTTTAGGTATAATCCACTGAGGATTGATATCCATACGCTTCACTTGACTAATCATCAATGGAGTCTTGTTTTCAAATGAGCCGAAAGCAATGCGCATATTCAATATCTCATCGCCATTGACTGCCTGGAGATGAAAAGAAGGAATATTGACCAATACATACTTTTGATGAGCCTGTGGAACATCTGGCAAACGCCAACGGGAACGCTCCATATTGACCAATACCCTTGAACGTCCCAACTGATCTGCTTGCGGAGTATGCAGCAGTTTAAGTAAGGTATGATATAAATTGCTTGAAGGAGCGGTCTCCCTAAGAAAAAAGCCCACACTATCCACATGAACTTTATGCAAAGCCAGCTCAACAAACTGTCTGTCAGCATGTGGAATCTTTAAGTCGAAGAGTGTCCGATAGGCCTTCCTGTCAGAATCCTGATCTAAGGCATCAAGGTGGTTGAAGACAGAAGCAGGATTTATAAAACCAAATTTCTGCCCAATAGCATAGCGAAGGAAAGCCTTCGTCAGATTGTATTCTAATCGAGCAGCAACTTTATTGATACGGTTATCTGACTCGTCAAAATCCAATGTCTTGATACGTTGAAGGTCAGGCTCTATTTGGTTTAACTGAAATTTCGTTCGACTGAAGCCCATTTCCTCCACTCCCTGTAAACACGCAACCAGGCTATCTGCACGGGCATCAACCCCCTTTCGGCTGATCCACACAAACGAACCATTATTGACATAATAACTTCGAGTAGAAACATCTGCAAACATGGAGTCTTCATCATTACGACGCAACGAATCTATCTCCTCACGTATTCGATGAGAATTCAACGTGTAGGCAAAAGTATCCAACTTCTCATAGTCTGCCAATGAGAGACGAAGGTTAGGGTTCATAGTCTTTTCATGACACGACTGTAATAAGAAGGCCATAAAAAGGAAGAAATATAAACAGTAAGTTTTCAAAAGTATCAGAACCTAAATCTATCTGATAGAAATCTTACGAACAACCTTACCTACCTTAACGATATAGCATCCCTTGGGTAGATTTAACGAATAACTCCTGTCAGAGCCGTCGACTTTTATGCTCATGACCCTCACACCCGTTACATTATAAATGTAAAGAGCCTGGCCTGCCGCACCAGTAACATGCAACACCGACTCGTCGCTGACAGAGATTGTGATGGTCTGGAAATCATTCTCAATGATTTCTATAGCAGGCGAAGCACTGGCTGCCAGAGGAGCACCTGCCCATACGAACATCATAAAAAATAACGGAAGTATCTTTTTAGCCATAAGCTCTTTTACGTTTAATGCTTTTTGCAAAGATAATGTTTTAAACATAAAAAAGCAGGAGAGAAAGAGGAATTCAGTACGCAATTAAGATTATTTAACTATATAAAAGCAATAATACCCACCTCTCAAACATCCAGTGTCAACCCCTCATTAGCAAGAATAGTGTTGGGAAACAGTTTACGCGCCTCTTCCAACAGTCCGGTTTCATTTTGATAGCGTGCACTGAAATGGCCTAAAACCAGTTTGCCTACATGGGCATCACGCGCGACTGAAGCTGCCTGAACCGAAGTAGAATGATAATATAACTTTGCCCTGTTTGCGCAGGCTTTATCATAAGTGGCTTCATGATAGAGCACTCCTACCCCCTCGAGTCTGTGAAAAAGTGTGGGGATGTAACGTGTGTCACTGCAGTAAGCATAACTGCGTGGAGGATCAGAGGGGGTTGTTAATTTCTCGTGGGGAATCTTTATGCCGTCTGCGGTGGTCCATCCGGCACCCCGCTTGATGTTGTCGATCTGGCTCAGGGGTATCTCATAGCAATCAATCATGTCGCGACGGATGTGGGGCAAGGTGGGCTTTTCACGGAAAAGATACCCACAACAGGCTATGCGGTGCTCTAAAGGAATGGTCTCCACCGTTACGCTTCGGTCTTCATAAATCACCTGCTGCTGCTCTGTGTCTACAGCATGAAACTCTACCTGAAACTCCAAACCATTGCAAAACATCTTCATCTGGGCATCCAGCATGGGGCCAAGCTCTGCAGGAGCATAGACGTGAAGGGTGGCCGTACGTCCCAACATCCCAAAGGTGGAAATCAGTCCTATCAGTCCAAAGCAATGGTCTCCATGAAGATGGGAAATGAAAATAGCCTGAATTTTCGTGAAATTAATTCTCGTTCTGCGCAGTTGTATCTGTGTACCCTCACCACAGTCGACCATAAAGAATTTACCCCGCACCTCCACTACCTGTGAAGATGCAAAATGTTTCAGCGTGGGCAGAGCACTTCCACATCCCAGAATATGCACTTTAAATGGTTCCATGAAGACTAAAGAGATACAAACCGCTTACGGGCGTTTATAAGTAAAGATACCCTGTCTGTTCTCTAAATAAAGCGAATCTGTACCTAATTTGTCGATAGTAAAAGTATCTTTGTTCAGCACCAACTGACCATTGAGAATCTTCCAGTTTGTCCATGGGTTGGATTCTGCCTTGACATTCGACTTGACGACACCCCCTTCAAGTATCTCAAAGTTTTTATCCAAGCTAACCCATTTGCCGAGAAGGGTCGTAAGATTAATAATCTTTTGGGCCGTTTTCTCCCCATCCAGACTTTCACCTTCGATCACAGCCAATCGATCTCCAACCAGAAGACCGCCCTGGATATCCTGTTCTCCATTCTCGTTCTCACCAATCATGTATTGCAGGGTGTCTCCGGCATCTGTGATCAATTCCAAGGAGTGCATGGCAGTGCCTTCGCCACAAGTACCATAAATCGTCGTATCAGGCACTACGTCTTCAACAACCGTACTGTCTGTTTCGTGTCCTATCTTCTTTGATGCTTTATCATTACAACCGGTCAACAAGAAAGATGTCATAAAAATTGATGCAACAATTGATGTGCATACAACTAAAGAATACTTTTTCATATCGGTGATTATTTTTGTTTTTCTAATTGTTTTGCTTCGTTCCAAAGCTCATCCATCTCTTGAAGAGTCAGTTCTCCCAATTCTCTACCCGACTGTTTCACTTTCTCTTCCAAATAGTTAAATCGTGAGATAAACTTACGATTGGTGTATTCAAGTGCATTGTCTGGGTTGAGATGATAGAGCCTTGCAGCATTGATGATACTGAAAATAAAATCGCCGAGCTCTTTCTCGGAATTTATTTTATCATCCTTTTTCAACTCTGTTTCCAGTTCGTCCAGCTCTTCCCGCACCTTGTCCCACACGTCTTCCTTCTCCTTCCAATCAAAACCTACATTGCGGGCTTTATCTTGAATACGGTAGGCTTTGATCATTGACGGCAGCGAACTGGGCACTCCACTCAGCACGCTCTCATTACCGTCCTTCTCCTTTTGTTTGATCTGTTCCCAGGTAAGTTCTACCTCATCGGAAGTCTGTGGATTATGGTCAAGGCTGCTTTCCTCACCTTTGTATACCACCTGGCCATGACCATTCATCTTCATTCCGGGGTTGGCCACCGTGAATGGCTCATTTTCGATATCCCAATCACCTTCGGATTGACGCCAATCAATGAATGGATGGCGGAACATCAGCTTGTCGGCCTCCTGATTACAAACGTCAGCAATATCAAACTCGCCGTCCTCATGACCAATCAAGGAATAGAACATCACATGCTCCATCACGTCGCCGAGTTCCTTCATCACCTCATGATAATCCTGTTTTATCAGAGCATCAGCAAGCTCAAACACCTCTTCTATAGTATTGGGACGGAGGCTTTCGAACGTCTGTTTACGGTCCCACGGACATTCTTTGCGCAATCGATGTTGCACGTCTAACAATCGACCGAACGCCGCCAATTTCTCTTTCCGTGTATGCACTTTCCTATATTTTTGATGCAAAGTTAGGTATTTTAGATGGAAAATTCGTAAATTTGCAGGGTTTTTATAAAATAAACAAGGTATAAAGATTAATTATAAATGGAATTAGCAAGTAAGTATGACCCCAAGGAGGTAGAGTCGAAATGGTATGAATATTGGTTGAACAATCATCTATTCAGTTCTAAGCCCGACGGCCGTGAGCCGTATACGGTTGTCATTCCGCCGCCCAACGTCACAGGAGTACTCCACATGGGGCACATGCTGAACAACACCATTCAAGATATTCTGGTGCGCCGTGCCCGCATGGAAGGCAAGAATGCCTGCTGGGTGCCGGGCACCGACCATGCCTCTATCGCCACAGAGGCCAAGGTGGTGAACAAGTTAGCCGAGCAGGGCATCAAGAAAACCGACCTCACCCGAGAGCAATTCTTGGAGCATGCATGGGACTGGACCCATGAGCATGGCGGCATTATCCTCAAACAATTGCGCAAGCTCGGCTGCTCATGCGACTGGGACCGTACGGCCTTCACCATGGACGAAACCCGTTCGGAGGGTGTCATCAAGGTGTTTATCGACCTTTACAACAAGGGATTGATATACCGCGGCGTGCGCATGGTGAACTGGGATCCGCAGGCTCAGACCGCTCTTTCCGACGAGGAAGTGGTCTACAAGGACGAGCATTCCAAGCTCTACTATCTCAAATACTATGTGGCTCCCGAGGATCAGGCTACCATTTCGCGCAAGAGCGATGAAAATGTGATGCATCAGGATGCCAAGGGCTACTATGCCGTGGTGGCCACCACACGTCCCGAGACCATCATGGGCGACACCGCCATGTGTATCAATCCCGAAGACCCGAAGAACACCTGGTTGCAGGGCAAGCACGTCATCGTGCCACTGGTGAACCGCACCATACCCGTGATCGAGGATACTTACGTAGACATTCAGTTTGGAACAGGCTGCCTCAAGGTAACGCCCGCCCACGATATCAATGACCACGCCCTGGGACTGAAGCACGGACTGCAGACCATCGACATCTTCAATGACAATGGAACAATCTCTGAGGCTGCCGGCCTCTACGTGGGACAAGACCGCATGGAGGTGAGAAAACAGATTTCGAAAGACCTCGAAGCCGCCAGCCTCATGGAGAAAGTGGAGGACTACGACAACAAGGTGGGATTCTCCGAGCGTACCAATGTGCCCATCGAGCCTAAGCTCTCGACCCAGTGGTTCCTCAAGATGCAGCACTTTGCCGATATTGCCCTTGCTCCGGTGATGGACGATGACATCGAGTTCTACCCCAAGAAATACAAGAACACCTACCGTCATTGGCTGGAGAACATCAAGGACTGGTGTATCTCCCGACAGCTCTGGTGGGGCCATCGCATACCGGCTTACTACTTCAAGGATGCCGAAGGCAAGAACGACTACGTGGTGGCCGAGAGTGCAGAGGCTGCTCTGGCCGAGGCCCAGAAGAAGAATCCGGGCCTCACCGCCGCCGACCTCGAACAGGAAAGCGACTGCCTCGACACATGGTTCTCATCGTGGTTGTGGCCCATCTCCGTATTCGACGGCGTGAACAACCCCAACAACGAGGAAATCAACTACTACTACCCCACCTCCGATTTGGTAACCGGCCCAGACATTATCTTCTTCTGGGTGGCCCGAATGATTATGGCAGGATATGAGTATCGCCACACCTTCCCCTTCAAACACGTATATTTCACAGGTATCGTTCGCGACAAACTCGGTCGCAAGATGAGCAAGAGCCTCGGCAATTCGCCCGATCCACTGATGCTTATCGAGAAGTTTGGTGCCGACGGTGTGCGCATGGGCATGATGCTCTCTGCACCGGCAGGCAACGACATTCTCTTCGACGAGAGCCTCTGCGAGCAGGGAAGAAACTTCAATAACAAGATTTGGAATGCCTTCCGTCTGGTTCAGGGATGGGAGACTGCCGACCTGGAGCAGCCCGCAGAAAACAGGCAAGCTGTGGCCTGGTTTGAGGCAAAGCTCAAGGAAGCCTACGCCGTGATGGACGAGCAGTTTAAAGGTTACCGCATCTCCGAGGCCCTGATGACGGTTTATCGCCTATTCTGGGACGAGTTTTCCAGCTGGTATCTGGAGATGGTGAAGCCCGAATACGGCAAACCCATCGACAAGGAGAGCTACGAGGCAACACTCCGTTTCTTCGACGTTCTGCTGAAAATGCTTCATCCCTTCATGCCTTTCATCACCGAAGAACTGTGGCAGCACATTCTCAATCGCCAGCAGGGCGAGAGCATCATGAAGGCCACGCTCGACCTCGCTGCACCTTCGGCCGAAGAGCAGAAGCTCTGCGAGGACATCGAACTCGTGAAGCAGGTGGTGTCTGGCGTGCGTATGGTGCGCAATCAGAAGAACATTGCACAGAAGGAACTGCTCGAACTCCAGGCCACCGGCAACAACCGTTTTGAAGCCTACAACAGCATCATCACCAAGATGGCCAACCTCAGTGCCATCAGCGTGGTAGCCGACAAGGCTGCCGATGCCAGCGCCTTCATGGTGGGCACCGACGAGTTTGCCGTGCCTGTAGGCAATCTGATTGATGTCGAAGCAGAGATTGAGAAGCAGGAGAAAGAGCTCCAGCATCTCGAAGGATTCCTTGCCGGCATCAAGAAGAAGCTTTCCAACGAAAACTTCGTGGCCCATGCTCCTGAAGCTGTCGTAGCTCGAGAGCGCAAGAAGCAAAGCGACTCTGAAGAGAAAATAGCGTCTCTCAAAGAGTCTTTGGCTGCTTTAAAAAACAAATAATTATGAAGAAGTCCATCTATGTGATACTATTCCTCGTCTTATCTGCACTTGCCTTTACGGCGTGCAGCAATGACGAGTCTGTTGATGTCAACGAAATCAACAAACAGACCATGATTGTATTCATGCCTTGGTCAGGAACGGAGACCAGCACGGGGCTGTACAACATCTTCCTTCAAAACCTCGATAGCATCGAAGGGGCCATCAAGAAGGCGAAGGGAATGTCTGGAAGATTGGTGGTTTTTATCAGCAGGTCGACCTCACAAAGCGACCTTTATGAAATAACCTACAACAATGGAAACATAGTACACACGCCCATCAAGACCTATTCTGGCAACAGCTACACCACCTCTGAGGGTATCACCGAAATACTCAATGACGTGAAATCCAATGCCTATGCGTTGAACTACGGACTGTTGGTAGGTTGTCATGGGTGCGGATGGACATACAAAGAAGACTGGGAAAACTATCCCTACAAGTCCAAACAACAGGCTGTTTTGCCTACCGATGCAGCCCAATCCAAGGCTGTTATGTTCGGCAACACCACCGGCACGAACTACCCTACTACCCGCTTTTTCGGAAGTGTGGAAGATACCAATTATGGTATCAACGTCACTTCGCTGGCCGATGGCATCCAGAATGCGGGCATGATCATGCAGTTTGTGCTCTTCGACGACTGCTACATGGCCAACGTGGAAACAGCCTACGAACTACGCAATGTCACCAATTACCTCATCGCTTCTACTTCCGAGGTGATGGCATTGGGTATGCCCTACCAAACCATCTGGAGTTCATTGGCCAGTGCAACACCAGACTATGAGAGCGTAGTATCGGGCTTCTACCAGTTTTACAGCAGCTATACCTATCCCTACGGAGCGCTGTCGGCCATCGACTGCCGACAGGTGGAGAAGTTGGCCAGCATTATGAAGACCGTCAACAGCTACTACACACTGCCCGACTCATTGGTAGACAGTCTGCAGGTGCTCGACGGATACAGCACACCTATTTTCTACGACTTAGGCGATTATGTAGACCATCTGTGCAAGAACACAAGTCTGTTAAGCGATTTCCATTCACAGCTTGACAATGTCATCAAGGCAACGGCCTATACAGACTCACTCTATTCCTATCTCGTCAGTCCACTTTTTATAAAGGTAAACAATTACTCAGGCATTACCGTGTCTGACCCAAGTAAAAACACTGTGGCCATAAAAGGACAACAGAAGACAGGATGGTGGCAAGCCACCCATTAAGCAAAAGCCGTTTTTCAGGGATTTCCCATATCGTAAGGCATAGAAGAATTTATTGTTTTTCAAATGTGTCCATAGGTGCATTGCCTTTTTGTATTCTCCAGAAGATAAGGCTAATGTACCTATGGACAAGCCTTGGTGTCTTATGTCTTATTTGCAGGAATTCATGTTGAAAGAATTTGAAAAAGGCTGATAAAAACAGCTGTATGGAACAAATGAGCGCATGACTAAGCGGAAAATGAAGCAAAATAGGGAAACACACAATCAACTGACACACAATATCTTGTAATTTGTTGACAAATCATGGTCTTGCGATTACTATCTAATCGCATCACGAATACTATCTAATCGCATGACGATTAGTACCTGATTGCACAATGATTTGGGCCTTATAGCAGCACAAAAAAGGCCGAAAAGGTACACAAAAGCATGTTTTGAAACGTCTAAAAGAGCAAAATAGCATCATAAAACCATCCCCAAACCATGAAAACAATGATTTTATGAGGTTATTAGAGCATAAAAAAACGCACGTTTTTTATGAAATAGTTCAACAAAAACTAATCAGACAAATAACTAAAAATCCCTTGCGACAACCATGGTGTCACAAGGGATTAATGAGTGGTTTTCATACGTTTTGCAACCCTATTGCTACAAAACGTCTATTTGGTCTCAATCTCTTCTTTCATATCAATAAATTCGCCCTTTGCATCATAGAATTCATATTGCAGGAAGGCGAGTTTCTGCGAAGAGATGATGTGCACACCCCATCCGTATTTCTTTTGCCACTGTCGTTTGAGACTCATAAAGAAGCCCTTATTGATATATGCGGCAACGTAGGGATGTACGTGCAGATAGAACTTTTTGACACCAATCTTGTTGACCAGGCGGTCAATCTTTCCTTCTAACTGGTCGGTGAACAATATGCTTGACTTTATTTTTCCGCTTCCATTACATGTAGGACAATTTTCTTCGACATTAACGTCCATAGCCGGACGCACGCGCTGTCGGGTGATTTGCATCAGTCCGAACTTGCTCAGTGGCAGGATATTGTGTCGCGCTCTGTCTTTTTGCATGGCTTTACACATGCGTTCGTAGAGCATCTGACGATCTTCTGCCAGATTCATGTCGATAAAGTCCACTACGATGATTCCTCCCATATCACGTAGTCTGAGTTGCCGGGCGAGTTCGTCGGCGGCTCCGAGATTTGTATCGAGCGCCGTGCCCTCTTGTCCCTTTTCGTTTTTGGAGCGGTTTCCGCTGTTCACATCCACAACATGCATGGCCTCGGTATGTTCAATGATAAGATATGCTCCGTGAGCATAGTTCACCGTTTTACCGAAACTTGACTTGATTTGTTTTGTAACGTTGAAGTTATCAAAGATAGGCACTTTGCCATTGTACAGTTTCACGATACCTGCCTTTTCGGGGGCAATGAGCGAAACGTAATCTTTAACTTCTTTGAAAATGTCTTCCTCGTTGACAAAGATATTTTCGTAACTGGGGTTGAAGAGGTCGCGCAATAATGCTACGGCTCTTCCTTCTTCCTCATAAACGAGTTGCGGCCTTGTTTGCGTCTTCTGAACCTTTAATATCGCATCTTCCCAATGCTTAGTGAGAATTTTGAGTTCAGCGTCCAATTCAGCAACCCGCTTACCTTCGGCTACCGTGCGCACAATGACACCGCAGCCCTTGGGCTTGATACTGTGGATGAGTTGTTTCAGTCGAGCTCTTTCTTCACCGCTTTTAATCTTCGACGATACGTTGACCTTATCACCAAATGGGATAAGGACCAGAAAGCGTCCTGCAAAGCTAAGTTCACCGGTCAGTCTCGGACCCTTGGTTGAGATGGGTTCCTTGACAACCTGCACGAGAACTTCTTGTCCCACGGTCAGCGTCTGCTGCACACTGCCGTCCTTCTTGAGGTCAGGCAGTTTGGTGGCTTTGCTGAATGGGTAAAGGCGCTTGCGATCGCTTTGTACCTGTTTAAGATATTTAGCGTAAGAATTGAATTGACTTCCCAGATCAAGATAATGCAAGAAAGCGTCACGTTCATAACCAACATCCACAAAACAGGCATTCAAGCCCGGCATGAGCTTTTTTACCTTGGCGATGTAGATGTTGCCGACAGAGAAATTGGCCGAACGGGGTTCGTTCTGGTATTCCACCAGCCGCTTGTCTTCCAAGAGGGCGATGGAAATCTCTTTCGGTTTTGCATCGATTACTACTTCACTTGTCATTTCCTGAACTTTAAGTTAAAAAAGAAAGGGGTACGCCATCGAGGCAGCCCCCTTCTCAAAGCATAGCCTATAGACTATTTGCTCTTATGACGATTCTTGCGTAATCTCTTTTTACGCTTGTGCGTAGCCATCTTGTGGCCCTTCTTTTTCTTACCGTTTGGCATAGCTGAATAATGTTTAATTGTTATTTAATATTGTTTGGATTTCTGCTTATAGCCCCCTTATCCTTCCTCGTAGCCCTTTGACATGCCTACCAAGAGGACTTGGTACCGTCTTTACAGTCCCTTCATTTCATCCACGAAGGCTTTGGCCGGCTTGAAACTTGGCAGGTCGTGAGCTTCAATGGTGATGGTTGTGTTTTTACCAATGTCACGTGCAGTCTTAGCAGCACGATGCTTGATAATAAAACTTCCAAACCCACGCAGGTATACATTTTCCTTTTTGTCGAGCATACACCTTTTCACATTTTCCATGAAGCTCTCAATCACAACGGCGACCTCTTTCTTCTGCAATCCGGTCTGCTCCGTAATCTCACTGATAATATCTGCTTTTGTCATTTCTGATAAACTTGTTTTGGTATTGTTTTACACCTTCTGTTTTTGACTTGCAAATATACGATATTTTCTTGTGATGAGGAAATTTATTTTGTTTTTTTTCTTTTTTTCGCAGAGTTTTTTGTTTTAGAAGTCGCTTGTTTTCAGTTCTTTAGTGATTTCGGTCTCAAATTGGGTGTCTTGGAAGCATGATTATGGATTATGAATAAGTGCAAAAAAATAAGCTACAGATAATCTACCTGTAGCTTATTTTCGTGACTCCGCTGGGATTCAAACCCGGAACCTTCTGATCCGTAGTCAGATGCTCTATTCAGTTGAGCTACGGAGCCCTGTTGCAAAACCTTGCTCATCTTATAAAAAAGTGACTCCGCTGGGATTCAAACCCGGAACCTTCTGATCCGTAGTCAGATGCTCTATTCAGTTGAGCTACGGAGCCGTTCTTTATAAGCGAGTGCAAAGGTACAACTATTTTTTTTACCTGCCAAACAAATGGCAAGTTTTTTCTTATTTTTCTTATTTTTTAGCTTTAGAACCCGTTGTATAGAGTGTGCCCTTATACATCTTGTTCAAGCCAGCTACTACATCGTTGGTAATATCGTAAGCTTTGTCAGCATAGAGCAGGTTGTCGCCCTGCTTGGCAAAGATCATGCTGTATTTTTTATCTTTATTGTAAATGGCGAGATAGTGCTGGAGAGAGTCATGAAGAGCCTTGTTGTACTTCTCTGTCTCTGACTGGAACTCATTGCTCAGACGCTGGTTCAATGCCTGAAGGTCATTGTTCTGCTTCTGCAGACCTGCCTGCACACCTTCCGCCTGCTCACGGGTATAAGCATTCTGCTGGATTTTCTGCTGGAAATTAGCAGCTGCGACCTGAAGCTGTTGCTGTTTAGCTGCAAGCGTCTTCTGGATGTTATTGCCCTTCTGCTGGAGGAGCTTGCTGTATTCTTTGCAGAAGTTATACTGTGTCATGATAGAGTCCACCTCTACATAGGCTATTTTGCTACCTGCGGCAGCCTTGGTAGTTGTCGGGGTGGTCTTTTCGTCCATCTTGGAGTTGCTTTTGTCGCATGAAGTCATGCAGAATGCACTCAGTGCAGCAATAGACAGAATGCAGAAAACGTTTTTCTTTTTCATATTTTATATATAAATTTCAGTTCAACACTTGTAAGGAGTTTCCGTTTAATAGGCTTTGTTGCTACTGCGAGCTTCCTTGTCCTGGTCAAGCACACACCGGATTCCCTGTTGCTTGAGCGCCTCATTGTCGTGAATGTGCTGAGAGGCAAAGCGTCCGTTCTTTTTAAAGATCACCTTTACAGACATTAATGCCACGCCTATAGCAATTATTAACATGCCAAAGAGTAGAGATTCTACCATTTTTATTAATTTTGCATTACACTAAGTGATATAAACGTTGCAAAGTTAGTGTAAAAACACCGAAACTCAAAAAAAAAACAGATAAACCTTTAAAAAATAAGATTATGGCAGAATTAAAGCCTGCTCGTGTGTTCGAGCAGTTCGCGAAAATCAATCAGATCCCCCGCCCTTCAAAGCATGAAGAGCAACTCATATCATATTTACAAGCCTTCGCTAAAGAACGCGGATTGAGTGTGAAAGTCGACGAGACTGGTAATGTTCTCATCAGCAAACCCGCCAGCAAAGGCTATGAGAACCGTGCCACCACAGTGTTGCAGTGCCACATGGATATGGTATGTGACAAGTTGGTGGATGTGGAGTTTGACTTTTACAAAGATCCCATCCAGACCTATGTCGATGGCGATTGGCTCAAGGCCAAAGGCACTACTCTCGGCGCTGACGATGGTATAGGAGATGCTATAGAATTGGCTATCCTTGACTCCGACGACATTGAGCACGGCCCTATCGAATGTCTGTTTACCCGCGACGAGGAAACAGGTCTGACAGGTGCCTTCGGCATGAAATCTGGTTTTATGACTGGCGATTACCTCATCAACCTGGATTCAGAAGACGAAGGTCAGATCTTCGTTTCCTGTGCCGGAGGTATCAATACAACCGCAACTTTCAATTTCAAGCGTGAGGATGCTCCCAAGAATTATTTCTTTATGTTAGGGTCTTTGAAAGGCCTTACCGGAGGTCATTCGGGCGACGACATTGAGAAAAAACGTGCCAACGCTATCAAGGTGCTCGCGCGTTTCCTCTATATGCAACAGGAGAAAATGGACCTTCGTCTGGCTCAGTGGAACTCTGGCAAAATGCACAATGCCATCACCCGCGACGGAAAGATTGTATTTGCCGTTCCTTTTGACAAGAAAGAAGAGGTGAAGGCTGACTGGAATATCTTCACCAAGGATGTGGAAGACGAATTCCATGTGACTGATACCAACATGGTATGGAGTTTGGAGAGCACCGATGCCCAGTCCGTTCTTCCCAAGACCGTAAGTCAGAATATGATTCGTGCCATCCAGGCTTTAGACAATGGCGTATTCTCCATCTGTCAGGACAAGGAACTGAATGAGATGGTAGAGACATCCAGCACCATCGCAAGTGTGCAATCTGAGGAAGACAAGGTGGTCTGCGTTACCAGCCAACGGTCCAATGTGATGAGTAATCTCACCAATATGGCCAACACAATAAAGGCTACATGGCAACTGGCGGGTGCCGAGGTCGTGCAAAATGACGGCTATCCCGCCTGGAAGATGAACCCCAATTCCAAGTTACTCAAGATTACCGTAGATGCTTACACAAAACTATTTGGCAAGGAGCCTGTGGTGCGTGGCATCCACGCTGGTCTTGAATGTGGACTGTTCTCCGAGAAATATCCTCACATCGACATGGTGAGCTTCGGTCCGACCCTGCGCTATGTGCATACTCCCGAAGAACGTTTATACATACCTACGGTACAGATGGTTTGGGATCATCTGCTTGAGGTATTGAAGAATATTCCCGAAAAATAATCGATTGCATAGTCTTGAAACGAACACAATTCTTGATCATGGCCTTGTCCGCATTGCTCATCATGAGCTGCGGACAAACCTATAAAAGCCACAAGGTCATAGAAGATTTCATGAAAAACAGCATGAAACTCGAAGACTTTGACGTGTTATCGTGGTCAAATCCAGGCATAGCTAATTTTGTTTCCGACTCGATACTTAACGTGATGCATCGTGATGCAGAGAAAGAACGCCTTGTGTCGGGAACCGTAAAGTATGTGCCACGCACCGAGCGTCTGCAGTTCATTCAGGTGAAATATGCAGTGGAGAAGGATACCATCACGCAGACATTCTATCTTGATGACAATAACAAAGGTGTTGTAGGATTCAAGAACAACTAAAAATAATTACCCCAATCCACGGTATCACTACTCGGATTGGGGTCTTTTAACCTTTTAAAAAACTAACCTTAACCTATTGAAATGAATCTATATTGCAAATATAGAAAAATAATTAATATATGATGTAAATAAATCGGTAAATTTCATGATGCGCACCTGTTTTTAATGAATAAAAGTTTAAAATTTATGTTTTTTGGCCTGTAATTTAGTATCAAAGGCCGAAAAACAGATTTTATCCGAGCACTTCTTCCCTACCCGTATGAATTGAACTGGGGCGTTTTCCTGTTCATATTTTACCATATATCTCCATTAATCTTTGGCAAATCATGTTATATTTTTATTGGTCAGCAATGGTTTAGAACCTAAATACAGGGAAGACTTGTTCGTCATATCATATTTTATGGGGCAACTATGCGGCTTGGCATGTTTTTTGCAAAGGGATAGACAGAGTTTACAAAAAACAACTTTTTAAATATGAAGAAAGGCAACATCGGGGTTACAACCGAGAACATTTTCCCCGTTATCAAAAAATTTCTCTATTCAGACCATGAAATATTCCTGCGTGAGATGGTATCAAATGCAGTCGATGCCACACAGAAGCTGAAGACTCTTGCCCAAAAGGGTGATTTTAAAGGTGACACGGGCAATCTGTCAGTGAATATCACATTGGACAAAGAGGCCAAAACCCTTACCATCAGCGACCGAGGCATCGGTATGACCGCTGAAGAGATAGACAAATACATCAATCAGATTGCCTTTTCGGGTGTAACCGATTTTTTGGATAAATACAAGGACGAGGCCAACGCTATCATAGGCCACTTCGGACTGGGATTCTATTCAAGCTTTATGGTGTCCGACCGTGTGGACATCATTACCAAGAGCCATGTAGAGGGTGCACAGGCCGTGAAATGGAGTTGTGACGGTTCGCCGTCGTTCACCCTTGAAGAGGTAGACAAGGCCGAACGTGGTTCGGATATCGTGCTCCACATATCAGACGACTGCAAGGAATTCTTGGAAAAAGAGCGTATTGAGACCCTGCTCAATAAGTATTGCAAGTTCATGGCGGTACCTGTAGTGTTTGGCAAGAAGACTGAGTGGAAAGACGGCAAACAGGTAGATACCGACGAAGACAATGTTATAAACAGTGTAGAGCCGTTATGGACCAAGGCCCCGTCAACCCTGAAAGAGGAAGAGTATAAGGAGTTTTATCGCACGCTCTACCCCATGCAGGATGAGCCGCTGTTCTGGATTCACCTCAATGTGGACTTCCCGTTCCACTTAACAGGTATACTCTACTTCCCTCATGTTCAGAACAATCTGGAACTTCAACGTAATAAAATACAGCTCTATTGCAACCAGGTGTTTGTCACCGATCAGGTGGAGGGCATCGTTCCCGATTTTCTTACATTGCTCCACGGTGTCATCGACTCTCCGGATATCCCATTGAACGTGAGCCGCAGCTATCTGCAGAGTGATGCCAACGTGAAGAAAATCTCAACCTATATCACCAAGAAAGTAGCCGATCGTCTTCAGCAGATTTTCAAAAATGACCGTGCTGACTATGAAAAGAAGTGGGATGACCTCAAGCTTTTCATCCATTATGGCATGCTATCTCAGGAAGATTTCTATGACCGTGCCAAGGATTTCGCGTTGTTCAAAGATGTTGACGGCAAGTATTTCACATACGAAGACTATAAGACTCTTATCAAGGGAGAACAGACCGACAAAGACGGCAACCTCGTCTATCTCTATGCCACCAACAAGGAAGACCAGTATGCCTATATTGCCAATGCACAAAACAAGGGCTACAACGTGTTACTGTTCGACGGACAGCTCGACGTGCCTATGGTGAGCATGTTGGAGCAGAAATTAGAGAAAAGCCGCTTCACCCGCGTAGACTCTGATATTGTGGAACGTCTCATCGTGAAAGACGATGCGAAGAAAACCGAACTCAGCGAGGGCGAACGTGACAATCTGTCAGAGGTGTTCCGCTCACAGATGCCGAAGATAGACATGGCCAATTTCAATGTTGACATTGAGGCCCTGGGGGAACAAGCGTCTCCGGTGATGATCACGCAGAACGAGTATATGCGCCGTATGAAGGAGATGAGCCACTTCCAGCCCGGCATGAGTTTCTACGGACAGATGCCCGATAGCTATACGGTGGTGCTCAATGCTGACCATAAGTTGGTTAAATCTGTACTTGAAGATACCGAGAAGGCTACTTCGGAGTCGCTGAAACCCGTGGAGAGTGAACTCAAAGGCCTTCAGGCCCGTCTTGCTGCCCTGCGCCAGACACAGAGTGCCAAGAAACCCGAGGAGGTAACACAGGAGGAGAAAGACGACGTGCAGAACACTGAGAAGGCTGTGAATGAGCAGCGCGACAAGAAGAATCAGATACTCGCAGGCTATGCGGCTGACAACTCCATCGTGCACCAGCTCATCGACCTGGCCCTGCTCCAGAACGGCATGCTCAAGGGAGAGGCACTCGACAAGTTCCTCAAGCGCAGCGTAGATTTGATTAAATAATGGGAACAACATCCCCGTGCCATTTCTGGCAAAAAGCAGGGATGACATACAAAAGACGGCCGGTGGAGACTCAATCTCCATCGGCCGTTGCTTTTAGGGGTACAGAACAAGCTCTGTGAAAATGGGGAAATATTACATTCAAACACGATCCGAAGTGACACCGGATGCTTCGACGGCTGCCCTCATTTGTTTCGCGGCCTCTATCATGTTCTCAAGTGCATGGCGCGTCTCTTCCCATCCACGGGTCTTCAGGCCGCAGTCTGGGTTTACCCACAGTCTCTCCACAGGGATAAACGTCTGTGCTTTCTGCAGCAACCGCGTCATTTCCTCCACACTCGGCACACGGGCGGAATGGATGTCGTAGACTCCCGGACCTATCTCGTTGGGGTAATCGAAGTCGTGGAAAACGTCGAGAAGATCCATTTGCGACCTACTGCATTCTATGGTGATGACGTCTGCATCCATGCGTGCGATGTGCTCTATGATGTCGTTGAACTCAGAATAGCACATGTGAGTGTGTATCTGTGTGGTGTCTTTCACACCCGAGGCAGACAGTCGGAAACAGTCTACTGCCCATTTCAGATGTGCGTCCCACTGGCTCCGTCGCAACGGGAGACCCTCTCGGAGGGCCGGCTCGTCGATCTGGATAATCTGTATTCCAGCACTTTCGATATCCACCACCTCGTCTCTGATGGCCAGAGCGATTTGCCGACAAGTGTCCTCGCGGGGTTGGTCGTCTCTTACAAACGACCATTCCAATATTGTTACGGGTCCCGTAAGCATGCCTTTAACAGGTCGGGAGGTCAGGCTCTGTGCATATTTTGTCCATTCTACCGTCATCGGTGATTTGCGCGACACATCACCAAAGATGATCGGGGGCTTGACACATCGTGATCCGTAGCTCTGAACCCATCCGTTCTGGGTGAAGGTGAAGCCGTTGAGTTTTTCCCCAAAGTACTCTACCATGTCATTGCGCTCAAACTCACCATGCACAAGTACATCAAGACCAACATTCTCCTGCCATGCAATACAACGTCTGATTTCCTGTTTGATGAGGCTCACATAGGTATCATGGGCTATATTGCCTTTTCGGTAATCAGACCGCCATCGTCTCACTTCCTTGGTCTGTGGAAACGATCCGATTGTCGTTGTCGGCCAGAGAGGAAGTCGGAGTATGGCTCTTTGTTGAGAGGCTCTGTCATTATAGTTGCTTTCTCTGTTGTAGTCTGAGGGTTTCAGGGCTGCCACACGTCCGACAACCTGCTCCTGATGAATATCCGTTTCTTGGTGACGCTTGGCTTGCAATTCTCGGTTAAGGGCTAACTTGGATTGCAATTCTTCGGCGCGAGTTGCAGACAAGAGCTGCTGCAACGTAGAAAGTTCTCCCACTTTCTGTCGGGCAAAAGCCATGTATCGCTTGATACGTGAGGGGAGCACCTGCTCATTGCTTTCCGTCTCGAGGTCGTAGGGAACATGCAGAAGTGAGCATGAAGTGGAAAGTATGACCTGCTCGGGGGAGAGATGCGCTGTGGCCTTCCGGATGATTTGAAGCGAAGACTCAAGGTCGTTTCTCCAGATATTCCTTCCATTGACCACACCCAACGACAGCGTCATCTGCCGAGGCAACTTCTCTGCAATGGAAACCTGCTCGGAACGATAAGCAACATCTATGTGCAGCGCATCTACAGGGAGACTGATTGCGAGATCGGCGTTGTCATCTAATGAGCCGAAATAAGTGGTAAGAATGATTTTCAGATGAACATGTGATGCAATATAATCATAGGCTTTCCGGTAGGCCTCCTTGACGCTGTTGTCCAAATCTGTGACAAGGCAGGGCTCGTCAATCTGCACCCACTCAGCCCCCTGTGACTCTAATTCCTGAAGAAGCTGCACATACACCGGCAGAAGTCTGTCAAGAAGTTCTATGCGATGAAAGCCATCTGTCTTTTCTTTCCCAAGCAAGAGATAGGTGACCGGACCAATAAGCACCGGTTTGGTAATCAGCCCCAAGTTCTTAGCTTCCACAAATTCCTGAGTTGCCTTATTATCAAAAAGGCGGAAGGTCTGGTCTGATGTGAATTCTGGCACAATGTAGTGATAGTTTGTATCAAACCACTTGGTCATCTCCATGGCGATTACATCCTGTCCTTGTTGCTGCATGCCATGTGCCATCGCAAAATATAATGCAAACTTGTCTCCCTCGAGGTGTCGGTAGCGTTCGGGTATAGCACCTAACATGAGACTCATGTCAAGCATTTGGTCATAAAAGGAGAAATCGTTGCTGGGTATCAGGTCGATACCGGCTTTCTGCAATTGCTGCCAGTTGCCCAAGCGTTGTTGTCGACCGGCCTCAAGCAGTTGCTGCTTGTCTATTTTGCCTTGCCAAAACAGTTCAAGAGATTTTTTCAATTCACGATTTGCTCCAATTCGTGGGTATCCTAACACATTGGTTAGGAAAGCACGTTTTTTAATGTTCTTTTCTTCCATTTTAAATATATTGTAATCTGAGTATTCTGCCATACATGCGGCTTGTGATTTCCTTGGCGCATCTCAATTTTCTGCAAAGTTATGGGCTTCCGATGTTGTTTCAAAATATTCTTTCAATTTAGGGAAAATATACCATATCCATGGGTTTTTATTATAAATGACAGAATATTATTCTTCATTTCACGTCATGTATGATATAAAACATCAGAAAGAATCCAACCCGTCTTCGCCCGAAGTTCTCTTAATCCTAACGGCATGTACAATACCTTTTTATTTTCTCGGCGTTTTCTTGGTTGTGTAGCAGTTTTTTATTATTTTTGCTTATTCCGAGGATTAAATCCGATTATAATGTTATGACACGAAAAGAAAGGTATCAGTATATTCTTAATTATTTCCACAAAAATGCTCCTTTGGTGGGTACAGAACTTCACTTTGGTTCTGCCTTTCAATTGCTTTGCGCGACCCTGCTCTCTGCTCAGTGTACAGACAAACGCATCAACGAGGTGACTCCCGCGCTGTTTAAGCGTTTTCCGACACCCGAGGAGATGGCCAAGGTGGAGCCAGAGGAAGTGTTTGAGTATGTGCGATCGGTGAGCTATCCCAATGCGAAGTCGCGCCATCTCGTAGAGATGTCACGCATGCTGGTCGAAGATTTTCATGGCGTGGTACCCGATGATCCGAAAGATCTGGTGAAACTTCCCGGCGTGGGGCGCAAGACCGCCAACGTGCTACAGGCGGTGTGGTTTGGCAAGGCAACGATGGCCGTAGACACACATGTCTACAGAGTTTCCCACAGGCTGGGACTTGTTCCGAAGACTGCCAACACTCCTCTGAAAGTGGAAGAATGCCTGATACGCGACATTCCCGAAGAAGATATCCCCAACGCTCACCACTGGCTGCTGCTCCACGGACGCTATATCTGCCAGAGTGCGCGCCCAAAATGCGAACAATGCCCCTTTGACACTATCTGCCCAAAACTGTTGGAGGGCAGCAAACTTGAATAGAATATGGAAAAAAATAAAATGATGGCCTTTCTTGAGGAACTGGCCGCCAACAACAACCGCGAATGGTTTGCAGAACATAAAACCGACTATCAGAACGCCAGGGCTGACTTTGACCAACTGGTAGACAAGGCTATCGAGTCTATCAGCACCTTTGATGCGAGCATCTCACATCTGAAAGCCAAAGACTGCGTATTCAGAATTTATCGTGACATCCGTTTTGCCAAAGACAAATCGCCTTACAAAAACCATTTCGGGGCTTACATTTCCTCGCATGGCAAACAAAGTCTTCATGGTGGTTATTATATCCATGTGCAGCCCGGTCGCTGCATACTTGCGGCTGGTGTCTACTGGTTGCCAACCCATATTCTGACCTCTGTCCGCAATGAGATCATGGGGAATATCGATGAGTGGAGGAAGTGTGTAGAGAACGGTCAGTTTGTTAAAAACTTCGGCTATCCCAACGATAGTGAGTGGACGGAAGAGCACACAGCCCCCAAAGGCTTCGGCATGCAACATCTGAAGAAGGCTCCCAAAGATTTTCCCAGCGACTATGAGCATCTGATTTACCTCAAGATGAAAGACTACTGTGTATGGCAGGTGGTGCCCGACAACTTCTATTCACAGCCCGACTGGACACAAAAGATGGTGAAGCTCTTCAAAGTTGGCAAGCCTATGATGGACTTCGTCAATAGTGTAATCGACGACTACGAATAGCTCCCCCTATCCCCTATCGCTCATCTGGGGATTTATATTTCAGGGCATGGTTCACAAGCGGTTGAACGGTATGAGTCTGATGATGTTTCATTTCTGCAGGAGATTAAAGAATAAATTCTTGTTGAAAGAATTTGAACAAATGCTACAAAATTAGCGCTGTGTACGAAACGCAGGCACGGCAAGCCGGAAAATAAGACAAAACGGGGCTAACACTAAACTACTGGCAACCAGCGCCTTGTAATATATTGACATTTTATGGTTTTGCGAATACTATCTAATCGCATCGCGAATACTATCTTATCGCACTGCGAATAGTACCTAATCTTACGACGGTTTGGGCGTTATGGCGGCATAAAAAAGCCGAAAAACGTCCGAAAAAGCAGATTTTACCCCATCCATAGGGCTAAAAAGCTCCAGCGATTTCATCTTCGAAGCATGAAAACGAGGTTTCCGCTCTCTCACGTAAGAATAAAAACACGCACGATTTTGATGAAAAATCATGACTCTTTCCTTAGACACCATGAACGCAATATTGATCTCGCTTGATAAACTTAATCTCTGAACGACGCTATCAGACGGACCTATTGTTGAGTTCACGCCATGAATTAAGGATTGGGGACATGGCGTTTATTGCAAGAGACAACATGACGCAAACCTGCGAGAGAAGACTGTTTCTCGAAATCCCCAAACGTGTGGTAAGACCCTGCCGACATATACGTCCGAGAAAAGAAGAGGACTGCCTCGGAGCAATTTTCCCCGAAACAGTCCTTTGAAATTTATCTAACAGTTTTTAAGTTCTTATATTTGCCCGTGCGAAAATCAGAACTTCACCTTCACGTCGGCCCCAACCTGAATGGGGTTGCCGCGCTGGGCAAACCACTGCTTGGCACCCGTGGCAGAACTGCTCACAGCGAAGACATTGTAGCGTGTGGAGGTGAGATTGCGCCCCCACAGGTCTACACTTAGCTGTCCGAAGTCGAGGCCAAGACGTGCACCGAGCACAGCATAAAACTTCTGGCTCAACGTGTTTGCCTCATCCCAATAGGTTTTGCCTTGCGCAGTGACATCGGCTCCGACAGTGGCGCTGCGAAGCAAACTTCCGGTAGCGAAGTCAAAGCGATAAGCTGTTGTGGCAGCCAGGGTGTGTTCAGGCACGAAGGGCACATGATTGTCTTTGTAGTCGACTACAGTTGTGGAGCCTCCGACGGTAAGAGTGTCTGAATAGTCGGCAAAACGTGCCCGGGTATATCCGTAGCTCACCTGCCACGACAGATGGTCATCCAGGGCCTGCCCGCGCAGAGTAGCCTCAACGCCGCAACTTGTGCTGCGTCCGGCATTGGTCATCATGCGTCCAAATCCGTAGTTACCAGCCATCTTGGATATCTGCTGATTGCGTATCTGCATATAGAATGCGCCAAGGTCAAGCTGCACTTTATGCCCGAAGAGATTAAGATGAGTACCGACCTCATAGTTCCAACTGGTTTCGGGCTTATAGGCAATGGTTCGGTTGATGTTGTCGTAGTCGGTCTGAGTATGAGGTATGGTGTAGTCGGCCCGCTGAGAGCTGTTGCTCTGTATCTCCGTGGAGAGGATGTCTGAAAACATCTGTATGTTGTATCCTCCGGCACGATAGCCCTTGCTCACGGTGGCATAGATGTTGCTTCCGTCATCGCTCAGCTGATAGGTGAGTCCGAGCTTGGGCAGAAGCTGCCCGAAGTTTTCGTGTGTGCGGCTGTCAAGCAGCGATGTCACAGTAACGGCAGCCTGCTGTCCCATGACATTGGCCAAGGAGTAGATAGATGCTCCGGTGTTGTAGCTGATACTTTGTCGGCTCCAATCATAGCGCACTCCGACGGTGGCCATGAGCCTTGGTGTAATATCAAAGTTGGACTCATGGTATAGTCCAAGGTTATAGGTAGGGGTATGGAAGAGTCCGGGCACCTCACGCATATCAGTGGTCATGGTTACTCCTCCCGCTTGTGCGATGATGGCTTCTGCCTGCGACTGCGCAACGTCGGCTGTCATGCCTCGTGCTATAAATCGCGCAGCCATCGACGACACCATGGCATTATACATCGCATTGCGGATGGTTGTTCCGAGAAAATCATCCATATCTTGTCCGAAATCTACGGCACTATTTGTACGGAGCCATGAGACACTCCCGAAAGCCCCAGCCGTCCATCGCCAGAATCCGCCCACAGGTTTCCTGCTCTTGAAAGTCAATTCCTGTGTGATGGCATTCCCCACTTGCTGCTCTGTCATTTTCATAAAGTCGAGTGGCAGGTAATCGATATCCATCAGCATGCGGTCGTTGAGATACTGGTAGCTGGTGGTCGAGGCGATGTCAAAGTCCCGAGCCTGATAATGTATGTCGAGGGCCGTGCTGAACGTATGACGCCGGTAGTTGTTCAGCAAATTGGTTGTCGGGTCTTCTGCAATGCCGTCGCTCCCAACAAGTCCGTAGGGAAAGGCATTCTGGCGTGTATGCTGATAGTCGGCCGTGAGGTTGATGTCCCATCGGGCCGTAGGCCTGAACACGAATTTCATGCGTCCTCCGGCCTCGTTGTATTTATCAGCCTTTTTCCCAAGTGTCTGGTTTGTGAAAAAACCATTCTGTCCGTTATAGAATCCGGCTATCGAGAAAGCCATCTTATTATTTATCTTCTGATAATGAGACAGCTGTACATTCCTATAGAAGTGTGTACCGATACCCATGCTGAGTTCGGTGCCCTGATAGTCCATGGGGTTTTTGGTGTAGAGTCTCACGAGTCCCGCCTCGCTGTTGAGTCCATAGAGAGTGCCTTGCGGTCCGCGCAGGATGTCGACACGCGCCAAGTCATAGGTATGGGTGTTGAATGCCGACTTGTTGACGACCGGCATGCCATCTACATAAATTCCTACGGCTGGTGAATTGATGCGCGAGCCTATGCCTCTCACATAGATTGCGGAAGTGTAGCGCGATCCATAGTTAGGCATCGTGAAGTTGGGTACATAGGCCGACATTTCGCGCAGGTCTCTTGCCCCGATGACACCAAGGTTTTGTCCAGACAGCATGGTCGAACTGACAGGCTGTAGCCTGAGACGGTACTGCTCTTTGGGTTGACGGATGACAAACACTTCGTCCAGATCATGCACACGGGAGGTGTCGTTCAGATGGTAAGATTCGGCTTGCGCCGTCGTGTGCCCTGTCATCAAGACAAGGACAGCATACAAAAGTTTTTTCATAACAATAAGCGATAGTTCTTCTTTTATTATCAATCAGTTCTTTCCTGTGCAAAGGTAAAAAAATCCGACGAGAGGCACAATCCCTATTTATTAGGAAATAAACCAAGCATTAGACAATAGGGATAATCACCAGCAAATAAAATAAAAGATGAGCGATCGGAAAAATATCAGAAAGGATAAATGGTATTCCCAATGGTGTAATACCATTTAATCCTGATTGGTCATTAGGGATGGAGCAGTGTTTGTTTTACTCATTCATTGCTCCGCAATGCGGGCATTCCCCTTTTTCGTGAAGTTTGGCACCACATCTGCCACACACATACCGTGCTCGATTGTGAAGATAATAGTGGCGCACTGCATAATAGGTATAGCACACCAACAGGACATAACCAATGTAGTATAATGTAGTGATGCTGAACACGATATAGTTTACAGCACATACGGCTGCCAATCCCCCGACATATAGCACAGCCTCTCCCACGGGCAACTGACGGCGCACATCGTCGAGAGCAGCCAGAGCGATGATCAGCATAGCCCACACCGACACCAGAAAGATACCCAAGGCAAAAGGCACCGAGAAAGGATTGAGCGTAGGGTGGAAATAGAAATGCTGCCACATCTGCGGGGCGAAGGTCTGGATGCTCGCATAAAGCGTTGCCGACAGGGCCACATCAAGGCAGAGGAGCATAGGATAAAACGAGGTGATGTCGTTGAAATGTACAATACGTGCCTTGCGCTTGAAGATGCTCCACAGCAGATAACAAGCCGAGAACAGGGCAATGATGCCTAAGAATATGATGACATGGGCATTGGAAAACGCTGAGATAAAGGCCGAAATGGGGTCGTCGGGCATTGCGCTCTTGAGGAGTTTGGTCTCGCGCGTCCATCCGAAGGCTGAAGTATCGTTGGCCAATTCCACCCAAACGGAGTCGATGGAATCGTTGGGCAGCATACGGATGTCGGCCACCACCAAGTGGGCATCGCGATAGACGGTGAACGAATCGGTCTGCATGCCACCGATTAGCTCCTCGGGGAAGGAACGAAGCAGCACGAGACTGTCGGCCTTTACGACGAAATTGTAGTTGTTGGTGTAGTGATGCGAGGAGAAAAACGAGAGCGAGTCTATCTGCTTCTCGCTGAAAGCAAAGGGCGGTCTGTTCTTATGGTGATGCTGATAGCATGAACCGAGGGTCATGACGAGCAGGGTCGCCATGAGGAATAAAAAGGCATTGCGCAAGGACAGGGGCTTTCTCATCGTCGTTATTTTTCGCTGTAAATATTCATCTGACACTCGGCGCAGTTGAACTCCAACCGGAACCGTCGGCCGTCGCCCAAGCGGAGCGAGAGCGGTTCGTGCCAGGTGGGTTTCTGTCCGCCATATTTCACACAGTAGCCGAGGGTATAGCGCAGGCAATGGCGACACTGCATCACGATGGCTTCCTGTCGTGCCCGCTCCACCTCCATCGCCGGACCGAGCTGGGGCAACCCATGACTGGCATAGAAATTCTGCGCCAGATGGTTGGACACGTTATAGAGATAGGTGAACTTGCCGTATGCCGGCTGCCACATGCGGGCATTCGATTCCTCACCCAATGCAGCCGTTGGGATGCTGGCCGAGGCCGTTTGGGCATGATAATCGCTGATGGTTTGCGCAAGGGATTCGGTGGTCTGGCGGCGCAGGTCGGCCAGAAGACTCGACGGCACAAACCATTGTTCGGCTCCCGCGAGGATGTCCACATTGTCGCAGGCAAACACGGTGTTGCCCAATTTGAGCAGCTGTTTGCGGATGTTGTCGCCCTGCGGACTCTTCGCCGCCTGATGATCGAAAGTGATGGTAGACGTTGCGGTGAGGGGCTGCTCAGTGGCATGGGGGGTAAAGGCCATCGTGAGGCTGAACCCGTCGGCGGTCGGTGCAAACTCCATAGAGACGGAAATCCTGCGGTCGGCGGTCTGACCGGAGAGTATTTTACCAAAGGCCTCATCGTTGTTGCGATAGAGAGCCATGTTGGGTTGGAGTCCACGGGGCATGTGGAACGGGAACAATCGGTTGCCCACCACCCTATTCACACGAAATCCCACCAGCTCCCGCTCGGCATTGATGAAACACAATCCGTCGCCGTTGCTGAACGAAGCCGTACCCGCCACGTTAAAGGAGTCGGGACGAATTTCCTTCACATGGCCCACGTATTCGCCCAAAGCCTTCGGCGTGTCGAAGGAGGCGATGTCGGGTTGACGACCATTCAGGAAGTAAGAAGTAAAGCCACGGTTGAACGTTTTCTTCAGATTGGGCTGGAAATGGTGTTCCACCCGTCCAAACGATGCACGGCAATACTTCTCCGGATGCTTCTCGATGAGTTGGTCGAGACGCTGACTGAAGGCCGAAACGACATTCTTCACATAGCCCACATCCTTCAGTCTGCCCTCTATCTTAAATGAGCATGCGCCGGCGTCGGCCAGTTCTTCGAGGCTGTCTATCTGGCTCATATCCTTCAGGGAGAGCAGGTGTCGCTCATGCTCTATCACCTTGCCGTCGGCATCGATGAGGTCAAACTTCATCCTGCAGAACTGTGCGCACTCGCCTCGGTTGGCCGAACGCCCGAAACAATGCTGCGAGGCGTAGCAGATACCGGAATAGCTTACGCACAACGCGCCGTGGACAAACACCTCTAATTCCATGTCGGGCACAGCCTCGTGGATGGCTTTGATTTCGGCTAAAGAAAGCTCGCGGGCCAGCACCGCGCGGGTAAACCCGAGCGAACGCAGCCACGCCACCTTTTCCGCCGTGCGGGTGTCGCACTGGGTGGAAGCATGAAGCATGGGGGCATGGCCTACATTTTCGATGGCCACGCGGTGCATCTCTATGACTCCCATGTCTTGCACGAGAATGGCATCGACGCCAATTTCGGCCAACTTTACAATGAGTTGTTGGGTGTCTTCCAGCTCATCCTCATAGACAATGGTGTTGACCGTGACAAAGACCCGTGCGCCATACTGATGGGCAAACGTACAAAGCTCACGAATATCGTCTACGGAATTGCCGGCCGCAGCACGTGCGCCAAATCGCTCGGCACCAATATACACGGCATCGGCACCATGAGAGATGGCTGCCATTCCACATTCGAGATTCTTTGCCGGAGCCAGCAATTCCAGTTTGCGCATAGTCTTTGGGGATAGGATAAAAGATTAAAACAGGTTGTATGATGATTTGAACTTACCCTGTTTTAATCCTTATGATTTCACATTAACGTATTTCTTCAATATTATAGGGGGTCTCCTGATAAACATAATAGTTTATCCAGTTGCTGAAAAGAAGGTTTGCATGCGACCTCCACGTGACGAGAGGGCCCTTGGAGGGGTCGTTGTCGGTATAATAATTCAGCGGTATCTCTACATCGTCGCGCTTGCCGAAGTCGCGCCGATACTCCTTGTCGAGGGTGTCAGGGGCATACTCCAGATGTCCGGTGATGAAGAATTCGCGGCCGTTGCGGGCCATCACCATGCTCACGCCGCTCTGGGGCGACTCGGCGATAACCGTGAGATCGCCCACCCTGTCGATGTCAGGCCGTCTGATTTCGGTATGCCGGCTGTGGGGCATCATAAACACATCGTCGAACCCCCGGAATATAGGGAGCTCAGGAATCAATGGCGTTTGGCGGAAGATGCCAAACATCTTGCTCGGTAATGGGTACTTGGGCACACCATAGAAATGGTAAAGTCCGGCCTGCGCCGCCCAGCAAATGTAGAGCGTTGAGGTGACATGGGTACGCGCCCAATCAAATATCTCCTTGATTTCCTGCCAATATTCCACCTCCTCAAAGTCCAGTTGCTCGATGGGCGCACCCGTCACGATCATGCCGTCCCACTTCTGTTGCTTCAGGATATCAAAGTCTTTGTAGAACATGAGCATGTGTTCGATGGGTGTGTTTTTGGGCGTATGGCTCTTGAGTTTCATAAAAGTCACCTCCAGTTGCAAGGGAGTATTCGACAGCAGACGGATGAGATCGGTCTCGGTCGTAATCTTCAGAGGCATGAGGTTGAGCACCACAATCTTCAGCGGACGAACCATCTGAGTGTGGGCACGACTCTCATTCATCACGAAGATGTTTTCCTTCTTCAGAATTTCTACGGCGGGTAACTTATCGGGTAAACGTAATGGCATATTGCTTTCTCGTAATTAAACTATGGACAAAGTTACGAATTTTAGCTATAATACACAAAAAAGGATGCAAAATTTAAGTTTTGCATCCTTTTGTAAAGTATTGAATTTTGTCAAGTTTTGTTTACCAAAGCTGGAGACGGTTGGCCTCGGGGATAAACATCTTGTCGCCCTTTTTCACACCGAAAGCCTCATACCATGCATTGATGTGAGGCAGAGCGCCATTCACACGCCATTCGCCCAGCGAGTGGGGGTCTACCTTCACGCGGTTGCGAATCTCCTTTTCGGTGATGTTCTGACCCCATACTCCGGCGTAGGCAATGAAGAAACGCTGCTCGGGAGTAAATCCATCGGCGGTCTTCAAAGGCTTGGTCTTCATCACGTTCTCAAACGCATTGTATGCCACCTGCAGTCCTCCGTGGTCGGCAAGGTTCTCGCCCAGGGTGAACTTTCCATTGGAATGCAGACCGGGCAACACCTCAATGGCATCGAAGAAGTCGGCATAGAGTTTGGCGCGCTGGTCGAAACCCTTGGCATCATTGGCTGTCCACCAATCCTGCAAGTTGCCGTTGGAGTCATACTGACGGCCCTGATCGTCAAATCCGTGAGTCATTTCATGACCAATCACCACGCCGATAGCACCATAGTTGAAGGCTGCATCGGCCTTGGGATCGAAGAACGGACGCTGGAGGATTCCGGCCGGGAAGCAAATCTCATTGGTCGTGGGATTGTAATAAGCATTGACGGTTTGCGGCGTCATGTGCCACTCATCCTTGTCCACGGGCTTACCAGCCTTGTCTGTAATCTCCTTGTCTACGGCAAAGATTCGGGTGGCCAGCACGTTCTCGAAGAAGCTCTTCGAGGGGTCAATGGTCAGTTTGCTATAGTCGGTCCACTTGTTGGGATAGCCAATTTTCACATAGAACTTGTCGAGTTTCTCATGGGCGTTGGCCTTCGTAGAGTCGCTCATCCAGGTCTGTGCGTCTATGCGCTGACCCAGACTCACCTGCAAATTGTGTACGAGTTCTTCCATCATCTTCTTGCTGGAAGCTGGGAAGAAGCGGGCGCAATACATCTTTCCGAGGGCCTCTCCCATCGCACTCTCCACCTGATTGGTACTACGCTTCCACAAGGGGAAGTCTTCCTTGCGACCCTTCATGGTCTTACCGAAGAAGTCGAAGTTAGCCTCGCGCACCTCATCGGTCAGATAAGAGGCCGAGCTCATAATCAAATCCCACTCCATGATGGCCTTCAACTCGTCGGCAGACATCAGCGCAGCCAACTTGTCGTAGCCGGCAAAGAAGGCGGGTTGACCCACTATCATCTCCTGAATATAGCTGGGATCAATGCCTTCGGCTTTGGAAAGGGCCTGCAAAGGGATATTGGGATAGTTCTCCTCAAACTCCTTCAGGCTCATCTTGTTGTAGTTGGCCTTCGGGTCGCGAAGCTCGATGTTGCTCTTGGAAAGCAGGGCAAGCATGGTCTCAAAGCGGAAGATGTCGGCCTCTTTCTGCTGAGCCTGTGCCTCATCGAAGCCATAAAGCTTGAACATTCGTACGATATGTTTCTTATAAGCCTCACGTACATCCACCGTAGCTGGGTCGTTGTTCACATACCAATCCTTCTGTCCCAGCGTCAGACCACCCTGATAAAGCTGCAGAATATTCATCGTGACATTCTTGTCGTCGGCATAGAAGCCCGAGCCGAATGGCACGCCAATGCCCAACTTGGCATATTTCAGCTGGATGGCTTTCAGTGCATCGAGGCTGTTGGCTGTCTCGATTTCCTTCATCAGGGGCATCACGGGAGCCAGTCCTTCCTTGTTGCGGCGCACAGAATCCATCGCGAGTTTATAGAAATCGCTGAGCTTTCTCTCGGTCGTTCCTTCCTTATATTTCTTCTTGACAAGGTCGGTCAAAATGCTGTTCACTTGCTTGTTCACATTCTCCTGCAGCATGTCGAAACTGCCATAACGGCTGTAGGCGGCAGGCAGCGGATGGGATTTCTGCCATCCACCAGTGGCAAACTGATAGAAATCCTGTGCGGGATTAGCCGTCTTGTCGAGGTTAGACAGGTCCAATCCCGACTTGCTTTGGGCCTGAATGCCCATCACGGGGGCCGCAAACATCATCACCATAGGGAATAATCGTTTTACGTTCATCATAAATTAATATTTAATTGATAGTTAACTTTATATTGCTAAAGTATTTGAAATTAATCATTTGTCTGTGTCCTGAGCTCTTCCAGTGCCTCCGACAGTTCCATCCAGCGGTCGTTTTCCTTATCCAGCAGTGCCTTGGTCGAGGTGTATTCGGTCACCAATTCCATGTTGGACGCGTTGACAGGATCCATGAGCAGATTATCGAGTTCTGTGATACGGGCCTCATATTTGGCTATCTTTTTCTCGGTCTCCTCCACGGCACGCTCCGCCTTGCGTATCTTCTTCTGCTGTTCCTTGTGCTCCTGATAGCTCTGCTTGTTGGTGCTCTCGGGCTGGGGTTCGGCAGCCGACGCACTCGGGGCAGGCTCATTATTCACACTCACGGCCTCGTTGATGGTCTCGGCATTGTGTGCCAGCAGATAGTCGTAGATGCCTCCCAGATGCTCGGTCACCTTACCACCGCCAAACTCATAGACCTTGGTCACGAGTCCGTCGAGGAACTCTCGGTCGTGGCTCACGACGATTACCGTACCGTCGAAGGCTTTGATGGCCTCTTTCAACACGTCTTTTGACTGCATGTCGAGGTGGTTGGTAGGCTCGTCGAGGATAAGCAAATTGACGGGTTCGAGCAGCAATCTGATCATCGCCAGACGCGAACGCTCACCGCCCGACAACACCTTGACCATCTTTTCTGATGTCTCTCCGCCAAACATGAAGGCTCCGAGCAGGTCGTTGATCTTCAGACGCATCTCCCCTGTCGCCACGCGATCTATCGTGTCGAAGATGGTGATGCTCTCGTCCAACAGCTGGGCCTGGTTCTGCGCAAAGTAGCCTATCTGCACGTTGTGGCCCACCTTGAGTTTGCCAGTGAATGGGATCTCACCCATGATACACTTCACGAGCGTGGATTTTCCCTCTCCGTTCTTGCCCACGAAGGCCACCTTCTCACCCCGACGGATGGTGAGTGTCACATGGTCGAACACGGTATGCTCGCCATAATCCTTGCGCACCTCGTCGCAGATAATGGGGAAATCGCCCGACCGCAGGCATGGCGGAAACTTGAGATGCATCACGCGGTTGTCCACGTCGTCCACTTCCACCGGCACAATCTTCTCCAGTTGTTTGATGCGTTGCTGCACCTGCACAGCTTTGGTGGCCTGATAGCGAAATCGGTCGATAAAGGCTCTGATGTCGGCTATCTCCTTCTGCTGGTTCTCGTAGGCGCGGATCTGCTGTTCGCGTCGTTCGCGTCGCAACACCACATAGTGGTCGTAGTTCACCTTATAGTCCTCGACCCTTCCGCAGGTAATCTCCAGCGTGCGGTTGGTCACATTATTTATAAAGGCGCGGTCGTGGCTCACGAGCACCACAGCCTTGGCACTTGTCGCCAGAAACCGCTCCAGCCACTGTATGCTTTCGATGTCCAAATGGTTGGTAGGCTCGTCGAGCAGCAACACGTCGGGATGCTGCAGCAATATCTTTGCCAGCTCTATGCGCATGCGCCATCCACCCGAAAACTCACGGGTGGGGCGTTCCATGTCGCGCTGTTCAAACCCGAGGCCGGTGAGCGTGCGCTCCATCTCGGCCTCATAGTTCTCTCCACCCATCATCATGAAGCGGTCGTGCTCCTGCGAAAACTGCTCCACCAGGGCCAGATAGTCGTCGCTTTCATAGTCAGTGCGCGTGCTCATCTCGTGCTGCATACGGTCGAGACGGGCCTTCATCTTGGTGTGATTGGAGAATGCCTTGCGCGTCTCCTCGCGCACGGTGGTATCGTCTGAGAGATTCATCACCTGCGGCAGATAGCCTATCGTGGTGTCGGTCGGCACAGACACTGTGCCCGAGGTGGGCTTCTGTTTGCCACACAGGATCTTGAGCATGGTCGACTTTCCGGCACCGTTCTTGCCCACCAGCGCAATGCGGTCGCGGTCGCCTACCACAAAACTCACATCACGAAACAGGGGGTTAACACTAAATTCTACCTTTAAATTCTCTACAGAAATCATCGTTTATCCGTACTTTTTTAGATTGCAAAGTTACAAAATTATAACTATTCATACGCAGATAAGCCGCATTTTTATTAATTTTGCACTAACAGTTAAAACAAACCAATGATGAAACAAATCATATTCCTACTGCTTTCACTGATGAGTATTCTCACCATTCAGGCCCAGACCGACCCACTTCAGGGTAAACGCATCGGCGTTATCGGCGACAGCTATGTGAGAAACCACCGTGAACCCATTGAGAACACCTGGCATTACAAGTTTGCCAAGAAACATGGCATGAAGTATTACAACTACGGGCGCAACGGCAACTGTGTGTCTGTAAACCTCAAAACGTGGGGACCCGCAATGGTCAACCGTTACGAAGAGATGAACGACTCGCTCGATATCGTGGTCGTCATAGCCGGACACAACGACGCTGCCCGCCTCGACTCCACCATCACACCGCAGCTCTATCGCGAGAAATGCACCGAACTTTGTCAGGAGCTCATCGAGAAATTCCCCCGCGCCTACATCTTCTGGTTCACCCCCTGGGCCAATAAGGGCGCAGGATTTGAGCGCGTGGTGGCCATCACCAAGGAGGTGTGCGGCTCGATGGGCATCCCTGTCTTTGACAGCTATCATGACAGCAACATCTTCTCGCTGAGCGACCGGTTCCGCGACATCTATTTCCAGGGCGGCCACCGCGACACCGCCCACCTCAACAATCTCGGTCACGACCGTTTTCTGCCCGTCGCCGAGAACTTCATTTTGAAATATTGCGTGGGGGCAAATGGTGCGTCAGGAGAGTAGTCTGCGGGTATCTTGGTAAGCATAACACACCACCCCCTACAGCCT
>JAEAMQ010000088.1 GCA_016901395.1 Prevotella sp. | reverse complement strand
GGGAGGCAGACTCTTCCAAGCTCACCCCCTACCCCTACCCCCAAGAGAGGGAACACCACTCGGCATGCTCATTCCCGCCACAAACGCAATGAAACACTAATCATATCTCTCGCAGATGGTGCAGATTGGCTCGTGCGACGATATTATCTCGCAGAGGTTACACTGTTCATTACAAATGGGATAGTATTAGATAAAACCTGTGGAGCAAGAGAATTTGTATCTGGCATTACACAGCGATTGATATAGAGGGAAGTTGTTTCCTTACACGCTAAAGATAGCTGGTTATTACTCGTCCTCCCCAGACGACTATCACTTTGCACGATGAGTCGCACAAAATCAAAGGATAGTTTATCCTGCTTACACTCAGTTATCGCACACAGTCCAGCAGAAGTAACAAAATGTAGCTTGAGTATAAAAAATATCAGGTTTTTATTTGGAACTTAACGAATAAAAAACTATATTTGTGGAGTCAATATGACAATATGAAACAACATGGCTTGGAGCCAAATCCAACCTTACTAACCTGCAGAAGAATTAAATCGTATTACTACTATGAAAGTTGAACAAGTGATGAATGGCCTGATGTGGAAACACTCGGGCGAGCCTGAATTTCTTCAGGCGGTAAAAGAGGTATTGGAGTCTATCAAGGACGTTTACAACCAGCACCCTGAGTTTGAAAAAGCCAAGCTCATCGAACGTCTCGTTGAACCGGAACACGTGTACATGTTCCGCGTGCCTTGGACAGATGACAACGGCGAGGTGCATGTCAACACTGGATACCGTGTGCAGTTCAACAGTGCAATAGGCCCCTTCAAGGGTGGTCTTCGCTTTCACTCTTCTGTCAACCTGAGCATCATGAAGTTTCTCGGATTTGAGCAAACCTTCAAAAATGCACTCACCACACTCCCGATGGGAGGCGGCAAAGGTGGCTCCGACTTCTCCATCCGTGGACGCTCAGACGCAGAGGTGATGCGTTTCTGCCAGGCATTTATGCAGGAACTTTACAGATACATCGGTCCCGACGAGGATGTGCCGGCTGGCGATATCGGCGTAGGAGGACGCGAGATTGGTTATCTCTTCGGAGAATACAAAAAACTGACTCATCAGTTCCAAGGCGTGCTCACGGGCAAGGGCATGGAATGGGGTGGATCAATTCTTCGTCCGGAGGCTACCGGATTTGGTGCGCTCTACTTCGTCAACCAGATGTTGCAGACCCGCAATATCGACATCAAGGGCAAGACCGTGGCTATCTCCGGATTTGGAAACGTGGCGTGGGGTGCTGCCAAAAAGGCTACTCAGCTTGGTGCCAAGGTGATTACTATCAGCGGCCCTGACGGATATATATATGACCCAGAAGGCATTTGTGATGAGAAAATAGACTATATGCTCGACCTGCGCGGAAGCGGCGAAGACATCTGCGCACCCTACGCAGAGAAGTTTGCCGGCTCACAGTTCTTCGAGGGCCGCAAGCCGTGGGAGCAGAAGGCAGACATCTACCTCACCTGTGCCACACAAAACGAGTTGAACGGCGAAGATGCCGACCGCATTCTGGCATCCAAGCCATTATGCGTTGCTGAGGTGAGCAACATGGGCTGCACGGCAGAGGCAGTAGAGAAATTTGTACATGCAGAGCAGTTGTTTGCACCAGGTAAGGCCGTCAATGCGGGCGGCGTTGCTACATCGGGACTGGAGATGACACAGAACTCCATGCGCCTGCATTGGAGTGCAGACGAGGTGGACGACAGGCTGCACTACATCATGCATTCCATCCATGAACAGTGTGTGAAGTATGGTACGCAACCCGATGGATACATCGATTACGTCAAAGGTGCCAACGTCGCCGGATTTATGAAGGTGGCCAACGCCATGATGGCGCAAGGCATCGTTTAAATAAAGATTTGTGAAGTATAAGAGAAGAGTAGTATTTACAATCGTACTGATAGTAGGCTTTACCTCTATGATGGCTCAAACCCATAGAGGTAAAGCCTCTTATTATTCCAGGCAGGCTACCGGAGCAAGAACAGCCAGCGGTGACAGACTGCATCACGACAGTCTGACATGTGCACACAGAAACTATCCTTTTGGCACTATGCTCAAGGTCACCAATCTTGCCAATGGCAAAGAGGTATATGTGAAAGTCACAGACCGAGGTCCCTACGGCCGTGGACGTATCGTGGACCTGAGCTATGGGGCTGCGCGTGAACTGGGTATGCTTGCCCAGGGGGTAGCGATGGTCGAAGTGCAACGGGTAGACGGCATTACCCCACCCTATCGCATGGATGAGACCGAGCGGGGGTTGCCAGATATCAAATTTGGTATCAAGGATTTAGGAAGTGGACTGATAGTGGACGTTCCCACCGACAAAGAGAGCAAGAGGAAAGCCATAAACAGCAGTGTATCTAATCTGAACATCAAAGCAAAAATAAATCCTGTAGGCAGCACCCAGTCTCAAGCCCCATACAACAAAAAATATTTCAGTACAAAATAGCCCCACCTATCGATTGCGTCTGTAGCCCATAAAGATAGGTCGTTTGGTGTCTGTACTTTAAGACACTAAACGGATAGCCCTAAACGAAAAAAGACTCCAAATCCATCCATTTGATAGATTTGGAGCCTTCATTATCTTTGTCAGTCATTACTTCCTTGTAGGAATATTAAACTCACTAACCTTGGAGATGGCCTTAGTACCCTGTATGACACTCACACAGAACTTCGCACTGCCTTCTTTCAGCCGGTTATCGGCCTTCACCAAGGCAGTATAACGAATGCCCTTACCGGGCATAATCTGTTCCACGTGCATGTTAGGAGAGATAAAGAGATGCTTGTTGCCAGTAGCCTCTATCACCGTGGGCTGCACATCGTGAATAGGAGTTTTGCCCTTGTTGACCACTTCAAAGATCACCTTGCACAACTCACCACGCTGAATGACACCGTCCTGATTGTCGTCTACAAAACGAGCATTTCGGATCTCGATAGTGGGCGTATATTGATAGCCCTCAGCAAGTCCTTCCACACTCGACTGCATGGGGAGATTAGTCTGCGGCTCCTGTGCACTGTAATCGCCAGTATAGTCGCTTGAGGTGAAGTCATAGATACGGTCGTCGCCACTATTGGAAGAGTCGAAACCACTGCCTTCCGCAGGTGTCTGCTCCTGCCCCTGATAATAATCAGACTGCTGACTTTGCTGACGCTGAGCACGCGCAGCAGCACGTTCGGCCTTATCCTGTTGGTATTGCTCAATATCACGCTCTCGTTGTGTGTCCTGAGCATTCCCAATCACTCCTCCCAGGACAGCACCACCAGCCATCCCAACAATGGTACCAATATCAGAACCACGAGGCCCATCAGCGATTCCGCCGATGGCTGAACCCAAAATGGCTCCAATAGACGTTCCGGCATAAGCGCCACTTCCCATATAAGTTCCACAGCTCGAAAGCAGGAGGGGAACCAGCATGATTGATATAAAAGATTTCTTCATACACATGATACCTTTTGAACTGATTACAAAGTTATATCAAAAGAGTGGAACATGAGGTATATTTTCCCTAATTTAACATAGGGGATTCCCTAATAAAGAGAGAGGGAAAATTTGTTCCACCGCATGAAGGAACCCGACTTATTCCAATCTGTCATACCCCTCCATACTACTATTGCCCATCCTTTGACAAAACTGCCAAGACAAATAATATGAAAGGTCATTGAGAAACAGTTTTAAATGGTGAAGAATGCCATGTCTTTCAAATGGATTTATAGAAAAAATCATAGCTCGTACGCGTGCGCTCGTACGATGAAAAAAGAGGACAAAGTATCTTCCAGGTTTAAATTATTCTGTATCAATGATTACTTTGTCGGAAATACGGCAAGCAGGAGGGTTTTCCATAAAGTACTTATTATCAGAAATATATACTACCAAGCATCAAAAACAAGAGCCGTGGGTTTTCTGACAAGGGTGCGATTAGCACCTTATCGTGCTGCCTTTAGGGCCAAAAGGGCACTCAAAAGCGGCCTAATCGTCTTGCGATTACTACGTAATGGCATCACGATTAGGGCTTAATGGCAAGGAGAAAAGGCTATAACGAGCAAAAAAGACAATTTTAGCCCCGAATCAACAAGATAAGTCAGCTCTTGTAACTGAAATTACGAGTCGTTCAAACAGCAGTCTGTGGGCTCACTTAATATTCCTGTGTTTTTAACACTTTGTATTATGCAAATAATTGCTTGACCCTGTATAGATAAAAACTAAGATCATTAACCCCTCTAAATTCCGCTCTAAAGCTTTTGAGCTTGCAGT
>JAEAMQ010000087.1 GCA_016901395.1 Prevotella sp. | reverse complement strand
GACCCTCAAGGGTGGGGGGGATGGACAGGATATACAGTGGGTTGCATACTCAGACAGATGGCGAGATGACAATTTCCGTTTCGGATAATAGGTTGCTTGCCATTTCATTTTTAAAAAGAGCATGCTAAGAGAAGTGCTCTTGCAAATCAAGCCAAGCCCCGTTTAGCAGACCATTTACTACCCTCCCTACGGTGGAGGAATAGGGGGAGAGGCATTTTCTATTATGGCAGAACTCCCCGATCTCATCAAAGACTTAGCCCTGATTCTGGTAGTAGCCGGAGCAGTGACGCTCATTTTCAAGAGACTCAAACAACCCTTGGTGCTCGGATACATTGTGGCAGGGTTCTTGGTGGGGCCTCACATGCCCTACACCATGCATGTCATGGACAAGGCCGACATCCAGACGTGGGCAGACATCGGCGTGATGTTTTTGCTGTTCTCGCTCGGACTGGACTTCTCTTTCAAGAAAATCCTTAAGATGGGAATGTCTCCCATCATTGCCACTATTACCATTATCTTCTCGATGGCGGTATTGGGCATTGGTGTAGGCGTTGCTTTCGGATGGAGCCGCATGAACAGTATCTTCCTCGGGGGCATGCTTGCCATGTCGTCGACCACCATTATATATAAGGCCTTCGACGACATGGGGCTGCGGCAGCAGCGTTTTGCCGGATTGGTGATGAGTGTGCTTATCCTTGAGGATATACTCGCCATTGTGATGATGGTGATGCTTTCGGCACTGGCCAACGGCAGTAGTCCCGACGGCGGACAGATGGTGGGGTCTGTCTTGAGGATAGGATTCTTCCTGATATTATGGTTTGTCGTGGGACTGTTTGTTATCCCCACATTCCTCCGCAACACCCGCAAGCTGATGACAGACGAGACGATGGTTGTTGTCTCGCTGGGACTTTGCTGCCTCATGGCGTGGATATCGACCACCGTAGGATTTAGTCCTGCCTTCGGCTCCTTTATCATGGGAAGCATCCTTGCCGAAACCGTCGAGGCCGATAAGATTATCCGTTTGGTTGAGCCGGTGAAGAGTTTGTTTGGCGCTATCTTCTTCGTGTCGGTCGGAATGCTGGTCGATCCGAAGATTTTGGTGGAATATTCGGTGCCCATCCTCGTGTTGGTGGTAACGATATTGCTGGGTCAGGGCATCTTCGGAACGGCCGGATTTATGCTCAGCGGACAACCCTTGAACACGGCCATGCGGTGTGGTTTCTCGATGGCGCAAATCGGAGAATTTGCCTTTATCATCGCTTCCCTCGGCCTTTCATTAGGCGTTATCAGCAACTTTCTGTATCCGGTGGTGGTCGCCGTGTCTGTCATCACCACCTTTCTCACGCCTTACATGATTCGCTTTGCAGAACCATGCTATGGCTTTGTGGAGCGAAGTCTGCCCAAACGGTGGACCCGCCGTCTCAACCATTTGGGGTCGGCGCATCAGAATACGGCATTCGAGCAGAGTCATTGGCGGCGGCTTCTGCGCAAGATGACCATCAACACGGTGGTCTATTCCATCCTTTGCGTGGCGGTTATCACGCTGATGCTCACCTTCTTTCTGCCCTTTTCCCGTACCCTTTTGCCCCATTGGTGGGCCAATGGAGTAACGGGTCTGCTACTCCTCTCAATGCTTTCGCCCTTCCTTCGCTCCATGATCATGAAGCATAACCATAGCGAAGAGTTCCGCGCGCTGTGGATAGAGAGTCGTCTCAACCGTCTTCCGCTTATCTTTACCGTACTTGTCCGGGTGGCGATTGTGGCCGGATTTCTCTTTTATATCTGCAATTATCTGGCTCGGTTTGCCAATGCCATTGTCATTACGCTGGCCTTGATGGTCATTGTTTTGATGGTCTTATCGCGGAGTCTGAAGAAGCGTTCCATCCGCTTGGAGCGCTTGTTTGTGAAGAATTTGAAAAGCCGCGAGATCGAAGCGCAGGTTCATGGCCGTCGCCGCCCGCTCTACGAGGGGCACCTGCTCGACCGCGACATCCACATATCCGACTTTGAAATTCCCCACGACTCACGCTGGGCGGGCAAGACTTTGCTCCAACTGAGGTTCAGAAACCGGTTTGGCGTACACGTGAGCAGCGTGTTGCGGGGCATCCAGCGCATGAATATCCCCAACGGAGAAACCATTGTTTTCCCCGGCGATAGGCTGCAAGTCATCGGCAACGACGAGCAACTCCAGCTGTTTGCCAAGGCCCTCAAGGGTGAGCTGGTGCCCGAAGATGACCATATCGAGGACCGCGAGATGAAACTCCAGAAGCTGAAACTCACCGGTCAATGCCCGTTTATCGGCAAGACGCTCAAAGAGAGCGGCATCCGGGATGACTACAACTGTATGGTGGTGGGCATCGAGGAGGGTCAGCGCAACCTCACCATCATCAATCCTGCCCACCTCTTTAAGGAGGGCGATATCATCTGGGTGGTGGGCGAGCAGCTCTCTTTACAACAACTCGCCGCCGTGAACTGATGCCGCACAAAGGCCTCAATTATCAATCATTCATCATCACATGTCAAGAGAAAACATCATTTCGAGCACGCAAAACCCCAGAATCAAGAACGTGGTGGCACTGCAACAGAAGTCGTCCGAGCGCCGCAGGCAGGGACTGTTTGTGGTCGAAGGACTGCGCGAATTGCACCATTGTCTGCACGCCGGCTATGAGTTGGAGACCCTGTTCTATTGTCCTGACATTCTGGGCGACACCCCCGAGACACAGGAAGTCTATGAGATGGCCCTGCGCCGACCCTCCTGCGAGGTGACGAAGGCCGTCTATGAGAAGATGGCCTACCGCGGAACCACCGAGGGAGTGATGGCCGAAGTGAGGGTGGCCACCAGGCAACTGACCGACCTGACGTTGCCCGAGCACCCGCTGGTCGTGGTGCTTGAGAGTGTGGAGAAGCCCGGAAACCTCGGTGCCGTGCTGCGAAGCGCGGATGCTGCCAAGGTAGATGCCGTGGTGGTTTGCGACCCGAAGACCGACCTTTTCAATCCCAACCTCATCCGTGGAAGCATCGGTGCCATCTTCACCGTGCCCACCGTGGCTTGCGCTACGGACGAGTGCATCGCCTTCCTGAAGCAGCGTGGCATCCGCATTCTCACCGCACAGCTGCAGGATTCCCACCTCTACTACGACACTGACATGCGTCGTGGCACCGCCATTGTGATGGGAACGGAGTCGACCGGACTCACCAACGCATGGCGCGAAGCTGCCGATGCCCACATCCGCATACCCATGTTGGGGCGGCTCGACTCCCTCAACGTGTCGGTAAGCGCCGCCATTCTGATGTTTGAGGCAGTGAGACAGCGCAGTGGGAAACAAGAAAAAGCAGAATAAAAACGTAGCAATCATACAACAGATGAAACAGCGAAAAGACGAGGATATGCTCTGGAAGACGCTCGACAGCGAGGTGCTGATAGAGCGTCCGTGGCTCACGGCCCGCAGAGATAAGGTCGAACTGCCCAACGGACGGGTGTTCGACGAGTATTATGTGCTACATTATCCCACCTGGATCAATGTCGTGGCGGTGACGCGCGAGGGCGAGATGCTGCTCGAACGGCAATATCGTCACGCCTGCGGCATCGTCTCCACGGAGATTGTGGCGGGCTGTGTCGAAGACGGGGAGACACCTCTTGAGGGTGCCAAACGGGAGTTGGAGGAGGAGACGGGCTACACCGGCGGCACCTGGACCAAACTCATGACCATCGCCCCCAACCCCAGTACGATGGACAATTACTGCCATTGCTATCTCGCTGAAGGCGTGGAGCACACCGTGGAAAGGCATCTCGATGCCACCGAAGACATTGAAGTCATCCTCAAATCCAAGCAGGAAACCTTTGAAATGCTACAGCAGGGTGTCTTCGTTCAGGCTATGATGGTGGCTCCGCTGTGGAAATATTTTATGACGGCTGATGTGAAGAAGTAATTCGTAAAAGGCAACTTGGTGTCAATAAAATGAATGCATTGGGTTTCTTTTTGTTGGGTATCCTTGTCTTTTTACTCGTTTTTTGTTACCTTTGTAGCCATCAACATTAATCTAAATTCAACAAAAATATGAAACGAAAGAAATTCATTTTGGATGAGTCTGAGATACCCACGCAGTGGTATAATATTCAGGCCGAGATGCCCAACAAGCCGCTTCCTCCGCTCAATCCGGCCACCAAGGAGCCGATGAACGCCGACGACCTGGCACATATCTTTGCCAAGGAGTGTGCCCGGCAGGAGTTGGACCAGGTGAATGCGTGGGTGGACATCCCCGAAGAGGTGCTCGACAAGTATTCGTTCTACCGTTCCACGCCGCTTGTCAGGGCCTACGCCTTGGAGAAAGCACTGGATACTCCCGCCCACATCTACTTCAAAAACGAGTCGACCAACCCCTTAGGCTCACACAAAGTGAACTCTGCCATCCCTCAGTGCTACTACTGCAAGCAGGAGGGTGTGACCAATGTCACGACCGAAACCGGTGCCGGACAGTGGGGTGCCGCACTGTCTTACGCCGCCAAACTCTACGGATTGGAAGCTGCTGTGTATCAGGTAAAGATCACGTTGCAGCAGAAACCTTACCGCTCGATGATTATGCGCACGTTTGGTGCGACGGTCGAAGGCTCACCCTCGATGTCGACACGTGCGGGCAAAAACATCATCACCCACGACCCCACCCATCCCGGTTCGCTCGGAACGGCTATCTCTGAGGCCATCGAACTGGCCACCACCACCCCTGGATGCAAGTACACTCTCGGGTCGGTGCTCAACCATGTGGCCCTGCATCAGACCATTATCGGACTCGAAGCTGAGAAGCAAATGGAGATGGCTGGGGAGTATCCCGACAAGGTGATTGCCTGTTTTGGTGGTGGCTCCAACTTCGCCGGCATCGCTTTCCCGTTCATGCGCCATCTGTTTGACGGCACCCACAAGGACACAGAGTTTATTGCAGCCGAGCCGAACAGTTGTCCGAAGCTCACCCGTGGTAAGTTTGAATACGACTTTGGAGATGAGGCTGGCTACACGCCGCTGCTGCCGATGTACACCCTCGGCCACGATTTCAAGCCGGCCAACATCCATGCTGGCGGTCTGCGTTACCACGGAGCGGGCATGATTATCTCCCAGCTCATCCGCGACGGATATATGCACGGCGTGGACATCCCGCAGCTGGAGACCTTCGCTTCGGGCATGCTCTTTGCCCAGACAGAGGGTATTATCCCTGCCCCGGAGAGCTGCCACGCCATCGCCGCCACCATCCGTGAGGCCAAGAAAGCCAAGATTGAGGGCAAGTCGTCCGTGATTTTGTTCAACCTTTCGGGCCACGGACTCATCGATATGCCGTCTTACAACAGCTACATCAATGGCGATTTGACCAACTATACCGTTACCGACGAGGAAATTGAAGGTTATCTGAAGGATGTGCCCAAGGTGTAACGGCAGTGCCTTTACAAGGAATAATTCATTAATAAAGCCTCACTTCATGTCGCAAAGACCATGAAGTGGGGCTTGTTTTTGTTCTAACTACAAGCTATTTCTGACCCAGAATAGGTTTGAATTGGTGCCATATCAGATTCCTGTTGGATTGTAACGGGCGGATATGAGTTAGGTAAAGGAAAGCAGATGATTGGAGAACATGAGGACAAAACATGTTCTCAGAATGACAAAAGGACTCGGATGCCATGAGTGGAACTTCCTTCTCTCGCTGGATTTATTCTGTCGCCCCACCGTGTCGGGACCCTAAAAAGCAAGTGGGGAACATGCCATTCCCCCAAAAGGAAATGGTGCTCCCCACAAAGTAGATATTTCATCGTTTTACGATTAGTACTTAATCGTCTCGCGATTCGATAGTATTCGTCTTGCGATTCGATAGTATTCGTCTTGCGATTCGATAGTATTCGTCTCACGATTCGATAGTATTCGCGTCACGATTCGATAGTATTCGTCTTGCGATTCGATAGTATTTGTCTTGCGATTCGATAGTATTTGTAACCCCGTTGATTTCAAACGACAACAAGAATGGATCTTTGGTGTCTAATCGTTTTATAATCAATGTGTTGCAATGACTGTTTTGCTTTGGTGGTTTTTCAACCCCAAACGGAAGCCTCAGACCTTCTGAATGATTTCCATTCCCACGTTGAGCGCCTCCATGTTGAGCGGTATCAGCTTGTGATGGCGCTCGGGCAGCGTCTTGTGCAAGGCCTTGTTCATGCCGTCGGTGCTCACGATGGGACACACCTTGAGTAGTCCGCCGAGCACAATCATGTTGAACACCTTCGAGTTTTTCATCTCGGCAGCCTTATCCATCGCATTAATCTGATAGATCTCGATGTCGTCGCGCTCGGGCTTTTCAGCTATGCCAAAGCCGTCATAAATCAGTATTCCGCCCGGCTTTACCTTCGGCAGGAACTTGTCCAATGACGGTTGATTCAGCACGATGGCAATGTCGTAGTGGCTGAGGATGGGCGAGGAGATACGGTCGTCGCTCACGATAACCGTCACGTTGGCGGTGCCGCCGCGCTGCTCCGGACCGTAGGCCGGCATCCAAGTCACCTCCTTGTCTTCCATGAGACCGGAGTAGGCGAGAATCTTTCCCATTGACAGCACACCCTGTCCACCAAATCCTGATATGATAATTTCCTTCTTCATCGTTACTTAAGATTAGTGGTATCCTTCAGGTCGCCCTTGTGATATTCGTTAAACATGTGTTCTCTCATCCATTCGTTGGCCTTCACCGGCGTGAGTTTCCAACCGCTGCTGCAGGTCGCCACGATTTCCACGAGACTCGAACCGAGTCCCTGCATCGAGGCTTCGAAGGCTTTGCGTATGGCTTTCTTGGCCTTGGTGATGGAGGCCACGGTGTCCACACTCTGGCGCGTCACATAGCAGGTGCCCTGCAGATGCGAGGCCAGCTCGGTGATGTTGAGCGGATATCCGTGTATCTCCGGGTCGCGGCCGTAGGGGCAGGTCGACGTGATCTGACCGATCAGCGTGGTCGGAGCCATCTGTCCGCCGGTCATGCCGTAGATGGCATTGTTAATGAATATGATGGTGATGTTCTCTCCGCGGTTGAGCGCATGGATAGACTCGGCGGTGCCGATACAGGCCAAATCGCCGTCGCCCTGATAGGTGAACACCAGTCGGTCGGGCCACACGCGCTTGATGCCCGTGGCCAATGCCGGGGCGCGGCCGTGCGGGGCCTCCTGCCAGTCGATGTCCAGATAACGGTAAGCAAACACGGCACAGCCCACCGGCGACACGCCGACGGTCTTGTTTTCCATGCCCATGTCCTTGATAACTTCGGCTACGAGCTTATGCACCACGCCGTGCGAGCATCCCGGACAATAGTGCATCGGGGTCTCGTTCATCAGTTCTGGTTTGGCGTAGACCAGATTCTCGGGTGAGATTATATCTTGATTTGTCATCTCTTTATCAGTTTAGATTGTAATGCATCGACAATTTCCGTGGGGTCGGGCACGATGCCTCCCAATCGACCAAAATGCTCCACGGGCAACGATCCGTTGAGGGCCAGGCGCACGTCCTGCACCATCTGTCCGGCGTTGACCTCGGCCACGAGCACGCCTTTCTTCCCTTGGGCCACCTCAGCAATCTGTTTGGTGGGGAAGGGCCATAGCGTTATCGGTCGGAAAAGTCCCACCTTGATACCCTGCTCGCGTGCGGTTTCCACTGCTTTCTCGGCGATGCGGGCAGCACTTCCGAATGCCACAATCACGTAGTCGGCATCCTCGCACAGGTGGGTTTCGTAGCGAACTTCCTTCGTTTCTATCTCGCGGTACTTCTCCTGCAGGTGCAAGTTGCGCTTCTCCATGACCTCCGAGCTTAGCTCCAGCGAGGTGATGATGTTGGGTTCGCGGCCTTTCTGTCGTCCGGTAGATGCCCATGGACACTCCTTGAGGATTTCCTCCTCGGTGCGACGGGGCTTCTGCGGGGGCAAAATCACCTTTTCCATCATCTGACCGATGATGCCGTCGGCCAGCAACATGGCCGGATTGCGATAGCGGAAAGCCAGTGTGAAAGCCAGGTCCATGAAGTCGGCCATCTCCTGAACAGACGAGGGCGCAAGCACAATGACCTGATAGTCACCATTGCCGCCACCGCGTGTGGCTTGGAAATAGTCGCCCTGACTCGGCTGGATGGTGCCCAAGCCGGGACCGCCACGCATCACGTTGACAAAGACTCCTGGTACCTCTGCACCAGCTAAGTATGAGATGCCCTCCTGCATCAGTGCTATACCGGGGCTCGATGAGGTGGTAAACACCCGTTTTCCGGCTCCGGCACCACCATATACCATATTGATGGATGCCACTTCGCTTTCAGCCTGCAGCACCACCATGCCCGTAGTCTCCCACGGTTTGAGCGCGGCGAGCGTCTCGATGATTTCACTCTGAGGCGTGATGGGATAGCCGAAGTAGGCGTCGCAGCCACAACGCACGGCTGCATGGGCAATGGCTTCATTGCCCTTCATCAGTTTTACTTCCTGTTTATCCATAGTTATGCCTCCACTTTTTTACGATACACTGTGATGCATCCGTCAGGACACACCGTGCCACAAGCTGCGCAACCGATGCATTCGTCGGGTCGGGCAGCCTCTACATAGGTGTATCCGTGTGTATTTACTTTTCTGTCTGCCAGTGCGATGACGTCTTTCGGACATGCAACAATGCACAGCGTGCATCCTTTGCATCGCTCGACATTCACCACGATGGCACCCTTCATTTTACTCATAATCTGTCTGTTTTTTCTACGATTTAAGGATTATACAGGTCCTTGCAATAGAAGTCCATGATATTTTCCAACATTTTTCTTGCTTCTACGGCAGGGCTGTTTTTATCAAGTTTTATCGCTTCTGCATAGGAGTTCATTGCTGCTGCAAAGTCCCCCCGCTTACGATGTTTGTTCCCTTCGAGGTAAAACTCTTCAGAGGTCATATCGCATCTATTTTTCTGTATTTTTATGTTGGGCAAAGATAGCTATGAAATCATCTCATTTTTTTAAATCATTCTTACATTTAATATATTTTTACATAGTTTTCGTTAAATCATGCACAGATGTTGTTTGTTGTGCATTTTTGAGCGATGTATAGAACGATTCGTGCAGGATTTGGTGAGATATGCTTTGTCTTATACTTCAAAAATATGCAATTATGTATTCATTTATGAGGGTGATTGGTTTGGAAATACGGACTGAGATTGCCGTGTATATCTCTAATAACCAGGGTTTTGTTCCAGTTGTTTGTTCAATTCGAGTGCCGTAGACGGTATAGGAAACACCGTGGTGTAGCCCGACTCCTCACCGTCGAGTTGTGGCCGCAGGTCGTAAGCCTTGTTGAATAGTCCGAAACGCACTAAGTCTTGTCTGCGCGATCCTTCCCATACGAGCTCAAGAAGACGCTCGGCAAGGATGTTGTCGAGGGTGGCAGTGCGCATTGACATGCCTGCTCTGGCCCTTACTTGGTCAAGGTCTGCCTGTCCGCTTTGGCCGTTTCTCACCTTCGCTTCGGCCCTCATCAGCAGCACATCGGCATAGCGGAAGAGCACGATGTCGTTGTCTTGCAACCGTCCGTCGGCATGGGCCGTGCGGTCAATCTCATATTTCGACATGCGTGCGCCGGCCGTTTTCTCATAGGTGGTTCCTGTGAGGTCGACTGCCATGACCTGCGGACGATAGACGAGCGGGCTGCCATCGTCCTGTACCACCACCTTTCCGTCGACGCGAAGGGTGTCAGAATAGAAGTTGATGGCATAGCGCGCGTCGACACTGTCGGTGCCGTAAGCATAGGCGCGGACCGTGGAAAGTGTAGCCGAGGAGCCGTTCTCGGCATCCATTCCGATAGCCGAGCCGTGGGCATAATGGCGCGACCGGAAGAGATAAAGAAACTGATTTTGATACTTCACCTTATCCATCGGGATGACAAAGATATTCTCCGTGGATGTCTCGTTGTGCACAGTGAAGTTGGCTGCGTAGTCGTTTTCCAGTGTGAAACCGGCGTTTTCTATCTGGTCACAGTAGTAGATGCAGGCTTCCCAGACATTCATCGACTGTCCGTCGACGGTGAAAAGGATGTCTTTTCCATCGGTTTGCTTGTCGTCGGTCCAGTCGTTATCGTTGTAGATTTCGGCGTTGAGCATGAGCCGCGCCAACAGAAACTCGGCCACCGGACGTGTGAAGCGTCCATACCAGTTGCCCTCTAAGTTGCTGTGATCATCGGTCAGATAGGGTAGGATGTCCTGCAGGTCGGCTACGATGTCACGGAACAGCACGCTGCGTTCCACCTGCTTCACATCGTCAAGTGCCACGCCATCGGCCTTGATCAGGGGCACACGGCCAAACATGTCGAGCAGTTCGTAGTAGAAGAGGCAACGCACTCCCACCACCTCCGCACGGTAACTCTCATACTGTGCGGTCGTCAACAGACTCTGGTGACTATCCAGTTCGGCCAGCGAATGGTTGCACAGCATCACCACTTTATATAAGTAATTCCACGTGTTGCGCAGCGAGACGTCGGCTGGTGTCCACGTATGGAGATACAGACTCTGCCAAAATCCGCCGTCGTACCAGTCTCCGCCGCGTGTCGGGATGATAGCTTCGTCGGTGGTAAACGTGTTGTAATCGTAGACCCCTCGATAAGTTCCCTGCAGGCCCTGCGACTCCTGCGTGCCCCCGATATAGTTGTATAGCGTGGCCACGGCATTGTTGTAGAGGTTGGCCGCGGTGTCATAGGCCTGTTCTTCCGGCAGCTGACTCTTCGGCGTCTCATCGAGACAGGCCGTGAAAAGCAACGGAAAAGCCAACAAAAAACAGCCTATCCATTGAACTTTGAGCTTTGAACATTGAACTTTATGCTTTAGCCTTTGAACATTGAACTTTGAGCTTTGAACATTGAACATTGAGCATTGGACTTTAGATATAGTTTCTTGGATGTTTAAGAACATAGCGCTTACAGTCTAAAAGTTATTTATTGTTTATCCCAGTAATCACTCCCCTCCCTGCGGGGGAGGGGCCGGGGGAGAGGCTTAAAACTGCACACTCACCCCCACGCAATACGACCTGTAGGCCGGATAACTGCGTTTGTCGTCGATGCCCAGCGTGTTGTTGACGATGTAACTGTTGATCATCGGAGTGATGCCGCTATACGACGTGATGGTTGCCAGATTGTTGACCGACAGCGACAGTCGCAGACTGCTTGCATATCGCCACCTCACCGGCACGTTCCATCCCACCGTGAGGTAATCGAAATTGAGGTAATCGCCACGCTCCAGCCAGTAGTCTGTGGCCGTCTGGTCCTTGATGTTCTGTGCCGGAGCCTTCGCCATGACGTTGTAATCTGGGAAACTCGAGAGGTTCATATAGGTCAGTGCGGTGCCGTTGTAAATCTTATGGCCGAAGGCACCGTTCATCTGCAGCGAGATGTCGAAAGCCTTGTAGCGCAGCGAAATGTTCGACCCGAGCGTCCATTTCGGTGTCGCCTGTCCCGCCACATAGCGGTCGCCGCCGTCCTCAATGTTCACGCGCTGGTTGTCGTCGAGGTCGGCAATGGCATAGGAATAGGAGCCGTCGGCATTCTGCTGCAGTCCGGTGCAATGGGGAAGATAGAACACTCCCAGTGGCTGACCTACAATCTGATACACGATATTATTGTCGCCGCCATGAAAACCGGCACCGTTCAGGCTGCCGATCTGGGTGATGTCGGCCGCCGAAAGGTGCGTGCCGTTGTAGTCGCCCGACAGCGACAGCAGTTTGTTCTTTTGCCAGGAGAGGTTCACGTTGATGTTCAACTCCATGTCTCTCTGCTCTATCGCCGTGATGCCCACACCCATCTCAAATCCCTGATTGCTCATGCTGCCAAGGTTGGCCAGCAGTTTGCCAAAGGTGAAGGGTGGCACCGGCACATCATATTGATAGAGCATGTCGGTGGTTTTGGAGTAATAATATTCGGCGGTGAGCACCACGCGGTTGTGCCAGAAACACAGGTCGGCACCCACATTGAATGTAGACCGTGTCTCCCACTTGAGGTCGGGGTTGGCATTGCGATATATGCCCATCGTGGTGGTGGGTGTTCCCCCCACGGAGACGGTGCCCTGGGGCCTCACCAGACTCAGCGAGTTGTAGGAGTCGATGCCTCCGAGATTGCCCGAGAGACCATAGCCCACGCGGAGTTTGAAGATGCTGATGGCCTGTCGCCACGGACGGAAAAACGGTTCGTCGGCAATATTCCATGTGCCCGATATAGAGGGGAAATAGCCCCATTTGTTGTTGTCTCCAAACATCGAGCTGCCGTCGGCGCGCAGGTTGGCGTTCACGGTGTAGCGGCCGAGAAACGTATAGGCCAGTCCGCCCATATACGAGGCAAGGGCAGGGTCGGCCGTCTCCGAGCCTGTTCCGCCGTAGGGAATGGTCGATGCGGCCCCGAGATTGTCGTAGCCAAAGGCGTTCGACGTGAAGCCTTTCACCAGCGTCCAGAACCCGCTACGGTTGCTCTTCTGATATTCGCCGAGCAGCGTAGCACTCAGATGGTGGTTGCCCCACGTGTTCTCATAGCTGAGCGTGGCATTGCCGAGCCATCCCTCGGTCTTGTGTTCGCCGCGGTAGGCCTGTCCCTGCGCCCACACCCAGGTGGGGCAGAAGATGCCATTCTCCAAAGAGGTATAGCTGTAGGCCCCGAATATTTTCAGGTGTAGCTGTTCCGATGTGACACCCTGCGGGCTCGGACGATGCCCTGAGACAATGCCCAACAGGTCGAAATCCAACCCTAAATGCGTGTTGAAATTGAGGTTTTTCTCATCGTTTTTCTCCAATAGCAACGCTGCGGGCGGATTGATTTGCGAGGCTGTGACGTTCTTGTTCCAGTTGCCCGAGGCATCACGTCCGGCCGGATAGGTAGGGTTTTGCGTAGCCGCACTATAAAAGAGTTTTTGCTCGTCGAAGGGATACTTGTTCTTCTGCGATGATCCGAAGACACCGAAATCGATGCTGAGCAGGTCGTCGAAAGCCTTCTGCGAGAGGTCAAACTTAGCCGCAAAATTCTTGTATTCGTTCACCCTCACCACCGTGGTGTGGTCCATCGTGCCCAGCGATGCGCGGTAGCTCGACTTCTCCGTGCCCCCGCTGAACGCCACGTGATGGTTCATCACAAACCCCGTGCGTGTCACCACGTCCTGAAAATTGGTGTCAAAACCGCCATCGGTGTAGCCCAGTCCGAGGCTCTTTGCCGTGGCAATATAGGCCGGACCGTCGAGCATGTCGACTGTGCGGTATTTCGACTCGATGCCCACATTGCCGTCATACGACAGGTGGAACTGCGCGCCGGAGCCTTTCTTTGTCGTCACCTGGATGACACCCGAGGCCCCGCGCGACCCGTACTGTGCGGTCTCGGCGGCGTTTTTCAGAATGGAGAAACTCTCGATGTCAGCCGGATAGATACTCGACAGCGTGGAGAGGTCGGAATACACACCGTCGATGATGACCAACGGGTCGTTGCCGCCGGTGAGCGACGTGGTGCCGCGCACACGCACGGCGCTGAGCTGTGCCATGCGGTTTTCGCCCGACGAGATGTTCACACCCGCCGCCTGTCCACTCAGGGCATTGAGCGAATTGGTCACGAGGCCCTTGTTCATGCGGGCTTCGGTCACCACGTCGACAGAGCCGGTGGGAAAATCTTGTCGTCTGACGGTTAGGCTGTCGACCGTGAATAGTGGTTGTTGGATTTGCGCATGCATCGACAAAGGTGCAACACACAGGAAGATAGATGATAGGGTTAGCAGCAGTCTCATGGTGTTTTCGTTTGATATCTACGGCAAATATAAGAGTTTAAGACGTGATAAACAAGCAAATCATCGTTTTTTTCAGTCTGATGACATGGTTTTATGTTGATGCCGGTACCCTGATTGAGCCAAAGATAAGAGCTGCAGGAGTGGAAAACAGAATATTCAGATGAAAAAACTTGAAAAAAGCTTTCGTGTAGAGGCCGTATTTAAAAAAAAGAAAGCCGTGGCCCGAAATACGCGAATTTCAGCGCATTTGTAAATGCTTGATAGACAGTGTATTGTAAAAAGTGGGCATGCCTTTTTACTGCGATTGATAGCTAATCGTAGCGAAAACTCTGCGTTTTCGTCATGCAATTTGGGCCTAATCGCGATGCGATTCGATAGTTATCGCAACATCATCTTTTGTCAAGAAAATACAAGTTGTAGCTATTCAGGCATCTGCACAAAGCTCAATTTTTGCTCCATTTCTTCCCCACCCACTGAATTTTATTCCACCATCGTGTTTTGAATACTATTCTTCAAGATTTTTGGTGGGGCATAAATTAGAGTCCGCAGCAAAGCTATTATCTGTTTCTTCTTCCAATTTTGTATATGAAAAAGAATGGTCTTTTAAATATATATGATTAAGAGTATAAGCAAGGGATTTTAAAGTTTGTTCCTTTATACTTGATTTTAACTCACATTCCCAAATTACAATACAATGCCAGCCCATAATTGCTAATCTTTGTTGCACCTCAATATCCCTTTGTTTATTACGCAGAATTTTATTATTCCAGAAAGAAACATTTGTGTGTGGTCTTCTAAAATCATCACATTCATGACCATGCCAAAAACATCCATTAATAAAAATGCAAGTCCTATATTTCCTCAGCACTACGTCAGGGTGACCTGGTAATCTTTTAAGATTGATGCGATATCTAAATCCAGCATGCCATAAATATCTTCTTACTATCATTTCCGGTTTTGTATTCCGAGAATGAATAGACGCCATAATTTTACTCCTTTGTTGTTTTGAAATATTAGACATAACTGAGAAGAAATCTATTACGACAAAAATACAGAATAATTCTGTAAGTTATACCATATATTATGATTTTCTTGTATCTTTGCAATTAAATATCACCTAAAATGACAAAAGATCAAGAGAACAATAAGTATTTAAGGTCAAATCACACATTCTCGGACTGCGTTTCCGAGGCAGTTATCAGAGGACAGTATCCAATGATATTTGACGATGGCATTGAGGATAATGAGGATAAAGGAGATACCTATAGGGTTTTATCGCTTTTCTCTGGGTGTGGAGGTATGGATCTTGGTTTTGAGGGTGATTTTATCGCAAATCGCAAATCATTTTCAGATATAGACCCAAGAATAGAGGCTATCATTAATAAAGATTGGATAAAAGTAAAAAAAACAAAATTTAAGACAGTCTTTGCCAATGATATTTTACCCGAAGCTGAAATAGCTTGGACAACATATATGAGAAGATTTGGATATTCTCCATATCTATTTCATAGAGACAGCATTGTCGAATTAGTGAAAATGCAAAAAAACGGGGCAGAAATTTTCCCCAATAACATTGATGTCGTTTTAGGAGGATTCCCTTGTCAAGATTTTAGTGTAGCAGGGAAACGCATGGGATTCAATTCCCAAAAAGATGATTATGGGAAACTGCGAAACGATGATAAGCCCTCAGAAGAAAGTCGAGGAAAGTTGTATTATTGGATGAAACAAGTTATTGACATTGTACGCCCTAAAATCTTTATAGCGGAAAATGTCAAGGGGCTCGTTAATCTCGGCAATGTTAAAGATATAATTCAAAATGATTTCGCAAGTTCAGACGGAAATGGGTATATTGTTTTACCACCTCAGGTTCTTCATGCAGGAAACTATGGTGTGCCGGAATCTCGCGAGCGTGTAATTTTTATCGGTATTAGAAGAGACGCATTAAAACCCGAGGCTTTGAATGCTTTAGAATCTAAACAAATACCTGACGAGTTCAATCCTTATCCAAGACCTTCTCACTCTTGTACTATTAAAGATGACTGTCTACTCCCACCAGTTACCACTTTAGACGTTTTAAAAGATTTAAAAGAGCCGGAAGAGACCAAAGATGAATCGCAAGCTGTTTTTTCTAAGGCCAAATTTTTACCAAATGGCAGTCAGGGGCAAATAGAAATTAAATTGGACAAGATTGGACCTACAATCCGTTCTGAGCATCATGGTAATATAGAATTTAGAAGATTATCTAAAGAACATGGTGGAAAACATTTGGAAGAACTTAACTCTGGGAAAAAAGAGAGGCGGCTAACCCCACGTGAATGTGCATTAATTCAAACATTTCCACCAGACTATCAGTTTGTAATGAAAAAAGAAAATGCAAGGGGATATTGGTTAAGTTCATCTGGAGCGTATAAAATTATTGGCAATGCAGTTCCTCCTGTGTTAGCATATAATATTGCAACAAGGATTCAAGATTTGTGGACTAAATACTTCAAATGATATGGAACAAGATTCAAGATTTATAGCTTTTGATTTGGACGGCATGAATCATGTTGACCAATTAGTCAATGAGCTTTTAACATTATCAGTATCGTATATGAATGGCGAGGCACTTTTGGAAAGCCCTCATCATTATCGGACGATGAGCGGTGCAGATGTTGAAAAACTTTCTTATGAATCAATGAAATCTGTCGCTCCACAAGTAGGGTTTGATGTTGATCGTATTGATTTAATATCCGGACATGTTTTTCCAGATATTATTCTGCACAACACACGCTATGGTGTCGAAGTAAAGTCTACTCAAAAAGATGCATGGACATCGACAGGAAGTAGTATTGTAGAAAGTACTCGTGATATAAACACAGACCGTGTTTATATGTTATTTGGTAAATTAGGTGGAATCCCAGAATTTCGATGCAAGCCATACCAGCAATGTTTGAGTAACATTGCTGTTACACATTCACCAAGATACCTCATTGACATGAATCTTTCAGAAGAAGATAATATTTTCTCTAAAATGAATACTAAGTATGATGACTTTAGGCAATTCGAAGAAAATATGAAAATCTCAAAGGTTCGAGAATATTATCTTCAAAAAGCTAAAGCAGAACATAAATACGAAATGCCTTGGTGGATGGGAGAGTCGACTAGTGTAAATTTGTCTTTCTATAATGATTTATCGAAAATAGAAAAAAGTATCATTCAGGCTAGAGCATGTATTTTATTTAGAAGCCTTTATCAAAAAGATTCACATAATCGTTACAGACCAATTTCTTTATGGCTCTGCAACAGTTATTCCTTATTGTGTCCAAACATGCGAGATGATTTTTCAGCAGGGGGAAAATGTACTGTCATTAATGGGAAAAAACTTGAAAAACCGTATCCTCACATTGTTAGAGAATTACTTTTGAGTCATCAACAAATAAAAACATTACTTATCAATCCTGACGAAGATATTTTAAGAGGAATACATGACTTTTGGGATTTTGACTATGATGAAAACAATCTATATGCTTCATGGTTGGAAATGATTGTGGAATGTTTCAAAAATAATCCAGAGTTAAGTTTTATACCAATTAGAGAATTGTTAGAATCAAATGCTGTACCAAGCTAAGATTGCTTTAACATCTTTCGAAAATAAGTGAAAACCGGATTGAGAAACTGCACTGTGAGAATTTTTTAATATTGTATTAGGCGTATACAAAAACACAATGCATTTATCACGTTGACACTCCTCTACCCTTATGGGAATTTTGGAGCAAACGTCTATGATTATCCCTTTGGTATCAAACTTTGGGCAATATTTGCGGTAGGAGAAGAACTGTTTTCCTATTTAACAAGCCATCCCCGACGTGCCGACGATACTCAATTTCAGCAAAGGATTGAGTCCATGAAACACCACCTTGAGTGAGTCAATGTCTTTCATCTGTTCCTCGCTTTCTGCTTTTGTTCTTATTTATCCTGACCATTTCGTCAAGACTTGTATATTTGGGGTTTGCCTATCAGTTCCATCATGTCCTCCGCATAGCCCAGGACACGCACTATTTTCACAAAACTGGCCAGTGAAATCTCACCAGTATGCTCAAACCGCTGTATGGTGGAGAGTGGCCCCCCCCACACTGGTTTCGTAGAGCGACTTCTGCGAAATGTTCTTCTCCAACCGTCTCAAACGGCAGTTGACTGACAATCGTTTGAGGATGTCTTCGGTAGATATGGGTTCAAAAATATACATATATAGTACTTAAAATATTTGTTATTATTTCCATAAACAGGATTTAACAACTCGTATATTGATTATTGCAAATATAATGTATATTGTCTTATACTGACAAGTTTTTCCGCTATATTTACAATATTTCTGCTGGTTTTCCACCCTACCCCACACCCTGCAGGATGAACTAGAAACGGCGAAGAAGGTTATGGACATTTTCTATCGGCAGGGACATTCCTGCGGAGAAATACGGCCTAAAAAAGAGTCAACTCTTTGTCATTCACCTATTTTTATTGTAACTTTGCAGAAATGCTGGCAATAAATTAAGGAAAAATCGGTTATATCGTCAGCATTTAAACTTATTACTGAACCATAATGAAGAAACTCATTATATGTATTATGCTGATAGCCTTATGCCCTTCGGGTATGATGGCTCAGTCTTCCATGACCGACACACAGGTAGCGGAATTTGTGCAACAAGAGGTGGCAAAGGGCACTTCGCAGGCTCAGATTGTGACCAAACTGATGCAAAGCGGTGTTGATATCTCGCAAATTCGCCGGGTGCGGCAGAAATATGAGCGACAGGCCAATGGCTCCGGACTGGGCACTGTAGAGCAGAAAACCAATGCTGATACCCGTCTGCGCACCAACAATGGCAAGACCTACGACAAGCAGAAGACACAGCAGAGCGAGCAGGTGCGCGCCACGACAACGTCGCAGCGCATACAGGATAACACAGAATGGAAAGAACAATATGATGAGAACAGCTCCGACTTCCTGCGGATGCAGGCAGAGCTGGGCCTGATGACACCTGCCGACTCCATTGAGATGCTCAAGAAATTGCTGGAAAATGAGAAGAAGGAAAAGAGCAAGGTGTTTGGTCGGGATATCTTCAACAACAAGGATCTCACCTTCGAACCGGCCATGAATATAGCCACACCGCAGAACTACCGATTGGGTCCTGGCGATGCGGTGATTATCGATATCTATGGAGCTTCGCAGAAGTCGATAGAGACCTCGGTGTCTCCCGACGGAGATATCGTGGTAGAGAATTTTGGTCCGATACAGGTGAGTGGACTTACTGTGGCACAGGCCAACGCCCGTATACGCAGCCGTCTGGGAGCCCGCTACCAGAGCAGCAACATCAAAATATCACTCGGCCAGACCCGCACCATCTCTATCAACGTGATGGGAGAGGTGAAAACGCCGGGCACCTATACACTCTCGGCCTTTGCCAGCGTGTTTCATGCCCTGTATATGGCAGGCGGAACCAACGACCTGGGTACGCTTCGCAACATCAAGATCTATCGCCAGAACCGATTAGTGAGCGTGTGCGACATCTATGATTATATCCTCAACGGCAAGATGACGGGCAATGTCCGGCTGACCGATGGCGACGTGATTATCGTGGGGCCATACGACTGTCTGGTGAATATCACGGGCAAAGTGAAACGCCCGATGTTCTACGAGATGAAGAAAAACGAGAGTGTGGAGAGCCTGCTGAAATATGCCGGAGGCTTTGCCGGCGATGCCTATACCAAGTCTGTGCGCGTCAATCGCAGGACCGGACGGGAATATGCGGTGTTCAATGTCGAGGAATTTGACATGAGCAGTTTCCGCATCGCCGACGGCGACAGCGTGAGCGTAGACTCCATTCTGCCCCGTTATCAGAACACGGTGGAGGTGAAGGGAGCCGTGTTCCGCCCGGGTATGTACCAGATGGGCGACAACATCAACAGTGTGCGCACCCTCATACAGCATGCCGAGGGTCTCACTGAAGCCGCTTTCACCAACCGTGCCGTGATGCACCGCATGAAGGCCGACCGCACATTGGAGGTGGTGAGCGTCGATGTGGAGGGCATCATGAGTGGCAGGGTGGCCGACATTCCATTGAAAGAAAACGATGTGCTCTTCATTCCCAGCAAGGATGTAGTGATGACCGAACGCACCATCACCATCCATGGCGAGGTGCAATATCCCGGTATCTACAAATATGCCGACAACGAGACGTTGGAAGATTTTGTGCTCCAGGCCGGTGGTCTTAAGGAGACGGCTTCGATGGTGAAGGTCGATGTGGCGCGGAGGGTGAGCGACCCGAAGGCGATGACGACAGACAGCATCATTGCCAAGACCTACAGCTTCGCATTGAAAGATGGTTTTGTGGTAGATGGTCAGCCGGGATTTACCCTCATGCCGTTTGACGAGGTCTATATCCGCAAGAGCCCCGCCTACTCCGAACAACAGAACGTGACGATAGAAGGCGAAGTGATGTTTGCCGGAAACTATACCATTCCCAAGCGCAATGCCCGTCTCACCGACCTGCTGAAGATGGCCGGCGGCGTGACAGACCTGGCCTATATCAAAGGTGCCCGCTTGGAACGGGTGCCCAACGAGGTGGAGCGTGCCCGCATGCAGGCAGCCTTGAAGATGCAGCAGGAGCAGTTGCAGCAGCAGCTGTTGGAGCTTGCCGCCAGCAGCAACAATGCCGGAAGCATCCAGCAGATGAGTCAGCAGGCATCCAGCACGCAGCTGAAGAAGTTTGAGATACCCAACACGATTCCCGTGGGAATTGAGCTCGACAAAGCACTCGCAGACCCCAGCAGCGATGCCAACATCGTGCTTCGTGCCGGCGACAAGCTCATCCTGCCACAATATACTGCCACGGTGAAGATCAACGGTGCGGTGATGTATCCCAACACCGTGGCCTTTGAGAAAGGGAAACGGGCCAAGTATTACATCAACACCGCGGGCGGATTTTCGCAGAATGCCCGCAAGAGCGGTGTCTATATCATCTATATGAACGGTATGGTAGGCAAGGTGAGTCAGGGTGCTAAGATACAGCCGGGCTGTGAAATTGTAGTGCCGAGCAAGATTTCGCGTAAGATGAGCATCGCCGAGACCATGAGCCTCGGTTCGGGTATGGCCAGCATCGCCGCGATGATTGCGACTATTGTCAATCTGACCAAATAAAGAGAAAAGATGAATAACAACCAAGATACGATAGACTTGCGGGAAATTGCCGCCAAGTTGTGGTGCCATAAGAAAGGATATGTTCTTTCGCTGACTGTAGCTTTTGTGCTGGCATGTGTATGGATTATACCTGAACCCCGATTTTACCAGTCTTCGGTAAGCCTTGCCCCAGAGGCCGGACTTAGCGAGACTACAGGCGGAACGTTAGGCTCGCTGGCATCTTCTTTTGGCATAAATTTGGGCAACATGCAGTCTTCGGATGCCATCTATCCGATGCTTTATCCTGATTTGCTGAGTAGTTCGGATTTCATAGTATCGCTTTTTACAATCAAAGTGACCACACAGGATGGAAAGCTGACAACAGATTATTATACCTATCTCACGAAACATCAGAAGCGGAGCCCATGGGATTATCCACGTCTTTGGTTGATGCGGGCTTTCAATTCTGTCATGCCAAAGCAGACTCCGGTGATTGGTGTGGGTAGAAAGCAAGGGAAAACGGGAGCCGACCCGTTCAGATTGTCGGAGAAAGAGTCAGGAATCGTCGAGAGACTGCGTAGAGACATCGTATGCAACGTGGACCGTAAAACCAATGTGGTTTCTATTATGGTGAAGGATCAGGACCCGTTGATCAGTGCCACGATGGCTGATTCTGTAAGAGTGAGATTGCAGTCGTTTATCACACAGTACCGCACCAACAAAGCTCAGCAGGATGTGGACTACTATGATAAGCTTACGCGAAAGGCAAAGGCTGATTACGAACGCGTGAGACAAACCTATGGCTCTTATTCGGATGCCAATACAGATGTCATTCTCTCAAGTTTCAAACTGAAAGAGGAAGATTTGGAAAATGATATGCAACTCAAGTTCAATGCCTATACAGCATTCAATACGCAGCTGCAAGGTGCCCGTGCCAATCTGCAAAAACGTACTCCCGCCTTTACCGTGATACAAGGTGCATCGGTGCCTCTGAGACCGGCTGGGCCTAAGCGTATGATATTTGTTATAGGCATTATGTTTCTTGCTTTTATCCTCACTACGTGTTATTTCCTTCGCGAAGACCTGCTACAGTTGTTTTCCAAACCCAAGTTGTAGCCTATGAAAATCAATTTGGGGAATATCTTTATCATCAGGAAGTCGGGCATAGCCTTTAACCTGATGTTCTTGGGTATGCTGATAGCGTTCTTTGGATCTCTGAGCATTTGGTTCATGTGGTCCTTGGCTACGGTATACTGTGTTGTGGCATGTATTCCCCTTGTGCTTTCATGGCTCATATCACGGACACTCAACGACTCTTTGTATGAAGCTAATACACGACAATGGGGCACGTTGATTTTTCTTGTTTATCTGATATATCAGCTCATCACCAATGGTGATGGCTTTAATGCCTTCATAGCAGCTTGCTTCCATAGTTTCATAGTTTTCACCTTACTATCGCTAAAAGAAGAATACAGAAACCGACTTGCCAGAAGCTTGAGTATATGTATTGGTTGCATCCTTGCCATATCCATTCCAGCCTATATGCTCTATATTTTGGGCTATCCGCTTCCCAATTATGCTATGGGAGACAGCATATATACATTTTCAAACTATTATTTTTTCTTAGTAGACACCAATGCCGTAGAACTTTTTCCTCGCTTCCGTTCTATTTTCTTGGAACCAGGACACGTTGGCACCGTTTGTGCATTGCTGTTGTTTACACAAATAGGAAAATGGCACAGATGGTATAACATCTTGATGATAGCTGCATTGATAATGTCTTTTTCACTTGCTGCATACATATTGTTTATTCTCATCATCTTTGTGGGGTTGTGGATGCAACGTAAGCATGTCTTTGTGAAGTTGGCATTGATAGTTTCTGTAATATCATCAGTGGGCATTGGAGCATACTTTTATAATGACGGGAACAATCTGCTCAACGAACTTATTTTAGCTCGTTTGGAAATTAATGATGAGGGAAAACTCACGGGAGATAATCGCGTGTCTGGCTCGTTTGAGGATGAGTTTGACCAATTCATGGAGTCGGATGACATCTTGTTTGGGCGTGACTATACGGTGGAGAAGTATGGCTTTGGTAATTCCGGATACCGAGTGTTTTTGTTCAACTACGGCTTTGTGGGATTAGTGTTGTCTGTTCTCTTCTATATCAGCATGGCCATTGACTCGCGCTCCAAACGGTCTCTTTTGGGTATGTGGCTGTTGGCCGTTGCTATATTTTATGAGCGAGCGACCCAAATGTATTATTACAACATAATACCTTTGTTTATTGTAGCTTATTGGCATGCCTCGGAACTGACATCTATGACGACTAAGGAAGAAACTCTTGCAAATGGAACCGACGAAACGGATATTTGTTAATACCATAGCCCAGTACACTAAGGCGGTGGTCAATACCTGCCTTTCGTTGTATACTGTACGGCTTGTCCTGAACATTCTGGGACACGCTGATTATGGTATTATGTCTGTCATTGGGGGAATTGTTATCTTTTTGGGATTTATTACTAATGCTATGGTAGTGACCACCCAAAGGCATTTATCTTATGATTACGGTAGCAAAACAGCACCTGAAGTGCGGAAGACTTTTGCCAATTGCATCTTCCTGCACCTTCTTTTAGGAGCATCGCTGCTGGTTATGCTGTTGTCTGTAGAAGAACCAATCGTGTCTCCATCTTTTCTCAATATTGATGATGGGAGATGGGGAGCGGCCCACGCTATATATAAAACAGTGAGTGCCATCCTGTTTTTAACCTTTCTCACAGCTCCTTTCAAAGCTTTACTCATAGCCAGAGAGAATATAGTGTTTATCTCATGTGTAGAAATGCTGGACGGATTCCTGAAACTTGGTATCGTTTTATTGCTGCCATCTCTGTCTATAGACAAGCTCATCGCCTATGCCTTGATGCTGCTGGCAATCATGGTGTTTGAATTTATAGTGTTTTCTACTTATTGTATCACAAAATATCCCGAGTGTTCGCTTCGTCACTTCAGCCATGATATCAATCGACAACAAATCAAACGACTCAGCGGATTTGCCGGATGGACTACCTATGGTATGGGGGTGATTATTGCTCGAAACCAAGGACTTGCATGGTTGCTGAATTATTTTTTCAACACTATTATCAATGCTTCTTATGGCATTGCCAACCAATTATTCACGGCGGTACAGTTTATAGCCTCGTCTATCATCAATGCCATGAATCCGCAAATGATGAAAGCTGAAGGGCTGGGGGATAGAAGCCGGATGCTCAGAATGGCAGAACAAGCAAGTAAAATCATAGTTTGTATGATGGCAATCCTCTTTATACCTCTCATGGTGGAAATGGATGGTGTGTTACACCTGTGGTTGGGGAACATTCCACCTCATACCACTCTCTTTTGCAATAGCTTGTTGGCTGTGTTTCTGATAGACCAATTCACTTCTGGACTCAATTCTGCAAATCAAGCTATTGGCAAAATCAAGACGTACACCCTTATCATGTATACTCCGAAAGTATTACTCCTGGTTATAGCCTATATGCTGCTTCATAGAGGATTTGGGGTAAAAAGTGTCATGATATGCTTTATGGCTATTGAGGCAATTGTTGCCTTGGCAAGATTACCCTATATGCATATCATGGCAGGGCTCAATGTCAGGAATTATATAAAAACCGTATTTATAGCTAACTTTTGGCTTATCGCTTTCATGTTGTTGTTAGCCATGGGCTTGCGACATATATCTGATTCCCACTACCGTTTCTTGGCAACAATTCCATTGACCTGCTTATGTGGTGCCGTGTTTGCATGGTTTGTTACTTTCAACAGTAAGGAACGGCAGCGTTTTACTAATATCATAAAAAAGAAATAGCACATGGACTATATACACATAGACATTCTGGGCTTCCTGAAATTAGGTTGGCGCTTGTGGCAAAGCATTAAGCTCCGTCGAAAAGATGTGTTTGTCTCTCCTTTCGCAAGATGGAATGTTGACACAAACTTTGGCGGGCATAATGTCATTCATACCGGTACTGTGGTGGGACATAGTGAGATAGGACGCTACACCTATATCAACCGGGACTGCTATCTGCCTAACTGCCGAATAGGACAGTTCTGCAGTATTGCCGATAGAGTGCGGGTGGTATGCTATACCCATCCCACAGACATCTATGTCTCCACGTCGCCCGTTTTTTATAGTACAGCTAAACAGTGCAGTGAAAGTTTTGTCAATAAGAACTCTTTTAATGAAGAAAGGGAGGTAGAAGGAAGAAACGTTATTATTGGTGCTGATGTGTGGATTGGTGAAGACGTAAGGCTTCTGCAAGGTATTCGAATAGGAGTCGGTGCGGTCATTGCCACAGGTGCGGTTGTTACCAAGGACGTGCCTCCTTATGCTATCGTTGGTGGCGTACCAGCGCAAGTCATCCGGTATAGGTTCTCGTCAGAAGAGATAGCTGTTCTGGAGAAAAGCGCGTGGTGGGAAAGGGACGACAAATGGCTCCGACAGCATGTCAGCCAGATGGGAGACATCAGAGAATTCATCAAACAGGAGAGGGGGGAGAGCCTATGAAGACAGCAATCGTCTCATTGGCCTATGACCGCATAGACAGCCTCCGACGCCAAGTGCAGTCTTTGGAGCAGGCCTATTATCCCGAGCCCGCGACATTGATATTCTCCATCGATAAGGGCCCTACTACAGAGTTGGAACAATGGGCTGCTGCTTACCAATGGCCCCATGGCGAGAAGAGGGTCATCACCCATACCAGCAACTTAGGCACCCGCAACCATATCCTGTCTCTCGGACAGCTCTTCGATTGTTTCGATGCTCTTATCGTTCTTGAAGACGATATCACAGTCGCGCCCTCGTTTTATCTCTATGCCAAGGCCTGCGCCGCGAAATATAAGGATGACAGCCGCATTGCAGGTGTCAGCCTATATGGGTTTGCACTCAACTACCAGAACGACCTTCCTTTCGAGCCGGTGAGTATGCCCTACGACGTTTATTTCATGAACTGTGCCCAATCCTGGGGCGAGGTATGGCTCAAGTCGCAATGGTTGGAGTTCAAGGCCTGGTATGACAATCACTGGGAACCTTTCAATTTACCCCACCTGCCCCGCGAAATCAATAGTTGGCCTGACAAGTCGTGGCTGAAATACCACACTCGCTACTGCATGGAACACGACCGGTACTTCGTCTTTCCTTACCACTCGATGTCTACTAATAATGGCGATGCCGGCGAGAACACCGAAAGAGTGGAGTCACTCCATCAGGTGGGTCTTATGACCGGGCGGATGGATAGTTTTCGCCTGCCCATGCTTGACGAGGTGACAATGGCCTATGATGGGTTTTTCGAGCCAAAGTCCAGGGACCCATTGTTTGGCTTGCCACCCGAGGAGTGTTCGTTCGATCTCTATGGCGAAAAGCCCACGTGTGTCTTCAGACGCTATGTGTTTTCCACCCGGTGTCTGCCCTATCGGCAGATGCGCAGTTTCTCCACCGAGCTCCGTCCACTGGTAGCTAACGTGCTTGCCGAACGTCACGGGCAAGGAATCTGGCTTTACGATACGTCGCAGGTTGCCCCGCCGCCCCGACCCATAGACCGATACACGCTTTTTTATCATTACTATCAAAAAGGATTGTTCAAGGCACGCACGATGATTGGCCCCAGACGCTTGATAAGTCTGGTGGTGGAGATTATAAAAAACAAGACGCAGCATAGGAGGAAACGATGAACATATCTGTCATACTAACCTGTTTCAATCGCAAAGCTAAGACATTGCGGTGCCTTGACTGCCTGTTTGAAGCCCAGGACGATTATAATCGCAGGCACAACAGCAGTTTGTCGTTAGCCGTGTATCTCACCGATGACGGCTGTACTGATGGTACGCCGATAGCGGTGACCGAACGTTTTGTCGGTCACGATATTACCATCATCCCTGGCAACGGCCAGCTCTATTGGGCTGGGGGGATGAGAAAAGCTTGGCGGGCGGCCATGGCACGGCACGCTGGAATTGATTTCTACTTGCTGGCCAATGACGACACCTTCGCTTTCCTATCTCTGTTTGATGAGCTCCTCGACACCCACCATTATTGTCTGGAGCGGAACGGCTTGCCTGGCATCTATTCTGGCGTGACCTGTGACGAGTCCCATCCGGAGATCATCACCTATAGTGGCGATTGCTTTGACCGTCAGGGACGGCTCCATCGGCTTGCCCCGACGGGGACACCGCAACTCGTAGACATCACCAATGCTAATATGTTGCTCGTACACAAGACCGTGGTCGACCGCATCGGAATCTTTTACGAGGGTTACCGTCATGGCGGAGCTGACAACGACTATGCGCTTACGGCACGTCGCCATGGGCTTCCAGCCTACATTACGGCACAGGTCTGCGGCACATGTCCTTATGACCATCCGTCGCTTGTCGACGAGATGTCCAAACTTATGGCCATGAACCTTAACCAGCGCCGGGCATACCTCTCTCATCCACTCCACTCCGATGCGGAGTACCTCTTACTGATGAAGCGTAACTTCCCATCCAAATACCCTTTGACGTGGGCTTTGAGAAAGATGCGCCTCTATTTTCCCAAACTCTATCTTGCCATCTGCAAAGCTCGTGGCATTCAATGAATAAATCAAAGACTATGACTCTTACAGACATTGTTGTGGCAACTTTGCGTAAAGGCTACACCCGATTTTTCCCACCTGTTGGTTATCAACCACATCCCTCCATGCTTGCCGATGCCGATGAAGTGTCAAGATTACTTAGTCGTATGGTAGAAGCACCAACTCCGACTATGGTAGCAAGATTTGGCAGTGGCGAGATTGATGTGGTGACGAGTTATGTAGGTCAGACAAGATATAAGGGCTTAGAACATTTGCTCGGTTGCATTAAAGGCGAGACTCCCAAGTGGTGGTGGACCAAAAGCCAAATCAGGGCTTTAAGTATCAATGCAGGGTTCTTCAATCCATCACGGCAAGGATTCGAGAAATTTTCAAGATTGATGCTCGAGGATATGCAACTGGTAGACGTGCTTGGCTCATGGGTGGATCAGGAACGCTTTTACAAGACAGAACTTCAGCAGGCGCAATTGGTGCGTCTCAGATTTCTTGAGCCTTTTTGGAGTCAGGAGCCATGGACTAAAAGTCTTCGTGGCAAGCGCGTTCTTGTGGTTCATCCTTTTGCCAAAACCATTGAAGAACAATACAAACACCGCGACAAATTGTTTGCCAATCCCAACATATTGCCAGAGTTTGCCTCTCTTACAACCATACAGGCCGTTCAGAGCATCGGCAACGAGGCCCAGGGGTTTGATTCATGGTTTGATGCATTACATGATATGGAAACAAAGATGGATCAGGTCGACTATGATGTGGCACTTATTGGTTGTGGTGCATACGGATTTCCACTTGCGGCTCATGCCAAACGCATGGGTAAGAAAGGTTTCCACTTGGGAGGTTCGCTGCAACTCTTGTTCGGTATCAAGGGCAAACGTTGGTTTGACCCAGCCAATGTCTATCATTATTCCCAGTATTCCCCCTTGTGCAATGCTTATTGGGTAGAACCCAGTATTAACGAGAAACCTAAGGCTGCCGGAGCTGTAGAAAACGAGTGCTATTGGTGAAGAAATAAGATGTTGTGGTGGCAATGTCACGATGTTTGGGCTGTCTCTAACCAGAATAAGTGCTACAAAATAAGGCCATCAGGCAATGGTCAGCAAGCTATAAGATTGGCTTAAGGGTGACAAGATATAGAGGAAACCCCGTGTCAAAACCATTCAGACTTGTTCTTTTCCAAAATCTTATTGCATAAAGCCCCTTTCGTGTCGGGTGTGAATACTGCATAGATGATGAAATAGACTGTGTACCTTGCAGGATGTTTCCGGGGTAATAGATGGTTAGAGTCTCCCATACTTCTCTTTATGATTTTCAGTCCTTGAATCCCAATTCTCTTCTTGCTGATGTTGGAACTCTCTCTCTTCGTCTTACTTCTTCGCTACTTCGCACCGTTATAACGATACACTTTCACCCAATCTATATCCATATAGGCCGGTAGCTCTTTGGGGGCAATGGTCTTTACCCATGTTCCGCCATACTGCATCTCGATAAATAGATTCTGCAGATTGCCGTAGGGATATTGTCCTTCTTTGGCAGCCGTCTCTATTTTCGGATACACTAATGTTGTTTTTCCGTTAATGGAAAGAATGATACGGTCTGGAAGTATTTCTGCAGCATATACATTATATTTACGAAAATTGATGGGATGCTCTACATGGTATTTGTTGTGTTGCTGTTTCTTTAAGAAGTCAATATAATAATTGTGTACTGTTTGATGGGCTGTGGCATCACGATTGATAGACTCCATCAAGTCAATTTCTGCATATCCCTTACTGCCGAAAGTGTTATTATCCCAGTCCTCTGTTAACGTCCATATAGCAGGCCATGTTCCCTGAGTTCCCATAATACGGGCTCTTACTTCTATTTTCCCAAAACTAAAGGCATACTTGTTTCTTGTCGTAATACCTCCTGTGATATATAGTGCGGTGTCCGTTTTATCTAAACCTTTATTTATCCTGCAATATAATCTTAGCCTGCCATTTCTTAGATCATATAAAGATTTATGTTTAGACATTGTTGTAAAAGGCTTCCATGGGTATCGCTTCACGTAGCTCCAGCGGGTGGTGTCAAGTTGGGATTCGTTAAAATCATCTTGCCATACCAAACTGTATGAAGGCAAAACTTGTTCGCTTCTCATTGAGTTTGGAACACTTAAGGCCCAAACGGCAACCGCTCCTCCCATCATTACAAGAACTATGCAGATTGCGATCCAAACTTTCCGTTGATGATACCTCATAAGACTTTGTTTTTTACAAAGTTAGTTATTTTTCCTCACTTTTGTTATATCATTAGATAATATTCAACTATTTCTGAGGTTATAAAAAAAAGAACATCAGAATGGCTGCAAAAATCACTATCATAATTCCCACTTATAAGCCAGACAGTAAGCTTAAACAATGTATAGATTCGATAGCTATGCAAACGATGGATCACAGCATGCTGGAAGTAATTATTGTACTAAATGGATGTGATGAACCTTATCGTAGTCTTATCAATGATTATGTACAGCCTTATTCTGATTTTAATGTTATCATTTTACAAAGCAATATTGCAGGCGTATCAAATGCACGTAATATAGGTCTTGAGAAGGCCCAGGGAGATTACATCTGCTTTATTGATGATGATGATTGGATCAGTGAGAATTATCTTAATCTTTTGTTCGAAATATCTTCGGAAGATACTATTGCCGAAGCTAACTTTTTGCAGATAAATAATACAACACGGGAACAAGTCTCACATTTCCTCACTACAGCCTATGCTGACAATATCCACAAGGTAAATCCTTCGCTCTGGAGTCTGCGTAGTTTACTCTCTTCTGCCTGTGGGAAACTTATACCAAGGCATGTTATTGGCGATGTCAGGTTTGACACTTCGTTTCGTTTGGGTGAAGATTCGTTGTTTATGTTTGCCCTGTCTAACCGTATAAGGGCAATTTCTCTTTCGTCCCCAGATGCTGTTTACTATATACGGCAACATGAGAAGTCTGCGTCACGTTCATCAATCCGGTATTCAGAGAAAGTACAGATTCTGTCAAGGCTGATTATTGCATATATCCGACAATGGATGCAACAACCTCTGGACTATAATTTCCTTTTCTTCTCGACCCGTATTTTTGCCACAATAGTTAAATTCTTTATCAGAGACTATAGATAGAACAAAATATATGATACATTTTAAATGTTCGTAAAATAATATTCTATCCCTTCCGTTTTATTAAAAAAGAAAAGATATATAAGGTAATGAAAGACGGACTCGTGTCCATCATAATGCCCATGTACAACTCCGCCAAATATGTTGGCGAAGCAATAGACTCTGTCCTTTCACAAACCTATACTTTTTGGGAACTTCTTGTCGTTGACGACGGCTCAACCGACGATTCTGTCCAAATCGTAAAAAGATATTGTCAACAGGACTCTCGTATCCGACTTCTATTTAATACTAACCATATTCAGCAACCTTCTGCTCCCCGTAACGCAGGGCTCTGTGAGGCGCAGGGACAATTCATTGCTTTCCTTGACAGCGATGACTGTTGGCTGCCTGCTAAACTTAATGAGCAACTAAAACTTTTTGCAGACCATGGAGTCGCAGCTGTTTATTCTAACTATGAAAAGATGGCAGAGGATGGAAAACGATCCAATCGTGTAGTTAGAGCTCCAGAGAGTGTAAGTTACGATCAGTTGCTTTATGGTAATGTTATTGGAAATCTTACCGGTATCTATGACCGGAATAAGGTTGGGACAGTCAATATTCTTGATATTCACCACGAGGACTATGCCATGTGGCTGGCCATCCTTGCCAAGGGCTTCATTGCTCGCAATACCAACACTGTGACGGCTCTCTATCGACTGCGTCCTTCCTCCATCACTTCAAATAAGTTGAAGGTGCTCTCATGGCAGTGGAATATATATCGCCAAGTAGAACATATTGGTTTCTTTAAGTCGTGTTATTATTATTTGCACTATGCCGTCAGAGCATACATCAAGAATAATATATAGGGGGGAACATTAGCATATTACATTTGATGAATTCTTCTTATACTATGCAATATTGTTAACAAATGGACGTTATCTTTAAAAACATCCTAATGATAGAATGATAGAAGGTTTACCAGATTACATCAAATATAATGGCGACATCAATAATAAAAGGTTTATACCTGATGGTATGAACGAACTTGAACGTAATATTAAACGTCTTGTTGATTTTACCACAGCTGTAATCTGTTTGATTATTTTTTCTCCTCTTTTTCTGATTTGTTTTATTCTTGTCAAACGTGAAGACGGAGGGCCCGCCATCTTCAAGCAGGAGCGTATTGGGAGATTTGGCCGGCCCTTCACCATTTACAAGTTTCGCAGCATGCGTGTGGATGCCGAGAAAAATGGCCCACAGCTCTTTGGCCATGAGAAAGACCACCGCATGACCAAGATTGGAAGATTTATGCGTGACCATCATCTCGACGAGCTGCCGCAGCTGTGGAATGTCATCATGGGCGATATGGCATTTATCGGGCCTCGTCCCGAGCGCAAGTTCTATATTGACCAGATTATACAGCACGACCCCAGGTATCCGTTCCTCTACCAGATTCGTCCAGGTGTCACCTCCTACGCTACATTATATAATGGCTACACTGATACAATGGAAAAGATGCTTCGTCGGTTGGAACTTGACCTGTATTATCTGGAACACCGCTCTTGGTGGTTTGATCTCAAGATACTCATCAAGACGTTTATCAATATCATGTTTGGCAAAAAATTTTAATCTATCATCCTAAGAAATGCACACAAGAAAAATACATTCAGTTTAGAGTTCACCCTCATTCTAATTTCATAAAAAAACACAGAATAACTTTGCAATAAATATAATAATAACATTTTTATTGCGTTAATTAACCAAAAGTAAACCTAATCGTATGAACAACCCATATTCTGAGTATATTCAAACTACGACATATAATGAGGACATACACATTGAAGATGGCATGAGCGAGATAGGACGTGACTTCAAGCGAGTTGCCGACTTCATCGTTGCAGCTTTCTGTATTGTGTTATTCT
>JAEAMQ010000008.1 GCA_016901395.1 Prevotella sp. | reverse complement strand
TGATTACCAGGATAAACAGATGGAAATGACATCGGAAGATGAGCAGGTAGGCATGGATATGATGCTGAAATGACATCAGAAGATGAGCAGGAAGACTGTGTTGTCAGGTGAGAAAATGGGGAGTGAGAGAATGAAAATGAATTGAGATTACTCCGGACACAGGATGGTGTCTGGGGTAATCGGTTTTATGTTTCACAGATGATAAGGAAAGATTGAAGAATACACACGCCAGCATTGGAGTTGTCTTCTATACTCATTGGATAGGTCTTCTATACACATTGGATTTGTCTTTTATATTCATTGGATAGGTCTTCTATACACATTGGAGTTGTCTTCTATATTCATTGGATAGAACTTCTATACTCAATGGATTTATCATCTATACTTATTGAACAAAACAACAATTATTTAAGGACTAATTATTGAAATCTATAGAGCAAATGATCAGTATGTTGAGAAGGATGATACTCGCATTCATCGTGTCGTGGCCCATGCTGGGGGCGGCACAATATCGGTCGCAGGTGTGGTGCCCAGACAATGGTGACGGCACCTATACCAATCCCGTTATTAACGCCGACTACAGCGATCCGGATGTCATTGCCGTTGGCGATGACTATTATCTCACGGCGAGTTCGTTCAACTGCACGCCCGGTTTGCCCGTGCTGCACTCCAAGGACTTGGTGAATTGGGAAATCATCGGACATGCTGTCAGGCGGCTGACGCCCGACAGCCTGTTCTCCGGCGCACCCGCTCACGGCAACGGTGTGTGGGCACCGGCCATCCGTTATCACAACGGCGAGTACTATATCTACTGGGGAGACCCCGACAATGGCGTGTTCATGGTGAAGGCGAAGAACCCCGCCGGACCGTGGGACGAGCCGGTGCTGGTCATCAAAGGCAAAGGCATGATAGACACCTGCCCGCTCTGGGACGATGACGGCCGGTGCTATTTGGTAAACGGTTGGGCCAACAGCCGCAACCGGTTTGCCTCGGTCATCACTGTGCGGGAGCTGTCGGCCGACGGCACACGGGCCATCGGGGACCCCACCATCGTGTTCGACGGCAACGGAACGGAATACCGTACCTGCGAGGGACCGAAATTTTACAAGCGCGATGGCTGGTACTGGGTGATGTTTCCCGCCGGCGGAGTGCCCACGGGATTTCAGGTCGCCATGCGTTCGCGATCGCCCTTCGGACCCTACGAGGCCAAGAAGGTGCTGGCTCAGGGCCACACGAATATCAACGGACCCCACCAGGGCGGATGGGTACACACCGCACAAGGAGAGGACTGGTTCATGCACTTTCAGGACAAAGGGGCCTATGGTCGCGTGGTGCACCTGCAGCCGGTGACCTGGAAAGACAACTGGCCCGTGATGGGACGTGTGCCCAAGTCGGGCTATTGCGGAGAGCCATACACCACCTATCGCAAGCCGAAATCGTCGTCGATGACCATTGTCAATCCCCAGGAGAGCGACGAGTTTGATGCCCCGACGCTCGGGCAGCAATGGCAATGGCACGCCAACTACGACCAATCGTTTGGCATGCCCACCTCGCTCGGCTGCTTCCGGCTATACACCTGGAAAAGCAACCGCCCGATATGGCACACCCCCAACCTGCTGTTACAGAAAACACCGGCCGACAATTTCACGGCGACCACCAAGTTTAAGTTCGTTGCCAAGGCCGAAAACCAATATGGTGGCATCATCATGATGGGGCTGGACTATAGTGCGCTGGTGGTGAAACGGGTGGGCGATCACTTCGAGCTGCAGCAAATCACCTGCAAGAATGCCGACAAGGGCGGAGCCGAAACCGTCACAACGCTCGCTCGTCTGGACAAGACCGGACAGGATGAAAACGACTATCAGTTTGCCATCCATGAGGAAATCTATCTCCGCATGCAAGTGGCTGCGGGACAGGTGACGTTCTCCTACAGTCATGATGGCCAGAAATTCAAACCTGCCGGTAGCCCGTTCACCATGCGCGAAGGCAAATGGATTGGTGCCAAGATAGGTTTGGTGGCGCAGGAACCGGCCGGAACGACCAACCGTGGCTGGATAGACGCAGACTGGTTCAGGGTGGGGAAGTAACGCCACAAACCCTGATACGTTTTTAATGTAGTTCTGTCTAAACACAGATTCGAGGCGGAAAACGAATCCCGCCACTCCCCGCTATAACTTAAAACTCCATCTCTTCTGTCACTCCCGACTATCGGAAACCCAAGCGTTTCCCATCGGCGGAGAGACAGAGGAGATGGAGTTTTTGTATCAGATACTCCCCCGGAAGACCGCTATTCCTGCGGTCTCCAGAGTTTGTTCATGTCTTCGAGGGTCTTGCCCTTGGTCTCGGGCACCATCTTCCACACAAAGATGGCGGCGATGAAACAGATGGTTCCATAGAGTCCGTAGGTGAACCAGTGGCCGAAATCGTCACCCTCCGAGAGGTGCATGTTGAACATAGGCACAAACGACGAGCTCACAATCCAATTGAATATCCACTGGAACGCCACGGCGATGGCCACAGCCTTGCCACGGATGGTGTTGGGGAAAATCTCCGCAATGAGCACCCAGCAGATGGGGCCCCATGAGAACATGAAGCTGGCCGAATAGACCATGATCGACAGCATCGTTACCATGCTCAGCGCGGCATTGCCAAACGTCAGGGCCACCCCCAGCGCACCGATGCCCATGCCAATGGAACCCCAGATGAGCAGGGGCTTGCGTCCGAGTTTCTCCACGGTGAATACGGCCACCAGGGTGAACGTAATGTTGACCACACCCATGATGACCGTCTGCACCATCGGGTTGGACATGCCCATATCCTGGAAGATGCGTGGTGCGTAATAGAGCACGGCATTGATGCCCACCGTCTGCTGGAACACGCTGAGCATGATGCCCACGAAGATGCACACCCAGCCGTAGGCCAGCAGTCGTTCGGTCTTCTCGGTGAGCGTATTCTTGATGTCTTCGATGATCTCGTCGGCCTTCAGGCTGCCGTTGATGCGTGCGAGGATGCCGCGGGCGCGGTCGGTCTGTCCTGTCATCACGAGGTAGCGCGGTGTCTCGGGCACGAAGCAGATGAGGATGGTGAACAGTCCGGCGGGCACGGCCTCGCTACCAAACATGTAGCGCCAGCCCGTGGCGATGGTCCAGGTGGCGGCTTCGGGGTTCACGATATGGTTCACGCCGTTGACCAGTTCGATGATGGGATTGACATTGTCGCCAAGGATGATGAAGTTGACAAAGTAGACCACGAGCTGACCGAAGATAATGGCAAACTGGTTGAAGCTTACCAACATGCCTCGGATGCCGCTCGGAGCGACCTCGCCGATATACATGGGGCAGATGGCGGAAGCCAGTCCGACACCCACGCCACCGATGACGCGGTAGATATTGAACGCCACGAGGAGGTCCATCGTGGGCTGTCCGTGCTTGAAAAACAGAAACTCCGGATCCATGCTTCCCAGTGCCGAGATGAAAAACATCACACCCGCGAAGATGAGGCTTCGCTTGCGTCCCCAGTTGGATGCCAGCAGACCGGATATGGCCGAACCGATGATACATCCGATGAGTGCGCTGGCACAGGTGAACCCGTGCAGGCCGTTGGTGTAGCTGAAATCGCCGGCACCCATGAAGAATGCCTGCAAACCTTTTTCCGCACCGGAGATGACGGCGGTGTCGTAACCGAAGAGTAATCCGCCGAGCACTGCCACCATGACGATGGAAGTGAGATAGGCTTTACTGCCTTTGTCTTGAAATGTGTTCATTATAGATGGGTTAGAATTTTTGAAATATGGTAAATATGGTTAGTTGGCGACCGCTTGCCTCCAAGGTTTTTGGGGGTGTCGATAGATTTCTGTGAATAATAACGCAGATGCCGCACAATTAGTATCTCCACATGTACATATTCTTATTTTTAGGCAATAGAAGTGAAAGGAATTGGCACAAAAAGGAATTGAAAAATCTTGAACAATGATCTTCTGTGCTTGCGTTATTTTAAAAAAAGAAATCCATGGTGCGAAATACGCGAAAAATGAGTGGTTTTAAAGTGCCTGTGAATGAAGCACTTGTAAATTGTTGACAAATTGTGATCCTGTGATTAGTATCTAATCGTAGTGAAAAACGGCCTGATTGGGCTTGCGATAAGGTAGTAATCGCACGACGATTAATACCTAATCGCATCACGATTACTACCTTTTCGCAAAACGATTGGGATTTTAAGGCGAAAAAAACGGATATTTGTTAAGAAACGAATTCATAATCATTCTATTTCGTCGAAAATTTCGACACGGAATAATCAGAATAAAATTGACAAAACAAAAGTGTCTTTCCAATTCATATCCCGTTATTCCTCATGTCTCTCGCATCCATCCATTGCTCGCTCACCTCTGCCTAACCTAAAGATCATTTGTCTGTGGACTTTGCCATCGGAGATGGCCAACGCCGTCTTGCCTCCCCATCAATTTTCTGTCTTTTTGTGTCTTTTGTGGCCAAAATATTCCTTCCCGATACCTCGGAAAATCTGCGGAGAGGGTAGGGACGGCGGCTTGACTTGTGACATTTTAACGTTAGCTTATTATAAATTATGGATAATCGGCGTATTCTTTCCCTAAAAATTAGTAACTTTGCACCACTTTTAAGATGCAACTTAAATCAACAACGTACGTTATTATATGGCTGAAACAAAAGAAATTAAGACTGCGCTTATCTCAGTCTTCCACAAGGATGGCTTAGAGGAGCTCCTTGCAAAGTTGAATCAGGAGGGTGTAAAATTCCTTAGCACTGGTGGTACCCAGAGTTTCATTGAGAGCTTGGGTTATGATTGTCAGAAAGTAGAAGATGTGACGACTTATCCGTCTATCCTTGGCGGTCGGGTGAAGACCCTGCACCCTAAGATTTTTGGAGGCATCCTTGCCCGTCGCGACAATGACGGCGACCGTAAGCAGATGCAGGAGTATGAGATTCCTTCTATCGACTTGGTGATTGTGGACCTCTATCCCTTTGAGCAGACTGTGGCCAGCGGAGCTTCTGCCCAGGATATCATCGAGAAGATAGATATCGGCGGTATCTCGCTCATCCGTGCCGGAGCCAAGAACTTCAAAGATGTGGTCATCGTGCCGAGCAAGGCTGAATATGGCGTGCTGCTCGATATTCTCAACAAGAAGGGCGCACAGACAGATATCGCAGATCGCAAGATGTTTGCCGAGCGTGCCTTTGGTGTAAGCAGCCACTACGACACCGCTATCCATAGCTGGTTTGAGAAGGCTTAATCGGTGAGCAACGGGAAGGGAGCTTTTGAGAGCCGCTTCTGTTATCCGATTTTTACAGGCAAAAAAGTTTTTATTAACACATATTACTCAACCGTCTGAGCGCCTCTGTGCTGTTGCCGGATTTCTGTCGCAGGGCAGGGGTGCTCAGACTGATTATTTCAAACAATGGGATTTTTTTCATTTATTCAAGAAATAGCCATGGACTTGGGTACGGCCAACACCATCATCATCAGCGATGACAAGATAGTTGTTGACGAACCTTCTGTGGTGGCCTTGGACCGTCGTACCGACAAGATGATTGCCGTGGGCGAAGAGGCCAAGATGATGTATGAGAAGACGCACGACAACATCCGCACCATCCGTCCGCTGCGCGACGGTGTGATAGCCGACTTTACGGCTTGCGAGCAGATGATGCGTGGTCTGATCAAGATGGTTCACACGGGTTCGCGCCTGTTCTCGCCGTCGCTGCGCATGGTGATCGGCGTGCCGTCGGGCTCTACCGAGGTGGAGCTTCGTGCCGTGAGAGACTCTGCGGAGCATGCCGACGGCCGCGATGTCTATCTGATCTTTGAGCCGATGGCTGCCGCTATCGGTATCGGCATTGATGTCGAGGCCCCCGAGGGCAACATGATAGTGGATATCGGTGGTGGTTCTACGGAGATTGCCGTGATTTCGCTGGGCGGTATCGTGAGCAACAATTCCATTCGCATTGCCGGCGACGACCTGACTGCAGACATTCAGGAATACATGAGCCGTCAGCACAATGTGAAGGTTTCCGAGCGTATGGCCGAGCGCATCAAGATACACGTCGGCTCCGCGCTGACCGACCTTGGCGACGAGGCTCCCGAAGACTATATTGTGCATGGCCCCAATCGCATCACCGCCCTGCCGATGGAGGTACCGGTGTGCTATCAGGAGATAGCCCACTGTCTGGACAAGACTGTGGCCAAGATTGAGAACGCTGTGCTCTCCGCTCTGGAGTCTACTCCGCCCGAATTGTATGCTGACATCGTGAAAAACGGCATCTATCTGTCGGGTGGCGGTGCACTGCTCCGCGGTCTTGACAAGCGTCTGCAGGACAAGATCAATATTCCGTTCCATATCGCTGAAGACCCCTTGCACAGTGTGGCCAAGGGTGCCGGCATCGCATTGAAGAACGTGAATCGCTTCTCGTTCCTGATGAGATAAGGTGTTTCAGACTTTGAACATTGAACTTTGAACTTTGAACGTTAGAGTTGCTCTGACAGCTGTGGGCCATGCCGTCACGATGGTGTGAGGGTGTTGCGGCCGGCAGATTGGTCTGACTCTATGGAAATCTCAAGTTCAATGTTCAGAGTTCAAAGTTCAACGTATATCTATGCGCAATCTGTTAGAATTTCTTGCCAAGTTCAATCACTGGTTTGTTTTTCTGATACTTGAGGTCATCAGCATGGTGCTGCTGTTTCAATATAACAGCTATCAGGGCAGTGTGTGGTTTTCCTCAGCCAATGTCGTGGCCGGACAGGTCATGAGTTGGAATGCCGACATCGAGTCGTTTTTCTCCATGTCGAAAGTCAATCAGGAACTTACTCAGCGCAATCTCTACTTGGAACAGCAGGTGAAGACCCTGTCGGGCAAGCTCACTGAGGTGACGCGCGACAGCGGTTGGATGCGTCGTGGGCAGTTCGAACTGCTCAAGGGCTATACGCTGATACCCGCCAAGGTGGTGAGCAACACCCTCAACCGGCACGATAACCTTATCACCATTGATAAGGGTACGGCCGACGGTGTGGCCAAAGACATGGGTGTGGCTTGTGGAAACGGTGTGGTGGGCATCGTCTATCTGGCTGCCAGCCATTATTCGGTGGTCATCCCTGTGCTCAACAGCGAGTCAAACATCAGTTGTCAGGTGCGTGGACGGGACTATTTCGGCTATCTCCATTGGAATGGAGGCAACCGCAAACTGGCTTTTGTCGACGACATTCCGCGTCACGCCCACTTCCGGCTTTATGAGCAGGTAGAGACCTCCGGCTATTCGTCGGTGTTCCCGCCGGGTATCGCTGTGGGCAAGATTTTGCATGTGTACAACTCTGCCGACGGTCTTTCTTATCGCCTGCAGGTGGAACTTTCTACAGATTTCGCCAATCTGCGCGATGTTTGTGTCATTGACAACAAGCCCATGCTGGAGCGTCTTGAGGTGCTCCGCGCCGCGCAGGATTCATTGAAACCTAAGGAGGAGAAATAGAAATGAACATCGATTTTCTAAGCAGACTGCTGCTTTTCGTAGTGCTGTTGCTGGCCCAGGCGTTGGTATTGAACCATATCCACCTCTTTGGCTATGCCACCCCATTGCTTTATGTTTATTTCGTAATCAGCTTTCGACGTAATTATCCGAAGTGGGGTATCATCGTGTGGAGTTTCCTTTTAGGACTGTGTGTGGATGTGTTTTCTAACACACCTGGTGTGGCGGCTTCGTCGATGACACTTCTGGGATTGCTTCAGCCCTATATATTTGAGTTGTTTATCCAGCGCGACAGCGATATGGATATGCAGCCTGCAATCTACTCGCTGGGCTTGACAAGGTATCTCTATCTGGTTCTGTTACTGACGTTTATATATTGTCTGCTGTTCTTTACGGTAGAGACGTTTACTTTCTTCAATTGGATGCAGTGGGCCTTGAGCGTGGCGGGCAGCACCGCGCTCTCCGTGATTCTCATTGTTGTCGTGGAGAATATGAGGAAAAGCAAATGAAGGACTTCGATCTTGAAAACCGGAAATTAGTTATTGGTGGTGCGGCGGCGGTCATTGTGACGCTCTACATCATCCGGCTTTTCACGCTCCAATTGCTCAGCGATGACTACCGGAAAAGTGCCGACTCCAATGCTTTCCTGAAGAAGGTGGAGTATCCTTCACGGGGCGTTATACGCGACCGCAACGGCAAACTCTTGGTCTACAATCAGCCGTCATACGATATTATGGTGGTGATGAATGAGGAGAAGGGACGGCTTGACACGATGGACTTTTGTAATACACTGGGTATTACGAAGGACTATTTCATTCAGCGGATGAATGATATCAAGGACCGGAACAAGAATCCCGGGTACTCACGGTTCACCCAACAGCTCTTCCTGACACAGATTGACGATAAGGATTTCAGCGTGTTTCAGGAGAAAATTTTCCGCTTCCCCGGTTTCTACGTGCAGAAACGAAGTATCCGGCAGTATCAGTATCCTTATGCGGCACATGTGCTGGGCGATGTGGCCGAGGTGTCTCCGGCCGATATCGACGAGGACGATTACTATCAGCCGGGTGATTATATCGGTAAGCTGGGGGTGGAACGCAGCTATGAGAAGAAACTCCGCGGGGAGAAAGGGGTGCAGATTTTGCTACGTGATGCCCACGGACGGATACAGGGAAAGTATCAGGATGGGAAGTTTGACCATAAGCCCAAGGCAGGAAAAGACCTGACATTGGGTATCGACATTAATCTCCAAGCACTCGGAGAACGTATGCTGGAGGGCAAAATCGGGGCTATCGTAGCCCTTGACCCACAGACCGGACAAGTGTTGGCAATGGTGTCTTCGCCTACGTATGACCCTCGAAAACTTGAAGGAAAAAAGCGAAGCAAGTATCATCAGGTGTTGACTAAGAATGTTTGGAAGCCTCTGTTGAACCGTGCCATAATGGGCCAATACCCTCCGGGATCGACCTTCAAGACCTCTCAGGGACTCACTTTCCTTAGTGAGGGCATCATCAACAGCCACACGGTTTACCCCTGTCATCATGGTTTTTCCTATCGCGGACTGCATGTAGGGTGTCACGCTCATGCCTCCCCCTTGTCGATTATCCCTGCCATCAGCACCTCCTGCAATGGTTTCTTTTGCTGGGGTTTGTTCCACATGATGAGCAATCGGGTCAAATATAAGAATGTGCAAGATGCCATGAACACTTGGCGCGACTACATGGTGAGTATGGGATTTGGCTACAAACTGGGTGTAGACCTGCCCGGTGAGAAGCGAGGACTCATCCCCAATGCCATGTTTTACGATAAGGCTTACAAGGGCTCGTGGAACGGTTTGACGGTAATCAGTATCTCCATCGGACAAGGTGAGGTCAACCTTACACCGCTGCAGATTGCCAATCTCGGTGCAACGATAGCCAATCGCGGTTATTATTACATCCCTCATGTGGTGAAGGAAGTGAAGGGAGAGCCTATTGATACGGCGTTCACGCGCCGCCATTATACCCGCGCGAGCCGACGGGCATACGACTTTGTCGTGGCTGGAATGCGCTCATCAGTGCTTGGCGGAACGTGTAAGCATCTTGCAGGATATGATTTCCCTATCTGTGGAAAGACAGGAACGGCACAGAACCGAGGACAGGACCACTCTGTGTTTATGGGCTTTGCACCGATGGATAACCCTAAGATTGCCATTGCTGTATATGTGGAAAATGGTGGCTTTGGAGCCGATTTTGCTGTGCCGATAGCAGGGGTCCTGTTTGAACAATATATGAAAGGAAAGTTGTCTCCGGCCAGAGAGAAGGAAGCTTTGGCTTTACAGAAACGAAGGATAGCGTATGGTTCGAGAAACAGATAAACAACCCAGTGTCATCAGAAGTCTCGATTGGTGGACTATTGGCATCTATTTCGCACTGCTCATCTTTGGTTGGATCAGTGTGTGTGGAGCCAGTTATACCTATGGTGAGACGGATATCTTTAGCCTTTCCAGCCGTTCTGGTATGCAGATTGTGTGGATAGGTACATCACTTGTGCTGGGCTTTGTGTTGCTGATGATGGGTGACAGGTACTTCGATACCTTTGCTTACGTCATCTACGGACTGCTTTTGTTGTTGCTGTTTGCTACCATCTTTAATCCTCATGAGATAAAAGGGTCGCGGTCGTGGTTGGTACTTGGGCCGCTTAGACTGCAGCCGGCGGAGTTTGCCAAGTTTGCAACGGGACTGGCTGTGGCTAAACTTATGAGTACTTATGGGTTTAATATCCATAAGATGAAGCACTTTGCCGCAGCATTAGGCGTGGTGCTTTTACCTATGCTTTTTATTGTCGGACAGAAAGAAACGGGTTCGGCTCTGGTCTATTTGTCATTTTTTCTTATGTTCTATCGGGAGGGAATGCCAGGTAGTGTGCTCTTTACCGGGGTAGCAATGATAGTCTATTTTGTTGTCGGTATTAAATATGAGGAAGTCCTTTTGTGGGATACGCCGACATCGGTAGGTAAGTTTGTGGTGCTCTTGCTGGTGCAACTGTTCACTTCGGGCATGGTATTTGTCTATTGTTACGATAAGGAAAAGGCCCTGCGCATGGGATTGTCGTGTCTGATATTGACACTTTTGGTGCTGCTTTTCTCTGAATTTGTCATTCCGTTTGACATCGTCTGGGTGCAACTTCTCATCTGTGCCTTGCTCATCGGATACCTTGTTTTCCAAGGTTTGTCTACCCGCATCTACAACTATATGCTTATAGCGTTGTTCTCTGTAGGCTCCATTGTCTTCTTCTACAGTGCCGACTACGTGCTCAACGACGTGATGGAGCCGCACCAAAGGGTGCGTATCAATGTGTTGTTGGGGCTCGATGATGACCTTGCTGGAGCCGGATACAACGTTCATCAGAGTGAGATTGCCATTGGCTCGGGGGGCTTGAAGGGTAAAGGTTTCCTCAACGGGACACAGACAAAACTCAAGTTTGTGCCCGAGCAAGACACCGATTTCATCTTCTGTACGGTAGGCGAGGAAGAAGGATTCGTAGGTTCGGCCGGCGTTTTGCTGCTGTTTCTGGCCTTGATTTTACGTCTGATCCACTTGGCCGAACGCCAGCCTTTCAAGTTTGGAAGGGTCTATGGCTATTGTGTTTTGAGCATATTCCTCTTCCACATGTTTATCAATGTGGGCATGGTGCTGGGCCTGACACCCGTGATTGGCATCCCGCTGCCATTCTTTAGTTATGGTGGTTCGTCGCTCTGGGGGTTCACCATCCTCTTGTTTATCTTTATGAGGATAGATGCAGGAAGGAACTTAGTGAGAAGCTAAGTTCCTTACCGCAGTTTGTTAACGGCAATTCCAATATCGGAAATACCTGGTAAAATCTCTCGTTTCATGTTATGACGCACGGTGATATGCAGTGAGTCATGAAGGTGAAGTTGCATTTGTGACACCTGAAAACGGTATTGGTAATAGCTTATTCCCTGTCCTTTCACTGTTCCGTCCTTATCTATTAACTTGCAGTTTAGCGTGTCTGTCTTCCGGACATGCGAGGGATAGACCGTTTGTTCCACAATCAATGTCAGTCCCATAAATGGGAAATCATTGGTGATGCGAAGCCCAAGGTCTGTGCTGTAGAGTCCGGAATCGTTCAACGGCGGCACATCAAAGGCGAGTGTGTCCACTTTCTCCCATCCGGCAACTGGCGTATGGTTGTAGTGGTGATACACCTTTCCCTCCGTGCAAGCTACACAGAGGGAAAGGGTAGTGAGGAGAATCAGGCCCCAGTTTCTCATTCCTGATGTTAAGAATTGACGTTGTTGGCGTTGTTCTCATGACCTTCGGGCTGCCTGTTGGCATTGGCCGGCTGATTGGGTTGGCCGTTTGCCGGCGCACCATTCTCGGCCATTCGACCGTTTCTCGGCTGTCGGTCACGATGTCGCTGTCGGTTGTTGCGGTCAGCATTCTGCCCGTTTCCATTGTCGTTGCGGCGCGGCTGACGCGGCCTGTCGGCCTGTCTCGGCTCAGCCTGCGAACCGTTTCCGCCCATCGTGCTGGCTCCGTCGTTGGCCGTTTGAGCCTCCACCGCATTGCCACGATTGCCGTTTCTGCCGTCGGCAGTGTCTCTATCCTGACGATTTTTGTTGCGGTTCTGCTTGTTGCCCTTCTTCTTTTTGGCCTTGTCAAAGCGACATACATCTGTGTCTGCCAGCAAATCTACAGGCTTCTTCTGTGGTTTCGACTTGTTATCTTCCAGCAACGACAGTGGCTTCTCGCCCTGTCGGTTCATCGAAATGATCTCGTGGGCACGGGCTATGTCAATGGTTTCGAGATTGGCAGCGAGGTTCTTGTCGGTGGAGTAGGTACACTGCCCTGTCAGGATATCGGTCTTGAACAGATGATAATCATTGTCCTGAGTCTGCAATATCACATCTTTTGCCGGCATTCTCTTGCCTGCTTCCACATACTGGTCTACTTCATAGTTGAGGCAGCACTTCAGTTTGGCACACATACCGGCCAGTTTCTGCGGGTTGAGAGAGAGGTCCTGTATGCGCGCGGCATTGGTCGACACACTCGAAAAACTTTTAATCCATGTCGCGCAGCACAGCTCACGTCCGCAGGGGCCGGTACCTCCGATGCGCCCAGCTTCCTGTCTTGCACCAATCTGTTTCATCTCAATGCGTACATGAAACGTGTCGGCGAGCACTTTGATAAGCTGTCGGAAGTCCACGCGCTCATCGGCAATGTAGTAGAATATCGCCTTGTTACCGTCACCTTGATACTCCACGTCGCCTATTTTCATTTGCAGATTGAGATTCTTGGCAATCTGCCGACTCTGAATCATCGTGCCATGCTCGCGGCTTTTGGCCTCGGCATACTTGTCCATATCCACGGGTTTGGCCACGCGATAGATGCGTCTGATTTCGTCGGCCGACTTCAGATTGGCCTTCTTCAGCTGCAATCTTACGAGGCGTCCGGTGAGCGTCACCACCCCGATGTCATGTCCCGGGTTGGCCTCCACAGCCACCACGTCACCCTTTTTCAGGTCAAGGTTGTTGACATTGTGGTAATATCCTTTGCGAGTATTTTTGAATTGCACCTCCACCAGGTCGGTAGACTCCGCGTTGCCGGGGACATCGACCAGCCAATCGTAGGTGTTGAGTTGCTTGTCCTGACGTCCGACGGCAGCACAACTCAGCCCGCGGTCGCAGCCGGTGCACATATTACAATTTCCCATATTATCGTCTTAAGTAAATAATCATGTCTGTTGCCAGGTTGAAGAACTGTATCTTCGCGTTGGCGTTTTGTCCGATATCCCGGATGGTGCGTTGCATCATCTCGGCTATCTCCACCACATTGCGCTCGTTGACAAACCGCGCAAAGTTCTGGGCAAAATCCTCCTCCTCCCGTGTCATGTATCTGATCTCCTCCTGCTGGAAGTTGTACATGAAGTTCTCGCGCACCATCTGCATGAAATAGCCGAGCATGCGGCGCTGCTTCTCTCGCCCGAACGCCGCCACCGCCTCGCTCCATTTCTTCAGTTCGCGGATGTCGCGGGTGTAGGCTTTGCGCATAAGGATGACGAAAAGGTCGAAGAACTGCCGGTTCTCATTGCCCGCGTCGAGCACCTCGATAGCTTTGAGCCAGTTGCCTGCCGACGCGCGTGCGATGCGGTGGGCATCGTCTTCCATGATGCCGCGCTTCTCCACCAGTGCACGGGTAATATCGTCGATGTCGATGCGCCGCACGTCGAAGCGCTGCACTCGGCTGCGTATGGTCTCCAGAAGTAGTTCGGGCTCTTCCGAAACCAAGAGGAATACCGTCTGCATGGGCGGCTCTTCCAGGAGTTTCAGCAGCTTGTTTGCACTTGTGAGGTTCATGCGCTCGGGCAGCCAGATGAGGCTGATTTTGTAGCCTCCCTGACTCGATTTCATGTTCAGTTTATGGTTCAGGGCATCGCTTTCGGCCTCATAGATCACGGCTTGCTGGTTCTCCGCGTTCATGCGTGTCATCCATTGGTCCATCGTGAAATACGGACCTTCGGCCAGAAGTTCATGCCATTCCTTGGAGAAGTCATCGCTCACGATCTTGTGATCGCTCGAAGTACCCTTGGGACGTATCACAGGATAGCTGAAGTGCAGGTCGGGATGCTGCCATTTGCGTAGCATGGCTTCTGCGTTTTGAACCATCGCAGAACTTTGTAACAGCGACTCGCCGTCGTGCCGTTCGCCTAAGAGATAAGAGGCGAAAGCTAATGCCAGCGCCATCTTGCCGCTGCCCATCGGCCCGGTGAACATCAGCGCGTGGGGCACCCGCTGCTCGGTTACGAGCTGCAATAGTCGCTGCTCGGCTTCCCTCTGTCCTATGACTTCATTGAATTGCACTGCGATTCTTTCCTTTGAACTTTAAACTTTGAATTTTGAACTTGATGTCCTTTGAACTTAGAACATTGACCATTGAACTTTATGATTACCCTGGTGGGTATCCGAGCTCAGGCTTGTCAACCACTCAGCTCCATCCAACAGTGTCTCCATGCTTCTCTGTTCTACATCAATTCACTCCTCCTTCTTCCTCCTTTTCATTCCTTATCCCTCACTCGTCACTCCGCATTCCACCCTTGTCATTCTACAATAGCTTCTTCGCTACCTCCACCACGCTGTTTACTGCCGACACGGTGTAGAAGTGGATATTGCTGACTCCGGCCTCTATGAGCTCTTTACATTGGTAGGTGGTCCATTCGATGCCCAAAGCCCGTGCGTCTTCATCAGTACGGCATTTCAGTGCTTCGGTGGCCAGCTCCAAGGGCATATCACAGTGGAAGGTCTTCGGCACCTGTGTAATTTGACTCAGTTTGGCAAAAGGTTTGATGCCCGGAATGATGGGAATGGTTATCCCCATCTTGCGTGCACGCTCCACAAACTCAAGGTATTTCTTATTGTCGTAGAACAGCTGTGTCACCGCATAGTCAGCCCCGAGGTCTTGTTTCAGCTTGAGATAGCCCATGTCCATCTCGATGTTGGGAGCCTCCTCGTGTTTCTCGGGGTAGGCGGCCACGCCATAGCTGAATTTCTCTCCGGGATGCTTGATGGGTGAACCGTCGTCGAAAAATCCCTCATTAAATCGGTTCACCTGCTCGATGAGCCCCGTCGTGTGGTTGTAACCGTTGCGTGTTGCGGTAAACATTCTGTCTTCCTTGGCTTTGTCGCCGCGCAGCAACAGCAGGTTGGAGATACCGAGAAACTGCAGGTCTATAAGTTCATACTCTATATCCTCACGGGTGGCTCCGCTGCATATTACGTGGGGAATCACTGGGATGTCATAGCGTTTCTGTATGGCTGCGGCTATGGCGATGGTTCCCGGACGACGGCGGATGCGCTGACGTTCAAACTGTCCGTTGGCTAATTCACGGTAGACATACTCACTGTGGTGGGTGGTAATGTTGATGTATAAGGGGTTGAAGGCGCTCATCTTGTCGAGTTGGTTAAACAGCGACTCTGTGCCGTTGCCTTTCAGCGGCGGCAGCACTTCGATGGAAATTGATGGACCCTCCTTGTGATTGCTTATCAAATCGATGACTCTCATGCCATTCTTTTTATGTATATTTGGCTACAAAGTTAGTAAAAAAATACTTCAATCAAGAATGAAACAGGGCTTTTGTGTGGCTGCTTTTCGTGAAGTTTGTCGTTGTGGGGAGCTGTTATAAACAGTCAATTAAAAAAGTTTAACGATTTCAAGTCACAATTGTTACCTGTCGGCGTTCTGTAAACTCTCTAACTTTGCACAAAGAAAACATTTTAAATCAAAACAAGATGAACAGACCATCAACCTCCCACATTCCCTTCGAGACCTGGGATCTCGACCTCTTGGTAGACTACATTCTGAAGTTCCACCACCGTAATACCCGTAAGCATGGCGCACGCATCCATCAGCTTCTCTTGGAGGTGGCATCCCATCATCCGGAACTTGATGCCGTGGCCGACCATTTCCGCAATAGTCTTCAAGACCTCGACACGCATTGCATGAAGGAGGAAAACGTGCTCTATCCCTACATCCTCGACCTCTACAATGCTGCCGACTTAGGGCAGAAACTCGCTCCTTTCCATTGCGGCAGCATCCAGAGTCCCATCAACATGATGATGATGGACCACGATGACGAGATGGCGCGCCATGAGCGCATCCGCGAACTCACCCACGATTATACGGCCCCTGCAGATGCCAGCGATGACTACAAGCAGCTCATGATGGAGCTTCGCCGTTTTCGCGACTATCTCTTGGAGCACATCTGGATGGAAAACGAGATAGTGTTCCCGTGGGCATTGAAACTTGAAGGCTCCAACGTGGAGTATTAATCTTCAGGCCGCAGACCTCGGATGTTTTGTCAGGATGTTTCAAAAGAAATCGTGTTGAAATCTTTTTCCTTCTACGATGAAAATTCAGCGTTTTTGTCAAAAATATGGAATACTGATGCCTTTTCTTGCTCATCTGATGACCAAAAAATCGCCTTTCTCTTGCGAAAACAGCCCAACCGGTCTTCGTTTTGGGCTGTTTCGCCTTACGATTCGATAGTTTTCGCCTTGCGATTCGATAGTATTCGTGTCGCGATTCGATAGTAATCGCAAAGCCTCGATTTGTCAATAAAATACAAGTGGCTGAATGTCAACCGTTTTGAAACGTCTCATTTTGAGGCCTATTTCAGGCCCATTCTCAGCGATTTGCTAAGAAAGGCCTTTTTTAGAAGGCTTTCTTCAAAATATTTCAAAGGGTATTTCCGTTGGTAATATAAGCATCCAACGATATATTTCAAAACTCTACAACATGGAAATCAACATCAAACGCATCTATCTCCCTGCTGAGTCGTCAGACGGCTTCCGCATCCTCGTTGACCGCCTCTGGCCGCGTGGCCTGAAAAAAGACGATGCCCGCATCGACCTTTGGGAGAAGGCCTTGGCCCCGTCCACAGAGCTGCGCCAGTGGTTTGGCCATCTCCCCGAGCGATTCCCCGAGTTTGCTGCCCGCTACGAGTCGGAGCTGCTTGCCAACGACCAGTGGCCCGCCTTCGTGTCTGAGGTGCGCCGCCGCCCCGTCGTGACGCTCCTCTTTGCTGCCAAAGACGAGGCCCACAACAATGCCGTGGTGCTCTCCCGTCTCCTCTCTCAGCTCTGAGCCTTGCCGCCATCGGCCCTGTCCCTTCCTGTTTCTCCTGTTCTCCTTTCTTCTCCGCTCCCTCGTCATCTCGCTTTCGCTCCCTCTTCCTCGCTCTCTCGCTCTTTCTTCCTTGTCCTTCCATGTCCTCGGGTTTGTAAGGTGGCGTACCACGCCACCCCCGTCTCTCCTCCTGTCTCCCTCTACTTCATCTTCGACCGGTCGAGTATCGTGATCTCCCGTCCGTCCACCTTGATGGCACCCTCCTTCGCAAAGTCTGCAAGCACCCGCAGCAGCGAGAATTTCTGAATACCGAATGAGTCGGCAATCTCCTGTCTCGACCGGTGCAGGTGTATCACGTTAGACCCTTGCTCGCCCGCCCGCTCCATGAGCAGATAGGCCACCTTCTCCCTTACCGTGAACAGGCTGAGCACCCGCAAGCGCTGCGTGAGAAACACGTCGATGTTCGACAATACCCTGATGAAGTTGGTCATGATGCGCTCGTCGCTGGCGATGAGACTGCGAAACACCGGCTTCTGCATCCTCAGCACCGTCACTTCGGAGTCGGTCTCCACGCTCACCGGCATGTCGGTGTCTTTGCCGAAGATAAATGCGGGGGCCACGATATTGCCCGGCCGCAATCGGCTCACTTCCACTTGCTTGCCCGACAGCGACGACATGCGACACACCAAGATGCCGCTCACCACAATGTCGGCAGCCTTATAGGGCATACCGGTGAGGGCATAGATGTCATGACGGTCATAATCTACAAGTCTATAGTTTACACCGGCCATCGCGATTTCGATTTCTGTCGCGTTCATTCCCGCAAACAGCGGGCATTTGCTCAGTGCTTTGAGGGTTCTTTCTTCCATAGTTCTGTTAGGTGTCTGCATGCCCTGCCGCTGTGGGCATGCTATAATAATTGTGTGAGTTCGGAGATGTTCCGGAGTCGTCTGAGATGCTGGTGGTCATACTCCTGAGTTGCCTCGTGCTTCCATGTGGTGTGAAACGGGATGTGTACGGCGTATCCCCCGAGCTGCAACACGGGTTCGATGTATGAACGAAACGAGTTTCCCACCATCACCGTCCGGCTGATATCGGTGTCGAAAAGCTGGCACAGACGGGTGTATTCGCTGCGCGTTTTGTCAGACACCACCACGATGTCGTCGAAAAATCCCGTCAGTCCCGAGCGCACAAGTTTGTTTTGTTGGTCCAGCAGTTCACCTTTGGTAAACACCACCAACTTGTATTTCCCGCTCCGGCGAAGCGTGTGCAGTGTCTCCTCCACGTGGGGCAGGGGTTGCGCCGGAAGCGAGAGCAGCGACTTGCCGAGGTCTACAATCCGTAGGATATCATTTGCAGAGATATTTCCCCCGCTATATTTCACGGCATTTTCGACCAGTGAGATGGTAAACGCCTTGCAACCATAGCCCAGCAAAGGCATGTTTGCCGACTCCACCCGAAACAGGGCATCCGACACATCCTGGGCCGAACCGTAGGCGGAGAGGATGTCGCCGTAGGCCTTTTCCACGTCTTCGAAATGGCTCTGGTTGTCCCAGAGGGTGTCGTCTGCGTCAAAGGCGACAAGACGGATGTCATGGAAAGGTTGTGGCTCCTGAAGGGTTTGCTGTGTCATATCATCTCATTTTTGATATACAAAATTAGAAAATATTGACAGCTTTTAGTCTCATTCGTAGTTAATATTGTTTAATGCGGGGTCGGAAATTGTGTCGCGCAGCTTCTTGGGAAGTTTCTTGACAACGGCCTGATACGACTTCACGATGAGGCTTTCGATGAGACTTGTCTCCAGTGTTTCGAGGTAGAGGTCGCTCCAGTGGGTCTTGTTCAGATGATAGGCGGGCCGTATCCCGTCATAGTGTTCACGCAGGGCTGCACCCTCATCAGGCTCCAACTTCACGGCGCAGGTGGGCTGCGGAGCATCCAGACGGAGATGAAGAAAAATCTTTCCGGCAATGCGGAAGATGAGCCAGTCGGGGCCGTAGGGCATGTCTTCGGTCACTTGCGGCAGCGTGATGGCAAATTCCCTGACTTGTTCGATATTCATAGTTGTTGAGTTTGAAGTTGATTCATACACCATACGAAGGCCCGCGCCGTGCGCTTGTCGGCATCGGCGAAGTGGTTTCCTGCGTTCCATTCGAGCACGGTGTGGCCTTCTCCGAGTTGCTCCGTGAGCAACTGGTGATAGCTTCGGATGTTGTCGCCGATGCGTGCAAAGGTCTTGTTGCGTGTCTTCTCCTCCCGGTCGCCAAGGCTCAGGTAGATCGTCGTGGCGTGAGGACGATGGGCTGAGGCGTAGGCGGGCCAGTCTTTCAGCCACACCGAGGGCGAGGCGGCGGCGACAGCACGAAATGAGGTTGTCTCGCAGGCACTCCAAAGCGCAAACAATGCGGCCAGAGAGTAGCCGCCCAGGATGCAGGGCAGTGGGCCGAAACGGTTTTGCAGCAGAGGCAAGAGGGTGCCTTCGATGCTCGCCAACGAGCCTCGGGCCTGTTGGCCCACACCCTCCCGGCGTGAGAGTTCGGCATCTTCCCATGGCGCAAGCTCACGTTCCCAGTCGGTGATGGCGAAGGAGGCGAAGGCAAATGGGGTGGGGCTTTCGGCCTCTATCTGTCCCACCTCGGGGGCGATAGAGTTGGTCTCGTGACTTCCCGAGGGCTGGATGAGCAACATTTCGGGCCGTTCGTGCGCAAAGATTTCCACCTTCCTTCCATCCATTTCCAAGTTTTCCACCTGCATAATCCTATTTGTTTCTTTTGTGCAAAGATAGTGTTTTTATCACGGTCTCGTCCTCTTTCCCGTCTTGTTTTTATGTCGCTTTTTGCTTTTCCTCCTTTTCCAACACAGCCTGTTTGGCATGCAGGGTTGGCAGAAGGGCTTTTTAGCTGTAATTTGTTCAATAAGAATTGTTAATAACTTGGTCCTAAGCGTTCTTTTTGCTACCTTTGTAGTCGTTTTCAGGACCCCTGCCAACGATGTCTTTTGCATTTGTTTTCAGAGTCATATCATCGTCATAGGCGTGTCCTTAGATTATTTATGGAAAGAGTAGTCAATGGGTAATCCTCAAGTCAAGTCGCAGCAAACGGAGCGCACGGTGTATGCCATCCTGTTCTTAGTGAGTTTTTGTCATCTGCTCAACGATGCCATCAACTCCATGCTTCCGGCCATATACCCTATGCTCAAAGCTGATTTCGCCCTGTCGTTTGCACAAGTCGGACTCATCACTTTGGTGCTTCAGCTCACTTCTTCCATCATCCAGCCACTTGTCGGACTATATGCCGACCGTCACCATCATACCTGGCAGTTGTCTGTGGGCATGCTGCTCACACTCTCGGGGGTATTCCTTTTGTCGATGGCACCCAGCTTCACGGTGGTGCTTCTGGCCGTGGCGCTGTTCGGATGTGGTTCTTCCATCTTCCACCCTCAAGGCTCACAGGTGGCCCAGATTGCCTCGGGCGGCCGCAAAGGACTGGCTCAAAGCATCTTCCAGGTAGGCGGAAACGCCGGCTTTGCCATAGGCCCGCTGCTTGCTGCGATAGTCATCCTTCCCGGCGGCATGCCCGCCATACGGTGGTTTGGCTTGCTGGCCGTGATCTGTGCGGTGCTCTTGGGCTATATCGGCAGGTGGCATGTGCAACAGCTCAATCACGTCAAGCGTGCGCCGCAGATGCGTTGGGCCACGGCCAAACCCTACAGTCGCCGGCGCATCTACTTCTTTGTCTTCATCCTGTTCATGCTGATGTTCTCCAAGAATTTCTACTCGTCGAGCATGACCAGCTACTTCACCTTCTTCCTCATCGATAAGTTTGGCGTGAGCGTTCAGACCTCGCAGTTGTGTCTGTTTGCCTTCCTCGGTGCTGAAGCCATAGGTACTCTCTTCGGCGGAATGCTGGGCGACCGCTATGGTCGCAAGTATGTCATCTGGTTTTCGATATTCGGGGCCGCCCCGTTCACGATGGCGTTGCCCTATATCGACAGCCTCTTCGCCACCATAGCCCTGTCGATTGTCATCGGCTTGATTGTTGCTTCGGCTTTCTCCGCGATACTCGTCTATGCCACGGATCTGCTGCCCAACCACACCGGAATAGTAGCCGGACTGTTTTATGGACTGTCGTTTGGCATCGCCGGACTGGGCAGCTCATTCTTCGGATGGCTTGCCGACCAGACGAGTATCCTGTTCATTTTCAAGATCAGCACCTTGTTGCCTTTACTCGGTGCCATCGCTGTCTACCTGCCTAAGATGCGGAAGGAGACCCCAGCCGTGGTGACGGAACAGACCAAGGAAAATCCATAAACGGTCTCAAGGCTGTCAAATATCCATATCGGCCACATTTGTTGCTGACAATGAAAATGGCATCAATGTTGTTCCGAAACTATCAGAGATAAACAATAATACATAGACAATAAAGAGTGATTTCAGCGTATGAGAGCAAATATTAGACGCAACGAACTGACACGAGTGGTCGTTGTCGGTGGCGGATTGGGTGGCATCAAGATGGTGATGGGATTGCGGAAGAGCGGTTTTCAGGTCGTTCTGATTGATAAAAACAACTACAATCAGTTTCCCCCGCTCATCTATCAGGTGGCCTCTGCGGGCCTCGAACCGAGTAGCATTTCGTTCCCGTTCCGTCGCCTTTTCCAAGGCATGAAGAACTTTTTCTTCCGTATGGGCGAGGTGTTGAGCATCGACGAGGAGGAAAAGGCCGTCCGAACCACTTTTGGAACGGTACACTATCACTACTTAGTGTTGGCCGGAGGCGCTACCACCAACTTCTTCGGCAATGCCAATGTAGAGGAGAATGCCTACCCGATGAAGACCGTCACGGAGTCGATGCGCTTGCGCAACAAGCTGCTCGAAAACTTCGAACGGGCCGAGACCGAGGAGAATGAGGATGCCCGCCAAGTGCTGCTCAACGTGGTAATCGTGGGTGGAGGTCCGTCGGGAGTGGAGATAGCGGGTGCCCTTGCAGAGATGAAGCGCAACATCGTCCCCCGAGATTATCCCGACCTCGACTCCAAAAAGATAAACATTTACCTGCTCGATGCCACCGACCGACTGCTTCGGGCGATGGACCCCAAACTCTCGGAGCAGGCCACCAAAGACCTGCAGGACATGGGTGTGAAGATTATGCTCAACTCGATGGTGACCGATTACAAGGACAAGGAGGTCATTCTGAAGGACGGACAGACCATCAAAGCCGAGACCGTGATATGGGTGAGCGGTGTCAAAGCCAACCCGATGGGGGGTGTCCCTGAGACCAGCATCGGTCGTGGCGGACGCATCCTGACCGATAGATTCAATAAGGTGAAGGGTATGGAACATGTCTATGCCATTGGCGACCAGAGTCTTGTGGAGGGCGATGAGGAGTATCCGCAGGGACATCCGCAGCTGGCACAGGTGGCCATTCAGCAGGCCGACCTTTTAGCCAAGAACATCCTTCGGGCTGAGCATGGCGAGGAGATGAGACCCTTTGCCTACCGCAACCTCGGTACGATGGCGACCATCGGGCGCAAGAAAGCCGTAGCCGAAATTGGCAAAACCCGCTTCGGAGGCTTCTCTGCCTGGCTGTTGTGGTTGCTTGTCCACCTGCGTTCCATCCTCGGCGTGAAGAACAAAACCGTGGTCTTCCTCAACTGGGTGTGGAACTATTTCAACTATAAGCAAAGCCTTCGACTTATTCTCAAACCCATCATCAAGGGCAAACAATAACGCGAAGGCGTACATTTTATGGGGCAAACATCCAATAACCGGTGGTGTTTGCCCCATTTTTTTTGTAGTCTGAAATCACTGATCGCTGAGCAGTCTTGCAACCGGAGCGATGCGTTTGTACCATTTTCTGTATTTGGCGGGCATCAGATGTTTGATAGGTAGTCAACAAGTTCTATCGCACATCTATCCCTCTTTTTCTTCCCTTTGTGGAGAAACAATGGATGGACAAGAGGTTTCAGGCACTATCTCTCCTTTTTTCAACAGTCCCAGGAAGGGATGCCTTTTCTCTCTGTCTCAGGAAGATGGTGCGGCATCATTGCCTATCTTGTCTGCCATCTGCTATATCTGGGTTGCAGGTGTGGCGGGGAACCACATTTTGCGGAGCCATGCACGCACCGGCAGGTCGTAGAGTTTGTAGGCGGCGTAGGCCAGGAACAGCACGAGAAGATAGATGCCCACATTATACATGACGTGCATGCCCGTGGAGGCTTCGGGATGATTTTTCACCCATGCCATTTGCATATAGACAAAGGGATAATGGGTGATGTAGATGGGGTAGGATATCTCGCCGAAGAAATTGCATACGGCTGCCGTACGCTTGTCGGTCACACGGCTGCCCGCACCCATTATCACCACGAGGGGGAACAGCAGCAGGATGGTTGCGGTTTCGTAGAGTCCGTTTTGCCAACCGGCCGTGGTGTCACCGATGCGGGGCATGGCCAACAGCACGACAATCATCAGCGAGCACCACCAGAAGCCACCGCGCACGGTGATGAGCCGATGGATGCGCGAGATGAGCAGACCCGCAAAGAAGGGGTAGAGCAGTCGGGCGGAGCCGATGACCAGCTGGTCGGGGGCCGTGCTCCAGCCGCCGATGACGCAATACATCTTCTCGGGGCCGGCCACGCCAAAGAGGTTGAGGCTCATGGTGATGTTCACCGTGAGCACCGCAAAGAGGGCCACGCAAATGCCGAGCCACAATTTGTTGAAGTGTCTGAAGACAAGAGCGTAGAGGATGTTGGCCAGATATTCCCACTGAAGCGACCACACCGGACCGTCGAGCGGGTTGGTCTCCTCCCAGCCGCGGATGTCGAGCGATCGGCCCAGAGGTATCATCGTGCAGCACCAGAGGAAGACAAGGATAGCCATCCACCAAGGCGTCTGGCCGATTTTAGGAAACAGTTCGCTACTGCCGGCATAGAAAAGCAGGAGTCCGACGAGCGAACCGAAGATAACCATCGGGTGGAGTCGCACCAACCGGCGCTTGAAGAAGTTCCACGTCGACATGCGGTCCCAGCGGTCGTCGTAGGCATATCCGATGACAAAGCCGGAGAGCACGAAGAAAAAGTCGACCGCCAGATAGCCGTGATTGATGATTTGATAGAGGTAGCCCCCAGAGTAAGTCTCAAACAGATGGAAGGCCACCACCATCAGGGCAGCCACTCCACGCAGGCCATCCAAGATCTCATAACGTGGCTTGGAGGCCAGGTAAGTGTTGTTTTTATCCATTGAACAGATTGTTTCGAGGTGCAAAAATAGCGAAAAATCTGCTCAAATCGGGATGCTGAGCGGTTCTTTTTTGTTTTAAAAATACATTATTTCATCGTGTCGATGCCTTCGAGCACGATGTCCTTGTTGGGCAACTGCGTCTTGATTTCGATGTACGACCCGTCGGTCTGACCGACGTTTACCGGCGTTTTTCTCAGCATATAACTGTTGCCCTTGCGTTTCTCTACCACATAGACAAAGCTGCTGGTGCCCTGTTTCTGCACGGCGGTAACGGGCAGTGCCGGGGCTTGTCGGGCATCGATGATGATGGAGGCTTCGACAAAACTCTCGTTCACCAGACTCACGCCGTTGGACTTCGAGATGGCGGCCACGCAGTCGATCATCTTCGTGTCGGGGTTCACCGTCTTGCCGATGGTGGTGAGTCGGGCCTGCAGGGTGCGGTTGTTGCTGCCCGTGGTGCCAAAGAGGATGGTCTGGCCGGGGCGCAACCGTCTCACGTCGGCCTCATAGACAGACACTTTCAGCTGCAGGGCGTTGAGGTTGACAAGTTCGGCAATGTCGGTCTCCACGTCGATATACTGTCCGATGACAGCATTGATTTGGGTGAGATAACCGCTGATGGGAGCCATGACGGGGTAGGAGGTGTACATTTTTCCACCCTCAATGCGGGCGGGACTGATGCCCAGGGCGGTGATGCGCGAGCGCAGCGACTCGTAGCTGGCGTATGCACTGCGATAGTAAGTTTTGGCAGCAAGAAAGTCCTTTTGAGCACCGATTTTCTCCGCCCACAGTCCCTGAGCGCGCTCATAGTCCATCTTCGCCTTGGAGTAGGCGGCGGCAGACTCGGCAAAACTCTGTTGCAAAGCCATGAAATCGTTGCCCGAGATGGTGGCGATGACGCGTCCGGCGGGCACGTAGTCGCCTATCTTGTAATGGATATTGATGATTTTTCCGGCGATGGGCGGACAGATTTTCGACATGGCGTTGGCCGGTGCCGACACATACCCCTTGCATTCCACGCGGTCGCGGAAGGTCTGGCTGCCCATCGACCCAAGTCGCATGTGGGACGATTTGAACTGTTCGGGCGTGATTTCGATGAGTCCGTCGTCGACGGGTGCGGCTGTCTCGGCCTTCTTGCCGCTGCAGGAGAACAATGCCCCTGCTGCGAGGAGCGTCAGCAAATAGGTGGTTATCTTTTTCATACGTTATACTTGTTGGGAGGTGAGAATGCTATAAGGTGAGATAATTGATTTCCAAAGCGGTCTGGTTGTAGGCTGAGATGGCCTGGTAATAGTCCAGTTGCAGCTTGATGGAATTTTCCAGACTTTGGGCAAACTGGTAGAAGTCTATGGCACCGGCCTGATAGCTTTTGGTGGCCGACCGGATGATTTCGTCGCTCAGTTGACGGCCCGTGGTGTTGTAAAAATCTATGGCCACCTGATGCTTCGCGAGTTCGGCTTTCAGCTGGTTGTACTTGCTCTCCAAGAGGATACGGCTGTTGTCCATCTGCATCTTGTTGGCATTGAGGGCAATTTCGCCCGCCCGCATCTTGGCTTTCTGTGCCCCGGTGTAGAGCGGGAAGCTCACACCCACCTCAAATCCGTTGTAGCCGCGGCGGTTTTTCTGTGGATTGTTGGCATAGAAATAGCCCACGTTGAAGTCGGGCAGCAGCCGTTGCTTCTCAATTTTGATGGTCGAGGTGATCAGGTCGGCGTTGAGGCTGAGTGTCTGCAGGTCGACATGCTGGGTGAAATCGGGCATGACGACGGGGAGTTGCGCTATCTCCACCTGGGGCAGGGAGTAGGCTTCGTCGGTCTGCAACAGGGTAGTCAGTTGCTGATAGGCATTGCGCAGGTCGTAGCCCAACTGCTCCAGCTCCAGCGATGACTGCCGTTTCTTGGCCTGAGCATTCATCAAGTCGAGTTGGCTGATGTCGCCCAGACGGTAGCGTTTGGCCGCGCTCTCGTCCAGAATGCCATAAAGGCTGTCGAGCTTCTGATAGAACCCGCGCTTCGATTGCAGGAACATCGCCTGCTGATAGGCCACCGAAACTTGTTTGGTGAGCATCACTCTCTGCCGCCTCAACTCCATCTCGGCCATCGCAATCTCTAATTGTTTGTAGCGGTTGCGCTCCGCAAAGACGGTGGGGAAGGGGAGCGACTGCTCCACGCCGAGGGTGTGGAGGGGATGCCCGTTGTCGGCGACGTTGGCCTGATCGAAGCCGTAATAGATTTTGGTCTTGTCCAAATCCCACTTGCTCATGGCCAGCGCCCGTCGCTCCTCGACCCTCAGCAGGTAGCTCTGATAATCTTTGTTGTGGGCCAAGGCCAACGCAATGGCGCGGTCCAATGTCAGTGTCTGGCTCTGTCCCCAGGCTGTTCCCGTGGAGAGGATGAAGAGCAGCGGCAACAGGAAATTCTTAGATTTAAACAGTCTCACGATACGATATTTTAGTCCTTCATCATCATGGAAGAGCATGAACAGCAACGGCAACGCCACCATCGTGAGCATCGTCGAGGTGATCAGTCCACCGATGACCACCGTGGCCAAAGGCCGCTGCACCTCGGCTCCCGACCCCGTAGATACGGCCATCGGCAGAAATCCCATTGCCGCGGCAGCTGCGGTGAGCATCACCGGACGCAGGCGGTCGGTGGCACCGATAAGGATGAGCTGGCGCATGTCTTTCATTCCGGTGTCGCGTAGGTGCTTGAGATGCTCCACAAGCACGATGCCGTTGAGCACCGCGATACCGAACAGGGCGATAAATCCCACTCCGGCGGAGATGCTGAACGACATGCCTCGTATCCACAGCGCCAGGATGCCGCCCACCACCGATAAAGGAACGGCGGTGAAAATCATGATTGTATCCTTCATGGATTTGAAGGCAAAGTGGAGGAAGATGAATATCAGGGCCAGCGCAATGGGCACGGCAAACATCAGCCGGTTGGTGGCATTCTGTAGGTTTTCAAACTGTCCGCCATACTTGATATAGTTTCCTGGCCGCAGCTGCACGTTCTTGTCGATCACCGACTGGATGTCGGTCACCACCGATTTCAGGTCGCGACCACGCACGTTGACGCTCACCACGACACGTCGGTGGGTGTTTTCGCGGGAGATTTTTGCCGGTCCTTCGGTGAAGGTGATGTCCGCAAGCTCGCACAATGGGATGAGCGCACCGTTGGCCAACGGCACCTGCAACTGTTTGATGTCGTCGATGTCGCGGCGGTCTGACTTATCCAGACGTACCACCAAATCAAATCGTTTCTCACCCTCGAAGACGCTGTTGGTGGCCTGTCCGCCAAAGGCGATGGAGAGATAGGCATTGAGCGTCTTGGCGTCGACACCATAGAAGGCTATTTTGTCGCGCCGGTATTTCACGTTCATCTGTGGCAATCCGGTGGTCTTCTCCAGGATGACGTCGGCCGCACCGGGTATCTTCTCCACCAAAGACTTGATTTGTACCGCCTTGTCGTTGAGGTAGTTGAGGTCCTCGCCGAATATCTTGATGGCGATATCCGACCGCACACCTGTGATCAGCTCATTGAAACGCATCTCGATGGGCTGCGTGAACTCGTAGTCCACACCGGGTATCACCGACAGCGCCTGCTTGAATTTGTCGGCCAGTTCCTCCTTGGATTTGGCCACCTTCCATTCGCTTTTGGGCTTGAGTTTGATAATCATGTCGATCTCCTCCATCGACATCGGGTCAGTGGGCACCTCGGCGGCACCGATGCGGCAGACCACCTGGTCGATTTCCGAGAACTTCGATTTGAGGATTTGTTCCATCTGTGTGGTTAGCTCCACGGTCTTCGACAGCGAGGTTCCGGTCTTCAATGCGGGCTGGATAACAAAGTCGCCCTCGTCCAAGGTGGGCACAAACTCACCGCCCATATGGGCCAACAGCGCACCCGAGAAGATGAGCGAGCCCAGCGCAAGCGACAGCACGATGCGCTTATGATTGATAGACCATTTGATGACGGGAAGGTAACTCAGCGTGGCATACTTCACGATGAGACGTGAAATATTCTTCTTGGACGGTGCCTTGGGCTTGAGAAACAGCGAGATAATCACCGGAAGCCAGGTGAGACAGAGGAACATGGCGCCGAGGATGGCAAAACTGAAGGCCAACGCCATCGGCCGGAACATCTTGCCCTCTACGCCCTGCAGGGAAAGGATGGGGATAAAGACGATGAGAATGATAAACTGTCCAAAGATGGCCGAATGCATCATACGGGCGGCACCATCGTATGTGATTTCATCCATCAGTCGATGCTTGTCGTCGCCCGACAAAGTGTCCAACCGGTGCTTGTGATTGAGCAATGTCACCGCGACAAACTCCACGATGATCACCGCTCCGTCGATGATGATACCAAAGTCGAGTGCTCCGAGACTCATGAGGTTGGCGTCGATGCCGAAGATAAACATCATCGACAACGTGAAAAACAATGCCAGTGGAATCATCGACGAGATGACCAGCGCCGACCGCAGGTTGCCCAAGAGCAGGAGAACGACGATGAACACGATGATGCAACCAAAGAGCAGGTTCTCGAAAACGGTCGCCGTGGTCTTGCCGATAAGTTCGCTTCGCTCCAGCACGGGATTGATATACACCCCCTCGGGCAGACTTTTCTGCACCTCGTCAACACGCGCCTTCACGTCGCGTATCACCTCTTTGGAGTTGGCATCCTTGAGCATCATGATTTGGCCAAATACCTTCTCGCCCTCTCCGTTGGCCGTGATAGCACCGAAACGGTTGGCATATCCGAAGTGAACCTTGGCCACATCTTTTACTAAGATGGGCACGCCCTCTTTGTTTTTCACCACGATGTTGCCCACGTCTTCCAGCGATTTCACCTGTGCGTCGCCTCGGATGAAATAGCTTTGGGCATTCTTCTCGATGTATCCGCCACCCGAAATGCTGTTGTTGCTCTCCAAAGCGTCGAACACATCCATTAGGGTTATATTCAGCGCGCGTAGTCGTTGCGGGTCGATGGCCACCTCATATTGTTTGAGAAAACCGCCCCAGCTGTTCACCTCGACCACGCCCTTGATGCCCGACAGCTGCCGCTTCACAATCCAGTCTTGTATCGTGCGCAGTTCCATCGGACTGTAACGTTTCTCGTAGCCGGGCTTCACGTCGAGCGTATATTGGTAGATTTCGCCCAGTCCGGTGGTGATGGGTCCCATCTCCGGGGTGCCGAAGCCCTCGGGAATGTTAGCCGATGCCGACTTGATTTTTTCCGCAATGAGTTGTCTGGGCAGATAGGTGCCTTGGGCTTCATCAAAGACAATGGTCACCACCGACAGTCCAAACTTCGACACCGACCTGATTTCCTTCACGCCGGGAAGATTGGCCATCTCCAGCTCCACGGGCGCGGTGATGAACTGTTCGATTTCCTGCGTCGAGAGATTTCCCGACGTCGTGATGACCTGCACTTGGTTGTTGGTGATGTCGGGCACTGCGCCGACAGGAATATTCACTACGGAATAGACACCGAAACCAACGATGGTCAAGGTAAAAAGAATAACAATGAGTTTATATCTCAGGCTAAATCGAATAATTTTCTCCAGCATAATACTCAACGTTTTACTTGTTCTTTCGTAGTTAAAGGAATCTGAACAAAATTAAAATAAAATTATTTTATAGACAACACTTTATTGAATATGATTGCAAATTTAGAATAATTCTATTTTGTTTAAACGTTGCTGAATATCAGTGGTTTACGCGATACCAATAGTGTTGCAAACTTCTGGCAATCTAAATCTTAACAGGTTTGTAACATCTTGGGGGTTGTGGAGAGGGAGAAAACAGGGTTGGAGAGTAGAGGAATGGAAGAAAATGGTTAGTAATTTTATAGAAAATGATGATATAAGCGTACATCCCAATATTTGATTTCATTCCTCTTTAAGAAGGAGATGAGTTCGCCCTCCAAAAAAGAAAGGGGACTGTGCTGGGCAATAGCCTTGGCACAGTCCCCGAGAGGGAATTTATACGATTTTCCAAATTACTTCACAACAAACTTCTTGCCGTTGCGGATGTAGATGCCCTTGTTGGGTTTGCTCACCTCGCGACCGCTCAGATCATAAATCTTACCGGTCTGTGTGGCATCCTTTTCAATGGCCTTCATGCCTGTGGCGTAGTCGTCGGCATTCATGAAGGTGAGGTTTACCACATATCGCTTGGTGTCTACTTGGAAGCAGATGGTGCTGTTGGCCTTGAAGCCAGCCTCAATCTCCTCGTTGGAAAAGACGGTCATGGTGTTGTCGGCAGGATTGATGGTAAATCCGAATACACCACCCAAGTTGTTGCAATAACCATTGCGGTCGAACATCAAACCAGCTCCTACGGGGTCTACACCTTCTGAATAGAGGCCGTTTTCCTGCATGCCCTTCAGATAATATCCGCCGGTGAGCAGCGTGTTGACATCGGCCAAGCCGAGAGATGTGGCAATGGTGGCGAGGTCGAGCGTGGCCTGTGTCTCATTGAGGCTTACCGGAACGGTGAGGCTTGTGGAACCTACTTCCTTCACATCTTCAAGCTTGTCAACCCACTGAATGGTGAAATCAATCTGGATAGTCTTGCTCGTCTCCTCGTTGACAAGGAAGAGCGAAGTGTTATAGGATGTACCTACGGCATTGGTGGCACCCGGAGCCTGATAGATGGTGAACAGACCTGTGGTCTTGTCGTAGCAGATACCTACAGGAGCAGTGTCGCTGTTGGACCAGCCGTGAGCCTGTCCCTGTTCGCCGAGCCAGAAGCCCGGAGCCGGTGTGCAGACAAACTCGCTCTTGTTATACTTGCCTGTTCCGTCAGCCTGCCAGAGGGAGTCTGCATAGAGACTGTACAGTTCGGGAGTGGTGGTGGCAATGAGTTCATTGGCCTGGTCAGGGGTAACGTAGTACTTTGTCTGGTTGCCGTCAACGATATAGTCGGTCGAAGACTTGATGACCTGAATGGTGGCCTTCTTCGTAACGACGATATCGAGCACTCCAGCCTTCTGCTGCTTGTCTACGGGAACAACGAGGTTCACCTGATAATATTTTGAGTTGTCAGGGTCGGTGATGTAGAGTGTGGCACGGAGTGTGTCGCCCTCATTGACACCAGAAGGATAGAGGCCCACATTCATGGAGCTCAGATTGGGATGTGTGTCATCGTTCATGCCTACCGGCTCACAGAACAAAGCAGCACCTGTGCCCCAGCCAACTACCTGGCCGGCAGCGTTCATCCAGTAACCACCATTGTTGGCAGTGGAGCTGGTGGTGAGTCCACCCTCGGTGGTCACACCCTGCAGACTGACATTGGCGGAGTCGCAACCCAGCAGGACAGCGATGTTACCGATGTTAAAAGCTAAGGGCTTGGTGAGATATTGAGTGTTGGGATAGAGACCCTTGATGGTGTCGGTTTCCTCGCCTACCTTGGTCATGCTCTCAAGACCGGTATAGGTCGGTGTGTCAATTACGAGACTGAAGTTGAGCTTGTAGGCGTTCTGTCCCCATACCACATACACGGGAGCTGTGAGAGAGTCGCCCGCAGCCATCTTGCTTGGGAATTGCCCCCAATTTGCGGAGATAGTATCGTTGGTGGCGTTGAGTTTGATAGCCTCGAGATAGAAGCGGCAGCTATCCCCATAGGCGGCTGCGGCCAGTGTATTGCCATAGTTGCCTGTCTCGTCGAGCACCTTGCGGAACCAGAATCCCGGGGCACCGGCAGTAGACTTATTGGACAAAGTGTCTCCGGCTGTGCCATAAGTGTCATTATAAAGAGGTGCGAAAATCATCTTCGAGAAGTTTTTCGTGAGTTGCTCCTCGTTGAGCCCCATGAGCGAAGCCAAGCCGGGAACCACCACCTCAATAGGGTCGGCCGCGTAGCTTGTGCGTGGCAATTCATGATGAATGATGGTCTGTTCGCCCACGATGGTGAGGTTTTTCAGCACACCGTCGGTAGGATTCTCCACCGGTTTGTTGATGATATAAGTAATCTCGAACGTAGCCTGCTTGCCTCCGAAAACCAGAGCGAACTTGCCATGCAGGGTGTCGGCTGCGGTGAAATAGTCGGGCATTTGACCTACATATACCGAGTACTGGTCGTTGGTAGCATCGCAGGAGTTGCCTGCAAACCATGCACCGCCAGTGTAAGCGTGGGGAGTACCAGCCTCGTCGAGCCAGAACTCACCATAGTTGCCAGTGTAGTTGCCGTCGTTGGTGCCATCGGACTTGACAGTGAAGAACAATTTGCTGGCATCATCTGTCGGTTGATTTTTGAGCCAGTCGTTGTAAGCTTTCATCAGCGTGGCGGTATCTGTGCCAAGTGTGGTAGCCACATCCGTAAGCTTAAACACAGCCGGGACACTGGAATAGTCTGACGTTGGGTCTTGAGAAACTGTTGTAGAGTATTGGGCGTTAGCCGAGAGGCTGAACAAGCAAAGACCCGCAACAAGAATCTTCTTGAAGTTAAGAGTAGAATTTCTCATAATTGAAAAGATTGGTTTATGATTTTTAACATTAGGATTTCTTTTGGATTAGGTAGAGTTCCCCCGTATGATGGTGACACAAACTTAATGTTTTTTTTATGAATCGACAACTAAAAAAGCCAAAAAAACAGGCAATTAGACGATTCTTTCATAGATTGGACGATTTTAAGATGTTTTGTAATTTGGCTCAAAAAAATAAGTGTTAATTTGTCATTTTCCCCTTTTTTCAGTTGGAAATTAAATTCTTTTAATATAACTTTGTACAAGAAGGTTGACTTCTATCATCTATCAATCCATTTAAAATACCTGTTATGAACCACCTATGCAAACAAACCCTTGGGCTGACATTTTTCCTGGCCTTGACAACGGTAGCTGTTTCTGCCCAGACACTAATGAACCTTTCTGTTAAGGCTGCCTCATTGGACGCATCAGTCAATGTTACTCAGGTTTCCCGGGTCAATGACAATAACCGGATAGCTTTCTGGAGTGGTTATCATGGATCAGAATACTATGGACAATACGAATACATAGAAATTGATTGGGACAGGACCAATAAATTATCCTCAACGGATGTCTATTGGGCGGTTTCCGGAGATACTATAGATGTACCCACAGATGCGTACCTTTCTTATTGGAACGGTACAGGCTGGGTGAAAGGCTCGCAGCTCAACATCTCCGGAACACAGTCGTCAGATGTTATAAATGATGTAGAAACTTCTAAAATCCGAATCTATATGGTCGGATCCAAGGCCTGCGGAGTGCGTGAGGTCCGTGTCATCGGCATGCAGGGTGAATATGATCCCACGGTGATGTATCAGTGGCCCACTTACCCCGACGTGATGAACTATGACTTCCGTAACGACTATCCCAATGGTTTTCCGGCCCCGACCAAAGCCCTTCCTGAGAATGTGGGACAGGTAGGGTCGCGCACCAAAGGTTGGTGGACATTCGCCTGGGGTAAGAACCGTAGCAAGTATGTTACTGATGAGGCTATCGACAGCCTGCTCTCACGCATGGACCACGACTTCCGCTTCTTCCGGGAAGAGATGGGATGGCTGCCTGATAAACGAGCAAAAAACGGTTATTACAGCACCATTTATCTTTATGGCAGCGGACTGACGACTGATGATGCCGATTCCACCGCATTGGGCGGATGGCAGGGCACGACTTGGTATGACAACCAATCATGGCCAATGGTGCATCTGAGCTATTATCCCGTAGCCTGTTTTGATCCCAATTTCACCTACGACGGATATCAAAACAGAAGTGTTACTGATCAGGCTTTCCAGACGGGGGCATGTGTACATGAAGGCATTCATGCTATGCTTGCCGACTTGGATGGATGTAAGAAGTCTGTGTGGTTTCACGAAAGTAGCGACAACTGGTTGATGAGCGAGGCCGAACAGCGTCGTCAGAATATATCCACTCCTACGTCTATGGGATTTCTCAGTGCCGGAAGCGTCATTGCTCCGTTTATGCCTATCGACTGTTATAGTGGATGGTTGCAGGACGGTAGTTTTGGCGGTCCGACAGCCGACGGCGTGAATATGTATGGCGATAAGGGACAACTGTGTACGTGGCGTACCTTGCTCGGCGGTGTGCAATATAGTGAATATTTCCCCAACGCATTGAGTCAGATGCTGGGCAATGGTAGTATCCCTTGGATATGGCAGAACTGTCGCGACTATATTCTGGAGAGCATGGGCAAGGCTTTGGGCGATGAGAATATGCGGTCGCTGCTTGTAGAGTATAATGCCCGGCGGGCAATGGTCGATGTGGGCAAATGGAACACAGCCATAACCAATCTTCTGGATAACAACTGGTTGCTTGATATTGGTCCGGAAGGCAATGCCGCGGGTGGTAACTGGATGGATAACATCGAGCATTGGCGGGCCACTTGTTACGCTAAGATGAGTAAATGTGACGAGGTGGATAGTGCCGGATGGTGGAAGCCAGAATATCGCACCACCCCCGGATGGAGTGCTGCCAATCAGATACCACTGCATGTAGAGTCTGCTGTGGGTAATATCGTGCGCATCTACTTCAAGCCTATTGGCCAGAACATGACATGTCAGCTCTGCTTCCGTTCGAAACGTGGCAAGGTATATTACTCACATCCTGTCTCCGGTGAAGGAATCGTTTCGATGGAACTTAAGGAAGTTCCGGCCAATGGAGTAGTGGTGGCAGTGGTGAGTAATACAGATTATGTCTATTTGGGAGAAGCTACCCGCAAAGCACACCATGACTATCGTCTGAAGATGATGGATAACGTCTATCAGCCTGCCGAAGCCACATTGAAGTGGTATAAATACCGTTATACCATTACCGATCCGGCTTTTGTGACAGGAGTCAGCGATGTGACAGTGTCGCAACCAGAGACAGGACGATTCACAATGACACCTGAGAAAACAATGGTGAAACGAGGTGAACAAGTCGGATTTCATTTCACGGGAGTGACACGCCCCTGGGTTCAAGTGCGTATGCACACCATCTCAGGAAAGTTAGTCTATGCTCAGAGCTTCAGATATGACGGGAAGCTCTTGGTTCCGGACTATCTGAGCAAGGGACTCTATATTGTGGAGAGTCAGGACGGCAGTAACAGGGCAAGCATAAAGTTGGTCGTGGAATAGACGACGGACAGATAGAAATAGAAACAAAAAAGTATATAACCAAAATGAAACATTCGGATCCTAAATGCAGATTACTGACCGGCGCAGCCTCGGCACTGCTCCTTCTGGGTTCGGGGCTACTGCAATCGTGTGAGAAAGACGTGCTGTCTGGTCAGCCAGACTGGCTCGGAAACTCCATCTATGAGCGTTTGCAGGATGAAGGCAACTACAAATACACGTTGCGACTCATCGACGACCTCGGACAGACAGACGTGTTGAGTCGTACGGGTAGCAAGACGCTTTTTGTTGCAGACGACGAGGCTTACAACGCTTTTTTTAAGTCGAACTCTTGGGGCGTGGGCAGGTATGAAGACCTGTCGGTGGCGCAGAAGAAGTTGCTTTTCAACAGCACGATGGTCAACGACGCTTATCTCATCGAACTGTTGAGCAATGTGAGCGGTAATCCGCCGGAGGAAGGACAGTGCATGCGACGTGAGACGGCCGTGTCGGTATTCGACTCCATCTCGCGCATCTATCCCTCGCAAATGCCCAACAGCCAGTATTGGACCCGATATAAAGACCATCAGAATGGCATTGTCTTGTTGCGTGACAACACACCCAAGCCCATGATCCATTTTCTGCCGGTCTATATGCAGCTGAATAAGATTACCGATAACGATCTCGCCATTCTCACCAACGGGGAGTCTAATTCCACTTCAGACGCGTGGGTGAATGGCAAAAAGATTATAGAGCGCGACATTACCTGCAAGAATGGTTATATCCACAAGGTGGACGGAGTGATGACATCGTCGGACAACATGGCCGACATCATTCACAATCACGTCAATATGTCGACCTTCGGAACACTGCTTGACCGATTTTCAGCACCTTATTATGATGATGTGGCGACCAAGGAATACAACCGCCTGAACAATACCAACGACTCGGTGTTTGTGATGCGCTATTTCGCCGAGACTGCCAACACCGGCAACTATGGCACCCCCACGTCGGGCAATCTCAGTGTGGACCCCGACGGACAGACGGTGGATGCCCAGCTCTATTTTGACCCGGGCTGGAACCAGTACATGTACAGCAATACCTCGGGACGCGACCTCCACTACGACGCCGGAGCCATGCTCGTGCCCTCCAACACGGCTTTGGACTATTGGTGGAACCACGACGGCAAGGTGCTTCAGGCGATGTACGGCTCGTGGGAGAATGTGCCGATGAAAGTGTTGGTCAAGATGATGAACATCAATATGATCAACACGTTCTCGGAGACGGTCCCCTCTAAGTTTGCCAACATCGTGGACAACACCACGAAGGTGACTTTGGGTGTGAAGACCACGGATGTGGACAGTTGCTTTATGGGTTGCAATGGTGTGGTTTATCTTACGAATAAGGTATTCACGCCGGCCGACTACAGTAGCGTGTCGTTCCCTGCATTGGTTAATCAGAACACGATGAGCGTCATCTATTGGGCCATAGAGAATCTAAACTTTGAGCCTTATCTCAACTCAATGGACTCTTATTATAGCTTCATTATCCCTACCAACAATGCGTTGCTCAGCTATATAGACCCCTGTTCTTATGCTGCGACGAAGACCGTGCTTTACAGTTTCTACTATGACGAGAATGCCAAAATCGTGAAGGCTCACCGCAATTATTATGACCTGACGACCAACACCATCGATACCAGCAGTTCACTGTCTGATGCCACTTCTGATCAAATCAAAGACCGTTTGGAGGATTTGCTCAACTGTATGATCATTGTTGGCAATGTGGAAGACGGCAATGTCTACTACAAGAGCAAGGGTGGTTCGCCCATTCGGGTGACCAATGCCGGACAAGTCGGGACGATGACCATGGACGGTGGTCTGCAATTGGAAAACGGAACATCAGCTACGGTTTCTCACATCTATGACCAGAGTGAGAACGGCAATGGTAAGTCTTACGTTGTGGATGGTAGCATTCCATTGACCAGCAAGCGCAGCACCTACAACATTTTGCAGAAGGAAGACCGCTATTCCGAGTTCTTTAAGCTCCTTGATGGTAGCCGCGGTTCGCTCATTTCGCAAAAGATGAGTGGTGTTTATAGTTGTGTGGACTATAACATCAGTCTCTTTGATGCTTACAACTACACCGTGTATGTACCCACCAACGAGTCTATCAAGAAATTGATCGACGATGGCATTCTGCCGACATGGGACGACTATGAGAACCTTACCGTGGATGATTTTGGTGGAGACCGGACGGCTTATAATAATGGAAGAAAGGCCTTGGCCGCCATTATCACCAATTTCCTGCGCTATCATATACAGGATAACTCTGTGTTTATCGGTGGAAATTCCATCAGTAACCTGAAGTATGAGACTTCAAAAATCAACCCCGCCAACAAGCGTTTCTTCTCGCTGACCATCAGTGCTAATCGCAATGGCCTCTCTTTGGAAGACCAATTGGGCAACAAGCGCATGGTGACCATGCAGACTGGACTTTACAACACGGTCGGAAGGGAATACTGGTTCCAGACCTCCGGCTCTGGCACGAGTGCAGTAGACCAGATTTACAATGCCTCGGATGTGGTGGTGCATCAGATTGACGGACCACTGTTCTATGAGCAAAACCAGCTCCTGCCCTGGCGTCAGGTTATCGGACTCAGCACTGCCGGTGCTAAATCACACAAAGTTAATAGATAAGCTATGAAACAACTAAGATATATCATGCTGGTGCTGTTCTGTGTCGTTGCGGCACAGATGTCAGCGCAGATAACGGCAGTGCATGGCTCTGTGGTCGACGAATACGGACCCATCATGGGTGCGGCCGTCTGCGAGATTGACGGCACGGGCCGCATCATCGAGTCTACGACGACCGATATCAACGGTAACTTCTCGATGAAAATCAGCAATCCGAAGGATAAAATCCGATTCAGTTATGTGGGTTGTAAGACCGTCATCATGTTGATCAACAAGGAAGAATATGAGATTGCGCTGAAAAGCGAGAACGTAATCAATGAGGTGGTGGTGAAGGCCCAACGCCGACTGAACAGCGGTGGTCTGGCCATCCCCGAACGAGAGATTTCCTATTCCACCCAGACTATTTCGACCAAGGAGTTTGAGGGTCTGGGCATGAACACCATCGACGAGGCTCTGCAAGGCCGTATCGCTGGACTTGACATCGTGTCGGTGAGTGGCAACTTGGGTGCCGGAACAACCATGCGACTGCGTGGTGCCAGCACCGTAAGCTCGCTCACGTCGAGCAATCCGTTGATTGTGGTCAATGGAAACACATGGAATGTGGATATGAGCAACTTCAATGTCAACTCCGCCAACGACGAGCAGTTTGCACAGTTGTTGAACATCAACCCTGAGGATATCTCCAGCATCACCGTGCTGAAGGATGCCGCCGCAACCGCCATCTATGGCTCGCAGGGTGCCAACGGTGTGATTGAGTTGACCACCAAGCGTGGTTCGCTGGGCAAACCGAGGGTGTCTTACTCCCTGCGTCTGACCGGAACCTATCAGCCCGAAGGCTACAAGATGCTTTCCGGAGACGACTACACTATGTTGCTCAAGGAGAGTTACTTCAATCCTGAGCAAAGCCATGCGTCGGCAGACATCCGCGAGTTGAACTACGATCCTACATTTTCGGAGTATGAGCAGTACAACAACAACACCGACTGGCGCAGTGCCGTGACGCAGGTAGGACTTCGACAGAACCACTTCCTCAGCGTGACGGGTGGTGGTGAGAAGGCCACTTTCCGTATCTCCGGAGGTTTCGACCACGAGACAGGTAGCGTCATTCAGCAGGCCCTGAACCGTTTCTCGACCCGCGTGGCATTGGACTATTACGTGAGCGACCGCATCAAGATTGCGACAAACTTCTCGTTGACTTATACCAAGAACAAGCGCAACTACGATGACCTGTTGTCCATTGCCAACCGCAAGATGCCCAACATGAGTATCTATGAGCAGGACAAAAATGGCAACGATACGGGTACCTATTATGAAATGTTGCAAAGTGCATCATCTGTCTTCAATGATAACCAGAAGTCTTTGGTCAATCCCGTTGCCAGTGCCTACCTTGCCAAGAACGACCAGCGCACCTACGACATCAGTCCCGAGTTCCAGGTAGACTACAAACTCCTTGGTTTGGACGATAACCACTGGCGTCTGGATTATCAGGGAAGGGTTTACATGAACATCTTCAACGACTATGTGGATAAGTTCTATCCCCAGGCTTTGACCACGGTGGCATGGAACAATGCCGTGAATACATCCTACGCCGGTTCGTCCAAGAGTGTGGCTTTCAATACGAAACATACCTTGACGTTGATTCCCCATTTCAACAACAAAGACCATTCGCTGATGATGATGGGGCGTGTGGAGTTGACCTCGGGCAGCAGCAACGGCTCCGGCACGGAGGGACGCAACCTGCCTTCGGGTGGCATCACCATCCCTGACGCCGGTGGTCTGGTGTCGGGATTGAGCACAAGCTATAGCCAGTGGCACTCCATGTATTATACATTCTCCACCCACTACGCCTACAAGGGCCGCTATATGGCCGACTTCTCCCTGCGTGCCGATGGTACGACAAAATTCGGTCCGGGCAAGCGTTGGGGCTATTTCCCCGCCCTTTCGTTCCGTTGGAACATCATCGACGAGCCTTTCATGGAGCCTGCACGGAAGTGGTTGTCCATGTTGAGTCTGCGTCCAAGCTGGGGTAGGGTGGGAAACCAGCCCGGTACCGACTACCTCTACGCCAGTAAGTATGCTTCTGCCAACAAGTACATCAACATGAGCTCGATGCTTCCGTCCAATATCCGGTTGACCGACCTACGTTGGGAAACCGTGTCTACCTACGACGTGGGTATGGATTTCGGATTCTTCAACGACAAGTTGCGCCTCACCCTCGAATGGTATCGCTCCACGACAGAAGACATGTTGATGCCCAATATCCGCATTCCTTCCAACACTGGCTACCTCACTTTGGCCACGGGCAATGTGGGCTCGATGCGCAATAATGGTTGGGAGTTTAACATCGACACCAACAGACTGCTGGAGAAAGGCAAGTTCTATGCCGACTTCAATGCCTCCTTCGGTAACAACCGCAATGAGATTTTGTCGATGGACAAGAACGTATTGAAGTCGTTGAACACCGATTTCACCTACGGCAATGCCGAAGTGCTGCAGCGCGTGCAAATTGGCAATCCCTTCGGAGCCATCTATGGTTTCCGCTACAAGGGTGTTTACGAATACGGTTACAACACCTTTAAGAAGATGACCGCCGATGAGCGTGCGGCTTTCCTCAACGCAGGCCACACTGCTCCGGTGGCTATGGCTGCCGACCATACGGTGATTTACGATGACGAGGGAAATCCTGTCAGGATGATGTATGCTTATTCCAATACCGGTGCAGCCAAGAACTACGAGTTCAAGGGCGGTGATGCCATCTATGAAGACATCAACAACGACGGCAACATCAATGCGCTGGATATCGTGTATCTGGGTAGTTCGCTACCTAAATTGACTGGTGGTTTCGGCTTTACGCTGAACTACGACGGTTGGAAACTGAACACACAGTTCACCTATCGTGTGGGCAACAAGATTTTGAACATGGCCCGTCTGGATGCAGAGTCTATGTCAACCAACAATAATCAGAGTCAGGCCGTAAACTATCGCTGGCGCAAGGAGGGTGACGTGACGAACATCCCGCGTGCCATGTATGGTTCCACCACCAACTACAACACCCTGATTAGTGACCGATTTGTCGAGGATGGCAGTTTCCTTCGCCTGAACTATCTGCAGTTGTCCTATGCTTTGAAGAGTCAGCTTGTCAAGCATCTTGGACTTGGCGGACTTCGATTCTACATCAGTGCCAACAACCTCTTTATCCTTACCAAGTACACGGGCGTTGACCCCGAGGTGGGTTACGGCAGTTACGGTGCATCAATCGATTCCGGACAGACACCGCGTGCTCGTTCCTATACGTTGGGTATCACTTTGGACTTCTAAAAAAGATGATGATCATGAAACTGAAGAAATATTTTTATAAGATAAGTTGGCTGATGATGGCAGCACCGTTGCTGTCTTCCTGTTCAGACTTCCTTGAGGTGGAACCCTTGAATGAGATAGTCCTCGAGAAGTTCTGGAATGAGGAGAGCGACGTTGAAAACGTGGTAGCGGGTTGTTACAGTTCCCTGCAGTCTCAGGCTTGCGTGGAGCGCATGATGGCCTGGGGAGAGTTCCGATCAGACAATATCGTCGGTGGAACCAACGTGGCCAACAATCAGGACCTGGCCAATATCTTCAAGGAGAATATCAATGCCAGCAATGGCTTCACCTCCTGGGATAAGATGTATTATGTCATCAACACTTGCAATACCGTTTTGCTCTATGCGCCGACGGTGGCACAGAAGGATCCCAACTACACGGAGAGCGAGTTGAACGCCACCCGTGCGGAAGTGTCGGCTCTGCGTGACCTGTGTTATTTCTATCTCATACGCACGTTCCGGGATGTGCCCTATACCAATACGCCTTACCTTGACAATACGCAGAGTGGGGCAGTGGCAGCCACGCCTTTCGACGCGGTGCTCGATTCGCTGATTCAGGATTTGGAGAGCGTGCAGCAGTATGCCGTAAAGACTTATCCTACCAATGAGCCTTACTACCAGCGCGGACGCATCACGCAGGATGTCATCCACGCCATGTTGTGCGACATGTATCTCTGGAAACAGGATTATCAGAGCGCGGCACGTTATGCCGACCTCGTGATCGATGCCAAACTGTTGGAGTATAAGAACAAAATAGCCAAGAGTTCGGTGAGTAGCAATCTTCAAGACCAATTACTGAATGGCTATCCTCTGATTACCGATCAGAGCGGAAGTTCCTATGGCAATGCGTTTTCCACCATCTTTGGCGATGGAAACAGCAGTGAGAGCATTTTCGAACTGATGTACATGAACGATGACAATATGCTGGCCAACGGTGCTGTGAGTTATTATTATGGCAATGCCACCACTTTCCCGGGCATCGTGAAGCCCGCCGAGTTTATCAGTGCCGACATGACGCTCGATGTTCCGCAGGTCTACACTTCGAAGTATGACACCCGCTATTATGAAAATATGGAGTCATCAGGAAGTGAATATGGCATTGCAAAATATGCCTCCAGATTTGCACAAGTCACCACGTCTGGCACAACTCCCAAAGGTACTCATGGTAGTTTCTATCCCAGTGCCTATTGTCATGCCAATTGGATTATCTACCGTCTGACCGATATCATGTTGATGAAGGCGGAGGCTTTGGTGGAGATGATCGATGAGAACGACTCCACCGCCACTGGCATTGCCCAGCGCGATACGTTGTTGCATCAGGCCTACAACATTGTCAACACCGTCAATCTGCGTTCCAATGGCTCGACCAACAAGACCGACATCGACTACAATCTCTACAGCAGCAAGACCCAGATGGCCAATCTGGTCTTGCAGGAACGTCAGCGTGAACTGATGTTTGAGGGCAAGCGGTGGTACGACCTCGTTCGCCGCAGCCGCCGTGACGGCAACACCAATTACCTCGTTAGTCGAGTGATGCAGAAAGGCTCGGAGAATGCGAGTGTGCTCCAGAGCAAGCTCACCCGAATGGAAGCTATCTATTGGCCTTACAACAAGGAAGAAATTCAAGTAAATCCCTATCTGGTGCAAAATCCGGCCTTTGGCAGCGGTGATACCAATAGCTATGAAGGGACGAATAAATAGCTCACGCTTTAAAAAGATTAGATTATGAAACTCAATATCAGAAACACTATCCTGCTACTCTTCTCGGGTATCATCCTTGGATTTACCGTGGGTTGTTCCGACGACCCTACGGAGGAGAACTACTACACCTTCACCGGTGAGATGATGAGCGAGTATCTGCAAACCCATGAGGAATTTAGCAAATATGCGGCTATTGTCGACCGTGCCGGATTGATGAAGCAGCTTTCGGCCTACGGCCACTACACCTGTTTCGCACCTACCAATGCTGCCGTCGACGCCTATTTGAAGACTCGTGGCATGACATCGGTCGACGAATTGTCGGATGCCGATTGCGACACGATAGCCCGCACCCATTTGATTAATAATATGTACACCACTTCGGAGATGTACGATGGTACGTTGACCACGGCCAATATGAACAAGCGTTACATTGAGGTGACCCACGGACTGGATTCCGACCGAAATGCGGTGGTCTATCTCAACCGTATGGCCAACGTCATTTTCTCCATGCAGGACGACTCCGTGGAGAATGGCATCATGCAGCCCATCAATGCCGTGCTGCAGTCCAGCTCACGCATGTTGCCCGATGTCATGAAAGACAACTCGCGTATATCGCTGTTCTATCAGGCCTTGCTCCGTACTGGCTTGGCCGACTCTCTCTATGGTTATCGTGACCCCAATTACGACAAGACCAAATATCCCCGATACAAATACACTTCCCATGTCAACCGGGAGACCGCGACAGCTCCTGATGAGAAGAAGCAGGGCTTCACGGCATTTGTCCCCTCGGACTCTATCTTGCAGGCGAAATATGGCATCAACTCCTTGGAAGCCCTGTACACCAAGGCTTGCGAAATCTATGATGCCACCTATCCAGAGGATGTCAATCAGCCTTACCACAGCATCGACTCGCTGACCAATCGCAAGAATCCGCTCAACCGGTTGGTGGCCTATCACATCCTGAACCGCGACGTTATCGGCTGGAACTACCTCACGCCGCTAAACAACATCGGTATCCTCACCACCGCCATGAACCCCGAGGACTGGTATGAGACCCTGTTGCCTCACACCATGCTCAAGTTCGAACGTCTCACTGTGCTGAAATATGCGGGTGGCGATGTGCTGGGACAGCGTTACATCAACCGCTGCTACAATGACAGCTATCAGATTCATGGCGCAATGGTCAGCCAGACCGTTGAGGGTAATGTAGAGAACTCCGCCATCAACGGACGTTACTTCTATGTGAATGACCTCTTGTCTTTCAGCACCGATACCCGTGATATCGTGCACAACTGCCGCATCCGTATGGATATGTCGACCATCTTCCCCGAACTGATGACCGAGAACATCCGTCTCAACGGCAATGTGAAGATGCAAGATCCCGACTATGATGAGACCGGCAAATATGGCCGCAACTATTATTTCCCCGACGGTTATCTGAAGAACGTCAAGGTCAATGGCTACTTCATCTACCGTCGTCCTCACGACTACTACGACTCTTACGAGGGCGACGAGATGAATATGTTTGGCAACTACGACATCACCTTTAAGATTCCGCCCGTGCCTTATGAGGGTGAGTGGCAGATCCGTATGGGGTATGCGCAGGAACCCACCCGTGGTATCGCCCAGATCTATTTCGATGGCATTCCGCAGGGCATTCCTTTGGATATGACCAAGGCCCTCAACGACCCCTCTATCCTCGGTGCGGACTTCAAGGGCGACTACAGCTCGATGACCACGGAGCAACTCTCCACCGATCAGAAGGTGCTCAAGAACAAGGGCTACTATCGCGGCGCAGCCGGAGGCTACCGCTACAATCAGGGCACCACCACCCGCGTGGCGTTTGCGACCCAGGCCAACACCTTCCGCATTGTGATTTGCACGGTGCATATCGACCCCAGCAAGGACCATTTCCTCAGGGTGAGAAGTGTCTCTGCCAAGAAGGGTAACGACAATGAGTTGATGCTCGACTATATCGAGCTTGTTCCCAAGAGCGTTTACGGCGTGACCGACGAGGGAGCAATGGAGGACATGCTTTAATCATTGAATTAAAAGAAACAAGATATGAAAAATATTTTCAGCAGAACAGAATGGAGTAGAGTAGGGCTTGGCTGTATGGCCGCCCTGCTGACACTCGCCTCCTGCTCCGACGATTGGGACAACCATTATAATCCCGTGACCACCGATGCCTCTTCCCTGTGGGAGAGTATTTCTCTGGAGAGCAGCCTGTCCAACTTTGCCAAGGTGCTGAAGGCCACGGGATATGACCAGCGTCTGTCGGGTAGCCAGACCTACACGGTGTTTGCCCTAAACAATGACGGTCTGACATCCACGCAGGCCGACAGCCTGATAGCCGCCTACCAGACACAGAAGAGTGCTGGAGTGCGCGACAACGACAATACTGTAGTGCGACAGTTCATTCAAAATCACATCTCGCTCTACCGTCATCCGGTGTCTACCCAGACCAGCGACTCCATCAAGATGATGAACGGCAAGTATGCCGTGCTCACTCCCACCTCCGTGGGCGGCAATACGTTTACGGTGACCAATCAGCTCCACAGCAACGGCGTGCTGTTCACACTGGGCAGCCAGGTCAAGTATTTTCCCAATGTGTTTGAGTATCTGGGCATCGACCCTAACTTGGACAGTATTTATCAGTTTGTCAACAGTTTCTCCACTTACGAGTTTGTCGAGTCGTCCAGTGTGCCTGGCGGCATCGTCAACGGACAGACCGTTTACCTCGACTCCGTGATGCGATTGAGAAACAAGATGCTCGATGTGCTGGGTTATCTCAGTCAGGAAGACTCCACCTATTGGATGCTGGCCCCCACCAATGCGGAGTGGTCGCGCATGGTGACAGAGTTTCATCCATATTTCAACTACGACAACACCGTCACCAACCGTGACTCCATGCAGGAGACCAACACCCGTCTGGCCATCCTCAAGGGAACCGTGTTCAGCCGCACCATCAATCCCGACAAGGCTTTCCGCGACTCTGCGGTGTCCACCTCCGCGTTGTCCTATCAGTATCGTCGCATCCTCGGCACCGAGCCTTACTACCTCTTTTATCATCCCTTCGACGCTGACGGCATCTTCGCCGGTGCACAGCAGATGGAGTGCAGCAATGGCATGGTGTTGAAGTCTGAGGATTTCCGTATCAAGAAGGAGCAGACATTCTTCCAGACCATCAAGGTGGAGGCCGAGGAACTGAGCCGTCAGGATACGATCATCGATGCCGAACAGCCCTTGGAAGTACGCACAGTTCAGTCGGGCAACGCATTCTACGACAAGATTTCCAACAACCAGTTTGTGGAACTCATCGCAAGCAACACCTCCACCGACCCTAACCACTTCCCTTATCCCACGGTGATGTATTCCGTGCCCGAGGTGTTGTCCAATGTGGGCTACGACATCTACGTGGTGGTGGCTCCCGTACAGGCCTACAATCCCGATGCTATTGATGCCGACACCTTGCCCAACAAGATTTTGGGCACGTTGTACTATACCAATCAGGATGCCAAGTTGCAACAGCGTCGTCTGGGTATCTTCACCTCCAAGGCCGGCGTTGTCGACACCATCAGGGTGGCCAGCAATTTCACCTTCCCGGTGTGCTCCTACGGACTGGCCAAGCCCAGTGTGAAGTTGCGCATACAGAGTCAGGTAGGACGCAATGAGACCGCCAAGTATGCCACCAACCTGCGACTTGACTGTGTCATCTTCAAGCCACACGAGGAGTAAACTCTTGATAATCCGAAAACAGAATAAACGATAATACGTATGAAAAGATATAAGATATATGGTCTGTCGCTTCTGATGGCTGCCTCCCTCCCCGTTTCTGCCCAGGACACGGAGACCGCAGCACCGGCACCCAAGGCTGAGAAGGCGGCTGTCACCGTGAAGAAATACCCCACGCGCCATATCCGGGGCCAGGTCTTCAATGGCACCACCCATCAGCCTGTGTCCGGAGCCATGATCAAGGTTGCCGAGATGGAAGGCTACAGTTGCCTGTCCCACAGCGACGGCAGCTTTGAGATGGACGTGCCTACCTTTGCCAACGCCCTCCAGTTGTCTGCCCCCGACATGAATGTCACCCGTATGGGACTCACCAGCGGCGAGCAGCAGCGTCGTGTGCAGCTTTATCCCGCGTTCTTCCATTCGGAGTATGCCCAGGGCACCAATCTGCGTGATGAGAAGACCGCCGAGGACTTCCGTTTCTCCAATGCCGTGAGCATCGAGGAGGAAATCCAGAAGCGTGCCGGTGGCGAGGTATATACCGTGCAGCGCAACGGCACTCCCGGTGTGGGCAGCGTGATGTTGATGAATGGTCTCAACTCGCTCAACATCAATGCGCAGCCGTTGATAGTGGTCGATGGAGTAATCTATGACCAGCAGTACAATCGCAAGATGGTTCATCAGGGTTTCTACAACGACATTCTGGCCAACATCAGTCCGGCCGACATCGAGAAGGTCACTGTCTTGAAAAACGGTACGGCGCTCTATGGAGCGAAGGGTGCCAATGGCGTGATACTCATTCAGACCCGGCGCAACCATAGCATGGCTACGCGCATCACCGCGAGTGTCTCTGCCGGCGTGAGTCTGGAGCCGAAGTTCATCAATATGATGAATGCCTCGCAGTATAAGAGCTACGCTTCCGACCTGCTGGGCACCACCAACAGCACCGCCACCGACTTCAAGTTCCTCAACGAAGACCCCACCTACTATTATTATCCGCAGTATCACAACAACACCGACTGGAAGAAGCAGCTCTATCGCACGGCCATCACCCAGAACTACAGCATCAATGTGGAGGGTGGTGACGATGTGGCCAACTATAATCTCTCCTTGGGTTATATCAACGACCAGAGCACTCTGGAGTATAACGGCATGAACCGCGTGAACATCCGGTTTAACACCGACATCAAGTTGCTGCAGAACTTCAGCGTGCGTTTCGATGCCTCTTTTGCCAACCAGACCCGCAACCTGCGCGACGACGGTGCTCCCGAGAACTACACCGAGGGCACACCCTCCTCGCCGTCGTTCCTGGGATATGTCAAGAGTCCGATGCTCAGCCCCTATAGCTATGCCAACGGTGTGCTGTCAGACAGCTTCCTCGACATCACCGATGAGTCTTATCTCGATGAGGCCCTCTCGCTCTACAACAATTATAACTACAAGCTCGCCAACCCCATTGCCATCAATGAGTATGGCGAGGCCGAGAACAAGAACCACTTTGAGAACTCGATGGTCAACCTCAGCGTGACGCCGAAGTTCAACTTCAACCGTCATCTGGCCCTGAGCGAGCATTTCAGCTACAATCTTGTCAATACCAATGAGCGTTACTATCTGCCGATGAATGGCGTGCCCGACTACTATGTCTCGGCTGTGGGTGCCTATCGGGAGAACGAGACCCGCGCCCTGGTATCCAAGCAAAACTCCGTCTATAGCGACACCCGCCTTGACTGGCAGAACCGCTACGGGGCACACGACTTCCATATCTTCGGCGGTGCCCGCATCAACTGGGAAAGCTATACGCTCAACAACCAGCTGGGCTACAACACCGGAAACGACAAGACTCCCTTCATGAGTTCGTCGCTCCTCAACTCCCAGGCCTCTGGAACCAACGACAACTGGAACTCCATCGCCTGGTATGCACAGGCTGAATACAACTACCTGCAGCGTTATTATCTGCAAGCCAACTTCACGGCAGAGACCTCCTCGCGGTTTGGTGTCGAGGCTGACAACTCGCTCAAGCTCTTCGATGCCCCCTGGGGACTCTTCCCCGGAGTACAGGCCGGATGGGTCATCAGCAACGAGCCGTGGATGGCCGGCGTGAGGGGTGTCAACTTCCTGAAGCTGACCGCAGGATATGACATCAGCGGAAACGATGATATCGACTACTATGCTGCCCGTAGCTACTTCCGCGCACGCCAGTTCATGCAGAGCGTGGCCGGACTGTCATTCGACAACATCGGCAACACCCATCTGCAGTGGGAGACCACAAAGCGCTTCAATGCAGGTCTGGAGACCAACCTCCTGGGCGACCGCCTCAACCTGCGTTTCAACTATTTCCTGAGCCACACCAACCATCTGCTCACCTATCAGAGTCTGAACTATCTCTCCGGACTCGCCCAGAACTGGAGCAATGGCGGAGCGCTGAAAAATCAGGGATTTGACGTGACGGCCATCGGAAAGGTGATCACCTCCAAGGACTTCCAGTGGGAGCTGGGGGCCAGCGTGGGACATTACAAGAATGAGATTACCGAGCTGAACGACAACCAGCAGGCCATCAACACCACCATCTATGGGGCCACCATCCATACCGAGGTGGGCAGCGCGGCCAACCTGTTCTACGGCTACAAGGCCCTGGGCGTGTTCTCCACCAGCGAGGAAGCCTCTGCCGCCGGACTCTATGTGCTGGCTGACAACGGTGTCGACCGCAAATATTTCGGTGCCGGCGACGTGCATTTCCAGGACCTGAACGGCGACCATCAGATTACTGATGCCGACCGCATGGTCATCGGCGACCCCAATCCCGACATCTATGGCAACCTTTTCACCTCGCTCAGCTACAAGCGGTTCCGTCTCGACGTCAACTTCAACTATGTGCTGGGCAACGATGTCTACAACTACATGCGTAGCCAGCTGGAAGGTGGCAGCCGCTTCATGAACCAGACCTCGGCCATGACCGGACGCTGGCAGACAGAGGGACAGGTGACCGATATTCCCAAGGCTACGTTCCAGGACCCGATGGGCAACAGCCGTTTCTCCGACCGATGGATTGAGGACGGCAGCTACCTGAAGCTGAAGACCATCACGCTGAGCTACACCCTCCCCGTACATTCTACCTTCTTCCAGGACTTCCAGTTCTGGTTACAGGCCAACAATGTGTTCACCCTCTCGAAGTATCTCGGCTCCGATCCGGAGTTTGCCACCACGTCGAGCGTCCTCGGACAGGGCATCGACCTCGGGCAGTTGCCCCAGAGCCGTAGTTTCGTTGCCGGTGTGAAGATCAACCTGTAGTCTCTAATTAAGAAAACATCATGATTATGAAAACCATTTTCAATACAGCAAAGGGAAGTCTGAAGGGTGCCCGTCGTGCCCAAATGCTGGTGGGCCGCGTGGCCTGCTGGTCCCTCGTTCTTTTTGCCTTCCTATGTGTCACCTCCTGCTCCGACTTCCTCAATCAGGATTCCGAGCGCGTGATCATCGCCGATCACAACCATCTGACCAATGCCGAGGACACGCTCTACAGCGTGGTGGGCATTGTCAACAAGATGCAGACGCTGGCCGACCGCACCATCCTTTTCGGCGAGATGCGCGGCGATCTGGTCGACATCAACAATCACACGTCGGCCGATCTGCGTGACGTGGCCCTGTTCAATGTGGGCGACAGCAATGTCTATAACGCCCCGCGCGACTATTATGCCGTCATCAACAACTGCAACTACTTCATCGCCAACGCAGACACTGCGATGAAAAACAACCGCAACGAGTATATCTTCCAAAAGGAATATGCCGTCGTGAAGGCTTACCGTGCATGGACCTATCTGCAGTTGGCCCTCAACTATGGCAGCGTGCCCTTCGTTACCGAGCCGATACTGAGCAAAGAACAGGCCGACAAGACCTATGAGCGTCTGGACATCCAGGGCATCTGCAACTATTTCATCAACGATCTCAAGGGGCTGGAGACCATCGAGCATCCGGGATATGGCACCATCCGCAACACCGACACGCGATTCTTCTATTTCCCCATCTACCTGCTTCTGGGCGACATGAACCTCTGGACGGGCAACTACCGTGAGGCTGCCGTCAACTATTATCGCTATCTCTCCACACGCAACGGCACCAACGTGCCCTATGCCCTCAGCACCAGTTCCATCTCCTGGTATGCCGGAGACACCCATTGGACAATGTCGCGTAATGAGTGGAGCCAGTTCTTCGGAATGACCTCCGAGACCTATGCCCGCGACGGAGAGCTGATTACCATGATTCCCGGCGACTCCATTCCCTCTGAGGGCAACTACAGCCAGTTGCGCAATCTGTTCAACTCCACCACCGCCAACGAGTATCAGGTGTCTGTCGTACCGTCGCAGGCTATACAGGATCTGTCTCAGGCACAGACCTACTGCCATCTCACCACAGGCGGCGACATCCTCTATGCCCCCAAGACGCTGCCCGACAATACGGCCGGCGACCTGCGCCTGTCGGGTGTATGGTGGAAGAGCACCGTGGACAATGTCTATACCGGAGCAAAGACCAACACACAGTATATTGACAAATTCCAGTCGCGCAACGTGCACATCTATCGTCGCACGATGGTCTACCTGCGTCTGGCCGAGGCCCTCAACCGCGCCGGATTTCCACGTTTTGCGATGGCCATCCTGAAGACCGGAGTCAACGACGAGGTGCTGGCCACCGACGTGTTGCCCTATTATCCCGCCGATGCCAGCTGGTTGTCACAGTTCAAGTTCCCCACCAACCAATACATCCTGCGCACCGATGCCCAGCTCTCCACGGAGAACACGATGGGCATCCACTCCCACGGGTCGGGATGGAGCGAGCACAACCAATACTATGTGATGCCCGACGACTCCACGCTCAACGATGCCGACCGGCTGCAATATCAGATTACCGGCGTCGAGGATATGATCATGGACGAGGAAGGACTGGAGCTGGCCTTCGAGGGTCAGCGTTTCTATGACCTTATGCGCGTGGCCCTGCGGCGCAACGATCCTGCCTATCTCGCCGACAAGGTCTATGCCCGTCGTGGCACCGACCATGTGGCGGAGATGAAGGCCCTCATCAAGAAGGACCTGTATCAGACCGCCAACTGGTATATGACCTTGAAGTAACCCCACATCATCAACCATTCATCCAACGACCGGTACGGGCCATGAGCACGGGAGCCGACTGCTCCGGCAGGTCTCATGCCCGGCCGTTTTCAGGAACAACAACACTATGATAATGAAAATCTACCGACTCTTTGCGGCAACCTTGTTGCTGTTGCCGCTCCAGCTGCAGGCCGAGGGCGTGAGGACATTGGTCATGTCTACCGTCTTCCAGACCGCCGGCCGCACCCCGCTGGAAACCGTTTTGCCCCAGACCACCGCCTCAGACCGTGGTCCGGTCATCCGTTTCACGACCGGAAAGGCCGTCATCAACGGACGCACACTTACCCTGAGCACCATCAAGAATTTCACCTTCGACATACAGGTGGTGGATGGCATCGCCGAGGTGACGACCCCGCTCGACGAGGCCTGTGACATGAACGTCTACTCCGTGGATGGTCAGTTGGTGCGCAGTCATGCCACCAGTCTTGAGGGATTGCCTAAGGGCATCTATATTGTCAATGGTAAAAAACACATCGTGAAATGAAGATACTGATACTCCCCCTGGCTCTCCTGATGGCCGGAACCATGCAGATGGCGGCTCAGGACTCGCTCTATTTTAAATATACCGACCGCTTCCAGCCCAACCGTGCGCTGTTCAGCACCGAGGGCATCGACTCCATAGAGGTGCTCGCCCGAGGCACCACGCCTGTCTTCAGACGCTATTCCACTAACTTCGCCGGAGGCTATGCCGACTTCCGTGCGGTGGGCCTCACCGCCACCGACGGCACTTCTCTGGGCGGCATCATGACCTCCGACCCCGGACGCATACTCTGGAAGCCCCGCACGTCGGATGCCGACTACAACAACGACTACACCAATCCCGACAGCCGCTGGAACTTCAAGCGCAGCAAGGAGAGCGAGCACTGGGTGGTGTTCTGGGACAAGGAGTTCGGCGACGACCCTGCCAACGCACCGTCGGTCACCGACAAAGACGGTAACGTAATTGACATGCGGGTGGACATCAACGACATGTTGCTGAAGGCCGAACAGTATTATCACACCAATGTAGACACGCTCCACATGGCATATACCGGCCAGGGCAAGTCGCGCCTCGACACCTACAAGTCGGAGATATACCTCATCTATACCACCGACTGGACCGCCTACGGTGGCGGCAACGACTATCAGGTGGGTGCGCTGTGGGTGAACCCCGCCACTTGTCATCCCATTGGGCATACCATTGCCCACGAGGTGGGCCACACGTTCCAGTATCAGACCTACTGTGACCACCTGCTCAACGGTGGCTCCGACGACCGCCGGTCGGGGTTCCAATATGGACTTCCCGGCAGCAACGGAGGCAACGCGTTCTGGGAGCAGTGTGCCCAGTGGCAGGGATTTCAGGACAATCTTGGGCTGGCAACGACCGTCTATGACGTGAATGTGTGGATAGCCAACCATCATCGCCATTTCGAACATGAGTGGATGCGCTATGCTTCCTATTGGGAGCAGTTCTACTGGTCGGAGCAGCAGGGCATGACCGCCCTCGGACGCATCTGGAACGAGAGCCGCTATCCCGAGGACTCGCAGCAGGCCTACATGCGCATCTTCCTCAACGATGACTATGACGCGCTGCGCCGCCAGCTCTTTGAATATGCGCAGAAAGTCGCCACGTTCGACTTTGCACAGGTGCGCCGCTATGTCAGTCAGTCGACCTCCGACCGCTATACGTTCTCGCCCGTGAGTCTGACCGATGGCTGGAAGCAGGTGAGCTATGCCGAGTGTCCGCAGCCTTCGGGCTTCAATGTCATCAAACTGGCCGTTCCTGCCGCCGGCACGCAGGTCACTTTCCACATCAAGGGACTGCCCGTAGGCTCCGAGCTGGCTGCCGGTGATGCCGGCCGACAGGTCGATGGCGACGGCAAGACGGTGGGCACGGTGACCAACTACAACACCACCGACGTGGCCGGACAGGAAGGATGGGCCTACGGATTTGTGGCTTATAAGAGCGACGGCACCCGCGTCTATGGCGACATGAACCTCCTCAGCGCCACCAATACCGAGGGCACGGCCACCTTTACCGTTCCCGAGCAGACCTCGCGCCTGTTTGTCGTGGTGCAGGGTGCGCCCGGTGTCTATCGCCAGTGCCCCTGGGACGAGAAGGAATCGACCGACGACCAACTGCCCTACCAGTTCAAAATCGAGGGCACGACGCTGAAATAACCGGCGGGCCGATGGCCATTTCCGGGGCGAAAACAAGCCCTTGGAGATTGGATTTGCAACTGCCTGACTATCTGGTACTTAAAAATGGGCTTGCGATTAGGTGCTAATCGTGTTGCGATTCGATAGTATTCGTGACACGATTCGATAGTAAACGCGATGCGATTCGATAGTTATCGCAAAACGGTTTAACCAGCATTGCCAAACGAAGCCACCGGCACGCCCCAAATCTTACGGTTCAGTCTGCCCGCGAGGTCTGTCTGAAAGGCCGATGGGAGGACCGGACTCCATCATTCAAATCATCTTAAAAACCATCATTATCATGACGACAGTCAAGACCATACTATGTTCACTTTTCTGCGCCGCGGCCCTGCCGATGACGGCTCAGAAGCAGATTTTCATTCCCGAGGCACTGAAATCGCAGGACCTCGCCAGCGACAGCAGTCAGTGGAGCTGGAAGCGTTCGGCCCAGACCGAGGACCTGGTGTTCTTCTGGGAGAAGGGATTTGGCGACGATACGAATAATCCCCCACGCCTCGAAGGTCGTCCCATGAGTTTCGACATAGCCAACCTGAAAGACCGTGTGGAGGGATTTTACAAGTATTTCCGCGATACCCTGAAATTCTCCAAGCCCGGTTCGAAAGCCGACCAATACAAGATGATGGTGATGATCAACTATTCGCTGGAGGGCACGGCCTACGGCGGCACTTACGACGACTTCATCGGGGCACTCTGGGTGGCCCCCAACCGCATTCAGGATCGCAAACTCAACTGTCTTGCCCATGAGCTGGGGCACAGCTTCCAATCGCAGATTCATGCCGACGGCGAGGGCGACTCGTGGGGTGGGTCGGGATTTTTCGAGATGGCGTCGCAGTGGATGCTGTGGCAGGTGAACCCCGACTGGCTCACCGATGAGAACTATCATTTTGAGGCGTTCAAGAAACTTACCCACAAGGCTTACCTCGATATCAGCAACATTTACCATTCGCCCTACGTGCTCGAATATTGGTCGGAGAAACACGGCAAGCCCAGTATCGCCGAACTTTTCCGTCAGGGGCGGCGAGGGGAAGACCCTGTGATGACCTATCAGCAGCTGTATGGCATGAGTCAACAGCAGTTCAACGATGAGATGATGGACTGTTATCTCCATCTCATGAACCTCGACTACCGTCACGCCTATGCCGAGACGCGCCGTTACGCCTGCCAGTTCTATACGCCGATGGAGCCGGCCGAACGGAAGGGATGGGTGCGTCCCGTGAAGGAGTCGACACCCGAGGACTATGGTTTCAATGCCATCCGCCTCTCGCTTCCGGCCACGGGCAAGAAGGTGTCGGCCCGTATCGAGCCGGGACAGATTGCCGACGGCGGTGGGCTGCGCTACGGATTTGTGGCGGTGACGGCCGAAGGACGGGCCGTTTATGGCACTCCCGTGGCCAAGGGTAAGGCCGAAATGCAGTTGCCCAGCGAACAGCTCAAGGCCCTTTATTTAGTGGTGATGGGTGCGCCGGCGGTGCATGAGCAACTGGGTAGGGTCGACGAGCAACCCAACCGACAGTATCCTTATCAACTGAAGTTATCAGACTCTATCCGTTGTCTTGACGTTTCTGCAGGACATTAAATGCAAATTATGAGAAATATTCTATACCTCCTCTTCTCTCTTCTGATATTGCCCATACAGAAAATGTCGGCATTGGATGTGCACGTGCGTTCCATTTCCATGACCGACGGATTGAAATCCAATACAGTCAGGGCGTTGGCCCAAGATCGTTATGGCTTTATCTGGATGGGCACAGACTATGGGTTGTGTCGTTATGACGGCATTTCGGTCAAGCCTTATTTAATCAAAAATCTGGCAGACCAATATGTTCCCGAGATACTTGCCTTTGGCGATGAAATGATTGTGGGTACATCAAAAGGAGTCTATCGGCTGCAGTTGTGTACCGAACAGTTTGAAAAACTCAGTGCTAAGAGCCAGGAAGGGCTGGAAATCAACTCACAGATTACTGATATCAGAGCCGACAGGGATAGTAATCTGTGGATTGCAACCAACGGTCAGGGTGTGTTTTGCTATTCTCATCACAACAATATACTCACCCATTTTGAGATAAAAGGTCTGAGGCGCAATGCCATAAAATTATACATTGACAATGAGGATCAGGTATGGTTGCTGACCACTTCATTGACACATCAGGTGATGCGCTTTGACAAATCGCGCAACAATTTTGTGCGTTTCCCGTTCAAAACATCCTTGTCTGATTACAGTGCTCTGGCTATGATACAGCTTCGTGACGGGACAAGATGGCTTGGTACGTGGAATCATGGCTTGCTCCGTATAGACGATGAAGGAACACTTGTTCCGGGCACAAGACTTATGGGAGGAATGAATTCCAGTATGCTGACGGGCATGACACATATTCATGCGCTCTTCGAACAGGCTCCCGACCGTCTACTTGTCGGCTGTGACGAGGGACTGGTGGTGTTCAATCCGCAGACGGGTGACAGTTCGCCATTCACAGTACAGCCCCTGTTTGCGAGTGGGCCGACGGCAATAGGTAACAGGGACATATCACCGTTTGCCACCCCTCATTTTGTCTATTCCATACTTCAGGACCGTGAAGGTGGTATCTGGTATTCTACATTCTATAGTGGTGTGAACTATGTTTCTCCGGTAGGGACGCGTTTTCGTTCGTTCACTCCGCAGACTACCAATGGCATCGTGGGAAATGTCATCTCCCGATTTTGTGAAGATCTGTCAGGCAATGTATGGATTGCATCCGATGATGGAGGTGTGAGCTGTTATGCTCCGAGGCAAAACCGTTTTCTGGATATTCCCGCACGACAGCAGCTCAAGGGCCTCAATGCCCATGCGTTCTGCATGGTGGGCGACAACCTTTGGATTGGAACCTACTCCAAAGGCATCTTCATTATCAACACCAAGAACTATGTCCTGACCCATGTACCCAACTTCCCACAGTCGGTCTACTCACTTTACCAAGATCGAAAGGGGTTGGTTTGGATAGGGACTATGGAAGGGGTCTTTGTTTATGACACGGTAAAAAAGACCTTTACCAAGATGCGTGAGTTTCAGGCTTTGACCATCGATATTGATGAAGACCAGCAGGGAAACCTGTGGTTCTCGACTCAAGGCAACGGACTTTGGGGCCTTGATAAGACACGTCGGAAATGGAAACAATATAAACCCAATGATCAGAATACCTCTCTCTCTGACTTGCAGGTGAACTGTGTGTGTGTCGATGTGAATGGAAGAGTTATCGTGGCTACGCTTTCGGGGGTGTGTATCTATCAGCCTAAAACCGATGATTTCAGTCGGTTGTCATTGGAATCGGTGTCTCAGGCCGTGAGTAGTGTGGTCGATGATCAGGGCATACTATGGATGTCGACAGACCATGGCATCCTGCGTTACTCCGGCAGCGAAGGCATACAGATATTCAATCGCTATGACGGATTGGTGAGTGAGCAGTTCCAACCCAATGCGGGCATGAAGACATCCGATGGTTGCATCTACTTCGGTTCGCCCCAGGGGTTCAGCAGTTTCTATCCTTATCGCATCAAGGTGAACCGTCAGGCTCCCTCGGTATATATCACACGGCTCGACATTTTCAACCAGACGGTGGAGACAGGCTGTAAAAAACTGCCCCGTTCGCTGTCGTCGATTGACAAACTTGACCTCGGACACAACGACAATATGTTCAGTCTTCACTTTGCCGCGCTGAGCTATTGTTCGCCGGAAAAGAACCAATATGCCTACAAACTCGAAGGATTTGACAAGGAATGGAACTATGTAGGGTCGACAGCAAAGGCCACTTATACCAACATTCCGGCCGGAACTTACACATTCCGGGTAAAGGCAACCAACAACGATGGAGTGTGGAGCAAGCAGGAAGCGACGCTGAAGATTGTGGTTCACCCTCCGTTCTGGTGGTCGTTGCCAGCCAAACTCTTCTATCTCCTGCTCATTGGGGCGGGCATATGGTTTTATGTTCAGATGCGGTTGCGTAAGGCGGAGCGTCGCCATCAGCGTGAGATGCAAAGACTCAACGACCGCAAGGACGTGGAGGTGAAGGAGGCCAGACTGCGCTTCTTTACCATGATCGCGCACGAAATCCGTACTCCTGTCACCCTGATTATCGGTCCGTTGGAGACGCTGATGAAGGATATCATCAACAGTCCGAAGTCGAATGTACTCATGTCCCACCACGACAGCCTGCAGATGATAGACCGCAACGCCCATCGGTTGCTTGAATTAGTCAACCAGTTGCTGGACTTCAACAAGATACAACAGGCCGAGCCGCAACGCAATTTCCGTGAGTGCAGTATCAGCGAGATTATCTCGTCGGTGGCCGAACGCTTTGAGCCGACACTACGACAGAAGGGTGCGGAGTTTCATATTGAGTATCCGCCTGAGGACTATACGGCCGTGGTCGACCGCGAAAGCATTACCAAAATCATCAGCAATCTGATGACCAACGCCACGAAATACACCCGCAACGAGGTGACATTGTCGTGCAAAGTGCCCGACGATCGAAGTCGGTTTGTGCTTGAAGTGAGAGACAACGGTATGGGAATCAGCAAAGCCGACCAGCAAAAGATATTCCATCCGTTCTATCAGGCACATGACAACAAGCCGGGAACAGGTATTGGTCTGGCCATCGTGGATAGCTTGGTGAACATGCACAACGGCCAAATCTCGGTGGAATCGCAGCTGGGCAAGGGTTCTGTTTTCCGCGTTACCATCCCCAGCACACAGACGGAGAGTGTGGTGGTACAGCCCGATATCCCCGTGACCATGCCCGAAGTGCTGCCTCAGCTGGACCCCATCGTCGAGTCTCCGGCCGAAGACGGCGCACTGTTGATCATCGAAGACGACGAGGATATGCTTCGCTTCTTGGTGAGTAACTTCAAGAGTGACTACACCGTGATTACCGCACGCAACGGCCGTGAGGGCCTGGAGCAGATCGGACGCAACATCGTCAGCCTGATCATCTCAGACTGGATGATGCCCGAGATGGACGGCGCGGAGTTTTGTCGGCGCGTCAGGGCAGACCGAAGATACAGTCATATCCCCTTCGTGATGCTTACGGCGAAGACCGATGACGAAAGCAAGACCGAGGGAATGAATTGTGGAGCCGACACCTACATCGAGAAGCCGTTCTCCGTTCAGTATCTGAAGGCATGTATCAAGAATATGTTGGATATCCGCCATACGCTCTTCCTGAAATACTCGGCATCGCCCGATGCCTCCATCTCTGAGGTGACATCGTCGGAACTTGACAATGAGTTGCTCTCACAAATGACGCAGATTATTGAGGAGAACATTGAAAGTTCGGAACTCAATGTCAACTTCCTGGCCGACCGGCTGAATATCAGCCGCAGCGGTCTCTTTGCCAAAATCAAAGCCATTGCCGACATCACGCCCAACGAACTGATACAGATTGTCAGACTGAAACGGGCCGCACGCCTCCTCTCTGAGAAGAAATACCGCATCAGTGAAGTGAGCTATATGGTCGGATTCAGCAGCCCGTCTTACTTCTCCAAGTGTTTCCAGAAGCAGTTTGGAGTAAAGCCAGGCGAGTATGTGGAGGCTCAACGTCTAAGCCGGTAATCCCTCAACCTTAATAGATTCAGTTTTATGAAAAGACTTGTTTTGATAACCATGTTGTTGCTTTCGGCCCTGCTGATGCAGGCGCGAAGCCTCGTTCTCACGCTGAACGACGGCACAAAAGCCTATTATCCCATCACCGCGGCCCAGCGTCCGGTGCTCTGTTTCACCGACGGAAAGCTGTCGGTGGAGACCCAGTCGTATTTTTTCACCGACATTCGGGAGTTTCGTGTCTCCGACGAGGACGGTCCGACGGGCATCCGTTCCACCGAAATCCGCCCGAAGATGAAGGGTAACCGCCTCTGGATAGACACCGAGGTGAAGGTCGCCGTCTATGATGCCGGCGGACGAAAACAATCGGTAGATATTGAGAAAGCTGCCGGCGGACAAATCGTTTCGCTCGCATCGCTCTTGCCGGGGCTCTATATCGTCCACGCGGGCAAGACCACTTTCAAGTATGTCAAAAAGTAAACCGTCGTGACCCTCCGTCCCATTCCTCAGATGAATGGGCATCCGTGCCACCTTCAACATAACCCTATTGATGACCAAACCAATGAAAACAAGATACCTTCTGATGCTCTGTCTCTGGCTGGCGACCCTCTCCCTGTCGGCCCAGGAACGCATCCACGTGCGCATGCACGATAGAAACACCTGGTGGGATTTTCCCTACACGACCACCGATATCGACCATTTCGATTTCAGTTCCGATGCTTCCACGCTTCAGGCGCATACCGTCGGGGGTGTCGTCATCCCCTTTGCGGCCAATCGACTGGATAGCATCACCCTTGAGGATGAGCCTCTCGTGGAGACCAAGGATCATTACAAGGTGTTCCAAATGTATATCACCACCAACGACGGAACAGACGTTCTGTCGAAGGAAGACTACCAACCCTGCTACCTCTCACTCAACGCCCGTGGCAGTTTCAGCAACTATTCTGGCGACGCGGAGATACGCGGGCGAGGCAATTCCACCTGGCTTTGGTATGACAAGAAGCCCTATCGCATCAAGCTCAACGCCAAACACAAGCTCCTGGGTATGGGCAAAGCCAAGAACTGGGTGCTCCTGGCCAACTATCGCGACGTCACCGACATGATGAATACCTTTGTCTTTGAGGCTGCCGCCAAACTCGGAATGCCCTACACCAACCACACGCGCTATGTCGAATTGTTTCTCAATGGCGACTACAAGGGTGTCTATCAGCTCACCGAACAGGTGCAGCAGGGGTCGAATAGGGTAGAGGTAGATGATGCTGATGGCATCCTGCTCTCGCTCGATCTGGACGACGGACCGGAACTTAGTCCCACGGCAACCGACAATTTCACGTCGTCGGTGTTCAGCCTTCCGGCCTGTGTGAAATACCCGAAGGACGAGGCTCTCACCACGGCGAAGCTCGATTCGGTGAAACACGCGTTTGCCATCTTGGAGGCTGCCGTGCGCAATCAGGACTTCAAGACGGCCGACTCGCTGCTGGATATGCGCTCATTCATCCATTACCTCCAGTTGCAGGAGTTGATCGAAAACGTGGAACTGGTGGCTCCGCGCAGCGTCTATCTCTATAAGGATGTGGCCGGAAAGTGGACGATGGGACCCGTGTGGGACTTCGATGCAGGCTATGATTTCGATTGGTCCACGATGATGACGGGCCACAACTACTTTGCCGATTACAAGGAATTGGTGTTCGGCACCGACCCCGTGAAGCGCAATGGCTACGACCACAACCTCTCACCCTTCTTCACCAACCTGTTTGGTTGCAAGGAGTTTGTCGAGCAATACAAGGCCGAATGGAATGCCATCAAGGACACCCTTGTGTCGAGCGCATGGACCGAAGTGCAGAAATATGCCGACCAACTGAACCGTGGGGCCATGATGCGGGAGGCTGCCCGATGGCCCATCAGTGGCAAAAACTTCTCCGACGAGTTGCGCAACATGTATTATTGGTTGCTCAACCGCGTGTCCTATCTCAACAAAATCATCGCCGACTATCCCCTGCCGGCCTCCACAGACCCCATTTCCTCGGAGCAGTTCTGTGGCACTTTGACGGTCAACACCGCTCTCGACTGGGACTTGGGGTATAGCCCAAACCCAAAAGGTGAACATCGACCCAGCGGCCTTGTCGCAGCTTCTGGGCGTCGCCTCCACCTCGTTCAATGACACCAATATCACTGCCATCGTGCCCCTCAACACCGACGGCACGGAGGGCGAAAACCATACCAACGGTGTCTATGGCGGCTGGTTCGACAAGGATGGCAATCCCCGCTACTTCGCCGAAGGCCATGTTTATATCGAGGTGTTCAGCGATTTGCTGCACTGGAACTGCGGACTCCAGCAGGCACTATGCTCTGACAGCCAGCACACCGTGACGATGCAACTGCAATATCACGACGGCACGGTGCTCAAAAAGGTAAATATCAAAGTCGTTTTCGCCATCGATTGATGGTGAAAACGATATTTTGGTAGTTTATTCCGCAATTCGTTTACTCCCTCCTATCCATAAATTCCCTAACTTTGCAGCATCATTAATTCAATTCAATATGTTAGGCAATTTCACGTATCAAAATCCTACCAAACTGCATTTTGGTCAGGAATCATTAGACAAACTGAGTGACGAACTGAAGAATTACGGCCCGAAGGTGATGCTCGCCTATGGCGGCGGATCGATCAAGCGCAATGGCATCTACGACAAGGTGGTGGCTATTCTGCAGGCCTCGGGCAAGCAAATCTTCGAGATGCCGGGCGTGATGCCCAACCCCACCATCGACAAGGTGATGGAGGGTGCGGCTCTGGCTCGTCAGGAGAAGATAGATCTCATCCTCGCCGTGGGTGGCGGTTCCACCTGCGACTACTGCAAAGCCGTGGCTGCCTCGGCCTATCAGGAGAAAGATCCGTGGGAGTATTACTTCAAAAACTTTGGCGCACTCGACTGCCAGTGGATTCCCGTGGGCTGTGTACTGACGATGGTTGGCACCGGCTCGGAGATGAATACCGGCTCCGTCATCTCCTCGCATCATGAAAATCTGAAGCTGTTCAACAACTTCCGTCATCCTGATTTCGCCATCCTCAACCCCGAATTCACGTTTACCGTACCCCATTATCAGATGGTGGCCGGGTTCTTCGACATCATGTCGCACATTCTGGAGCAATATCTCTCGGGTACCGACGACAATACCAGCGACT
>JAEAMQ010000086.1 GCA_016901395.1 Prevotella sp. | reverse complement strand
GTTGCGGAGATGAGGAGTTGGGGAGTTAAGGGGGGTGATTGGAAGTTAAGAAGTTATGAAGTTAAGAAGTTAAGACGAATGTTTAGGAGTTAAGAAGTTATGAAGTTAAGAAGTTAAGACAATTGTGGGGGAGTTAAGAAGTTATGAAGTTAAGAAGTTAAGACAATTGTGGGGGAGTTAAGAAGTTATGAAGTTAAGAAGTTAAGACGAATGCTTGGGAGGTGAGAAGATGGGAAGTTAAGGAGTTAAGACAAATGTCTGATGGGTGAGGTGTTAAGGACTTGGGGAGTTAAGGCAGTGGTCTGCTCATGGTGAAGAGTGAACCTATGTGCCTTAATCCTTCGTCCGTTTGCTCCAGAGGGACATTAAAGAGTGATTTCGCCGGAGCCGAAACAACGGTGATGTTGCTCGTCATAGATAACGCAGAACTGTCCCGGTGCCACCCCATGAATCTTTGACAGGGAGTGGACCATTGCCCGAGAACCCTCACGAACCGCAGTCTCTCCTGCCCCATCCTGCGAGAGTGGAGGCAATATCTCCAGATAACCGGGATGGTATTCGGGAGTGTGGCGTATCTTGAAGGTAATCGGTATCCATGTTTCAGGTACCACATGGGCACCGCTGTCAACGACTGAATCGCCCTCACAAACACTACCATCATATACCCCGTCACCGCTACCAACGGCGTTTGCTTGCTCCCCTCCTTCGGAGGGGCGGGGGAGGCTTTTTGGAATGCTTCCCTCCGTCAACCAGTTGATATCCTGTATCTCAAACTCTTTCTTGTAGGCCGTCTCCGGATCGTAGCCATGACTCACATACAAGATGTTCTTCGCCACGTCTTTCTTGATGACAAACCACGGTCCGCCGCCGAGTCCGAGGCCCTTACGCTGGCCAATGGTGTGGAACCACAGGCCGCGGTGCTCACCGATTTTCTCGCCTGTCTCAAGCTCTATCACGTCGCCGATCTGTTCGCCGAGATACCGCCTCACGTATTCATTGTAGTCGATATTTCCCAAGAAACAGATGCCCTGCGAATCCTTGCGGTGGGCATTGATGAGGTGCTCACGCTCGGCAATCTCACGCACCTCGTTTTTCACGTAGTGCCCGATGGGGAAGATGGCCTTCTGCAATTGCCAACCCTGAATCTGCGCAAGGAAGTCGGTCTGGTCTTTCACGGGGTCGGGGCTCGTAGTGAGCCACTTCTTCCCGTCTATCCATTCGGTCTGCGCATAGTGCCCCGTGGCGATGAGGTCATACTGAAACCCCATCTTCTCATGGAATGCACCGAACTTGATCAACCGATTGCACATCACGTCGGGATTGGGCGTAAAGCCCGCCTTCACCTTCTCCATCGTGTAGCGGGTCACCTCGCTCCAGTATTCCTTGTGGCAGTCTACCACCTGTAACCGGCAGCCGAAGCGGGCGGCGACAGCCGTTGCCATCTCCATGTCCTCCTCCGACGAGCAGTCCCATTCCTCCTTCTCCTCCGGCCCAATCTTGATGTAGAAACAGTCGGGATGAAGCCCGAGACGGGCCAGTTCGTAGACCACCACCGAACTGTCTACTCCTCCAGAGAGGAGCACGGCGATGCGCTTGTCTTTCAGTTCATCGATATTCATAGTTGCAAATTTAGACATTTTTGGAATGACGGCCAAGCAAACACTCCAAAAATTAGCACGTCTCCCTCCCCCTTCCCGATGACAACCGAAATCTCAGAAACGGTCCTTATGTAAACTTTCTTCATCATTTTTACCCGTTCAGGATAGAGACGTTTCAGACCTCATATCTGCATTTTTCAATGAAAAAATGGTCAACGCAATCCAATTTTGTTCCATTTCTTACTATAACAGGGCCAAAATGCGCTTCTATTTCGCCCTTTTCGCTTCGCCATTACGGCCTAATCGCTTCGCAAGATAATTGTAAAAATGTATCTAACTGAAAATAAATAAGTTATCTTATCGCTTAAACTAAACAGGTAACGATTTGGAAACGAGCAAGCTACTTGGCTTCGCTGTTTTCTGCCTAACAAAGAACGCTTATTATTCTGTCTGCAAAGATAATATTTTGTTACCGAATAACAAGCGTTTTTGAAGAAATATACCTGCTTGTGTACTTCGATTTGGAAAGTATGGTTCGAGTAAATATAAATAAAGCGGAATCAGCTACAAGCCTTTGGGGGTCATTAGTGTGTGGGGATTATACCCCTCGTTCTCTCTTTGTTGCAAATGCATTCGTTGAGCAATAATTCAGCGCACTCATGCGCTAAAATTAAGTCAGCAACTCTAATTGAACGTATATTCTTTGGTCGTATTCTTGATCATGGAGGACTTCCTCAGAACTGTCTCTTCGGGCTTTTGCTGATTCCGTATGTTCATATTATTCGTATGGAGAATGGTATTCTTTTTTAGATAACAAATCAGACAAGTCACATTTTTTATCCCAGTTAAAGAACCATCTCTTCGTTTTGTTATAAATATTCAATTTCTTATACGCTGTATTTTCTTTATATCCACACGCTTCCATTAATATATCCTTTCTTTCACTCTTCGTGAAAAAAGGGCAGACTAAAGCGTCAAAGAAAAGCATTGTAGTGTCTGCATGCCACATCGAATTTTCTTCTTTAACTCGACGTGTAATTTCTTCTAAAATATTAATTCTAATATCATTATAGTTTGTATCCCCACCAATAATGTATAATAGTGTGCATATCTGAAAGTAGTTTTGATGCTTGTATTCCGTTCCCTCGGAAATATTGAAGAGTCTAACCAATTGTGTCCGTGGTATTGGTGTTTTCATTATATGACTGAGACACAGTATCAAATTAAGTACTTCGATATTGGTTTCGTTACTTTTTCTATTAACCTCGTAAATATCCAAACAGCGTTTTACTTCACGATATATTCTATTTTCAAGTTCTGGCAATATAGTTTTGTCAATACATCTTTCTGCCCATACATGCAGTTCGTTCAAGATACGGCATAGTTTTATGGAAGCAGAGGCATTCATATCCAAAGAGAATACATAAAAAGCGATTTCAAGATACATCAAAAGTAGTTTAGAAGTTGCATTAATAGCACTTTCCTTCTTCGATTCTTCACATAGTTGTGAGATGAGTAATGCAAGAAAATATCTATTCAATATACCATACTTCTGATTATACCTAAACGTAATCGAACGGAATTTGTTTACGACGGAAGAAAAGGTGCTCATCTCATTCTTTACAATATGCTTGTATTTATGATTTTCGTCCTTCACTAACCAGTGTTCGGAAATATTGGATATTAGTTCGTTCATTTCTCGTTTTGCAACAGATACATTTGAAACGAAAGGTCTCTCCAAAAATTCAAGTTTACTCTCGTTAATATAAAGCTTATAGAACTGGAATTCTTCTTTATAGACATCAAGTATTAAGCGCAGTATTTCTTCGCTATTTGCGTAAATATAATGGTCATCGACATATCTTCTGATTTCATAATCACGACCGAGTTTTAAAGAATATGGCTCTTGCTTAAGGCGGTTGAGCACATTGACATCAATACGTTGCAAGATAATTTCTGCGAATATTCGAGAAATCTCTGGACCGACAATTATCCCATTCGTTTCATTGTAGTTTGTATGCTGCATAAGGGTATCGAAAGTATTTTCAAAGGTTGGTTTGCCTATTTGAGCCTTAGCTTGTTCCTTGCCCTTAACAGCCCATGTTATAGTATGAGTGTATATGTGATAGAAGCAACTGGCAATATCCATCTTCATCAGATTGGTGTACTTTTGTTCCAAACGAAGATAATCGCCACTGGTAAAGAACTTATACATCATATCGTAACGCTTATAACTGAAATACGAACGGTATCGTTTCTCCACTTCATCATCTAAGATTTCTATGCGGTTCTGTTGTTCCGGAACATCCATGGTTTCCGTTTCGTCAGCCTTGAATATACATTTGGCACACTCTGATATGTATCGAAGAGAAAAGGGACTATTACTACAAAGTGAAAGCATATAGCTATCATGAGATTTATAAAAATCAGCGCATTGCAATTGAGCAACAGGATGCATTAAACTAAGTTTACGGCTCTTGTCTCCACCATATTTACGGACAGAGTAATCGAAAGGAATTGTCCATTCATTTAGTTTTCCCCGGAAGGTCTCATTGAATATATTTTGCAAATCTTCATCTTGCATGTTGAGATAGAAGCCTTCGTTGTCAAGCATCAAAGGAAGTTCATACGGCAAGACTTCAGTTAGAAGAACTCTGTATGTGTTATTTAGATTTATATCCTTACTCATCGCCAACAATTAGTTATATCTGCAATCATTGCAGAAGTAAAGTAATGCCTTACATGTCTTTCAAAACCAAAAACAAAAGAATATTTGGATAGTTCTTTTTGCTGGATAGCGGTCATCTGTGTTCTCAACCTTGTTCCTAAGCGTCCCGTTCTGCAATGCAATAATCTCTGGTAGTACTTATCAAGTTCATATAATGAAGTTTTGGAGGTTATCATATTATAATTAAAGTAGATTCCAATTCTGATTGGTAATAAAGTAGAGGGATTATAGATTGTGAAGTTGCCTGTAAGAAATTTTATTCTGTTCTTTAGTTTGTCGAAGTTCCCATCTTTGGCAAAGCGCACAAAACTCTTGGTTATGCGAGTCTTTATGATATTCACTTTCTTATCAGCTATGGTTATTTCTATAATATTCTTTTCTTTTGGGAAAAATGTATAACCAAGATAGGTAAGATTTAAAATCTTCTGTTGGTTATCCCACTTATATGACTTAAATTCATTAAGTTGTAGTCCTATATTACTCAATAACTTAGGAATCTTTATCCAAATATTTTCTTGCGAAATTTTACTGCTGCAAAATATTATGATATCATCAACAAATCGTGCATAGTAAAATACACCTTCCATTCTGCGAATCTCTAGATCAAAATACTTCATATAAAGTTCTGACATCACAGAACTTATACTCAATCCACGAGGTAGTCCTTTCTTTTCGGAAATACTTGGATTAGCAAAAAGATTTTTGAGAAGACTGATAGACTGATAATTCAAGCGTCCATCTTCTTGGAAACGTTCCATAAGTAGGCTACGTTCAATGGATTCATAAAAATTTCGTATATCAAGACGAATAATCCACTTATGAGACCCATCTATCAATAACGAAACCATCTGTTTCACGATCAGGTTGCGATTAGACTGACCAATTCCATATATGCGCTTGATATTTTTATATAGCTTACGCAAAATCAAATTTTGACAAAGGGAATCCAAAGAACCTTTGGGATGGTTATTGAGGAATAAGTCCCGCCAGGCTTTTATTTCGAACTGGTATGTACCATCATTTATGCTATTGCCAAGGAGTAAATCCACCTTCTCAGCAAAATCGTCCTTATTTAATCCACTATTTCTACGTTCACTTTGCGTAGTACAGGAGTATAAGTTGTATGGTGAGAATAATTGTGAATACATTTGTCCTTCATTTGATTAGCAACGAAATGTGATAATATTACTCATTACACCCCAGACATCATGTTTTAGAACACTTGTCAGTTCTTTGTGGAGAAAGGAAATTCTACGATACGTTGAGTATCGATAAAATATATGACATTTATAATGCTTCTTGACTTCCATCTTTCTGCAATAGCTTTTGAATCATCAATGATGATCTCTTTATTCTTGCAAAGCTAACATATTTACTTCACATAAAGTATATTTTACAGAAATATTTTTTAATTATTATACCTTATTTTAGTGCAATGCTCTACGAAGCACCTAAGATAGAGATAAACCTACTTTTAATTTTTCAAAACATAATCAGAGAATCCACTCAAAATAACATTTGATAATTGGTATAAAGTATGTCACCAGAGTTGCTGAACTTCTACTCTTATAGTTATATTCCTCTTCCTCGTCTTTTCTTTCTATTGGCTTGGTATCTGAGCTTGCGCTGCCATGCTGCTTCAGCATAATCATCGCCTTGCGTCGTTGGAGAAATTATATCGCCCAACCCCGACACAAGCTCTTCAGCAGTATTGATTGCCGTACCTGCCACCGCACCGATGGCTTGTGCAATCTGCGGTGTGTCATTGTCCCGTGAGATAGAAGAACGGCTTGGAGGCACAAGCTGATAACCTGTATCAGGTTGTTCTTTCTTTTCTGTTGGCTCTTGTATCGTTTGATGCGGTTTCTTTGATTCTTCCTTGTTAGTTACTTCAAAGTTCTTCTGCAAGGAACGGTAGCCGAACTCCCTGCCGATTTCGGAAGCCTTGAAAGTATGTTCTCCGTATGAAAACTTCAAGCCATAGACCTTGCCCTGCTTGTTCTTCATGCGCTCTATGGCGATGCCGTTCTTGTTCAACTCGTAGAGAAACATGGAATGTCCCGTGATGCCTGTGCCTTTGTACTTGTCAAGCAAAGCATAACAAATCTTCTGCACCTGCTGCTTTGTCTGTTCTCTCGTCAGATTTACTTTTGTCTTTTGATATTTCCTTTCTGCTTTCACCTCCTTTGCGATGGTCATGCCATACTTACGGCTGAGTTCCTCTGCCACCCTTGCTGCCCTGTTGCTCACAAAGGTGGTATCATAGACCTCACCGAACAGACTGATACGGTTGGCAATGATATGGATGTGCATATTGTCGGTATCCTTGTGCGTTACTGCCACCCATTGATGATTTTCAAGCCCCATCTGTCTGGCGAAGTTCGATGCAAGGTTACGGACGGATTCCATATTCAGCCTTTTCTCATCTTTCGGTGCAATGCCGATTTCTATACGCAGGAACTTGTTCCTGCAACGTGTATTGTAATCGCTGACCATCTTCATTTCCTCGTAAATCTCCTTTGGGGTGGTTCCGTAGAGATTGTTGGAAACAAGATGTTGCCCGAGCTTCCCATCCCTGAAGATATAATCCAAAGCCGTGCTTCCGTGCGCTATCGCCTTACACTTTCCTATCATTCCTTGTCATATTTAAGACCTTATATATCTCATCATCCACATGAAAATGAGGGTCGTAAAACCGCTTAAATGCTTCCTTTGCACATAGCGAGAGGTTCTTGGTGATATGTACCCACCTTTCATCCCTGACCTTGATGAGGTTGGAAATCAGTGCATAGAACCTTGCTATCTGCCCAAGGATGGCAACGGCTTCCCTCTCGTTGTCGGTCATCTTGGGTACGGCTGCAATAGTCCCATTCAGGAGTATCTCACGGCAGTAATCGGAGAACTTCCGCCCTGTACTTTCCGCCTTTGACTTGATGCGCTGCTTTTCCTCTAAGGTGCATCTTACCTTGATGAACTCCGTCTTGTTCATCTGCTGCTCTTCCTTATTTTGTTGCTGCCATCGGGCAGTCTTTCCTTTGTATCTTTTCATATAAGTTTCCTTTGAAAGTTCATCACCAAATGTGATTTGTTGTTTCTTAATTCCTGAACGCTGACCGATGAGAACGGAGTGATTACGGTCTAACCTCCCCGATAGTTTAGCGAGGGGAGCAAGCGCAGTTTGTGGGTACAAACTGACGTCTTGCAATGCTACCTAACAGACCGTTTACACATAAAGCGTATTGCCACCCCAAAGTGAATGCTGTGTATTCCGTGCCTGACTGCGTTCGTGGCATTCCCACCGTTCAGTAGGTTTGGCAAATGTCCGTTATCAAGTTCTCTAAAAAAGGGTTGAGGGTTTTGATAGGAAAGATAGTCCCTTTCCTGAAAACTCTCGCCCTTTTCATGTAATTTACAATCGTCTCCATTTCTCTATGTCCTCACCATACTCTTCCAAATGGAGGCGCACGATGTTCTCCACGAAACTTGAAAGGTTGCTGCCCCTGTCGCCCAACCTGCGCACGATGAAGTCGGCACGCTCCTGTGTCTCCCTGCTCAGATAGACCGCCTTTCGGTCGTTCAGTTTTGTCGGGACAAGGTAGGATTGCTTGTAGGCTTCGAGCGTCTCCTTTCTCATCTTGGCACTGATGCGTCTTTGAACGGCTGTGTTCCCAGTATGCCGTGTATACTCGGATTGCCCGGAAGCGATGTTCGCTTCTCCTTGAGTAATACTTTCCTTCTTCATTTCTGTGTCCGTTGTTGTTTCCTCCATAGGAACAGGGTGTGCCTCCGTCTGCGCCATTTCCTCATTGTCCATCTCATCATCTTGGTTTTCCAGGAACCATGAAAGGTCTTTGTCGCTCATCATTGTTTTCTTTTCCATTTTCTATCTCATTTTATGTTTGACCTGTTTTGATTTCCTGTTTTGTTCTGTAACCGACATCCGTGTCTGCTCCTGCGCTTTTTCAGTTTCTGCTGCTCACGGACACGGCAGGTATGAAATTCGTTGAGGTCTTTGAAGTCCTTGTAGTGTATGGACATATCCTCCACCTTGAAACCTGCCTTTACAAATTCCTGCACAGCCATCCGCCCTGCATCGTCATTGTCAAGGAAGGCACAAATATGGGTTAAGTTTCGGTCGCTCAGATAGCGGACAGCCCTCGCCACATTGCTCACGGAGTTTAGCACAAGGCAGTGGCTAATGACTTTCTCTTTCATTGAAAGAAAGGAAAGAAAATCCATGAAACCCTCGAACACGCATACAGGCTGTGTCTTGTCAGTTGTGTGTTCTGTCTGCTTGTCCGTGAATATCGGGGTAATATTCTTCGGTGCTATCGTCCCCTTGAACGAGCCGTTGTCCCGAAGCTCAAACCCTCCCGACAGGTTGGCAAAGCCGATGGCTTGGTAGCGCCTGCCCCTAACCTCGTAAGTGATACATGTAAGGAATGGCGTTGCCTTTTCCATGTCGATACAGCGTTCCCTCGTAAGATACTCCTGCAAATGTGGTGGCAGGGTATCTGATACATCTATCAGTCTCCGTGCCTTGTTTGCAGCCATAGCAGATTGGGTATTGTTTGGCGCGAAGTCATTATGAGAACTATAGGTACCATCATTGGGAGTGTTCTGCCCCAAACGGTAGATAGTTTCCAATAGCGTGCAGCCCTCCAAGCGCATACAGAGGTCGATGATGCTTCCGCCCCTGCCTTCGGCATAGTCTATCCAGAGGTTCCTCTCTGTGTCCACCTTGAAGCTCGGGTGCGTTTCCTCTCTGAGCGGTGAGCGGTACAGGGCATAGGCAAGTGCCCTACGTACAGGCTTGATGCCTTTTCGTTCAAGATACTCCACGATGGGGTATCGCTTGATGAGTGATAAATCTTCTTCTTTCATTGTGATATGTTTTAATTGAATTGATTGAATAATTTTTGCTTGAATGACAATGGTGTGTTTGAATGATATTTGAATGGGGCTTGAAAGAAATTCTCTTTTCCCAAGTTTTTCCCCTCCAAACTTTTTCATCTTTCTTCTTACTACATACTATTTTGTGATAAGTAATTGATAGCCAATGTTATTTTGTGGTATCTGATCGTACTACAAACTTACGACATACGCCTACTACATCTGGCTGCTGCAACTATTCAGCAAAGGACATGGTAGAATCTTCCTTACCTTGTATACATAGATGGGACTGCCACCGTCACGCCTTCGGCTTACTTTCTCAAAGCCTGCTTTTCTGAGGGCTTCGCCCATGTGCTTCAGGGACAAGGGGTGATGCGTGTAAAGTCCCAAGTAGGTGATTATCTCAGTAGTGGTCATATAGGTATAGTGGAGATTATCCTCCGTTGGCTTCTCGAAGCAGCGGAGCAGCAGTTCTATTTCTGCGGTCTGTACTTGGAAATCCTCGCTCTCTTTGTAAAGCTCTGCTATCTCATCATCGTCAAACCAATAACGGAAACCAGATTTTAACAGGGCTTTTGCTTCGGTATAGACACTATCCATTGAGATTGCCTTTGCCCTCTCAATATCTATGGAAAGCACTTCAAAGGGCAGGAACCGTCTGCTTCCAGTCGGGTCTGTAAGAAAATCGTTGCCGTTCACCGATGCCACGAAACTTGCCAAGTGAGGGTGTTCCTCCACATACTTGTCGTAGGGCATACGGTACTTGACCATCGGGCAAGTGATGAGATTTTTCAGCTCATTCTCGTCACGCTTGTTGAGGGCTTTGAGCTGGTCATCAATGTTTACGATGAGGTTTTGACCGATATAGGTGAGCGTGTCTTTCTCCTGCGGATATATCTTGCCCGTGTAGCTGTAACCGTGAAGAGCCGGAGGACAAAGCAAGTCAAGGAACGTTGTCTTGAACTTGCCCTGCTCGCCTGTCAGCACGAGGCAGGTGTGGTTTCGGCATTCACGGTTGTCCATGGCGTTGGCAACCATTGCCACGAGCCATTTGGTAAGGTACGGCAGCCACTTGTCAGAGTTACGTACGACCACACAACTTGCCAAGTCGGGAATGGCTTTCAGTGAAAAGGAAGAAGTATCACAATGGCTATTGTGTTCTTCATTGCCATTACTATTACTGCCATAACTATCGCTATTGCCACTATTATTGCCACTGCTATTACCAATATCCACCAAGGGCAATCCCTTGAAATACACCTGTATGGGATTGATGCGTGGAGAGAAACTGCTCTCGATGATGGAATAGAGGTTATCGGAAGAAGTAACGATACCGACATCGTTGTCAAGTTCCCTGCGGAGCGTGTTGATTTCATAGCGACCCACTTTTGAGAAGTGAGCATCGTTCTTGCCCCTGTATTCGGTTCTACCTAATACCGTGTTATACCTGAACTCATAATAAGAGGAGAGATAAGTTTCTATCTCACCATTTTTGGAAGAGATCTTCCTTTGCTTGGACGTATTGTTTTCGCCTTCCAATTTGCCTTTATCTGCACTTGTTTTCATTATATGCTTGGTTTGGTTTCCGAGAGTGAAGTTAGGAAGAGAACAGGAAAGTTCCAAGCATTCAAAGAGTGCTTGCATAATGTTGCGCTCATTGGCAATAAAGTTCGCACGGATTTTTATGGAGATGAGGACAGAAAAGACTGATTCAAACCCAAAATAAGTCAAGACGGAGGATAAAATAACAAGAAAAGGCAGAGGTAGAAGTGTGCTCTTTGCACACGTTTGCAGTATTCTGTACCGATATTGCAAACGATAGAATCAGCCCAGAAATATGGTAGCGTTTGTCCACACCCAGAGCGCCACAAGCTGCCACTTGAGCGAAAAACGATTGAATAGGAGATGCATCACCGTATCTTTGTACTCAACGGACGGTGAAAGAAGAGAACGGGTAAGAAGGTGCAAATAGCTACCGATAAAATGCGTTAGCTTTTCCTTGAAGTTCCCGATATTTCCCTGCTGTTCCCTACTGCTTTGAAGTATGACTAACTCATCCTACTTTTGCAGGCAGAAACGTGCGGTGATACGCAGAACAGGCAAAGGTGTTGTCAATACCTATAAGACAGAATTACAAACAAAACAATAATAAAACTATGGGATATTTCATCATTACGGATTCAAATTGGACAAGGCTCAGAAATGAGATACTCAGCCTTGCCGAGACCTGCCACAAGGCATTTGGAGAACAGAACAAGCATACCGATTGGCTGCACAACGGTGATGTGTGCAAGTTGCTCAACATCAGCAAGCGCACATTGCAGCACTATCGGGACACGGGTGTGCTGCCTTTCTCGCAAATCGGGCATAAGTGCTATTACAGGCGTGAGGATGTGGAGCGATTGCTCCAAACCAAATCGGAGAAATCGAAAACAGACAAACCTAAGAATAACAAATAAGGAAAGAGAAATATGGAACAGGTAAGAGACTTGAACATGGATGCGGACGATATGCTGGTGGTACTCTCCGCACTTGAGGGAGTGAACAGACGGATTAAGGAAGTGGCACAGACACACAAGCCACTCTTCGGAGGTGAGCATTTCCTGACAGGCAAGGAAGTTTGCGAGCGACTGTATATCAGCCCTCGCACCTTGCAAGACTATCGCGACAGGAAAATCATCCCCTATACGCAATTCGCAGGGAAGATTCTCTACAAGGCTTCAGACTTGGAGAAAATGTTGGATGAGAATTATAAGGGATAGCGGCATTTTACAAATAGAAATGTTATAAAACCTAAAATAATCAGCAAGGCGAGCGATTATTACACTTTTGTGTAGTGCATATTTGTATTGTTGCTTCTACTTTTGCCAAAAATAATTATTGATTATGGAAGAAAGATACAGTAGAAACAGACTCTATGTGAGCGAAAGGGAACAAAGTATTATCAAGGATTATAAAATTTTCCTTGGTGGTGCAGGTATAGGTAGTATCGTGGCTGAATGTGCTTTGCGGTTTGGTTTCGAGCATATAACCATTGTCGATGGTGATAAGGTTGAGAAAAGCAACCTTAACAGACAGAACTATACGGAGAATGACATTGGCAAATACAAAGCAGCGTGTCTGGCTGAGCGTTTGCTGAGTATCAATCCCAATGCGCAGATAGACTATCAAACGGAGTTCTTGACCCCGAGTAACATTGAGAATTTATTGAATGGTCATGATGTAGCAATCAATGCATTGGATTTCATAGATGAGACTCCTTTTGTCTTTGACAAGATTTGCAAGGAAAGAAAAATTCCCGTACTGCATCCCTACAATTTTGGTTGGGCAGGCTTTGTTACAGTTGTAGACCCATTGGGACATGCCATATCCGAACTGTCAGAAGAGCCCAAAGGATTTGAATTGAAGGTAGCTGATTACGTTACAGGGCATGGAGCTTTCTGGAATCAACCAAAGGAATGGTTGGATAAAATTGTTTCTCAATATAGGGAAGAAAGTGAGACGTTGCCACCTCCACAGCTATCGATCGCATCATGGATTGCAGCAGGATTATGTACAACGGCAATGTATAATCTTGCTATAGGAAAAGACATTCATTATTTTCCTAAATTCTATCTATCCTCACTTTTACAATAAAAGTTACTACTTTAAAAAAGTTTATTTAATTCAGCTCTTGAAATAGCTTCTGTGATATTCGCCACGCCTAATTTTTCAAAGGCGTGGCGTTTGTAGAATTTAATGGAGTCTAACGAGCGGTACATCCTGTCTGCAATTTCTGCCATCGTAAGACCAGCTGCAGATAGTCTGAGTACTTCAAGTTCCTCTTCTTTGAGTGCAATGCCCTCACATTCTCTCCACCGATGTCCTTCGAAAGAATACCTCCAATAGTTAAGAAGCCCATTTTTGTGGAATTCGACATGTCCAACTGTTTTATGTGAAGATAGGGAAACAACACACATACCAATCCATATCTTGCCCTCATCGGTCAATAGAATGGGAGTAAGCTGATGGTTGATCAGTTTGCTCCTTGTTCCACTCTTCAAATGAAAATGATAGGACATGGAGCATTGGTATTTATCAACGTTGTCGAAAGTATCAAAGAACTTAAAACCACTGCTGTTCAGCTCAACAAGCATTTTTTGTTCCTCCTCCGGCACATGTTCCAAGTAAAAGCTGTACCCTAATTCCTTTACTTCCTTTGCTGTATGCCCACAAAGAAATAAAGGATTGTCTGATACATAAAGAAACTCCTGCCTGTAGTAATCTATCAAGTAAACACTCTGATAAGTCACACGTGCAAATGCCTCTACCGTTTGAACCAATGTAGATAGTACATGTGAATCATAGTCTGGTGCATTGCGCACGGTGTTCGATGCTATAAAGAAATCTTTTACATCTGTCATATGGTGGATATATTAAGTTCTTTACTTAAATCTTATAGCAAAAATACTCTTTTTCTTCGAAATAACATCAAAAGACTACACAAAAGTGTAAAATGTTAATCAGAAAAAGACAAATTACACAAAAGTGTAGTATGCATATTTGAGCGGTCACTATTTTTGCCGTATAAAATTAAATAAAAAGGAATCGTTATGGAAAAGAAAGTTGCATCATTCAAAGAGTATGAGATATTCAGGGCAGATAAATCCTGTCTGAATGAAATCGCCAATTTCGTAGTCAGGGAGAATTATTCCCATCATCTGTCTTCGTTCACAGAGGAAGAGATAAGTAAAGATATCAAATCAGTGCTTGAAGAAGAGGAATATCTGTATGACGAGAAATCTTGTATCTATATTGTAAGAAACTACTTTGGGAATATGATTGGTTGCATCAGGAGCTTTCATTGGGATAAGCACAAGACTCTTCCGATAGAGAAAGTCTATGGTATAAACCCTTTGCATGCAGTACATGAGGAAGAAAAATATAGTTATTGGCATATCGGACGCTTTGCTGTTGCAAAGGATTCGGGACTATCTACATTGACATTGTTCAAGCGGTTAATGGCATTGGCAGTAAAGCCGATAGTAGAGGACAAGTACAGCTATATGATTGCAGAGATTGACAGCAAACTATTAAAAGTAATGAAGGTATTGGGATTTGGCACACGCCAGATAGGAAAATCCATAGACTACCTGACATCGGAGACCGTTCCTGTATGTTCCAGCAAAAGAGGTATCAATGGCTTTTTTTCCAAATATGGTGATCTTTGTAAGGCAGCATGATTACACTTTTGTGTAATAATAAAACCGACAAGTGCACAATTACACTTTTGTGTAGTGAAATAATTTGGATAGCTAAATATATTTGCAACAGAAATAATCAAGTCGACAAGATTATAAAACAGACCTAACTGGTTATAGGAGCAATGCCGGAAGCTATAAGAAGGCACAAAAGAATAAAAAAATGAAAGAAAAAATTGAGTTCAACGAAATCATTCCTGCCTCTGATGTTCTTACTGATGAACTGGAAGGTATCAACGGTGGCCAATCAAGCGAATTTAGTGTTTGCCTGAAAGGATGTATCACAGGCGAAAAAAATGAGGAGCCTGTAAAGAATACCTCTAAAGAAGAGCCTAAGCCTTAGTATTTTTTATTCCTATTGATTATGGTGGGAAGACTAGTTCTTCCCACTACAATAAAAACACACAATTAGCAGTATGAAATGGTCAAATTTTAATGTATTATTCTATTCGGAAAAATTGGGGTATTGCTTGTTTAATTCAAGAATGATGTCATTTACAAAACTGAATAAGCAAACCTACAATTTATTTACTTCTCTGCAATATTCGCCAGAACTGGCAGAAAGTAAATTGTGTGAGTCTGATTATCAAAATCTTGTCAAAAAGAAAATACTCGTAAATGAAACTGATGATCAGAAATATATAGACATGTTAAAGTACAGAAAAATAGCACACTCCTATTCTCACGACACCTTAGGGCTTATAGTCTGCCCTACCCTGAGCTGCAACTTTGCATGTCCTTATTGCTACGAGCATAATTTGCCTAATCATATTATGTCTGAAGAAGTACAGGAACAACTAATAGACTTCATAAACAGGCAAGATGGTTACAAAAGGTTTAGTCTAAATTGGCATGGTGGAGAACCTCTGGTTGCATTTGACACTATACGGCGGATATATGAAAACATCAGTAAGAATGTAAAACTACCATTGATACGTTCGTCAATGGTCTCAAATGGATATTTGCTAACTGAGAATATCTGCAAATTCCTATCAGATGTCAACTTAGATTATCTTCAAATTACAATAGATGGGGCAAAAGAAACTCATAATAAAACACGTGTTTTGAAAAATGGTAAATCTTCGTTTGAGAAAATTATAGAAAACATTGACTTGGCAACAGAGATAATGCCAAATTGTTGTATCGGAATAAGAACAAATATTGGAAAGAACAATCGAGATGAATACATAAAGCTTTACAACGAACTATCCGAGAGATGGAAAGGGAAAAACTGCTACATTTACCACACTTACATTTTGGACAATGGCTTGGATGCGTGCGCAGAGAAGCGTTCTTCATTAGAATTGACAACTGATGAAAGAAATGATTTCGAGGTTCTCCTCGCAAATTCGGGCATTAAGCCTAAGAAATCTCTGTATCCATGCTTAAATAATAGTTCATATACTTGTACAGACCAAAGTGCATATGTAGTAGACCCACAAGGAGCATTGTACAAGTGCTGGGCTGACGTAGGAAAAAGTGACAGAAAAATAGGTAGTTTGAGAAAAGGGATCACTAATTTCGAGATTGCCTCTCAATTTTTATTATCTACGGATAAGTTTGCGGACGAAAAGTGCTTACATTGCAGTTACTTGCCTGTATGCGATGGCGGATGTAACCTATACCGTGTAGGCTATATAGAAAAGAGAATGCCATACGATGTATGTCTGTTGAATGACAAAGGGTTGGTTAAATATTTAGAAACATATTTCGAAACATTATGAAATTATTGATATTATCATTTATTGTATGGGGTGTATCGCTTTCTGCGAATGGACAAAACATCACTCACGGACGAGTGATTGACGAGCATTCGCAGCCCATGCCGTATGTCAACGTCGTCCTTCTTAATCATACCGACTCCGCTTTCATTCAGGGTGTCATGACGAAAGATGATGGAACATTCAGCATTCCTACCGAAAATCAAAATGACCTGCTGAAAATATCGAGTGTGGGTTATGTAAGTCTGTATATTCAGGCACGACAAAGCAACCTGGGAGACATACAGATGCAGTGTGACAACCAGATGCTGAGCGAGATTGTGGTGAAAGGTCGCATTCCTTCCTATCGTATGACACCAGAGGGCATTCAGACCAACGTGGAGAACACCGTATTGAGCAAGCTGGGTACGGGTGAGGATGTTCTGGCCCATATACCCGGCATCACCAAGAAGCAGGAAGGCTTTGAGGTATTCGGAAAGGGTAAACCCCTCGTCTACATCAATGGAAAGCTGATGCGCGATGCTTCGGAACTCGACCAACTGAAATCGGAGAATATCAAGAGCATAGAGCTCATCACTAACCCCAGTGCCAAGTATGACGCGAGCGTCAAGGCTGTGGTAAAGATCAGAACAAAGGCTGTCAATGGTGAGGGTTTCGGCTTCGATGTGCGTTCTAGCTATTACCAGTCGGAAAATACCGATCTTGTGGAGCAGTTGAACTGGAACTACCGCCGCAATCGCCTTGATGTGTTCGGTATGGTATACTATGGCTTGAATAACATTCACCACCTGAGCAACAACACAACATTAGTAGAGGCTGACACGCTTTGGCAACAGAAATTCTACCAGAATAGCAACTACAAACGCCAGACTCTGACAAGTTCATTCGGCACTAACTATGCGTTAGACGATGATAATTCCATTGGATTCAAATACACCCTAAAAGTACGCCCAGACGCTAAAGCCCGACTCATCTTATCGAGTGAGATCACTGCTAACCATGAATTGTATGACAGAGTGGAGAATATCGCCAATGGTGTCGATTCATATCGCCCCGACCACCTTTTGAATGTATACTACAATGGCAAAATAGGAAAGGTAGGCATTGACTTCAATACAGACTATCTGAAGAATCAAAGCAGCAGCACCGCTGTCTACGACGAAAGAAGCGACATACAGAACCGTATCGTCCACTCAAGGAACGAAGAGCGCAACGAGATGTTTGCCTCAAAACTGACGATGGACTATCCATTGCTGGGAGGAGGGCTGACCTTCGGCGCGGAGTATACCCACACCACTCGTCATGATGACTATATAAACCCAGAACAATACGTTCCAACCTCGTTTGCCAAACTGAAGGAGTCACATATAGCCTCATTCGCAGAGTACACCCGACAGATTTCCCGTTTCCAGTTCACCGCAGGACTTCGCTACGAATGGGTGGACTTCGACTACTACGAGAATGGACAGCACCTCAACCTGCAAAGCCGCTCGTTCGGCAATCTGTTTCCAAGCCTTTCTATGAGTACACAGATCGGCCAGATACAGATGCAACTCGGCTACACCGCCAAGACCAACCGCCCGACATACCAGCAGTTGAGCAATAACGTTACCTATGGCAATCGTTTCTTGTTGCAGTCAGGCAATCCGCGACTCAACCATGAGTATATCCACGACCTGTCGCTGATGGGAGTCTGGAAGTTCCTGCAATTGACTGTTGGCTACAACGATCGTCGGAATGCCATCATATATTGGACTGAGCAGATGGCGAACAACTCTGCTGTGACACGTATCACACAGCTCAACATTCCTACACTGAAAAGTGTCATCGCACAGGTGGCTGTTGCTCCGAAGATTGGCATCTGGTCGCCCGAACTGAGCATAGGAATGCAGAAGCAGTGGCTTACGCTCCATACCACTGTCGACAATTACCGCCTGAATGCCCCATTTTTCCAGTTCAGTCTCAACAATAGCTTTGATTTCAGTCATGGATGGGTGGCATCTGTCGATGCCTATCTCACCACAAAAGGCAACCAAGAGAACGCCTATTTCTCTCGTAGCAATGGCGCCGTCAATGTCAGCCTGACCAAGTCAATGCTCAACGACCGACTCTCCATCCGTATACAGGGCAACGACCTTTTTCACACCGAAAAGAGTAGAGTAATAATGTATGCAGGGCAGATGCAGGGCGAGCAGACGACTTGGTCAGACAGCCGCGAAATTGTACTGACCCTTCGCTATAAATTCAATACATCCCAAAGCAAGTATAAGGGCACTGGTGCTGGAAACTCAGAAAAGAACCGACTATAAAAAATACAAGATGAGATTTAAACCGTATAGACAAACAGACTCAATGAATTGTGGAATTGCATGCCTGCAAATGGTTTGCTGCTATTTTGGGAAAAAATACTCTACAGAATTTATATCTCAATACTGTTATTCTACAAATGAGGGAGTTTCTTTATTGAGCATTTCTGAAACAGTAAAAGAGATTGGGATAAAAACTATTAGCGGGAGAGTAGAAATAAATCAATTGGTAAATGTAGTATTACCCTGCATCCTCCATTGGAATCAAAACCACTTTGTGGTGCTGTATAAAGTAAAGAATGGAGAGACTTTCTATATTGCTGACCCTGCTAAGGGACTTGTCAAGTACGATCTTGAAGAGTTTAAGAAGCATTGGGTCAGTACGCAGTCGGGGGGTGAGGAGAAGGGAATAGCAATGTTCTTAGAGCCCACCCCCGCATTTTTTGAAAAGCAGATAGAAAATAAGATGAAAGAGGAACGCTCTTTCAAATTCCTCTTCAGTTATATCAGGCAATACCGCCGTTATTTCGGTCAAATTGTCTTAGGACTTCTCGTGGGAAGTCTTTTGCAACTTATCCTGCCCTTCCTCACCCAATCTATCGTAGATGTGGGCATCAAAAATCAGAACATCAGCTTTATCTGGTTGATACTTCTCGGACAACTGATGCTCACGGTGAGCCGTACCGCTATCGACTTCATCCGCCGTTGGCTTTTGCTGCATATCTCTATGCGGATCAACATTTCCCTTGTGAGCGACTTCTTCATCAAGCTCTTAAAGCTGCCGATGTCTTTCTTTGACACCAAGCTGATGGGCGACCTCATGCAGCGTATGGGCGACCATAGCCGTGTGAACTCGTTTCTGACACAACAAACTTTAAACATCGTGTTCTCGCTCTTCACCTTTGTGGTGTTCAGTATTGTACTACTATCCTATAATTGGCTTGTCTTTGCTATCTTTATGCTCGGCAGCCTGCTTTATGGCGGTTGGCTTGCACTCTTCCTCAGACGCAGAAAGGTACTCGACTATGAGCTCTTTGAGCAGCAAGCCATCAACAACAACAAGACCTACGAGTTCATCACCTCCATGCAGGAGATAAAACTTCAAGATTGTGAGCAGCGCAGACGTTGGGAATGGGAGGACGTGCAGGCAGACCTCTTCGGTGTACAGATGAAATCACTTAAACTCCAGCAGACACAGGAGGCAGGCAGTATCTTTATCAACGAACTGAAAAACATCGTCATCACCGTGGTGGCAGCAACAGCCGTCATTCACGGACAACTCACACTGGGTATGATGCTTGCCGTACAGTATATCATCGGACAACTCAACTCACCTGTCGAGCAACTGATGAGTTTCTTCTATTCGGTGCAGGATGTGAAGATCAGCCTTGAACGTATCAACGAGATACACAGTGTGGATGATGAGAATGGAAAAGACGGACTACAGACGGCAGTGACTGACGAAGCCAAGGGTATAGACCTTGAAGCGGTGAACTTCAAATATGACCCACACGCGCTGAAAACTATCATTGATGATGTGAGCCTTACAATCCCCAAAGGCAAGGTAACAGCCATCGTGGGTGCGTCGGGCAGCGGGAAGACCACCCTCATTAAACTCATGCTGGGTTATTATCCTGTATTGGGCGGACAAATCTCCATTGGTGGGACGGATGTAAACACGCTCAACAAGAAATGGTGGCGCAGGCAGTGTGGCGTGGTGATGCAGGACGGTGTAATCTTCTCCGAGAGCATAGCAAGAAACATTGCCGTAGATGATGGCGAGATAGACAAAGAGCGATTGCAGAAGGCTGCCGAGATAGCCTGTATTCACGATTATGTGATGGGACTGCCCTTAAAATACAACACCAAGATAGGGCGCGATGGTGTGGGGTTGAGCCAAGGACAGAAACAGCGTATCCTGATAGCAAGAGCCGTATATAAGAACCCCGACTATATCTTTCTTGACGAAGCTACCAACTCGCTCGATGCCAACAACGAGCGTATGATTGTGGAACATCTTGACGAGTTTTACAAAGGCAAGACGGTGGTTATCGTAGCGCACCGCCTAAGTACGGTGAAGAATGCTGACCAGATAGTGGTATTGGATAAAGGAAAAGTGGTAGAGACAGGCAATCACGAAGCACTCACAAAGAAGCGTGGCGCATACTACAATCTCGTAAAGAATCAATTGGAATTAGGCAACTAACAGCAGACGGAAGATTATGGCAGACAACAAAATAGAACTCCGCAGCGAGAAAGTAAGACATATCATCGGTGAGATACCATCGGGATTAGTACGCTATGGTATTACGATTATCACCATTGTGATTATAGGGCTGTTGGTGGGGGCCTACTTTATCCCTTATCCTGAGACCATCAGTGCAAGGATTGAGATGGCAGACGAACATCAAGGAACAATCGCCGTTCCATATAGATACGTGAACACAATAGCAAAAGGAATGACGGCAAATATAGAATTTGAGGGCTACGATGCAGAAATATACGGAGCTGCTCATGGTATGATAACAGCCACATCGCATACACCCCGGCAAACGGCAATGGGCGGCGTTTTCATGGCACAGGTAAGAATAAAGGATTGCAAGTATAAAATGATCAGAGGAATGACAGGTAAAGCCTCCATACTTGTAAGCAATGAAAGTGTGTTGCAAAGGATTCTCCAGCGGATAACAAGTATCATATAACTTCCTTTTTAATCGTAATAAGGCAGTGAAAGAAGAAGGACAAATGTAGTTACTGCGTAGTACAATTGTTTTAAGCACCCAACTACACCATAATCCGTTCTCTTTCACCGTCTTACTCCTTATTGTAGTCATGTAGTAAGATATAATCGGTGAAAGAAAAAGGAAATTAATACAGATCATCAGTTATCCGTGTTGCCTATCAGGAGTATTGACGTTATGGTAGCCATCGGTCGTTGTACTTTATGGCTGATATAATTTCTAAACAAATGAGCCTCCATGCTATCCAATTGAAAGGACAGGGCGATGATGATAGGAAGTGGATAGAGTGGCGCATATCCATTCAACTGTCCGCTGATGAAAACTGGCTCTTCACCTGCACCCATCTCTTCGGGATACAGATTGAAAGATTTTATTATCGTTTGCAGTCTGTGGTTGAGTTTGCTCCACGTTACTCCGAAGAACCTTGCAAGTTCTCCCTCCGTCATGGCAATGTCTCCATTACCCTTGCGAATAACTTGCATATTGCTGCCCCAAACAAAGTAACTGCGATGGTTGTCCGTCCTGGTCTTTGTTTTTGATTTATAGCTCGTATTCATGCCGTTTCCTCCTTTCTGCCATTTGAATTGACAACAAGCTGGATTGTCTTTGTGTCCGTTGCTGTTTCCACATCTGCATTTACGGTATTTTTGTCCTTCGCCTTGTACTTGGCAATAAGCCTGTCCATATCCTCCGAAATCTTACTATCCGTCACCTGCGCATAAATCTGCGTGCTTGATATGGAGGCGTGCCCCATCATCTTGGCAATGCTCTCTATGGGAATACCTGAGCTAAGGCACATCGTGCCGAAAGTGTGTCTTGCCATGTGGTAGGAAAGTCTTTGACGGATACCGCAAGCCTTTCCCACGATGCTCAGCTTGGTATCCATGACACTACGGCTGCAATCACAGTGGAAGATAAGGCTGTCGCTCTTTTCTTTCACCGTCAGATGTTCCTCGCTTCTTTCCTGTTCTTTCCTGCAGTGGCTGATGATGGCTTCAGCTATGGGATGTAACGGCACGATGAACTCTACCTTTGTCTTCTGACGCTCCTTTCTTATATACCGCTGTCCGTCCGCTGCCGTCTGGATATGCCTATATTGCAAATTCTCCATATCCGAGATTGCCAGTCCTGTAAAGCAGGAAAAGACAAACATCAGCCGTGCCTGTTCCGCTTCGCTATCGTTCATCCTCATTGCCAGAAGTTTCATTACATCGCTCTTTTGCAGAAAGCGTATCTTTCTGTCCTCCTTCTCATACTTGGCATTCTCAAATGGATTGCAGCGGATAATCCTCCTACTGACCGCACGGAACATCAGTCGGCTCAGCCAGCAGAGATTAGTATTGACAGTCGATGCTTTCAGTCCGCGCTTTTTGAGAAAGAAGCGGTATTCCTCAAACAAGTCTTCCGTAATTGTTCCGATGGGTATGTCCTGCACTCCTTTGTTTTCGACAAACTCACGGAGATTTCTGTCAGAATGGAACAGGTTCAGATAAGTTCCCTCTGCCCTTGACCTGCCCACTGACTCTTTGACGGATTGCAGCTCCATCCTGCTCATGGCAAGGAGTGTGGTCGGATTGGTGGTAATACCTTGCAAGCAGTTCTTTACAAGTTCTACGCTTACCACTCCATCCTTTACAAGAATATCCCGATAGGTATTCTCTACCAATTCCCTGAACTCGCTGATTCTTTGATTGGTCCTCCTGTCAGTCGTCAACCCTTGCTTGGTATTCCACCCGGAGGCTTTACACTCTTCTCCTGTGGTAATGGCGGTGCTCTTTCCGTCTATGGTGATACGGCAGAGAATGGCGGTGTTGCCGTCTGCCTTTGTCTTCTGTCTGTTAATATAGAACAGTATCTTGAATGTACTTCTCATAATGGTTATCTTTTATATGGTTAAACGTAAATCTTCTGTGAAAGAGAGGAAACTGTCAAACTCCTCAAAGAGTTTCTGTGGTGTTACCTTTGCATAACGCTCGGTCATACTTATGTTGGAATGTCCCAGCATTTTGCTCACCGTCTCAATGGGCACACCCTGCTCAAGCGTAATGAGCGTGGCAAAGGTGTGCCTTGCCGTATGTGTGGTAAAGGGAAAGGAGATACCTGCACGAAGCCGCAGGGCTTTCAAATAAGATTGGTAAGTGGCATATCCCATGAAAGGGAGCAATGTTTCCCTTTCATCGCTGTGGAGCTTCTCCATCAGCCGTATGGCTTCGGGCAGCAGTTTGACACGGCAAGGCACACCTGTCTTCTGGCGGTTGAACTTCAGCCAAAGGCTACCCTCGTCATCACGCACAAGATGGGACTTGTTCAGTTCCATCAAATCACAATACGCAGCACCTGTATAACAGGCAAAGAGGAAAATATCCCTTGCCGTTTCCATTTCATCCTCCAAGTCCTCAAAGTGGAGAGCCTTCAGCTTTTCCAATGCCTCCCTGTCGAGTGCCTTGGGGAGTTTCTTGTTACCCTTGCTGATTTTGGCTTTGTCAAAAAGCAGGACATCTGCCAATCCCTCACGGTAAGCCAGCCTGCATACCGTCTTCAAATGGGTGGCGACATTGTAGAATGAGCTTTCCTGAAATCCACACTCTCCCAAGAAGTACTGCTGAAACTCGTGGATGAAGTTCTCTGTCAGTTGTGAGAAAGCCAAGTCTGAAACCTTATACTTCTTTTGAAGGAACTCCAGTAAATGGATTCGGGTGGAATGATAACCATATATGCTTTCTTCCTTGATGTCTATTCCAACATGGCTTTCTTTCTCCTTGATGAGCATATCCAGTCTTTCAATGAGCATGCACCGTGTCTGTACACTCCCCTGAAACTGTTCCTTCACGTCGGTTGCGTCAAATGGGCAACCTCTTGCAAGCAAAGACTGACAGGCTGACTGAATGGAAAGCAGCAAGTTCTCCAACCTGCCGTTCACTTCCACCGCCTCACGGCTCTTGCCATCCATTCTGCTCTCACGTGGATTCCACAGGTCGGGATTGCAGGAGAGCTTACAACTGAACTGTGCGATACTCCTTCCAAGTGTGATACGTCCCATAATCGGAGCCTTGCCCGACTTGTCCAGACCGCTCTTTTTGAGGTAGAGCAACACCTTCATCTTTTCTGTTTTCATACGCTTTGATGTTTTGTGGCAAAATTACCAAATTCAAAGCGTTCCTCACTTATGCAGAAAACTGCCGGCCGTAGCAACAGCCACACGAGCGAAAATAATTCAGTTACCGAACATTGCTCCATCGTTACCTATGGCGAAATAGGGTAACGCTCTGGTAACTGAACTTCTGCTTAAATCTGCATATTATGACCCTTTTTGAAAAGGGCGCTTCTATGCAAATTATTCCATTTCTCCCTCATTATCAATTAGTTTACCCCAACTTCGATATTTCTTCATTTTCAAGGATTAGTTGCGTTGCCATTACGGCCTAATCGCACCACGATAACTATCTAATCGCAAGACGAATACTATCTAATCGCAAACCCCTTTTTGTCAAATTATTACAAGGTATTGATAATCAACCATTTGCAAAACCCCATTTTTGGCCCGTTTTTCCTATGCGATGGATGCCTTTTCAAAAAACAATGGGTTTTGAAAGGCTATATTCAAATTATTTCATCGACATTTTTCTTTGATTGTAGCCCATAAAAATTCCTCCGCAGAGCAGACGTTTTCGTCTTTCTCTGCGGAGGGATAGCGGGGCGGGCGAGATTAAATCTTGATATAGATGTGGCGTTTCCACAGAGGATAACCCATGAGGGCGTGGAGCAAAACAAACAATGTGGCGTAGCCCACGCTGGCCCAATAGCCATTGGTGATGACCGCATGCAAGCCCTGATAGACGGCATCTTTCACGCCCGTCGACCCGAAAACGATAGACAGCACTTCGCTGGCGACATAAAGAAAAAGTGGATTGGTACCGAAAATGAGACACAGTGCCGTAACCCATCCGCTTTTCGTGCCAACGGGAGAAGCTACACCCGAGGTGACGGCCGATGGCGGGGCGGTGGCGCCCGACGAGGAAACACCGGGGCGATCGATGATGGCGATGAGCAGCCCCTGCAGCAATGCGGCAAACCCGCAGGTCATGAGCACATACGACGGACTCCAGATGCGCTTGTTGAGCGGCAGGGCGAAGGTGAGCAGATAGCCCGCAAAGGTGAGTGCCGCGCCCGAGAGCAGGAAGCGTTCGAGGGTGGAGAGCGTCGCCGCACCCGACTTTCTGGCGAGTGCCCACGATGCTACCCAGAGGCCAATCATCGTGTGGGCAATAGCCGAGAGGGTGGAGACGAGTCCTTCGGGGTCTACGGGCGACTTGTGATAGAGATGGGCTTCGCCGAGGAGTCGGTGGTCAACGATAGAGAGAATGTTGGTCGAGGCATCGTAGTCGTAGCCCCCACCCATCACGACGATGGCCGCATAGATGGCCAGGAGCACACCCGCCGCCCACGCCACAGGGTGCAGACTGCCCGAGAGTCGGGTGGAGACGATAGCGGCAAGGGCTGTGGCGGCGTAGCAGAGACCTATGCGTTGCATCACACCCATGATGCGCAGATGGGCCAAGTCAAGCGGTCGGCCGCTGCAGGCCATATCCAACCAGTTGATGGCCAGACCGATGAGGAACAGCAGCAACGCCCTTCGCGCTATCTTCCAACCGGTCTGTCGGCTCCACGCGAAGCCTGTTTTCTTCAGGCTCAGATAGGTCGACATGCCCATCATAAACAGGAAAAACGGGAACACAAGATCGCAAGGGGTCATACCGTTCCACTTGGAATGCTGGAGAGTGGAGAATATCTCCTCTCCCGCTCCGTTGTTGACAAATATCATCAGCATCACGGTCATACCGCGAAACACATCCAAACTGATAAGGCGGGAATTTGATTTCATGAGTGTTGGAATTTAAGACATAACTACATAACATTCAAATATTCAATCGATTTCATGCTGTGGAGTATAAACTCTATACTTGCGTTTGATGTCCAGATTATCCAATCGGCCGAAGTTAATGAGCAGTCCATCATCTATTCCAGTGATAGACAGATAGTTGATAAGTTGTACCTCATGAGCCTTGACTATGTTTTCCACAGCTTTCAGTTCCAGAATCACCCTTCCTTCAACTACCAAATCGGCACGATACTCTCCTATGTCATGTCCTCGATAGTTCACCCTGAAGGGTACTTCTGTCTCCGCTTTGAGGCCCTGACGCTTGAGTTCTATCATCATCGCGCTCTTGTAGATAGACTCAAGATACCCCGGCTTCAACACGTTTCTGACTGAATATGCACACGAGATTATCTTTCTGATCAAATCATTAATATCTTCCATAAGGTAAATTAGTTATGTTTATGATGTCATTCTGTATAGTAATCGCCCATTTTCCTCATCGTAGTTATACTTCGGAAAAATATGTCTTTTATGTAGTTCTGTCTAAAAAAATCCCTTTAACCTTTAGTTCTGTCTACCGTCAAGAAATGCGATAACCTCCTTGGCCACGTCCACCGGAGAGCCCTCGGGGGCTGAGGAGTAGGTGTTATGTTGTAATGTCCACGGCTCTTCGAGGGCATACCAGTCAATCTGTGGACCCGAGGGCAGGGCCATGTTAAACAGTTCCGAGGCCGTCTTCGTGGCGTTAGGCCCGCCGCCGAGAGCATCCCTGTCGGGCCGAGAATGCTGCGCCATCTGTCGCGAGAGGGCATCGAGGTAGGTGTGCCAGCGCATGAAGTAGAAGTCTTTGAGCAGCCCTTGCCACTCCTTATGGGCATAGTCGCGCAACCCGCCCGTGTCGGCCGCCGTGCGATTGCCCCATGTCGTGATCTGCACCCGGGCGTTCCACTCATACAAATCCTTCTCCGCCGCCGTAGTGCCGAGGCTCCGCGCCTGTTCGATGCGCGTGCCGAGACGGAACTCCCGACGCGTGCCGAGGAGCTTGTCCTGCAGGAGAAGCATGTTGAGGAAGCGTGCCGAGTCGCGCGAGAACGCCTTGCGGTCGAAGCCGTTGTAGTCGGCGATGGTGTGGAGATACTGCAAACGGGCCTGGTCGTCCATAGCCTGGCGCACCACATCCACAAGGTCATACTCGAAGTTGTTGTTCCCACGGTAACGCTCCGCCACACTCGTCATCAGGCGTGCAGCCTCCAAGGTGGCAGACGGGTCATAGTAATTGCGCATCTTCGACCAGCTTTTCGCCTGGAAATTGATAAGCGACGGCCGGCCGTCGAAGATGCTCTCGTGAGGTCCCTGCTGGTTGTTGCCCGCCGGACAATTATAGATAGAGTGGACGAGCAACTGCCAAGCCTGCTGTAAGGTGGGGTCGTCGGCACCATAACGGGCCTTGACATAGCCCCGCGTCCAAGTCGTTTTGAAGTCTGTCGCGGGCGTATTGTCCTGACCAAGGGAGTCGGCACGCCATACGAGTTCGCTCATCAGCTCAAACATGATGGGGTTGTTCTCCGACCCTTCCATCGTAAATCCGATGCCTTTCAGGTGCTGGCGGGCATTCTGATAGGGCGTATCGGGAGCAGTGGCAAGTCGAAAATTCTCCACCAACTGGTCCATGCGGCCGTGCAATCCCACGTTGGCGCCGAAGTTTTCGAGCATGCAAAACAACCAGTTATGATGGCCATAGCCCTCCGTCCGCTTCCAGATGGAGGGTGCGCCAAACATCGGACGGCACTCCGAAAAGAGGTCGAGCACAGTGATATCGCCCTCGGGAAGAGGGTCGATCATCTGCGGACGCGGGTTCTCCGTCCACCCCTGGATCACCCAGTTGGCCTTCGGATTGGTGCGTTTCATGGCCGCAAGGAGTTTCTGTCCGGCCTTGGCGTAGTCGATGGAAGCATCGTCTGGGGTTTCATGAAAGGGGTCCATCGAGTAATAATTGGCCTTACCGTAGAGGCGGGTAAGCTCCTGATAATAGAGGTCGGCTATGCGGTCGAACTTCGGGTCGGTAGCACTGAGGTTGGCGGGACGTATGTATCCGTTCCACGTTCCGCCCGGCGTGACATCCAATCCGAGCTTTTCCTTCGCATCGTGCGGCATCATTCCACAGTAGCCGGGTAGCACAGGGTCCATGCCCAATTCCTTTTCCCTACTGAGAATACGCTTTTGCAATGCCTCCTGCTGGGTGTACCACGAGTCGGGCAACGGTCCGCCCCACCCTTCAAGATTGTTCATTTCCCACCATGCAAGGAAGGCGGGACCGGCGATGAAGCGTCCTATCTCATCCTTGGAGTAGCCCAACCGTTGGAGCATGTTGCGCCAAACCACCTCCTCTCCGACGATGGCCAGTGGCATATTCACGCCGTGAAGCGCCATCCAGTCTATCTCCTGCTCCCACCGTTTCCAGTCCCAGAAGGCCATGGAATAGGAGAATGTGCAGTAGTTGAAGTCGTAACGCTGCTTCAAATCGGTCTCATGGCGCTCGGGTTTCGGCACCTTCGGCAGCGTGGCGGGCATCTTGGCGGTCATATTATTCCATGTGAGGTGGATGCCTGCATAGTATTTCAGATACCAGTTCAGGCCCGAAGCGATGTTCACCCACGTGTTTCCCTTGATACAAACACGGTCGCCCGCCTGCGAGAGTTCGAAGAAATCGCGGTCCGAAGACTGCATGACGATCTTGAATTTCGATGCCGCTCCCGGTGAGATGCGGTTGATAAGACGGTCGACGGGGTTGCCCGTCATGGTCAGACAGACGAGCCAAAGCAGAGTGAAAAGGATTTTTCGCATAAGTCAAATGGTTTAATAGTCGCAAAGATAACAATAATCTGACAAAAGAAGTAGGGCATAACCGTCTTTTTATCGGTCATGCCCCACCCAAGTAAGAGAGAATAATGCTTTGAAATATATAATAGAAGGTTAATCTGGTTTAATAGTCATTTGCATAGGATTAAACAGGTGATTTACCGGCCCATGGCCTTTACCGACATGGATATCGGCCCCCGCAATCAGAGCTTGACATAGATAATGAATACCCTTCTCCACCGCTTCGACGAGCGGAAGTCCCATCGCCAGATGGGTGGCAATAGCCGAAGACAGCGTGCATCCGGTGCCGTGGGTGTTGGATGTGGCCACACGGGGATGGTCAAACGACCGCTGACACAACGCGCCACGGTCGTCAAACCAGTAGAGTCGGTCTGTCATCGTGTCACCTTCCGGCCCGTGTCCGCCCTTGAGGAGCACCGCACGACACCCCATCAAGAGCATCTTGCGGGCAGCCTCGGTGCGTTCCGGCTCTGTCTCCACGCCATGTCCCACGAGCCGTTCGGCCTCGGGCACGTTGGGCGTGAGCAGCGTAGCCATCGGCACCAGATGCTCCACCATCAGGCTCACGGCCTCATCGTCGGTGAGACGACTGCCCGATGTCGACACCATCACGGGGTCGAGCACCACCGGAACGGCCTCAAACGCCCTCAGATGCGTAGCGATGGCCACTGTGCTTTCGGGCGTTCCCGTCATGCCAATCTTCACCGATTGCGGCATGATATCGGCCATCACGGCATCGATCTGCGCCCCCACCACCTCGGCGGGAACGGCAGAAATGGCCGTCACACCAATGGTGTTCTGCGCCGTAACGGCCGTAATGACCGCCTCGGCATAGCCTCCGAGGGCCGAGATGGTTTTGATATCGGCCTCGATACCGGCCCCACCACTGCTGTCAGAACCGGCTATCGTGAGCACGGGCACATAGTGTCGGGTCATGCTTTCTGCAGTTCTGCGATGATGAGGTCGGCCACTTTCTTGCCCGACAACAGCATTCCGCCGAAGATAGGTCCCATGCGAGGCGTGCCACCCACGGCGCTTGAAGCCATACCGCAGACCCAAAGGCCGGGATAAATCTCCTTCGTTCCTTCGACGACCTGACGCTCGCCTTCCATCACATCGAGTGAGCGCTCACCCACAACGGCACCGGTCGACGTGTTGAGTCGGGCACCATTCTTGCGCGCCACGGTCTTGCACACCTCACTGTCGTGGCCTGTTCCGTCGATGACACAGCGCGCCATGATGTTCAAGGGGTCCACATGCATGCCCTCACGGAGCACCGGCGTCCAGTTGACCACGACTCCACTCACGCGGTCGGACTTATAAACCACGTCCTCCACCGAGTAGCAATTGAACACGGTGGCACCCGCATGCACGGCATGATAGAGCAGACCGGCGGTGCTTTCCACGGAGTCTATGGTGTAGAGTCCGTCCTCATAGGGCTGGTAATTGATGCCAAACTCGCGGATGATATCCATTGCTTCTTCCTGGATAACTACCTGATTGAACATCATGGCGCCGCCCCACATGCCGCCGCCGGGCGACAATTTGCGGTCGAACTGGGCCACACGCAATCCTGCTTTGGCCAGATAATAGGCAGCAACAATACCCGACGGGCCGCCGCCTACGATGGCTACGTCAAGGTTAAGGTTCTTTTCTAACTTGTCAAAATAGGTACTGATAATACCCTTTGAAACTTGTGTCTCGATCATTTTAATAATATATATTGGTAAGATTTTCTGTTGAAGGCATCTGCTCGCACTCTCCAAGGGTGTGGGAGATGCGCGCGGCGCAGAAGTTAGGGCCACACATGGAGCAGTAACGACCCTCCTGCGGGTTGCCCGAGAGATAGTATTCCCTGGCCCGTTCGGGGTCGAGCGAGAGATTGAACTGGTCGGTCCACCGGAACTCATAGCGCGCCTTGGACAGCGCATTGTCGCGGATGGCAGCCCCGGGATGGCCCTTGGCGAGGTCGGCGGCATGGGCGGCAATCTTATAAGTGATGACTCCCGCACGCACATCCTCCCTATTGGGCAGGGCGAGATGTTCCTTGGGGGTGACATAACAGAGCATGGCCGTGCCGAGCCAACCTATCTGTGCCGCTCCGATGGCACTCGTGATATGGTCGTAACCGGGCGCAATGTCGGTGACAAGCGGCCCGAGTGTGTAGAACGGCGCAGCGTGACACTTCTCCACCTGACGTTCCATGTTCTCCGGAATCTTGTGCATCGGCACATGACCGGGACCTTCGATGAACGCCTGAACGTCGTGACTCCACGCCCGTTCGACGAGTTGTCCCATCGTGTCCAGTTCGGCAAACTGCGCCGCATCGTTGGCATCGTGGATGCTTCCGGGACGCAATCCGTCGCCGAGCGAGATGGCCACGTCATACCGGGCGCATATCTCGCAGATGTCATCGAAATGGGTATAGAGGAAGCTCTCTTGCTGATGTATCTGACACCACTTCGCGATGATGCTGCCTCCACGACTCACCATGCCCGTCAACCGGCCCTGGGAGAGGTGCACATTCTGCAGCCGGATGCCGCAATGGATGGTGAAATAGTCCACCCCTTGCTCCGCCTGTTCGATCAGCGTATCACGAAACAGCTCCCACGAGAGGTTCTCAATCTTGCCATCGGCCTTCTCAAAAGCCTGATACATCGGTACCGTTCCCACCGGCACCGGACTGTTGCGCAATATCCATTCGCGTGTCTGGGTGATGTCGTTGCCCGTCGACAGGTCCATGATGGTGTCGCCACCCCACTTGCAACTCCACACGGCCTTCTCCACTTCCTCGTCGATTCCCGACGAGAGGGCGGAGTTGCCGATATTGGTATTGATCTTCACGAGGAAGTCACGACCTATAATCATGGGTTCGGCCTCGGGGTGACGCATGTTTGCCGGGATAACGGCGCGACCCTCGGCAATGCTTTGCCGCACAAACTCGGGGGTGATAGGGCTGGCGATGCCCATCTCCCTGCAGTTCATATTCTCCCGTATTGCCACATACTCCATCTCCTCGGTGATGACACCCCGACGTGCCCAGTAACGCTGCGTCCCACCGCCACGACGGGTTATCCAGGGCTGGCGCAGCTTGGGAAGTCCCAGACTCAGATCTATCTCCACCGCCGGATCGCTATACGGACCCGACGTGTCGTAGACCACCACAGGCTGGTTTTCACTCATCATACGTTTGCCGTCGCGCAGGGTGACGGTAGGTGTGAGACTGATGCGACGCATGCCTACCCGCAGGTTGGGGTAGATTTGTCCCGCGAGATAAATTTTCTCGGAATTGGGATAGGATATTCTGATCTTATTGTTCATGATTGATAAGTATTTGCATGGCATGTTCAGGATGGTCGGCGCGCAGCACGCAGCCACTTACGGCAATGCCGTCTACGCCGATGGCACGGAGTTCGGGAAGGTCCTCAGCAGTGATGCCGCCGATGGCGATGAGGGGCAACCGGATGCCCTCACAACGCATGTCGCCAATCAATCGACGGTAACCGTCGAAGCCCAAGAGGGGTGCAAGCCGTTCTTTGGTGGTGGTGAAGCGCAGCGGTCCGCAACCGATGTAGTCGGCTCCCTGCCGCGCGAGTCGCCGGATGTCGTCGAGGGTGTTGGCCGTTCCGCCGATGATGCGGTCGGGGCCAAGCAACCGCCGGGCCTCGTCCACGGGCATGTCGAGTCGTCCGAGGTGCACGCCGTCGGCACGCGTAGGCCCCACGAGGTGCACGCGGTCGTCGAGAATGAACGTCGCTCCATATTCTGTGCAGAGCAGGCGCACCTGCAGGGCCGTGGCCACCATCTGGTCGTCGTCGGCCTCCTTCATGCGCAACTGTATCCAGCGACACCCACCGGCCAGTGCACGCCGGATGCCTTCGACCTCATCGAAACGCTCATTGTGATGGCTAATGAATTGTATTTGCATCATAATCATATTAAATGGGGGCTGGCTGAAAAACAAAAACCTCTCCTAAATGGTACACATTTAAGAGAGGCTCTTCCACGATAAACGCGACATATTCGCAATTCCTACGGCAGCATTATCTGCATCAGGTCATACGGGTATCATCTCAGCCCACCCAAACGGGTGTGGCACCCCTCTCTCGGATCCTTTCCGAAGTTTATCGTTGGCAAAGTTATCGTTTTTCTTTCAAACAGCGAAATATTTTGGGAGAAATGTTTACCTTTGTGTGTGAGGGCACGGAGTGGAGGACGAGTCCAAGGGGGAGCGCACACGGGTAACGGGGTTCTCTCACACGGATGTTGATTTTCTCTCACACGGGTGGCGTTTTTTCTCACACAGAGTCTAAGAGTCATGGGAGGCTACGCAATGGGAATGCACTAGTAGAGGCATGCCCCGTGCATGTCCGCTGCGCCGAAAGGGAGAATCCGAGGAATCCTCATCATCATGCAGGCAGGCTGTATTCCTCACGCAGAGGGCACGGAGACGCAGAGACTGCTGGGCGAGAAATGTATGGGATGCCTATATGCCCATTGACAAACGACCATCTGGCCATCCGGCAGTGCGGACATGCACGGGGCATGTCCCTACTGTGCAAACGCCATGCGGAGACTCTGCGGCTCGGTGTACTCTGCGTGAAATAATCATTCAATCGTGCGTGATACCCATCCAATCGCACGTGAAATCACCAACCAATTTTGCGAGGACCCCTCCCAACCGTGCGTGAAAACCGTCCTCTCCCCTACGTTGCCTCCCACCCCACTCCCCGACATCACCAATAAACAAATGCTCATGAGACTCATCATCATTACTTCCCCACAGTTTCTCCCCCACGAGGCCGACGCCATCGTGGCACTGCTCCGTCACGGCGCATGGGCCGTACACCTACGCAAACCCGACTCCACAGCCGAGGAAATGGGGCGGCTCATCGAGGCCGTCCCGCAGGAATGGCACCACCGCCTTGTGCTTCACGACCATTTCGGTCTGGCACAACGCTACGGCCTGAAGGGCGTTCACCTCAACCGCCGCAACCCCGTGGCACCGGCAGGACACCGCGGCAGCGTGTCGTGCTCCACCCACTCCATCGACGAACTGCGCGAGCGGGCGGCGGCGGTGGACTACGCTTTTCTCAGTCCGATATTCGACAGCATCTCCAAACAGGGCTACCACGCGGCCTTCAGCGAGGCAGAACTCCTGCACGCACAGGAGCAAGGTATCATCGGTCCCCAGGTGATGGCCCTCGGGGGTGTGACACTCGACCTGCTGCCCACGGTGAAAAACTATGGTTTCGGCGGTGCGGCACTGTTGGGAGAGGTGTGGAAGAAGGCGGGCACCGAGGCCTTCAAGGAGTATCTCAAGGCTCTGCAGCAGGCGACCGAAGAGCTATAGATTGTCAAGATAGTTCATCATTTTTAAGTGACGAAAGCAGCAACTAACGAGCGACGATACCGTTGGAAAAGGACGAAATAATGGGTTCGCATGATGAGAAAAACACGATTTTCACTTGAAAAAACTCGTTTTTCTCCCTTTTTTAGGCCAAAATCACAACTTATTGGGCCGTAATCGCACCACGATTACGGCTTAATCGTCTTGCGATTAGTATCGAATCGTCTCACGATTAGTACCTAATCGCAAAGTTGTTTTTGTCAAATAATTACAACTTATTGATTATCAGTCATTTCCAAAACGGCCATTTTTTGCCAGATTTTCGTCCGAGTGATAGCAAAATTAGAATTTTGGGCCAGAAAAATTGAGGTCTTCAAGTTTTTTCAACAGAATAAAATTTTGTGACTTCTGGGTCTTTCGTGGATGAAAAAGGTTATTTGTCCACAAAAGACACAGAACACACAAAAGGCTTTTCAGCATCTTGCCTCTGGGCCATCTCCGATGGCCAAGTACACAGACAGATGCTTATGCCATAGATTGCCCGATGGATTGAAAAGAATATCTTGATGGCCTTTGGGCCTGTGCGTATTTCGTTGATTCGATTTGTGGATTTTGTGATTTTTGTGGACTCATACTTATTATCATCCCCTAAACACTCAGAAGACACCACATTTGTGGACAACCAATAATCATGAACAACTGGTCATCTGATTTAATCTAACAAGGCAGAAAACAAAAACATCCTATTTGGTTCATCCGGCGAACCATCGTAATAAGCATTTGTCTGTGAATTTGGCCATCGGAGATGGCCCGAAAACAAAAAAAGGAAGAAGAAAATTTTGTGACTTCTGGGTCTTTCGTGGATGAAAAAGGTTATTTGTCCACAAAAGACACAGAACACACAAAAGGCTTTTCAGCATCTATCCACTGGGCCATCTCCGATGGCTCGAAAACAACAAATAAGAAGAAATTTTGGGATTTCTGTGTCTTTTGTGGACAAACAACCACATTCAGTCCTATTGTTCTAATAAAAATCGTCCGACAATTCCCGTGGAATCATCAGACGAAAAGAATTTCAGTTTGTCTCATAGTCACCCTGGCGACCCAGGGAAACCCATCGGAAAAACCGTGAAAACTAAATCTTCGACAGGTCGACCATTTCTCCGTGGAGACGGCGACGCTCTGTCACCATGTCGAGAAGTTTCTTCTTGCGCTTCGGCGTTACCATTCGGCGCACAAAGATATTGGGGATGGCCACACCGAGAGAGATAAACAGGATGACGAGCGAGGCATTGATGGCGTTGTACATGGCGACCGTGACCTCTCCCACAACACCGTGCATCTCGATGAACGCAAAGAGCGCACGGTACATCAGCACACCCGGAATCATCGGGATAACACTGGGGATGGCGAGACACTGATGGGGCGTGTGGAACCAGTGCATGGCACGCGTGGCGATGATGGAGATAACCGCCGAACCCACAAACGAACCCACACGAAGGCCCATGTCGAGGCCGATGTTGTCGTTGCTCGGGCCGAGATTGACGAAATTGCGGGTGCACACGGCGATGATGCCCCCAATGGCCACCACCCAAAGCATGCGGCGCGGAGTGTTGAAAATCATGGAGAAGCCCATCGCAGAGATGGCGGCGGCAATGGCAAACACAAAGTAGCTGTGGTGGGGTGTGAGGCTGAGGTCCTTGACAAAGTTGTCGATTCCACAGAAGAATATGGCCACAGCGATACCAAACGACATGGCGACAATCATCAGAAGGACGTTCAACGCGCGGACCAGTCCCACCTCGATGTGTCCGCAGAGCATGTCGGAGACGAAGTTGATGAGGGGCACGCCGGGCACGATAAACAGCGCACAGGCCAACAGCGGATGCCAAGGGGTGTCAGAATGCATGAACTGTGGCAGGGCGGCGGCGATGGAGGGGTTGGCGGAGAGGAGTCCCATGAGCCAGGCGAGAATGGTGGCGACGAAGGCCGACACACCGATATTCATGTAGCCGTTGCTGCCCTTGGAGTTGAGATACATGCGGAAACGGAACGCGAGGATGGCGGCCAGCGACGCATAGAAGAACGCGGGCCAGTCGCAACCAAACTGGATGCAGAAGCCGCCGCAGGCAAAACCGGCACCGATGGCCACCTGCCACTCGGTGTAGTTGCGGGGCCGGCGGGCGATGGCCTCAAGCTCCTCCTCATACTGTTCGAGCGAATAGTCGTCTTGGATGGCTTTCCATGACAACTTGCTTACGGCAGAGATGGCATCGAGATTGACGCTGTGTTTCTCCACCTGTTGGAACTTGGAGAAAGAGTGTTCCTCATCGCTGAGGTTCACCATAAGGATGTTGAAGTTGACGTAGATGTGCACGTTTTTCTCGGGAAGGCCAAGGAAAGCCTCCACCCGCTGCATGTTGCGCATGATGCGCGACGTGTCGGCCATACTCTCCATGAGCAGGCAGCCGGTACGGACCAGTAAGTCGAGTTTGCGTCTCAGGATTTGCTCCGTAGTACTCTGTTGTTCTGTCATTGCTGAAAATAATTGTATCGAATCTTATTACCTTGTAATCTTGCATCAGTCTAATTGCGATGCAAAGTTACAAATAAAGCATGGGGCAACAGCAATGAGAGCAAATTTTTTGCTAAAAAATATGCATGCAAGAGGTTCGCTGGGCCTTATTCTGGCTCAGAATTTATTCCATGTGGGGGAAGAAAGTAGACTCGACGGACATGGAGTAAATGGGGCTCGCCTGCCGATTGCTACGGGTCTTAGGGGTGTGCACAGCCCTGCTAAGCCCCAGTATCTTCCTCGGGATGATAGGAGAAGACGGGAAACTGGCCCTCATCTTCCCCGTAGTGATGACCGTATTCCTGTTGGGAGTCATCTTCTTTTTCTCTATTCTCATCCACAAAGCAGGCGGGCGGGGAGAAGAATAAGTGGTGAGGCGTAGAATTTTCTGCCCTAAAGGCCTGCTGGGAACCATATTTTTAGTATATTTGCACTTTGAATTTCAAACCTTAAAAGAACATGGAACAAATCAAAAACGAGAAGCTCACGGTGGAGATTTCACCGCTCGGAGCAGAACTGCAAAGCATTAAGGATGCCGATGGAAAGGAATATCTGTGGCAGGCCGACCCCGAATTCTGGAATCGTCACTCCCCGCTCCTCTTCCCCATCGTGTGTGGACTGTGGGAAGATACCTACCGGTTGAACGGCAAGGAGTATCGTCTGGGACGGCATGGATTTGCCCGCGACACCGACTTCAAGCTCATTGCCAAAGGTGATAATCAGGTGATTTTCGCACTCCACGACTCTCCCGAGACGATGAAAGACTATCCTTTCCACTTCAATCTGAGCGTGAGCTATAAGCTGCGCGACAACAAGATTCATGTGGTGTGGCATGTGGAGAACACCGACGACAAGCCCATCTTCTTCCAGATTGGCGGTCATCCGGCATTCAATGTGCCCGGACTGCTGCCCGGCGAGCCCCTGAAGGGACGGCTTCGCTTCGACAATGCCGAACCCATCAGGCTCTTTGGCAACGTCGGCGGCTGTATCGACAAAGGTCGTCATGAGCCGGTGGAGACCGAGGATGGCGTATGGGCATTCACCCAGGACAGCTTCAAGGACGATGCCATGATATTCGACCACAGCCAGATCAAGCGCGTGGAACTCCTCAATCCCAATGGCGACGCCGAGGTAACTCTTGATTTCAAGACACCCGCTGTGGGCATCTGGAGTCCTTATGGCAAAGAGGCACCCTTCGTTTGCATAGAGCCTTGGTATGGCATTCACGACTGGGCACACTACGATGGCGACTTCCGCGACAAGTATCTCATGAACCAACTCTTGCCTGGTGCAAGCTTTATGAGTGAGTATACAATTACAATTGAATAGCGGCCTCTCCCAAACCTCAACAGCCTCTCCCCCTTACCCCTCCCCCAAAGGGAGGGGAGTGATTACCAAGATAAACAAACGGGAGGTATTAAGAGGATATATCAGGTGGGCAAAACAATGTGTTCGTTTTCACAGAACACAACCTCGACAAGTCGTACCTATCCAAATCCTAAGGAATAAAATATCCATTGGGTCTCCCATAAACACCAAACCTCGCCCTTGCAACATCTGCAAAGGCGAGGCTTTACCATTTGTTTATCCCGCTTTTACTCCCCTCCCTTCGGG
>JAEAMQ010000085.1 GCA_016901395.1 Prevotella sp. | reverse complement strand
CTGATTGATTAGCTTACACTCTGCAAATGTAGGCATTTCAAATCGTGTACAGGCGTTTGTCCGCGGAAAATATTATTTATCAGATACTTACGAATTCTAAGGAGAAGTTTACCGGACACTAGTGACTATCAGCCTGTCTGAACCGACAACCTGAAATGAAAAAAAAACTGAGAGCACGTCAACGTCAGGGACATGCAGGGGCACATTCTGTACGTTGAAGTGTTCTCAATAAGTTGTGAAGGAGATTATTTCTCAGGCTTCAAAGGTATTTTATCGATACGACGCTGATGGCGTCCGCCTTCGAAATCTGTCGTCAGAAATTCATCCATGATGTTACGAGCCATATCATTGTCGATGAATCGACCGGGCATCACAAGCACGTTGGCATTGTTGTGCTGACGGCTCAAACGAGCAATTTCCGGCATCCAGGCTAATGCTGACCGGATGCCCTGATGCTTGTTGAGCGTCATATTGATACCCTCGCCCGACCCACAGATGCCGATACCAGGGTACACCTCACCATTTTCCACAGCCGTGGCCAGCCGGTGGCCATAGTCGGAGTAGTCGCAGCTGGCATCAGTATCGGTGCCATAGTCCTTGTAGGGGATGCCTTTCTCGTCAAGATACTGCTTGACAAACTGTTTGAGTGCAAAGCCGGCGTGGTCGCTGGCCAATCCTACAGTCTTGATATCCATGATATTTCTTATTTAAAGGAGTTAAGAAGTTATGAAGTTAAAGGAGTTAAGACAATACTCTCTTGGATGAGATAATCATACAATAGTATTGAATTTCATCTGACAAGCATGTGTCTTAACTTCTTAACTCCTTAACTTCTTAATTCCTCAGAGGATCAAATCTCCTTATTTTAAAAACTCTTTTACCTGATTGTAAACATTCTCGCCGGTGTAGCCCAGCTTCTCGTCGAGCACCTTGTAGGGAGCGGAGAAACCAAAGCTCGGCATGCCAAACACCTTGCTGTTGGGGCCAATGCCTACCAATCCCTCAAGGGTGACGGGCAATCCGGCGGTCATTCCAAACTTCTTCACGCCGTAAGGGAGCACGCTCTCCTGGTATTCGGCACTCTGGCTGCGGAACAAGCCCTCGGAAGGAGCACTCACCACACGCACCTTGATGCCGTCCTTGCGCAGGGCCTCGGTGCCGGCCTCCAAGGTAGATACCTCTGAACCACTGGCCACGAGAATCACATCGGGGGTCTCATCCGAGCCTGCCACGATGTAAGCACCCTTGGCAGCCTGCTCATAGTCGTTGCCGGCAGGCAGGTTGGCGATGCCCTGACGAGAGAAGATGAGGGCCGTCGGAGTGTCGACATTCTCCATGGCGAGCTTCCAGCAAACCGTGGTCTCCTCGGCATCGGCGGGACGGAACACACGCACGCTGTCGCGACCGGCATGGTTTTTCATCTTTTCCATGAGACGGATCTGGGCTTCCTGCTCCACAGGCTCGTGGGTAGGACCGTCCTCGCCCACACGGAAGGCATCGTGAGTCCAGATGAACTTCACCGGAACCTGCATGAGAGCAGCCATACGAACGGCAGGTTTCATATAGTCGGAGAAGACAAAGAATGTGCCGCAGGCAGCGATGACACCACCATGAAGCATCATACCAATGCACATGTCGGCCATTGTCAGTTCGCTCACGCCGGCCTGGAAGAAAGCGCCACTGAAGACGCCACGCACCATGCTGGTGGTCTTCTTGAGGAAGCCGTCGGTCTTATCGGAGTTGGAAAGGTCGGCAGAAGCACAGATCATATTGGGCACCTGCTCAGCCAGTGCGGTGAGGCAGGCTGCGCTGGCAGCACGTGTAGCGGCACCAGCCTTTTGCTCCACCTTGCTCCAATCGATTTTCGGAGCCTTGCCGGAGAACCATTCGTCCATGAGAGCAGCCTTGTCGGCATTGGCCTTGCGCCATGCAGACTCCTCAGCCTTACGGGCAGCAACAATCTTTTTCAGTTCCTCACGACGGGCAGTATAGATGGCTTTCACGTCGTCGAAAACCACAAAAGGATTCTCCACATCACCACCAAGATTCTTGATTGTATTCACATAGGCATCACCACCGAGAGGCGCACCGTGGGTCTTGAGGTTGGCCTCATAGCTCGTACCGTCAGCCTGGAGGGCACCTTTTCCCATGATGGTCTTGCCGATGATGAGGGTTGGGCGAGCCTCTTCCTTCTGAGCGGCATCAAGAGCCTTGCGAATCTGGTTGACATCGTTGCCATTGATTTCCAGCACGTTCCATCCCCAGGCCTCATATTTAGCCTTGGTATTCTCGTTCATCACGACCTTAGTCTCAGTGGAAAGCTGAATATCGTTGGAGTCGTAGAACATGATGAGGTTGTTCAAGCCGAGGTTGCCAGCAATGCGACCGACACCCTGGGAGATTTCTTCCTCCACAGCACCGTCACTGATGTAGGCATAAATCTTGTGCTGCATCACCGTCTTGCCCAGACGAGCCTCAAGGAATTTCTCTGCAACAGCTGCACCGGCAGCCATAGCATGGCCCTGACCAAGCGGACCGGAGGAATTCTCGATACCCCGTTCAATGTCGAGCTCGGGGTGACCAGGAGTCACCGAACCCCACTGACGGAACTGCTTAAGATCGTCCATAGAGAAGAAACCGCGCAGTGCAAGACCGGAGTAGAGCATCGGACTCATGTGGCCAGGATCGAGGAAGAAACGGTCACGACCTGTCCATTTGGGGTCGGAAGGGTCGTAAACGAGATACTCGGCGAAGAGCACATTGATGAAATCAGCGCCACCCATAGCGCCACCGGGATGTCCGGAGTTGGCTTTTTCTACCATTGAAGCAGCCAGAATACGGATGTTGTCGGCTGCGTGGTTCATTACTTTAATGTCGTTCATTGTTATAATGTTGAATTGAAATTACTTGTATGATTGCTTCTTTCAGGCCTCTGCATATATCTGCACGATGCCCGGAAGGGACTTGAGAGGAAACGATCCTCATGCATTTTACCTCAGATTAATTACGACAATCGACTTGGCAGGAAGTGTAACCCTCACCGAGTTCTTCTTCAATTTGATGTCTTTGAAGTCGGTAGTCTTGATTACCTCGGGATGATCGAAATCGTTATAGTCGTCGATTTTCTTGCTGGTAAGGATTCGTCCGGTAGCTGTCTTGGCGGTTGCGCCATCAAGTGATAACTCTACAGTCTGCTGTTTATCAAGACTTGTGTTGGCCAAAGCCACCACCACAGCTCCATCGTCCTTCTTGGCAGCAGAAACAGAGACAGCTGGTATCTTGCCATCGACCATGCGATACATGTGTCCGCCCTCCACAGTGATAGAGTCAGTCTTGACATCCATAGGCAGATATGTGGCATCCTGGAAGTCACGATACATCTGGAACACGTAGTAAGTGGGGGTGAGTACCATGTGCCCCGTGCCCTTGGTGTCGGTAAGTATCATACTCTGCAACACGTTGACAATCTGTGCAATATTGGCCATCTTGATGCGATCGGTATGACGTTGGAACACATTGAGCGACAGAGCTGCCACCATTGCATCACGCATGGTATTCTGCTGGTAGAGATGTCCGGGTATGGTGCCCGGTTCTTCGTCCCACCAGGTGCCCCATTCATCAACGAGAAGGGCCACCTTTTTCTGCGGATCCTTCTGATCCATGATGTCACAGTGTTTCTTGATGACATCCTCTATCTGGAGACATTTGCCGATGGTCCAGTAGTATTCCTGATTGTCAAACTTGGAAGAAGCACCCTTAGAACCATTCCATCCCTTCACGGTATAGTAGTGGAGGGAGAGTCCGTTCATGCGGTCGCCTACGTTATCCATAAGTACTTTGGTCCAGTTATAATCGTAATCACTGGCTCCCGAAGCAATCTTATAGAGTTTGTGGTTGTCATAATTGCGGCAGTAAACTGAGTATCGACGGTAGAGGTCGGCATAATATTCGGGCCTCATGTTACCGCCGCAACCCCAGCTTTCGTTGCCCACGCCGAGATATTTCACGTTCCACGACTTCTCGCGGCCGTTCTGTCGGCGCAGCTTGGCCATCGGCGTTTCGCCGTCGCTGGTCATATATTCCACCCATTTGGCCAGTTCCTCAACGGTTCCGCTGCCCACGTTGCCACTGATATAAGGCTCAGCGCCAAGCAGTTCGCAGAGGTTCAGAAACTCGTGTGTACCAAAGGAATTGTCCTCGATGGTTCCTCCCCAGTTGTTGTTTTGCATCTTGGGACGCTTGTCGCGTGGTCCGATGCCGTCCATCCAGTGGTATTCATCGGCAAAGCAGCCGCCCGGCCAACGCAGCACAGGCACCTTCAGATCTTTCAAAGCCTGCAGCACATCGTTGCGATAGCCCTGGGTGTTGGGGATGGATGACTCTGGCCCAACCCACAATCCGCCGTAGATACAGGTGCCGAGGTGCTCGGCAAACTGACCGTAAATCTCCTTGGGAATGCGGTTGGTGCCCTGGTTGACATGAATGGTCGCCGTAGCGTCTTGTCCCATTGCCGGCAGTGTGCATGCCGCCGACAAGAGGAGAGAGGTGATGAGATTCTTCATATCAGCACAGTGTTTAGTGAGCATCCTTATAAGCTACAGCAGCCTTCTCGATGGCGAGACCCTTCTTGTAGCTCTCAATGTAAGCGTCAAAACCGGCTACTTCCTCAGCGGTGGGTTTCACCTCGGTGCCCGTGTTGCCAGCAAACACCTTCTCGTCGAGGAATGCGGCGAGGTCCTGTCCGGCCGATTTGTTCACCAGATAGGATGCGAGGAGCGCGATACCCCATGCTCCACCCTCACCGGCGGTTTCCATTACAGAGATGGGAGAGTTCAGTGCGGCGGCAAGGAAACGCTGTCCCACACCCTTCGTGGTGAAGTATCCGCCGTGGCCGGTGATACGGTCGACGTTGACTTTCTCCTCTTTGAACAGCACGTCGTTGCCGATTTTCAGCACGCCAATGGCTGCATACATCTGAGTACGCATGAAGTTGGCGAGGCTGAAATTGTCGTTGGCGGCACGCAGGAACAATGGGCGGCCGTCTTCAAGCTCGGTTACAGGCTCACCCGAAACATAGTTGTAGGAGAGCAGTCCGCCACAGTCGGCATCGCCGTCGAGTGAGGTTTGGAAAAGCTTGGTATAGAGTTCGTTCATGTCTACCTTGATGCCCATGAGTTCTTCAAACTGTTTGAAGATGTTCACCCAGGCGTTGATCTCCGACGTGCAGTTGTTGCAGTGTACCATGGCAACAGGACTTCCGTCGGGCGTAGTGACGATATCGATCATCTTGTAGGGCTTCGACAGGTTCTTTTCCAGCACGATCATGGAGAAAGAAGATGTTCCGGCCGACACGTTTCCGGTGCGCTGCTTCACGGCATTGGTAGCTGCCATGCCCGTTCCGGCATCGCCTTCGGGAGGACAACAGGGCGTTCCGGCCTGCAGATGGCCCGAGAGGTCGAGTCTCTTGGCACCTTCGGCAGTCAGTGTTCCAGCGTTCTCGCCAGCCACCAACACCTTGGGAAGGATGTCAGTGAGCTTCCATCCGTAACCCTTCGGGGCCACGAGTTTGTCGAATTTCTCCACCATCGTGGCATCGTAGTTCTTGGTTTCTGGGTCAATGGGGATCATACCCGAAGCATCGCCGATACCCAACACCTTCTCGCCGGTGAGCTGCCAGTGGATATATCCGGCCAGCGTGGTGAGGAATTCGATGTCCTGCACGTGGGCGTTGTCTTCGAGAATGCACTGATAGAGATGCGAGATGCTCCAGCGAAGGGGTACGTTGAAGTTGAAAAGCGCAGAGAGTGCTTCGGCGGCTTTGCCTGTATTGGTGTTGCGCCAAGTGCGGAACGGCACGAGGATTTCCTGCTTGTCGTTGAAAGCCATGTATCCGTGCATCATCGCACTGATACCGATTGACGCGAGCTTCTCGATCTCCACGCCATACTGTGCCTTGACATCCTCACGCAGATGGGTATAGCAATCCTGGAGTCCTGCCCAGATATTGTCGATGCTGTAGGTCCAGAGACCATCCACAAGTTGGTTTTCCCAAGTATGACTTCCTTGGGCAATGGGGTTGTTTTCCTGGTCGATGAGCACGGCTTTGATGCGGGTAGAGCCAAACTCGATGCCCAATATTGCCTTGCCGGCCTCTATGGTTGATTTTGCGTCCATGTTGATAACTTTAAAGTTAGGTAGTGAATAGAAATAAGATGGGGAGATGACGGAAAAGCAAAGAAGGAGTTATGATGGAGCTGAGAGGGCGGGCACACGATAACATTCCATCGTGCCCATCCTCCTAACTCCATATAACTCCTTGACAATATGCTAATTGAATTACTTCAGTGCCTTGTTAAGCATGTAGTACATCTCGTTCCAGCGGAGTTCCTTGCAGAACTGATCGTACTTGGTATCCTTGTTGATGATGCAAGCCTCCATGTCTGCGATCTCTGCGAAGTCCTGCCAATACTCGTCGGTCAGGGCCATGCTGAAGCAGGAATGGTGTGTACCGCCGGCGTTCATCCAGCATCCTACACCCACCTCGAAGCTGGGTTCGGGAATCCACAGGGCAGATGCCACGGGGAGTTTGGGCAGCGGCTGGCTCTTGATGAGGTTCACATCGTTGGCAATCAGACGGAAACGGTTGCCCATATCCACTACTGTTGCGGCGATACCATGACCCTGCTTGGCGGTGAATACCAGTCGGGCGGTAGGAGTCTTACGCACACCAATGCCGAGGAAGTGTACCTCCAGGCGGGGCTTCTCCTCTGCGATGTCGGGGTTGATTTCCAACATGTGAGACTCCAGGATAGAGGTATTCTCACCGTCGAAGTTCAGCGTGTAGTCCTCAAGGAAGGATGTTCCACCCTCAAGACCCTGACTCATAAACCATGTTGTGCGGTAAAGAGCTGCGTCTTTCCAGTCACCTTCAGCACCGAAGCCGTAGCCATCGTGCATCAGACGCTGTGAGGCGAGACCCGGAATCTGGTCGAATCCATGACCGGTCTCCTCTACATTCACGTCGCCGAGGTCGTCAAAGTTGGTGGTGAAGCCCTTGGCACCGTAAGCCTTCAGCACGGCACGCAGGGTAATCTCTGCCTTGGCAGCGTTCCAAATCTTCTTGTAGCCTTCGCTCTTCTCGTCTTTCAACTCGTCGGCAACGGCATATTCCTTGAAGTAAACATCATGAACGAGGGCATCTACATCGGCATCTTTCACCTGGTCGAAATACTGGAGCACCGTAGAGAACTGTACATAGTCCACGTGATAACCCAATACCTGCTCGAAAGCCACCTTGTCACCGTCGGTCACAGCCACATTGTTCATCTGATCGCCAAAGCGGATGATGAGACAATCCTGAGCGTCGGCAACACCAGCGCACACACGCTCCCATACGGCAATGTGCTTCAGTGTCTTCTCGTCCTTCCAGTAACCGATAACGGTCTTGCGTGGTTTACGCAGACGAGAGAGGATGTGTGCGAACTCGCGGTCACCATGAGCACTCTGGTTGAGGTTCATGAAGTCCATATCGATTGTGTCGTAAGGAATCTTCTCGTTGTACTGGGTATGGAAATGGAGCAGCGGCTTGCGGAGAATCTGCATGCCCTTAATCCACATCTTGGCGGGAGAGAACGTATGCATCCAGCAGATAACGCCGGCACATTTCTTATCTACATTGGCGCGAGACATCACGTCGGCCACCTCCTGTGAGCTGTTGGCTGTTCCTGCATATACTACTTTAATGGGGAGGATTCCAGAGTTATTCATACCCTCTACCATTTCCTTGGAATGTCCGTCAACCTGTACCACTGCATCACCTCCATAGAGAAGTTGCGCACCTGTGACAAACCAAATCTCGTAATCTTTAAATGCTTCAATCATAGTTGTAACGTTTTTAGTTATAGTTTATTATTTTTTCTTTTGTCCATAATAGGCATTAGGACCATGCTTGCGGGAGAAATGCTTCTCCACGAGCAGTGGGTTCATGGTCGTCTTTGGGTTGACTGAGAAGGAGATGAAGGCCATCTTGGCCACCTGTTCAGCCACCACAGCATGGTAAACAGCTGCGTTAGCGTCCTTACCCCATGTGAAAGGACCATGATTTTTGACAAGCACGCCCGGCGTATGCGCCGGATTGATGTTGTCTTTCTTGAATTTATCCACAATCACCACACCCGTGTTAAGCTCATATTCGTCCATCTGGTCAGCGGTCATGCTGTCTGTGCAGGGGATGGAATCATGGAAATAGTCGGCGTGTGTGGTGCCGATATTGGGTATATCGAGTCCAGCCTGTGCCCATGCGGTGGCATAGGTGGAATGCGTATGCACAATGCCGCCAAGCTCAGGAAAGTTGCGATAGAGCACCAGATGGGTCGGTGTGTCAGACGAGGGGTTCAGGTCGCCCTCCACAATCTTACCTGTTTCAAGGTCTACGACCACCATATCGCTGGCCTTCATCGTATCATAGTCTACTCCGGAGGGCTTGATCACCACGAGTCCCTTTTCGCGGTCGATGCCGGAAACGTTGCCCCAGGTGAAAAGCACGAGTCCGTGTCTCACCAAATCGAGATTAGCCTGAAATACCTTTTCTTTTAATTCTTCGAGCATAGTGTCTGTCGATTTAAATCTGATAATTATATTATATAATATGACTTAGAGCTTGAACGAGGGATCCTCGTTGTAGGCTTTGCGGTCAAAACGGTAGAGAGCTGCACCTCGTTTGGACGTCAGCTTATCGATAAGATTGGTCTTTTCGATGATGTCTATCTGCTTGATGCGCTTGCGGAAGTTGCGTTTGTCAATCTCATTGTCAAGAATAGCCTCGTACACATGCTGCAGCTGTGTCAGCGTAAAGAGTTCAGGGAGGAGATTGAAGCTCAGCGGTTCGGTCTTGATACGGCGACGCAACAACTTGATAGCATCCCTCACCATCTGATTATGGTCAGAGTAGAGTTGAGGTAGTTCATCCAGCGACACCCACTCCAGATTGTATTTCTCACGAAGTTTATCGTCGTAGTCCTTCACATTGATGAGTGCACAGTAGGCTACAGAGATCACACGCTCTCCCGGGTCACGGTCGATAGCACCAAAAGTGCCCACTTGTTTCATGTAGAGTTTTTTTAGTCCAGTAAGTTGGAAGAGTACTCTGTTGGCTGCGTCTTCCAGACTTTCGTCCGCTCCTACGAAACCACCATACAGGGACCATTCTCCGCGTCCGGGGTCCATCTGTCTCTTTCCAATGAGCAACTTTAGCTTATCTTCTTCAAATCCAAATACGATACAGTCTACAGAGACCCACACTTTGGAATGCTCACCGTAATAGTTTGTCATCTTTTCGTTAGTTTGATTGAGTGATGTATGTGAAAGCAAGGGCAGGCCGTCGCCTCAACGGGGCAGCCTACCCATGAGATTTTTACCAGAAGTATGCGTAGAATGCTGCGCAAAGTCCAATTACGAGCAGGGTGCCGAGGATGTCCCACACACCGAAACTCTCACGGATGGTCTTCTTATAGTCACCAGTGAAGGTGATAGCATCAATTTGTTCTGCAGAAGGTGCCTTGGTAAAGAACGACACGACCACCATGAGCAGAATGATGAATACGAGCAGCCAGCACTCGAATACGAGCCAGTTGGTCTGCCAGAACCATGCGGTGTTCTCCCAGAAACCTGTGGGAAGGCCGAGGAAATCGATGCTTTCCACAGCAGCCTTGCCTGTATCGGTGGCCACATTGGTCACCAGACGAATCATGCCGACGATGAAACCACCAAACAGACCCCATGCACCCGAGGCGGGAGTGATCTTCTTGGAGAACATACCGAGGGTGAACACGGCCACCATCGAGGGGGCCAGCAGCGACTGGATACCCTGCAGATAGCTGTAGAGCGAGCCGAGACTCATCATCACCGGCATCCAGATCAGGCCGAGAAGCACCACCACAACCGTTGCAGTACGACCTACAAACACGTAGTGAGCCTCGCTCATGTTCTTCTTCATGGGCTTGTAGAAGTCCTCTGTGAAGAGGGTGGCGCAGCTGTTAAAGAATGCTGCGAGCGATGCTACCAGGGCACATACGAAACCGATGGTCACGATACCCTTCACGCCGACAGGCAGAATGTTTTTCACCATGAGTGCGAAAGCAGCGTCGGTGTCGTTCATCACGAAGCCGTTACCCTTCTGAGCGAGAGCAGCTGCAATCATTCCGGGGATAAGGAACATGAAGCAGGGAAGTATCTTGAAGAAACCGGCGGCAATGGTACCACGACGTGCACGAGCAATCACCTTACCGGGATCCTCACCCTTGGTCTGGCCAAGCACACGCTGAACGATGTGCTGGTCGGTACACCAATACCAGAAACCGATGATCGATGCACCGAGGAACACCACGTAACCGGGATATTCCTTATACATCGGGTCGCCCGGATCGGTGTGGAACATGTGGTTGATGCCATAGCCATCGTGCATGGCACGGGCGTTGTCCATCATGGCCGTCCAGCCCTCTACGATGCTTCCACCGCCGAGTGCGGCCAGTCCGAGGAACAGCACGAGGAACGAACCGATGATCAAAATCGGGGTCTGGATAGACGAAAGCGTCATCACACCCTTCATACCACCGAACACCGTGAACACGCAGGTGACGGCAATCAGACCGATGGCGCCCACCCAGAAGTTGAGGCCCAACAGGTATTCAAAGAAGATACCACCCGTGTAAGCGGTCACACTCACCTTGGTCAGCACGTAGGCCACCAGCGTGATGATAGACAGACCGTAGCCTGTGGCATTGTTGTAACGGAACTTCAGGAAGTCGGGCATGGTGATAATCTTACCCAGTTTGGTGATGAGCAGTTCATAGAAGGGCACGAAAACCCAACCGAGGATAAGGATCATCCATCCCTGCATCTCCCAGTGTGCCATACCCACACCATCCTTGGCGCCCGTTCCGGCGAGACCTACGAGGTGCTCCGAACCAATATTGGCAGCGAAGATTGCCATACCGATTACATACCAGGGCTCTCCTTTACCGAACAGATAGTCTGACGAGTTCTCGCCCGCCGAGGCTTTCTTGTCCTTCATGATGGCGTGCCACACGGCCCAAATCACTCCCACAAGACCTATGCCGAGGATGGCCCAGTCTTGCCAGAGGAATTCATTTGATGTCCAATTCATTGTTTTCTAATAGATTTTTATTTGTTAGTGTTTTGGTTATGCTTAGGTCGTTACTTCACGCTGAACTTATAGGCAAGGTGAGAACTATACTTCTCGCCCGGCTTCAGGAAGGGATTTGAGAGTTCCCAGCCTTTAGTCTTGTTGGCAATCTTGGTGGGGCTGTCGGGGTATTTCTGGCTCTCAAAGCACACGCTTACGTGCTTGGGATATTTGATGCCATGCTTGCAGGCGATGCCTGTGCCCTGGAAATTGCCGGTATAAACCTGGATACCCGGCTCATTGGTGAACACTTCGAGCAGAATTCCGGTCTTCGGAGAATAAAGCGATGCAGCCACCTGGGTGTCGTCGCCCTTGCCATCCTTGAAGGTATTGAGACACCAGTTGTGGTCGTAGCCCGTAGCGTTCTTAATCTGATCGAATGTAGTGTCGACGATAGTCTCACCGATAGCGTGCGGCTTACGGAAGTCCATCGGCGTGCCGGTCACATCTTTTATCTCGCCAGTCGGGATATATTTGGCATCGGCAGGAGTAAATTTGTCGGCATTGATGTACATCACCTGGTCCACACCTTCCTTCGACGGGTCACCGTTCAGGTTGAAATAGGAGTGGTTGGTCATATTCACCACGGTCTCCTTGTCGGTCGTGGCTCCAAACATGATGTCAAGGGTGTTGTCGTTCTTCACCAGATAGGTGGCTGTGGCCTTCACGGTTCCCGGGAAACCATTCTCTCCATCGGGTGCGACGATGGCGAAAGTCACACTGCTGTCGGTCTTTGTCTGAATGTCATACACCTTGTTCAACCATCCCGTATTACCACCACCATGGAGACAGTTCTCATTATCGTTGGCGCGGAGCTTATATTCTTTGCCGTCAACAGTAATCTTGGCATTCTTGATTCGGTTGGCATATCGTCCAACACTCGAGCCATAATCTGACGGCGAGTTGAGCGTATCGGCATACTGCTTGATATTATCGTAACCTAAAACCACGTCCGTGGGCTTGCCGTCCTTGTCTGGCACGCTGATGGAAACCACACGCCCACCATAGTTGGTGAGGCACACTTCCATACCGCTGTTGTTCTTAATGGTCACCAGTTCCACTTTCTTTCCATTCAGGATAGTGTCAAACTTGGCGGGATTTAAACCAGACACGGTCTCGTTGGCAGCATTGTTGCCACCGGCGCATGATGCTAAAGTCAGAACTCCAAGTCCTGCTGCATACATTAAAGTTTTTAAGTTTCTCATACAAGTAGTATTGTTAGTTGATTGTATCATTAATTGGTGGTAAAGTTACAACATTTATTTTAAAGTCGTATCTTTTTCCTATTCTTTTTTCTTAATAATTTCTAATAAAATCGTTGGGCAATACGCTAAAGGGGTATTTGTACACTCTTCACTATCCTGAGAGGTGTGATTTCACATGTATTTCGATGAATGGTCCTTCGAAATATATAGGATAAAACGCACACTTTACACCTTTATTATATATATGTCATACCTGTTTCCTCATTAGACACCTTGCGCCGTTTCTTCCTCTCTACGCTTTGCTCCCCTTGTTTGTGCCGAAATCATCTTTTGACATGTCTCAAATCACAAACACACGAGTACCGGCCCATCGATTTGTCAGCTGAGAGATTTTGGAGTGAAACCACCTATTATATCATAAAATCCTAACAACAGGGACCGGGGAAAAATGGTATCCACATAGCTTCCCCGGCCCAGAAGACAGTGCCTATGGCTTTGGCAATACAGTCATCGCATACCACGCAAGGCATCGTAGCATGAAAGTATAGGATTAAAGTTTCACCTTTTTCTTCTTCGCCTTACTTTCATTCGACATACGGTCGAGGGCAGTCACCACATAATTATATTTCACCTCCCCTTTGTCATAAGGCAGCTTGTAGAATGTCTGCCCTGTCACAGCAACTATCTTCGACGGGTCGTTGAGATTCAACTCCTCGCCACCCTCGAAACGGTAGACCACATATTTAGTCACAACATCTCCCCATGCCTTGCCTTTGGGCTGCTTCCAGAAGAGCATGTATCCGTCACTCGTCCATACAGCTTTCACCCTTCGCGGTTTCTTCGGACTCTTGCTGTCGATAAACGGCATCTGGGGCTGCAGTGCCGGATAGCGCCAATAGGAGTTGCGGAGCGCACTGCCATAGTTGCCCACGTTGTCGACCACAGCCTTGGCATACCACAACACGGTGCCGCTCACATGGTGCATCTGCTGATGCAAGGCGTATTTAGCGGGCAGCTGATGGCTGTTGGGATTGGCGGGGTCGGCATATTTCACCGTGCGTTCCACGTCCTCGCCGATAAACAGCGGACGGTTGGATGCATACTTGTCCCACCATTTGATGAGCGTGGCGTAGTCGGCCGTGGGATGTCCTATCTGCCAATACACCTGCGGCACGCAGTAGTCCACCCACCCGTTGTTCACCCAGAGCAGCACATCGGCATAGAGGTCGTCATAGTTTTGCAGGCCCTTGGTGGCCGACCCGTTCTTGGGGTCGGAGCTTTGGTTGCGGTATATACCAAAGGGCGAGATGCCAAACTTCACCCAGGGCTTACGGGCATGGATGGTCTCGCTGAGTTGTTTGACAAAGAGGTTGACGTTGTTGCGTCGCCAGTCGCCGATATTGGTAAATCCCTGACGGTTGGCTTCATACTGCTGCTGGTCGGGGATGACCTGTCCGGGAGCCGGATAGGGATAAAAGTAATCGTCGATGTGAAATCCATCGATGTCGTAACGGCTCACGATATCGTCGGCCACGCGACAGATATAATCGCTGTTTTCGCGCAGCGCGGGGTTGAGGATATACTGGTTGTCGTAGACAAAATAGCTGCCGGGACGCTGCATGGCGATATGGTTGGCGGCCAACTGCGTGGTGCCTTTGGTCTTCGCCCGATAGGGATTGATCCATGCGTGTAACTCCATGCCACGCTTGTGACACTGCTCTATCATCCATGCCAGGGGGTCCCAGTAGGGTTGTGGTGCCTGTCCCTGCACGCCCGTGAGGAAACGGCTCCACGGTTCGAGCTTGCTCTCATAGAGCGCATCACACTCCGGGCGCACTTGAAAGATGATGGCATTCACGCCGTCTTGCTGCAACACGTCGAGCTGCTGGCTGAGTGTGCGCTGCATGGCATCGCGCGACATACCTTGAAATTGTCCGTTGACGGCCTGTATCCAGGCACCTCTGAACTCCCTCTTCTGGGCATGAACCAGCACTACGGCGAGCACGAGGAGGATGAGGAGAGAAAATCGTTTCATACTGATGAAATTGTGTTTAGGATTTAATGGTCACAAAGATACAAAAAAAATAGGACATGTCTCACGACATATCCTACTTTCAATACTTACTAAAACTAAATTAACCACTAAAATATTTTTCTTTCTTTCAATTATTGAAATCTGCCCCGAACGACGGGGAGTATTTGTTTAAAATCTGTATCCTAAAGTCAGCAACAGCTGATGGCGCTTGTTGCTCACGCTCACAGCGTCTGCGATGTTGCTTGCAGCGGCATTGTCGTTGTCTGCATAGTAACTCATAAACGGATAGAACTCACCGTTGGTCTGGGTGTACTGATAGGCCATGTCGAAGTAGAAATTCTTCATGGAATAGCCAAAACCACAGGTCAGACGGTTGGTGCTCTGCCAGTTGGTGTAGTCGGTCGAGGTGGCATAGGCCGATCCCGGCGAGGAGATGCTGCCGTCACGATAGCCGTCCTTGTTATACATCGGACTGAGATAGTTGTATCCCAGGCGCACGGCCCAGTTGTCGAGAATCTTGTATTCCAATCCCAGCTTCAGTGTGCTCACACCCTTGAGCGTGGCCTTGGTGTGGTCGTTCATGTCGTTGTCGCTATAGGAGTTCTCATAATAGCCGCCCGACCAGTAGTCGTAGTAGCCGCCATCGTTCACCCGATTGTCTATCGTGCCATAGTCAGCATATTCGTAGGTGGCACCCAGGGCAAGCTGTTTGCCCACCGTGTGACCCACACTCACACCAAATTTCCATGGGGTATAAACCTTGTAATCGTAGGTAGCCTCCTGACCTTTGTCTACACTTCCCCCGGCGTCGGTCATCGTGATGTCGCTGTATCCGGTGACATTGAGGTCGTACCAGGTAGGGGTGTTGACATAGAGACCGATGCGGAAAGGCGATGTCTCGATAGGACGGAAGATGGCTCCGAGCTTCATGTCAAATCCGCTGCCGTTGATGCGCAGGTCTTCCCATGCCTCAGAGGTCACGCCCTGTTCCAGATCTTCGGTGTAATAGCTGTTGCTGCGGTAGTTCACATCGTGCAGACCGAAGGTCAGACCGAGGAACACGCGGTTCTTGATGTTGCCGCTGAGGTTGAAGTCATACTCCCCGATATAGCCCTTCTGATACTGTCCGAAGACGTAGGCCGAGCCGTCGAGGTAGTCGAGACCCACCTGTTTGCCGCTGGCATCCTTGATGGGTGCCATCAGGCTGGCATAGTTGGCATCGACACCATTCCAGCTATACTCACTGGCATAAGGGTATTTGGCCGAGGTCAACTTGTTCTGTGAGGCATTGCTCAACGTGTTGACCGCCGTGAGAATCTGGTCGAAGTTACGGCTCTTGTGATAGTTGAACGCGAAGTTGAGATAGCTGTTGCGACCGTTGCGCACGGCATAAACGAATCCCACCTGATCAAAACTGGCGTTGGTCTTGTTGCCTTTGATGCTGGCAGAGATACCGTTTCCCGAGGGCGATGTGGTCTCACCCTGCTGGCTCACCAGTCCGCCCGACACAGCAAACTGGCTCGAACGAAACAAGCCTATACCTGCGGGGTTGGAGCTGATTGTCGAAAGGTCGGCACCCAGAGCCTCCATCGCACCACCCATACCCACGTAGCGGGCGGTACCGTTCAGCTCGTTTTCCACAACCTTGGTATCCTGATAAGTTTCCTGGGCATGGAGTGGAGCCGACAAGAGCACCACTGCAGCCATCAAACTGTATTTGGTTTTCATACTTTTCTGAGTTTTACGTATTGAATGTTAATGCTTTATCGTCTGCCGCCACCAAAGTGACCGCCACCTCCGCCGCTACTGCCGCCAGAGTGTCCGCCACCGAAACCACCGCCCGATGAGGAACCGCCGCCAAAACTGCCACCACCGTAGCTGCCACCACTATAGCTTGGCGTGGAGCGTGTGCTGGTGCCAAAACTGCTGTTGTTATAGGTTGACGACGAACGAGTAGTGGTTGTGCGTCCACCAAACGAGCGGTTGCGGTTGCTGCCCGTCGTATAGGTGCTCGTCGGACGACTACTGCCCGAGTAGGTGCTTCGGCCGTAACGCCCACCCGTAGAGGCTGCGCTGCCGCCGCCATAGCTCCAGGTGCGGTCGCCGGTGAGTCCACGCGGATTGCCACCACGATTGGTCACATACGAGCCGCCATAGTAAGGCCAGCCGTAACGGCCATACCAGCCATAGTAATAGGGACTGTACCAGCCATAGTAATAGGGGCTGTACCAGCCGCCGTAGCCATAGTACCACGGGTCGTACCAACCACCATACCAGCTGCCATACCAGCCGCCATACCACGGATCATACCATCCGCCGTAGCTGTAGAACCACGGATCGTACCAGCCGCCATACATTCCCCGGTAGCCCCAGGGACCGTAGCGGTAGAACCAAGGATCATAAAACCCGTCCCAACGGCTCATGCGGCGAGAGTAGGCGTAGTCGTCATCGTCATACTGCGTGTAGTCGCCCGACACGAAAGTCGTGTCGATATACGTGGAGTCGGGGTAGACACCAGGGCCACCCTGAAACGTGATAATATCGTTACCCAATGAGTCTGTGCCTATCTTCTGGTAATAGCTGCGGAACTTTCCGGCACGGTTGTATTCATCAATACTCCGATTGCTGCCCCGATAGTAGGTCGGAGCATTGTCCCGGACGGCAGATTCAGCAACCTTGTCCGTCTTCTCGGGTACGAAGTAAAGATCGTCGTCCTGAGCCATAGTCTGCAAAGGCAATGTGCCCGCAAGGACTAAAAATAAAAATAGTTTATTCATTTTCATACTCCCTTAAATAGTTGCTCTTGAATATAGGGTTGAACATCGAAATGTGCGTCCCCAATGATTTCAATACAAAAATAGAATATAATTATGTGCAAAAATAAGGAAAAACCCTAAACCATAGTAGGATTTTCCCTATTTTATTATAATTTTGCAATATAATTTAAGATTATTATGAAGTATTTCGTTGCAGAATTTGTCATTACCTGCCCTTCCAACCTATTGCAGGTGGCACGCGACCTCGTGGCTGATGCCGCAGGAGAGACCGGATTTGAGTCTTTCGAAGACACCCCTACGGGACTGAAAGGATATGTGCAGGACGATGCACTGGACCGAGAGGCCCTCGACCGTGAGCTGGCCGAGTTGCCTCTGGACGAGGTGTCTGTGAGCTATACGCTGCAAGATGCCGAGGACAAAGACTGGAACGAGGAGTGGGAAATGGCGGGCTTCGATCCGATCAACATCGACAATCAAGTAGTGATCTATGATGCCCGGCAGGACGAACAGCCCCTCGTGCCCGACACCATGCCGGTGTATATCCGCGCACGGCAAGCCTTCGGCACAGGCAACCATCAGACCACCCGCATGGTGATTGCAGCGCTGCTCAACACTTCGCTGCAGGGCAAACGGGTGCTCGACTGCGGTTGCGGCACCGGCATCCTCGGCATCGTGGCCTCGAAACTGGGAGCCGAAGAGGTGGTGGCCTACGACATCGACGAGTGGAGCGTGGAGAACACACGCCACAACGCCGAACACAATGGGGTGGAAAACATCACCGTGTTGCACGGCAACGCCTCTGTGCTCAGCCATGTGTGTGGCGTGTTCGACATCGTCATGGCAAACATCAATCGCAACATCCTCATCGATGATCTGTCTGCCTTCAAGGAAGTATTGGCTGCCGATGGCATCATCATCCTGAGCGGGTTTTACGAGACCGATATTCCGATGATTCAGCAAGAGGCCACTGCACTCAATCTCACGGAGGTAAGCCGACAGGTAGAAGATGATTGGTGCTGCCTGATATTACGGGAAAATAAATAAACAAAAAAAAGGAACTTTGCAAGCCAATGAGCCGCATCCTTACCCAAAGAGTATCTCATCGTGACATGATTAGTATCTAATCGCGACACGATAACTATCGAATCGTCGGACGATTACTACCGAATCGCAAGACGATTAGATAGTTATTGCGAAACGCCCTGAATACGGGGGTTTCGGCATGGGTATGAGAGAAGGAGGGAGAAAAAACGAAAGCCCATAGGAGGAGGCTATTTAAAACGAAAAAATCCAACAATTGTTGGACAAAGAGATATAAGAGATAAGGCTCTCGGGCCTTATCTCTTTTTCAGTTTCAATGCAGGAATCTTCACCTTGTCACCGGCTTTAAATTCTGTGCGGCCACCATTGACGGCCTCCACATAGCACTCCATGCCGGGACCAAGGTTGGCCTTGCTGATGCTCGCCAGGGTCTGTCCGGCCCTCACGGTCACCGTGCGGTCGATGCCGGTGATGATGTATGCACCGGTTCTCACGCGCACATCCTGATTGTAACCCGACTGCGCGGCAGCGGCTTTGACCCCGGCCTGCTTCTGTGCGGCGGCACGACGGGCCTCCTCCTGCATCTTGGCTTCGGCCTGTTTCTTGACTTCAGCCACCTTCTGAGCCTCGGCCATCAAGCGGGCTTTCTCCTTGGCCTCAGCCTCGGCGAGTGCAGCGGCTTTGGCCTGTGCAGCCTGCTCTGCCTGCAATTTCTGCTGGGCAGCGGCAATACTGTCGGCGCGTGCTTGTGCCAGAGCCAGGGTGTCGACCTGCGATTTGGGCTTCACCGTCGGAGCAACAGATGGTACGGCCTGCTGCGCCTCGGCCTCCAGATGCTGTATGCGGTTGTTGCGCATCTCTAATTGGGTAGCCATCCACACCACACCTCCAATGCAGGCGGCCACCAATACGGCCGCCACACCGATAACTATTTTCATCAGTCGATGCTGATTTTCCACTTTGTCAGACAGTTCGAGGGCTTGGTTTCTCACAAGGTCAAGCTCTGTCTCGCCGTCACTGCCGTCTTCCTGTTCCGCCTGTGGGGTATCCACAGCATCGGATGAGGTCTCCACCACCTGCAGCAACGGCTCACTCTCAGACTGTTTGGCCACGGGTCCTACCTCGGTAGCAACCGAAGCATTCTCGGTCTGTGCCTCAGCAACAGACGGTTCCGGCTCCTCTGCAATGGGTTTCTGCCCGTTAAGCACAGCCAGCTGACTGGCGTTGAGCATCAACCGCACCTCATTCTGTCTGTTCTCAACGGATGATGCTGCATCTGGTGCACTCCCGTCCTTTCCCTCGTCCACCGTTTCCGACACAAGGTCTGCAGAGGATTTATCGTCCTCCGTAGTCTTTTCGTCCACAGCCTCTGCCTTTGGCCTTGGGTCACCATTGAGTTGGGCAAGAAGATCCGAACTGATGACGAGCTGCTCTGTCTCGGCAGCCACAGCAGGCTGGGGCTGGAGCTCCGCGGAATCGGCGGCAGCAACAGGCGATGAAGAAGGTTGTGACACAGCGGGTTCAACGGGAGCTTCTGCCACTACAGGGGTATCTTTTCCCGTCTCCGGTGTCGTCTCAGAGTCTTCGTCATCACTCGATTCGGTCATCGAATCCGCAAATTTCTGATCGATTTCATCAAATTCCACTCCCTCCTTTAACACTACTGTCTCAAACTGCGCAAAAGGACGGTTTACCTGATCGCGCAGGGCATTGTCGGCAGTGAAGTTGATTTTGTCGCGTCCCTCAATGATAATCGGTTCTCCCGTGTTCACATCGACGCTCTTACGCGATGCCACACTCGTCACTTTGAACGTACCGAGGCCCTTCACCTTGACTTGTTTCTCGTCGCGGAGGCCATCATTCAGCACGTCAAACATGTGGGCCACCAACTGTTCGGCGGCCGCCCTGTCGATATCGTATCTGTCTACCAGATAGCGGGCTAAGTCTTTATTTCCAATCCTACTCATAGTTGATCTGGCGGCTAAGTGTTCTTCAGTTCTTCCTTAATAGATGCTACGGGTTTGAAATTGAGCACCAGTTTCGGTGGCACAAGCATGCGCTGCTGCGTGCCTGGGTTCACCACGATGCGCTCCAGACGCTTTTTTACCTCGAATGTTCCGAAGTTGGCGATCTGCACACTGTCTCCTTCCTCAAAGCGTTGGCCCATATATTCGATGATGTCGGTCACCATCTTCTGGGTGTCGGCCTGTGTGTAGCCGGCACGCTGGGCAAGGTCTGCGATAAATTCCTTGTTGTTCATACCTCTCCGTATAAGTCAAATTCGTCACTGTCTGTTATCTTCACGTCGTAGAAGCAGCCCGTGCGCAACCGTCGGCTGGCTACGGGAATGAGCACCTCGGGGTCTACCTCGGGCGAGCATGCCTCCGTGCGTCCCACATAATAGTTGCCCTCCTTGCGGTCGATGATGACCTTGAAGGTCTGTCCCACCTTAGCCGCCTCCATGGCTGCGCTAATCTCCTGCTGCACGGCCATGAGCTCGTCGAGACGGCGTTGCTTCACCTCCTCGGGCACATCGTCCTCATAATGCTTGGCCGAGAAGGTGCCTTCTTCCTCGGAATAGGCAAAGGCACCCATGCGTTCGAAGCGCACCTCGCGCACGAAGTCGACGAGTTCGCGGAAGTCTTCTTCTGTCTCGCCGGGGAAACCCACCATCAATGTGGTGCGCAGCGTGATGCCGGGCACCCGCTCGCGGATGGTTTTGATGAGGTCGAGGGTTTCGGCTTTCGTCACGTGGCGGTGCATCTGGTCGAGCATGTGGTCGGAGATATGCTGCAGAGCAATATCCAGATACTTGCACACATTGGGCTTCGAGGCCATCACATCCAGCAGTTCAAGCGGGAACTGATTGGGGTAAGCGTAGTGCAACCGAATCCATTTCACACCATTGATGTCGGCCATTCGGCTGATCAACTCGGCGATGCGGGTCTTGCCATAGAGGTCTACGCCATAGTAGGTGAGTTCCTGTTCGATGATCTGAAACTCCTTGACACCCTCGGACACGAGTTCCTCCACCTCGCGGAGAATATCCTCTATCGGACGGGAGACGTGCCGGCCGGTGATGAGAGGGATGGCGCAGTAGGCACAATGGCGGTCGCATCCCTCGGCAATCTTGATGTAGGCGTAGTGTCGGGGCGTAGTAATGACACGACTTCCCGTGGCCTTCTCGCGGGTCGACGAGAACGTCGTGGGGGTGCCATCCGACTGTTGAGACGGGCCTAAATCCTGCAAAAGCTGTTTGAAATTGAACTTGCCATAGAACTTATCCACCTCGGGAATAGACTCCTCCAACTCCTTTTGGTATCGCTGCGACAGGCATCCCATCACGTAGAGACGGTTCAGTCGGCCCTCGTTCTTGGCCTCAACAAACTCCAGGATGGTATTGATGCTCTCCTCTTTGGCACTTTCAATAAATCCGCAGGTATTGATCACGGCGATCTCTCCCTGCGGGCGTTTGGCGTCGTGGACACATTGATAGCCTTGATTTTCAAATTGACGCATGAGCTGTTCGGAGTCCACCAGGTTCTTCGAACAGCCCATCGTGATAATATCTATTTGGTTTTTCTTCATACAATCAGTTCGCTTTTTGGTCGTCTCACAACATCTCCTACGGTACATTTCACTCCCCTCCCTTCGGGGGAGGGGCAAGGGGGAGAGGCTGTATGGGCCAGGGGAATAGGCCGTTATAGCTTTACGTCTGGCTTTTTAGAACAGCGAATCCACAAATTCCCTACGGTTGAACAGCTGCAAATCCTCCATTTTCTCGCCCAGTCCGATATATTTCACGGGCACTTTCAGCTGGTCCGAGATACCGATGACCACACCACCCTTGGCCGTTCCGTCGAGTTTGGTGATGGCCAACGACGTGATTTGCGTCACGGCAGCAAACTGCTTGGCCTGCTCAAAAGCGTTCTGGCCGGTGCTTCCGTCCAACACAAGCAACACCTCGTCGGGCGCATCGGGCACCACTTTCTTCATCACATCCTTGATTTTCTTGAGTTCATTCATCAGCCCGACCTTGTTGTGGAGGCGGCCGGCGGTATCGATCAGCACCACGTCTGCCCCGTTAGCCTTGGCGCTCTGCAGCGTATCGAAGGCCACACTGGCCGGATCGGAACCCATTTGCTGTTTCACCACGGGCACGCCGACGCGCTCGCCCCAGATGGAAATCTGCTCCACGGCAGCAGCACGGAAGGTGTCGGCCGCACCGAGATAGACCTTCTTGCCGGCAGCTTTGAACTGATAGGCAAGTTTTCCGATGGTCGTTGTCTTGCCCACGCCATTGACTCCCACCACCAATATCACGTAAGGCTTATGATCCTCGGGCAGTTCCCAGTTGTCGTTGTCATCGCTGTTGTTCTCGGTGAGCAGTGAGGCAATCTCGTCTTTGAGGATTACGTTCAGCTCGGATGTGGAGACATACTTGTCACGTGCCACGCGTTCCTCGATGCGCTTGATGATTTTCAGCGTGGTGTCTACGCCCACATCCGACGTGATGAGCACCTCTTCGAGGTTGTCGAGCACATCTTCGTCCACCTCCGATTTACCGGCAATGGCACGGGTGAGCTTAGAGAACACGTTCTGTTTCGTCTTCTCCAGTCCTTGGTCAAGCGTCTCCTTTTTCTTCTTATTGAATAGTCCGAATATTCCCATGTGATGTAACAATCTAATTTGTATGCAAACTTACACAAAAATATCGACTTTTCCGCCGCTTCGACCAAAAAGTTATCTATAAACTTGAAAACAACAGTAGCCCTGCCCATAGACCGAGGCGACTTCATTGATGTATCTCAGAATTTATCCTTTTCGTTTGAAAAGGTATGGGCTTGTTTCCATTGTGTGGGCGACATACCATACATATCACGGAAGCATTTGCTGAAATAGGCAGGAGTAGAAAAGCCTACCCTGTCGGAGATTTCGTTCAGGGGGCATTCTTCCTGCCGCATGATGGCAATGGCTTTTTTCAGTCGTATGGTACGGATATAATCCGAAGGTGACTTTCCGGTCAACGCCTGCAACTTGCGATACAGGTTCATTCGACTCATGCACATTTGACTACTGAACACCTCTACACTAAAATCTGTATCACTGATATGGTCTTCTACCACCCGTGATGCCTTATTGAGAAACTCCTCTTCCTTAGTGTTCAGAGTCAACAGCTCTCGTTGTTGATTGTCGTCTATATGCAAAAAAGTCTTCCGCCTGAACCTCCAAGTCATATAATAACGTATCAGGGAGACAAAGACCACCACAGCCAAACCCCACATCAACACCTTCATCCACCAGGTTTCATACCAGGACGGCAGTCGGCAGACCGTCAGCAATGCCACCGACTCGCTCCATCTGCCATAGGCATCCGCAGCTCGAAGCCGCAACTTATAGGTTCCATGCTGGAGGTTGATATACTGAATGCTGTTTACTCCTTGTGGCAAACGTTTCCAGTCCTTGTCCCAACCCTCCAGCTTGCAGGCAAACTGAATGCGGTCACGGTCTAACACTTGAAATGAGGTGAAATACAATTCAAGATTGGTATCGGATGGTTTCAATCTGAGTTCGCTCTGGGACTGTCCGACAAAATAATACTTGCCATTAACCCTATAGCCGCTCAAGGCAGGAACGACCCTGTCGTTCTTCCTGATATCCAGCTGCGGAGAGGGTTTCACTAATCTATAGCCACCCAGCCCAGAAAGACAGATCTTGCCATCGGTAAGACAAATATTCTGAAAGCAATCCATCCGGACATCAGAATCAGTACACCTCAACACTCTAAACGCGCGGGTCTCGGGATTGTATTCTTTCAGCTGCTGGTCACTGAGAATCCACAGATGTCCGGTAGAGTCTGGCTCCATCATGTAGATAATATCACCATTCTCGTTTCCAGCCAGCGTATCCTCCCGCAACGTCTTATGAATGGGATCAACGAGATAAACACCTCCTAACTTACTTGCCGTCCATATTCGATGATGGACATCCTCCACGACATCGGTCAGAATCATGGGCTTCACCACCCACTCCCACAGCCCGTGCAGATTGGCCCGTGCGAGCCCTTTGCCCTCCACGGTGAAATACATCCACCCATCAGAGGCTATTTGCATTTGCGTGACACAGCCTATATCAGGGGCGATTTTCTTCAGTTTCCTAACCTCCAAATCATAAATATACAGACTGGTTTGGGAACCTATCCACAACTTTCGGTCTCTGGTTTCTGCCGTTGCCACTACCCTACTGTCAACCTTGGCGACGATTTCATGTCTCACCATGCCACGTTCCATCCACAGGCAAAGCACCTCTCCATCAAGTGTTCCATCCCAGATGCCACTCCTTCCCACCTGTCGGGAGAAGCCATACCCCAATGTCCCCACTCCTTTGCAAGCCTCTTGTACATTGGCAACTGTGCCCTTCTGCCGATTGATCACCACCAGAGGTTCCTGCCATTGCCATGCCCACAGACAAGGACCACTCGACATCAGACAATAGATGGAACGTGGCATAACAGAAAATCTGGCCGATTCATCGATGATTCCTCGGTCGTATGTCGAAAGGATAAAGGTATGGGGTGTCTGCCCATAAACCCAGATATGACCGATATAATCGACATAAAAGCCATCTATCAAACCCGACTTCTCGGGAAAAACACTTTCGGTGTCACGTTCTATCAACTGGTTCCCCGACACGACAAACATCTTCAGCCGATGATCGATGACCGCCCATAATCTTCCATTGAGGTCTTTTTCCATACGGCTGACATCTCCATCGTCAGTCCCTGTGGTTCCTACCACTCTTTCCAAACGATGTCCTCCTGAAAAATCCATGGCCTTTATGCCACGGTTGGTGCCCACCCAGTAAGGACCATTTCGATCTAATTGCACGATGCAGCGCACTACCTCGCCTTCAGGGAGCACCACGGGGATGAGACGACGGGCATCTGCAAGCCACAGCCTTCCACCTCCCACTACCCATAATCTGTCGTCGGCCGAACGGAAGAAGCGGCCTGTCACACCACCGCCCGACCACGGGACGCGTTGCGCAGCCAATCTTTTTAATTCTTTATCAAGCAACAACAGGCTATCCATGGTAGCCACCCATAAACGACCATCAGCATCAAACGCCATATCAAAAGAAGCTTGCGACCCAATAGCAGAAACCAATTGAAGCGTATAATCCCGTTTCCGTAGTTCATAAAGTCCTGCCCAAGTAGTAAAGAGGATGCTCTTTCGCAACGTATCTTCACACACGCCCATGATGTCATTGTTAGCTATCCAGCCAAGGTGTAGGCGGTCGTTGCGGATGACATCAATCTGATACCCGTTGTCGCGACACAATCCACCGCCCGGCGTGGCATACCAATAGTATCCCTCCGTGTCCTGAATGACACGTGTGATATGCGACACAGGCAACAAGTTCTGGTTGGGAAGAGTTGTCCGTTTCATTTGTTGTGCCGTTCCTTTCAAGCAGGTACACAACAACAGAAGGGGTAAAATGTAGGAGTAAGGGTTCATCAGATTGCAGATTATTACCCACAAAGATACTGGAAAATAGCAAAAAAGGGAAAGAAATACCACCGATTTTTCTGCATTAAATATCCAGATAACCAATAAAATGGGCTTTTTTTCATTATGTAACATCGGTAAAACATAAGAATGTGACGAATTTGAAAGTATAACTTACACAACTGATACCCAATCTGAAACAAACCACATATCTTTGCCATTGTCTATCAAACTCATTCCCGCATCAACATAAGGTTGTACCCAAAACTACCGGGGACTTTTAGACCGAGCGGATTGCCGTACATAGAACAACTCTTATTTTCAACTTATAATTATCCATCATGTCGATTCTAAAAACCGTTTTATCTATCCTTTCTTTATTGGGCGTGGCCGGCACGGCATGCGCCCAGACCTACAACGACTACCCCATCCAGGGAGTACCCTTTAATGAAGTGGAGCTTACCGACAACTTCTGGCACCCCCGATTAGTGCAAAACCAGACCACCACGATACCTATCGCACTCAACCAATGCTACTCCACGGGACGCGTGGACAACTTCAAGAAGGCGGCAGCCATACTCAACGGCACCAACATCGGATGGTTTAACACGGAATATACCTTTGATGATACCGATATCTACAAGATTTTGGAGGGTATGTCTTACTCCTACCAGATGATGCCCAACGACAAGCTGAAGGCACAGATGAAGGAACTCTCGGACATCGTGGCGGCCGCGCAGGAGCCCGACGGATACCTCTACACTGCACGCACGGCGGGCCAACCGGGTCACTATCACGCCTGGGTGGGACCACAGCGATGGGAGTGGGACCCCAACCTCAGCCACGAACTCTACAATTCCGGACATCTCTTTGAAGCAGCGGCAGCCCATTTCACCGCCACCCACGACTCCACATTGCTCAAGGTGGCGATGCGAAACGCCGACCTGCTCGTGGACCAATTCCTCAAAGGCGGACTGGCTTACGAGCCGGGTCATCAGATTGTGGAGATGGGACTCGTCAAGCTTTTCAGGGTGACTCACAAGGACGACTACCTCAAACTGGCCAAATATTTCCTGGACATCCGTGGCATCAATGGTCCCGGAAGCCTTCACTATGAGTATAACCAGAGCCACATGCCACCCGCACAGCAGTCTGAAGCTGTGGGCCATGCGGTGAGGGCGACCTACATGTATAGCGGCATGGCCGACGTGGCCGCACTGATGGATGCCACCAACTACCAGTCGGCCATCAACGAGATATGGGACAACGTTGTCGGGAAGAAGTACTATGTCACCGGCGGCATTGGCGCACGCCACAGCGGTGAGGCCTTCGGTCTCAACTACGAACTGCCCAACGAGTCGGCCTACAACGAGACTTGTGCCGCCATTGCCAATGTTTATTGGAACTGGCGCATGTTTCTCACCCACGGCGATGCCAAATATTATGATGTCATAGAGCGCACGCTCTACAACGGATTGCTCTCCGGCATCAGCCTGAGCGGTGACCATTTCTTCTACCCCAACCCCTTGGAGTCGACCGGCGGCTACAGCCGTTCGGAGTGGTTTGGCTGCGCCTGCTGCCCGAGCAACCTCTGCCGGTTCATCCCTTCGATGCCGGGCTATGTCTATGCCCACAAGGACGACAACATCTACGTGAACCTCTTTGTGCAGGGCAAGGCAAATATCCGTCTGGACAGCACGCGTGAGGTGGTGCTCTCTCAGTCGACCGACTACCCCTGGGACGGTGGCGTGACGGTCAAGATAGACCAGACCCCAACCGACAACCCAACCTTCGCGCTGCGCATCCGCGTGCCCGGATGGGCGCAAAACCAGCCCGTGCCCACCGACCTCTACACCTATCTTGACTCTGTAGACACCGCCAAACTCAGCCTCTCACTCAACGGAGAGCCCGTGGACTACACGATGGAGCAGGGATATATGGTCGTGAGGCGCACATGGACGGCGGGCGACAGCCTGAGCATCGACTTCCCCATGCCGGTGCGCCGCATCGTGGCCAACGACAAAGTGGCCGAAGACCGGGGCAAGGTGGCACTCGAACGCGGACCGATAGTCTACTGTCTGGAGTGGGCCGACAATCACAACAAGGTGCTCACGAGCATCGTCAGCGACTCGTCGGCCATCACCGCCGTGAGGGAAGATTCCACTTTCCGGGGACAGAATTTCAGCAGCATGGTCACGCTGCGCATCAACGGCGGCGAGGCCATCTACGACTCACAGGGCAATGTGACAGAGCGCAGCAAGCCGCTCGAAGCCATCCCTTACTATGCGTGGGCCAACCGCGGGGCGGGCGAGATGGCCGTATGGCTGGCCCGCACCCCTGCCCGTGCCCAGGTGTCGATAGATGAAATCAGCCACACCGACACCCTCGTCATCGACGAGGCACAGACGCTCTCGTCGGCCACAACATCCACCTACCCCTCCGTTCGGCCATCATCGACCGGGCAAAGGTGGCCCAGCTGTTCGGCATCACGACCTCAGACCTCACCGCCTTCTATGGCACGCAGATCACATATTGTGCCATCAATCCCGACGGCACGACCAACTCCGCCTCGACCGCCAACGATCCGGGCCATTGGTTTGCCGCCGACGGCAGCGTCACCACATGGGGCAATGCCAACTCAACGATCTTTTCGGAGTTGGACAAGGCCAACTATGTGTTCAACGTGGGCCAGTATCCCACGAAACCTACCATTGGCAACAGCTATCAGGTGATGCAGGCCCTCACCTATGTGCCCAAGGGAAGTGCCCCACGGCGGGTGGTATTCCTCATCCGGCTGCACGTCACCGATGCCGAGGGAGCCTACAATCAGACACGCAACAATGCCCAGTCCTTCCTCGACAACGACCTCTATGCCAACGTCACAGGCACCGAGCGCAACAACCTGACTACGGCCTTGGCCCAGACGCCGACGGCCACGACCTACGCCTCGCAGACCACTGCCATCAACAATGCGCTGCTGGCATTTGTCAAAGCCAAGGTCGATTTCGACACATTCTCAGCTGCACAGACGCTGGCCTTGACCGCCACAACGGATTACCCCTATGCCCAAACCGACAAAATCACCGCTTTGGAGAGCATGGGCCGGCAGACACCGTCGACCGTGAGCGAGGCCCGGACGATGGCCTCACAACTCACAGAGGCGCTCAAGACGGTGGTACTCTCCAACGCCGACGCCGAGAAGGTGGGGGCAACGACCAATTATCTCCTCAACCCGGAATTTGCTTCGGGCAGCACCACCCATTGGGACATAACCTCATTTGTAGCGGGTTTCAAAGATATTGTCAATTCAGAGAACTACGACGATGCCCTCAACCCCTATTTTCTCAACTACGGCAGCTGGGGGCAAGGGGTCTACTCGTTCGATGTCAAACTCAGCCAGACCATCGCCCAACTGCCCCGCGGCACCTATCTGCTGTCGCTCATGTCACGCGGACAAGACCTCAACGAGTTTACGCTGAACTTCAAAACAGCCCTCGCCGACACCACTGCGACGCTGAATTTCAGCGGAAACACCGGACAGATGTTCACCGACGGCTGGAACAATCAATACTTTGTGTTCGACAATCCGACCGACGGACAGGCCGTAGTAACCGTGGTGGCCAGTGCCAGCAAAGACCAGACCTTCGCCTCGGTGGGCCGTTTCCGCCTCATCAGGCTGTCAGACCAGCCCACCGCCATCCGCATCGTCCGCTCGAATCCGTCTCATCTGACCATCTATAACCTCAACGGGCAGGTGGTGGGCCGCAGCACGGAAGCCCTCCAACAGCTCTGCCGGGGCATCTATATCATCAATGGGCAAAAGATTGTGAAGCTGAACCAAGACCACAAATAGCCTTGAAATAAATCAACAAAATCCGCATTTCTCCACGACGGGATATTATTGCCTTCACGATTAGTACCTAATCGCGTCGTGATTACTATCGAATCGTCCTGCGTTTACTATCGAATCGCAAGACGATTCGATACTAATCGTAAGGCAATGGAAATGAGAGGGTGGTGCAGAGGCGTTTAGGAAGTATGGCAAAACCATCATTCCAAGAATATCAAATTATTAGTAATACTCTAACAATAAACAACTTACGAAACACTCACCAACTTTTGATTTGGAATGATTTACATCTATTCATTCTAAGAAAGCAATCCTTTAGTCCATCCTTGATTATCCTTTGAAAAGGCAAAGAAACGTCATTATTTAGTCCATAAAAATTATTATACAAAACCATCACACAGGAAACACATGGCATACAAAATAAAATCGAGTTCAGACGGCAATTTTTCACTTGAAAAATCGAGGGTCAGGATTTGGAGGATTCAATTAAAAAAACTATCTTTGTGTATCGTTCCTACTATGGGATGAAACTTACCAATGACCCAAACACCAACTCCACTCACCGTCTACAAAGCCAGCGCAGGAAGCGGCAAGACCTTCACCTTGGCCGTGGAATATATCAAGCTGCTCATCCTCGACCCGCAAAACTACCGCTATATCCTCGCCGTGACCTTCACCAACAAGGCCACCGAGGAGATGAAGACGCGCATATTGAGCCAGCTCTACGGCATTGCGCACGCCCTGTCAGACTCGGAAGACTACATGGACCGGATGCGCGAGGCCTACCCCCGCATGACCGACGACGACATCCGCACGCGTGCCAACACCGCTATGCACCTCATTCTCCACCATTACAACTACTTCCGCGTGGAGACCATCGACAGTTTTTTCCAGAGCATCCTGCGCAATCTCGCGCGCGAACTCGGGCTGACGGCCAACCTTCAGGTGGGACTTAACGACACCGAAGTGGAGAACGAGGCCGTGGACAACATCATCGAGGGTATCCAGCAGGACAACGACCCGCTGCTCAGTTGGCTGATGGAGTTTGTCACGGAGAAGATGGACGAGGAGAAAAACTGGAACGTTATCGGCAAGATCAAGGAGTTTGGGCAAAACATTTTCAAGGAGTTTTACAAGACCCACCAGCATGACCTGCGTCGCATCATGACCGAGCCCGACTTCTTCAAGAAATATACGTCGGCCCTGCGCAAGATGAAACAGGACGCCTACCAACAGATGGCCAAGGAAGCGCAGGACTATCAGGACTTTGCCGCGCAGCACAATCTCACGGAGAGCAACTACTCCAACGGGTCGAAAAGCGTGCCGGCCTACTTCGCCAAACTGGGCAAGGGGGAGTTCATGGACTCCAAGATTCCGAACTCCTATATAATAAAAGGTATAGCCAATGCAGCCTCTTTGCTGAAGAAAAGCGATGTCAACACCCCCGAAGGACAACTCATCATCAGCGAGGTGGGGCCTCGGTTGGGGCGCGTGGAGGAACTGCGCAAACGGCTGTGTGGCGTGGTAAACTCGGTGGATCTGACGCTCGCGAACATCAACGAGCTGCGATTGCTGGGCCGCATTGAGGAGGAAGTGTCGGCCATCAACACCGCCAACAACAACTATCCACTAAGCAACACGCAGAAACTGCTGAGCGATCTCATCGACAAACAGGACTCGCCGTTTATCTATGAGAAGACCGGCGGACAGCTGCGGTATATCATGATCGACGAGTTTCAGGACACGAGCACCGTGCAGTGGAACAACTTCAAGGTGCTGCTCGACGACTGTCTGGCCCACAACAACGGGTCGCTCATCGTCGGCGACGTGAAACAGAGCATCTATCGATGGCGCAACGGCGACTGGAGACTGCTGCAAGGGTTGTCGCCCGACCACGACAAGCGCATCCGGGTGCAGCCGCTCGACACCAACTATCGGTCGAAACGCAACATCATCCGCTTCAACAACGCCTTCTTCCAACTGGGTGCCAAGCTCACGTCTGACGACGTTTTGGCCGAACTGCAGGATGCCGGCGCACCTACATCGCTGCTTGAGGAGGCTCTCGACATACGTCGGGCCTATGCGGATGTGGCTCAGAAAGTGTCACCCCGGCATATCGGCGAGGACGAGAGTCGGGCCGGATCGGTGACCATCCGACTACTCCCCTCGGCCGAATACGAGCAGAACATGGTGCTCGAAGTGAAGCACACGGTGGAGCAACTGCTCTCGGCGGGCATCGCGCCGGGCAAGATTGCCGTGCTCGTGAGGAAGAACAAGTATATCCAACTCTTAGCCAACTATTTCCAGCAAAACCCCATCACTGTGAACGGCAAGGAGCAAATGGTGAGCATGGTGTCTGACGAGGCGTTCCGATTGGACGCTTCATTAGCCGTGTGCACCATCGTGAGGGCGATGTATCTGCTCGTCCACCCCGAGGATCGGCTGGCCACTGCCGCGCTCGTCAAGGCCTACCAGAAGATTGAGCACGGTGGCGAGGAGGAGTCAGACACCCGTCTTTTCGTGGGCAACGACGACCTGAGGAGCCTGCTTCCGGCCGAGATGCTGACACAATGGAACGAACTTCTCACCACGCCGCTCATCGATTTGGCCGAGCGTCTCTACCAAATCTTCGGACTCTCGCGCCTCGACGGACAGAGCGCCTATGTGTGTGCGTTCTTCGACCACCTGTCCGCATTCCTGCAAAACCATATCGCCGGCATCGACGAACTGGTGAAAGAGTGGGACGACAACCTCTGCGGCAAGTCGATACACAGCGATGAAGTGAACGGCATCCGACTGCTCACGGTGCACAAGAGCAAGGGATTGCAGTTCAACAATGTGATCATTCCGTTCTGCGATTGGGCCATCGAGAAACAGTCTGACGTGCTGTGGGCCAAGCCCGGCGAGGCCCCGTATGACCAGTTGCCCATCGTTCCCGTGAACCTTTCGGCCAAGAAACTGCAGCAGTCTATCTACCGCGACGAGTACCTGAGCGAACACATCAAGAACCTGGTGGACAATCTCAATGTGCTCTATGTGGCCTTCACGCGTGCCGAGGACAACCTGTTCATCATCGGACGGAGTGACCATGCGCAGTATCCCTCGGCCCTGATGAGTCAGGTTTTCGAGTATAAAGGCAGTGCTCCCGATGGCGATTTGGTGCAGACGGAGCCGCAACCCGTGGTGTCGCTCAGGGACTTCCTGCCCGAATATGAGTTGGAAACCGACGAGAACAAGCTCACGACGTTCCGCTTCGGCACCCTCTGTCCGTCGGAGGAGAAGCGGCGCAAGGAGTCGAAGAATGTCTTTGAACAGACCGAAAAAGGCATCCGGATGCAGATTAGAAACTATGACGCCCGGGCCAACTTCAAGCAGAGCAACAGCAGCGGCGACTTCATCATGCCCGATGAAGAACTGGAAGAACTGGAGAAACGACGCAGTTATATCCAGACGGGAAACATCCTCCACACGCTATTTGCCTCGATCAAGGACAGAAACGACGTGGACAAGGCCATCGGGCAGCTGGAGTTCGACGGCGTGTTGTATGACAAACCCATGACGCGTGAGGAACTGCGGCGCATCATCGACGACCGCTTGCAGTCGCCAGAGGTGGCCGAATGGTTTGCCCCGGGATGGCAGGTGTTCAACGAGTGCACCATCCTCACCCTCGACGAAGCCACCGGAGGCGTGAAGGAACAGCGTCCCGACCGCGTAATTTACGACGGAACGCGCATGCTGGTGATAGATTTCAAGACCGGTAAGGAGCAGGAATCCCACCACGTGCAGGTGCGACGCTACATGCGGTTGTTGCGCGAAATGGGTTACAACAATATCTCCGGACGCCTCTGGTACATCCGAACCAACAGGGTTGTCGAGGTGAACGATGAAGCATGAGGAGTGTGAAATGGCAGAAAAAAAGTGTTAAAGCAGACAGAAAATGATGACATCCTTTTTAGAATATGTGGCCCGTGACATCCTGGCCAAGCATCCCGAGGGACTGAGCGACATTGCCGTGGTGTTCCCCAACAAGCGTGCATCGCTCTTCTTCAATCAGGCGTTGTACGAGGCGCAGGGGCATTCGCTGTGGAGTCCGGCATACATCACCATCAGCGATTTATTCAGACAGCACTCCGAATGGAACGTGCCCGACCAGATATTGCTGGTTTTCAAGCTCTACAATTTGTTTTGCGACATCACGGGTTCGGACGAGCCGCTCGACCATTTCTACTCCTGGGGGCAGTTGTTGCTGGCCGATTTCGACGACTTAGACAAGAACATGGCCGAGGCCGACAAACTCTTTGTCAATCTCGAAGCATGGCAGGAGATGAAGGATTTCTCGTTCCTGAGCGAGGAACAACGGGCGAGTCTGGAGAGGTTCTTTGGCAAAGTGATGGATCAAACCGCCATGCAGCAAAAGTTTAACGACCTCTGGCGTCACCTCGGAACCATTTATCATGACTATCGCGAGCGTCTGGCCGCCGAGGGATTGGCCTACGAAGGCATGCTCTATCGGCAGGTGGCAGAGGCAGAAAACATTGAGTTCCGATATAAAAACTACATCTTTGTGGGCTTCAATCTGCTGCAGAAGGTGGAGCAACAGCTGTTCAAACGACTCCGCGAAGAGGGGCGCGCAGAGTTCTATTGGGACTACGACGAACAGTATATCGGCAACGGAAACGAAGCGGGAAGATACATCTCGTCTTATCTCGATCGCTTCCCCAACGAACTGTCACGCACCCGTATCTCTGCCTCACTGCACTACAAAGAGGTCTACGACAACATGTCAGCACCCAAAGACCTGTCATACGTCTCTGCCCCGACGGAGAATATCCAGGCCCGATACGTCAGCGAGTGGCTGCGACACAACGGCAGATTGGAGGCCGGAAGGCGCACGGCGATCGTCCTGGGCAACGAAAACCTGCTCGAAACCGTGATCCATTGTCTGCCCGAGGAGGTCAAAAACGTGAACATCACCACCGGATTTCCACTGTCATCATCGCCTGTCAGCACACTGGTCAACGCCCTGCTGACCCTCCAACTCAAAGGAAGGGTGGAGCGATCAGACAAGTATCGGCTGAAATTCATCAACCCGGTGTTGCGCCATCCCTACGCCAAATATCTCTCTGACGACTGTGCACAGCTCGTCGAAGAACTCAATTCGCACAAGCATTACTTCCCCGACAGGGCCTTGCTCACTACCGGATACGACGAGGCTCTGGCCGACTTGTTTGTTGATTTACAGCCCGTAGACGGCAAGTTACCACTGTTGTCATGGGTTGCCGGCATACTCAAACGAGTGGGTATCGGGTCGCGCGACGACAAGAACCCGCTGTTGCACGAGTCCATTTTCCGCATGTTCACCCTCATCAATCGATTAGATGACATCATGGTGCTGGCCACACCCGACATGGAAATGACCGCCACCAATATCGATGAAGGCAGCGGAAAGCAGATCGTGAGCATCTCCATCCTGCAGCGATTGATGTCGCAGGTCATCCAATCCACCTCGATTCCCTTCCACGGCGAGCCGTTGTTGGGCATTCAGGTGATGGGCGTGCTGGAGACGCGAAACCTCGATTTCGACCACGTGCTGCTGCTTTCGTGCAACGAGGGCAACCTCCCCAAGGGCGTCAACGATGCCTCTTTCATCCCCCACTCGCTTCGGGCGGGCTACGAACTCACCACCGTGGAGAACAAAATCGCCATCTATGCCTACTATTTCCATTCCTTGATCCAGCGTGCCAAAGACGTGACGCTCACCTATAACAATGCCACCGACGACGGGCATAAGGGCGAAATGAGCCGCTTCATGCTGCAATACATGGTCGAAAACGCCCATCGCCAGCCCATCAACTACCGCACATTGCTCTCGGGTCAGAGTGCCACGCTCGTGCTCAGACGGCCCATCGAGAAGGACGAGAAGGTGATGGCGAAACTCGAATCGCAGGAAAGGCTGTCACCATCGGCTATCAACCGCTACCTGAGATGCCCGTTGCAGTTCTACTACAACACCGTGTGCGGACTGCGGGAAGCCGACAACGACGATGAGGAAGAAATCGACAACAAGACCTTCGGCAATATCTTCCACCGCACGGCAGAACTGATCTATCGCGAACTTTCGCACGACTGCACCGCCCCCGTCACCGCCGAGGCCATCGCCGCACTGCGTAAAGACCGTGCCCGTATGGAGTCGCACATCGACCAGGCGTTCCGCGAGATACTCTTTAAGGTAGAGAACGACCACTTCCGCCCGCAGTACAACGGACTCCAGAGACTCAACAAGAAGGTCATCCGACTCTATATCGAGCGACTGCTGGAGTTGGATAAGAAGCTCGCCCCGTTCGACATTCTGGCATTGGAGGAGAGTTATTATGACAACTTGACATTTGAATCCGACGGCCGCGAGCACTCCATCGTCGTGGGAGGACAGGTAGACCGCCTCGACCGCGTGACGAAAAACGGGCGCCAAGTCATCCGGGTGGTGGACTACAAGACGGGCACACCGCTCAGCAATCTCCCTGCCAACATGGAGGAAATCTTCAGTTCTCAGTTTGTCGACACGAAGCACACCACCTATTATCTGCAGGCTTTCCTCTACTCAGGCATCCTCCGTCATGGGCAGGAAGCCACCGCAAAGGCCAACCCCCGGCATCTGCCCGTGTCGCCCGCCCTGTTCTTTATCCGTCAGGCGGCGGCCGAAGGCTACGACCCCACGCTCGTCCTCGCTCCGGCAAGAGGCCAGCGGGAGGTGGTCGAAGACATCGACACCCTGTACGAAGACTTCACCAACGCCCTGCGACAACTCATCAGCGAGATCTATAATCCCACGCTTCCGTTCCGCCCCACCGACGACGGGGAGCGATGTGCGAAGTGTCCCTACAATCAGATTTGCGGGTTGTAGGCAGCACGTCCGGACCTATCCCCGGAACCGGCCATGTATGCCAACCATACCCTTCCCTGTCACTTTTGGCACAATCCTTGCTAAGAGACTATATAATGAATCATTAGAAGAAAGGTAAAAAGAATATATGACCAGTCAGTTTTCACCCAAAGTATCAGAAATACTTGCATTCAGCAGGGAAGAGGCGACCCGTTTAGCCAGCAGCTATGTGGGCCCGGAGCATCTTTTGCTGGGCATCCTCAGGGAAAAGAACGGCCCGGTAATCGACCTCTTCCACACATTGGAGATCAACATAGAGCATATCAAGGATGAGTTGGAACAGCGCGTCCGCACCCAAGATATGGAGTCACCCATCCGCACTTCAGAGCTTGTGCTCAACGATCAGGCCAGCAACATCCTGAAGCTGGCAGTGCTCGAAGCCCGCATTCAGCACACGCAGACAGTCGACGTACAGCATTTGCTGCTCGCCATTCTGCACGACCAGCTGAACAACGGAGCCAAGGAAGTGCTTGAAATCAACAATCTCGACTATGAGAAGGCAGTGCAACTGTTCCAGAAGAAGCCTACCACCGACGGACTCGGACTCCCCGACGAAGACGAGGAAGATGCCGACGAGCCGACTTTCGGCGACCGTCAGGCCAACGGACAGCGCAAGTCTGCCACAGCCACCCAGCACCAGCCGGGCGGCAAGACACCCGTGCTCGACAACTTCTCGACCGACCTTACACGGGCGGCCGCAGAGGGAAAGCTCGACCCCGTGGTAGGGCGCGAGAAAGAGATACAGCGTGTCACCGAAATTCTCTGTCGTCGAAAGAAAAACAATCCTATATTAATAGGTGAGCCGGGCGTGGGCAAAAGTGCCATCGTCGAGGGGCTGGCGCAGCTCATTTCGAAGCATCAGACCTCACCCGTGCTGTTCAACCGTCGCGTGGTGAGTCTCGACATGACAGCCATCGTCGCCGGAACGAAATACCGCGGACAGTTTGAGGAGCGCATCCGCGCACTGCTCAAGGAACTCGAGCAGAACCCCGACATCATCGTGTTTATCGACGAAATCCACACGCTCATAGGCGCAGGCTCCACCCCTGGCAGCATGGATGCCGCCAATATCATGAAGCCTGCCCTGGCCCGCGGCACCATCCAGTGCATCGGAGCCACCACGCTCGACGAGTTCCGCAACTCGATTGAGAAGGACGGAGCGCTCGAACGCCGCTTCCAGAAGGTGCTCGTCGAACCGACAAATGTCGTGGAGACGCTGCAGATATTGGAGAATATCAAGGAGCGTTACGAGGAACACCACCACGTGACCTATACCGACGATGCCATCCAAGCGTGCGTGAAGCTCACCGACCGATACATCACCGACCGTTTCTTCCCCGACAAAGCCATCGACGCTCTGGACGAAGTGGGGTCGCGTGTGCACCTGCAGCATGCTGAAGTGCCACAGGAAATCACCGACATGGAGAAGCAAATCGAGGAGGTGAAGGCCAAGAAGCAGCAGGCTGTGGGCAACCAGAACTTCGAGTTGGCTGCCGGATACCGTGATAAGCAGACCGAGCTGGAGGCCGAACTCCAGCAGATGCAGGAGCGCTGGCAGCAGGGCGAGTCGACCGACCGGCAGGTGGTGACCGACAAGGAAGTGGCCGACGTGGTGTCGATGATGACCGGCGTGCCCGTGCAGCGCATGGCCGAGGCCGAGGGTGTTCGCCTGAGAAACATGGGCAACGCGCTCAAGGAGAATGTCATCGGACAGGATCCGGCCATCGACAAACTCGTGAAAGCCATCCAGCGCAACCGCGTGGGACTCAAGGATCCCAACCATCCCATCGGCGCGTTCATGTTCCTTGGTCCGACCGGTGTGGGTAAAACCTACCTCACCAAGAAGCTCGCCGAAATCATGTTTGGCTCGCCCGATGCCCTCATCCGCATCGACATGAGTGAATACACCGAGGGATTCAACGTGTCGCGACTCATCGGCGCGCCCCCGGGATACGTGGGATATGAGGAGGGCGGACAGCTCACCGAGCAAGTGAGACGCCATCCCTACTCCATCGTTCTGCTCGACGAGATCGAGAAAGCCCACGGCAACGTGTTCAACCTGTTGCTCCAGGCCCTCGACGAAGGCCGTCTGACCGATGGCAACGGGCGCACAGTGGACTTCCGCAACACGGTGATCATCATGACCTCTAACGCCGGAACGCGACAGCTCAAGGAGTTCAGCAAGGGCGTAGGCTTCAATGCCGGCGGCATCACCAACGCCGCCAACATGAACGAGCGCGACAAGGAATATGCCCGTTCGGTCATCCAGAAGAGCCTGAGCAAGCAGTTCTCGCCCGAGTTCCTCAACCGTCTCGACGAGATCATCACCTTCGACCAGCTCGACCTCAACGCCATCAAGCGCATTATCGACATTGAGTTGCGCGGACTCTACAAGCGCATTGAGGACCTGGGCTACCACGTGCAGCTCACCGACAAAGCCAAGGAGTTTGTAGCTACCAAGGGCTACGACGTGCAGTTTGGCGCCCGCCCGCTGAAGCGTGCCATCCAGAACTATGTGGAAGACGGCATCTGCGAGCGCATCCTCTCCAACGACATCCGTCAGGGCGACACCATCACCGTGGGCAAAGTGCCTGGCAAAGACGAGTTGTCGTTTAAGTTGGTGACCGTAGAAGACAGTGTAGAGGAAGTGGCCCAGCCATAGTCTTCCTCATCCTATAAATCTCAAAAAGGCAGTGTCCGACAAATGTCGGCACTGCCTTTTTTGTGTTTAAATTGTAAATTTACTTCATCGTTTTTAAAAATTAGGATAGCTTCCTTTTTATACGTAAATCGCTTTACTGAAGCCTGAAAAGTGACATGTAAGCGTCAAAACAGCGAGATGGCGGTGCGATTCCTATCGAATCGCGCTGCCATTTCTATCTAATCGCAACACGTAAAAGGCCTAATCGCACTGCGATTAGATAGTAAAGGCAAGCAAAAAACGCATTTCTTGAACATCGAGAAGATAGACAAACTCCATAAACAGCTAATTTTCAGCAACTTACAAAGACACCCGATTTTTCACATTTTACGTCCCACTTATACCCTTGTCTGGATTGAGAGCCATTTTGAAAGGGGTTTTCAAAAAATTTCATCGAGAATTTATCTATTACAGAAAGTGCACACATGAAACGAGGGAAGCCCTGTCCCCTCACTTCCATGTATCCATCGTTGTCCAAGGGTCTGGGCCACAGTCCATATTTTATAAGTTACTATACCGAAAAAATACATTAAGAACCACTAATTAAAATAAAAACCATTATCTTTGCAGGACATTAAGCAAAACATTACAAATCACCAAAAATAAGAAGATATGAGACTGACAGGTAGACGCGAAAGCAACAACGTTGAAGACCGTCGTGGCCTAAGCGGCGGAGCCAAAGCAGGTATAGGAGGCATCGGTGGTATCATCATCATAGCACTGTTCACCTTTCTTTCGGGTGGAAACATCGGCGACGTGGTGACCAATGTGGCCCAGTCGGGTGCACTGACGGGAGGCAACGAGCAGACTCAGCAGCAGGGTGAGCAGCAATTCACAGAGGAAGAACAGCAACTGGCAAAGTTTTCCCGTCAGATATTGGCAGGCACCGAAGATGTATGGAGCAAAGAATTTGAGAAAATGGGGCGCAAATACACCCCACCAACACTCGTGCTGTTCACCTCATCGGTACAGAGCGCCTGTGGCGGTGCGACGGCTGCCGTGGGTCCGTTCTACTGCTCGGGCGACCAGAAGCTCTATATCGACCTGAGTTTCTTCTCCAATATGAAACGCCAGCTGGGGGCCGACGGCGACTTTGCCTATGCCTACGTCATCGCCCACGAGGTGGGACACCATGTGGAATACCTCTTGGGTACCTTAGGAAAAGCCCACGAGCAGATGGCGCAGATGAACTCTGCCGATGCCAACAAAATCAGCGTGAAACTGGAATTGCTCGCCGACTACTATGCCGGCGTATGGGCACATTATGACAACGAGGAATATCAGAGTCTGGAAGACGGCGACATCGAGGAAGCCATACAGTGTGCCGAAGTGATCGGCGACAACTATCTGCAGGAGAAGGCACGCGGCTATTCGCAGCCAGAGACCTTCACCCACGGCACCTCCGAGCAACGCATGAAATGGCTCAAACTCGGCATCGAGACCGGAGACATGAGCCGTTCCACCTTCGATTAGGGGTCGGACGGGGCACTCGCAAACTTTTCTCAGCCCCTGCCGACAGCCTTACACTGTTTGGTCCCGACACCCGTTATTCCGGCTGACCAAGAGGATATTTTTACCAACACAAGGCAAAGATTTTTATTTTAAACACTCAATGAGAAAAACAATACTTGCAGGGTGCCTCCTGGCGCTCTGCTTTTTCAATGGAAGTATGGCCAAAAAAAAGACGGTAACACTGAAAATCGTAGAAACATCTGATGTTCATGGAGCATTCTTCCCTTACGACTTTATCAACCATAAACCGATGGCGGGCTCGCTGGCCCGTGTGAGCACCTATCTCAACAGGGAGCGGGCCATCTATGGGTCCAACCTCATCCTGCTCGAAAACGGAGATATCCTGCAGGGACAACCCATGTCTTATTTTTCCAACTATATCGATACGCTCAGCCCCAACATCGGGGCCGAGGTGGTGAACTATCTGCGCTATGACGCACAGTGCATCGGCAACCACGACGTGGAAACCGGTCATAAGGTCTACGACAAATGGATAGCCGAACTGAAATGCCCCGTCATTGGGGCCAACATTATCGACATAGCAACGGGGAAACCCTATGTGAAGCCCTACACCATCATCGAGCGCGAAGGCGTGAAGGTCGGCGTGCTCGGACTGCTGACACCGGCCATTCCCAACTGGCTGCCCCAGAAGTTGTGGAGCGGACTCCGTTTCGACGAGATGGTGAGTACCGCCCGTCGGTGGGTCAAGGTGTTGCAGGAGAAGGAGAAGGTCGACGTCATCGTCGGACTCTTCCATTCGGGCCGCGAGGGTGGCATCACCACACCCCAGTATATGGAAGACGCAGCACTGAAAGTAGCGCGCGAAGTGCCGGGCTTCACGGTGGTGATGTTTGGCCACGACCACACGCGCTACAGCGAACCTCTGACCAATGTGGCTGGCCAACAGGTGATATGCCTCGACCCGGCCAACAATGCCATGACCGTGGCAGAGGCCACACTGACGCTCACCCGTGAGAAAAAGAAGTGGGCCTTGGCCCATGCCGAGGGCCGGTTACACAGTGTGAGGGACGAGGAAGTGGACCAGGCGTTTGTCCAATCGTTCAACCAGTTTACCCAGAAAGTGATGGCGTATGCCGACGAGGTGATAGGCAATTTCAAGGAAACCATCTACACCCGCGACTGCTATTTTGGCAATTCGGCCTTCAACGACCTCATTCTCAACCTGCAAATGAAGATCACTGGAGCCGACATCTCGTTTAACGCGCCCCTGTCTTTCGACGAGAGCATCAAGGCAGGACCTGTTCGGGTGAGCGACATGTTCAACCTTTACAAGTTTGAAAATCAACTCTACGTGCTCCGCATGACAGGTGAGGAAATACGCAGACACCTCGAAATGAGCTACGACCAGTGGGTCAACACCATGCATTCGCCCGACGACCACCTGCTCTTGCTCGACTCACGCACACAGGGCGATGCCCAGCGATTGGGCTTCAAGCATTTCACCTTCAACTTCGACGCGGCAGCCGGCATCGACTATGAGGTCGACGTGACCAAGCCCGACGGACAGAAAGTGAATATTCTGAAGATGAGCAACGGACAGCCTTTCGACCCTAAAGCATGGTATCGGGTGGCGATGAACAGCTATCGGGGCAATGGCGGCGGCGAACTGCTCACCAAGGGTGCCGGCATCCCGCAAGACAGTCTGGCGAGCCGCATCGTGTGGCAGTCGGACAAAGACCAGCGCCATTATCTCATGGAGGAGATACACAAGGCTGGCAGCATAGACCCAAAGCCCAATCACAACTGGCGTTTTGTGCCCGAGGAATGGGTGAAGCCAGCCATCGAGAGAGACAGGGCACTGCTCTTCGGACACCATTAACATGACATGACTGCCGGCCTCATGGAGGCGGCGATGACTATTTTTATACTTTGAACTCCTATTATTTTATTTTCAGCAAGAGCGATCTGATGCTCGAAAAACGGCCCGACGGCACCTACACCATACCCTGCTGTGCGGAGCCGCCCATCGAGACCAAGCCGTGGACACACGTGATGACCATCACGCCGATGGGCGATGGCACGGAGGTCAGAACGCTCAACATTGACAATCCTCAGAACATCGTCGTGACCAACGACTCGCTGCGGGCCAACGGCTATGAGTTTATCGGACTCCGACAGACATTCTATCATCTACCCATGAGTTTCTACCTCAAGGCGGGCAAATGTCAGGAGCTGCTCTACTGGGACCAGAACACCCGCTTTTGCGGAGTGTGCGGGGCACCCATGCGCATGTCGACCGACATCTCCAAGCAGTGTACCGAGTGTGGCAAGGAGGTGTGGCCACAACTCGCCACGGCCATCATCGTGCTCATCCATCGGGGCGACGAGGTGTTGCTCGTGCATGCCAGAAACTTCAAGAGCGACTTCTTCGGGCTCGTGGCAGGCTTTGTCGAAACAGGCGAGACACTCGAAGAGGCCGTGCAGCGCGAGGTGATGGAGGAGACGGGAGTCACCATCACCAACATCAGCTACTTCGGTTCGCAGCCCTGGCCCTACCCCTGCGGACTGATGGTGGGCTTCAATGCCGATTATGTTTCAGGCGATATCCATCTGCAGAAGTCTGAGCTGTCGAAGGGAAGCTGGTTCAGATACGACGCGCTGCCACGCATCCCACAGAAACTTTCCATTGCCCGACGGCTCCTCGATGCGTGGCTTTTGAGCTACGGCATCGTGTCGGAGCAAGACTGATACACCCGACGAACAATCAAATTTAAACAATACCAATACCCACTGTTATGAATTTTTTAGAGAAAACATTAGGCTTCGACCCTAAGATCACAACACTCAAGACCGAGATGATTGCCGGTGCGACCACCTTTCTGACGATGAGTTACATCCTCGCAGTAAACCCAGCCATCCTCTCTACGACCGGCATGGACAAAGGTGCACTCTTCACCGCCACCGCCTTGGCATCGGCCATCGCCACACTCCTCCTGGCTTTCATGGCACGACTACCGTTTGCACAAGCCCCGAGCATGGGCCTCAATGCCTTCTTTGCCTTCACCCTCTGCCAGGCGATGCACTACACTTGGCAGCAGTCGCTGGCAATCATGCTGATCGAAGGAGTCATCTTCCTGCTTATTACCTTCTTTAATATTCGCGAGATGATACTCGATTCCATCCCGCAAAACCTGCGTTATGCCATCTCTGCGGGCATCGGAATGTTTATCGCCTTTATCGGATTGAAGAATGCCGAAATCATTGTGCCCAAGGAAGGAACGTTTGTCGGGCTGGGCGAGTTTACCCCCATGTCCATTCTGGGCATCATTGCCATCATGCTGAGCGGCATCCTTATGGCCCGTCGCATCAAGGGAGCACTGTTCTATGGCATCATTGCAGCCACAGTGATTGGCATTCCGATGGGTGTGACACAGATTCCCGACCATTGGCTTCCGGTGTCGGCACCACAGAGTCTGGACCCCATTTTCTGCCAGTTTGACTTCGAAGGTCTCTACAATTACAACACCGTGCTGGTGGTGATTTCATTGTTGATAGTCAACATTTTCGACACCGTGGGCACACTGGTGGGCCTTGCCCAGAAGACCGGCATTGTGAAACCCGACGGCACCATCCCCCGTGTGAAAGAGGCAATGATGAGTGATGCCATCGGCACCACGTGCGGAGCAATGCTCGGTTCGAGCACCATCACCACCTATATAGAGAGTGCTTCGGGCATTGCCGAGGGCGGACGTACCGGCGTAACAAGCTTTGTAGTGGGAGCGTTTTTCATCTTCTCACTGCTCCTCTCCCCCATCTTCATGCTCATTCCGGCCGCAGCCACATCGGGAGCGCTGGTGCTTGTGGGTGTGTTGATGCTCGATTCCGTGAAGAAAATCGACCTTGGCGACATCGGAGAAGCCTTTCCAGCCTTCATCACCATGATTACCATGGTGCTCTGCTACAGCATCGCCGATGGCATCTGTCTGGGCATTCTGAGCTTTGTCATCCTGAAATTATGTCTGGGAAAATGGCGTGAACTCAATTGGACCCTGATTATCCTATCTGTACTTTTTATACTTAATTTTGTGTATGCCTGATATAAAATCACATGGTTTACTTTGAAATCATCGTTAAATTTTGTAATTTTGCACACTGATTCATGTAAATAAGAAATGGACTGGTTAATTAATCTATTCACGACCCAAGACTCGGTAGCCCATATTGCATTGCTCTATGGCCTTGTGATTTCTATTGGAGTATTATTAGGCAAAGTCAAAATCGGAGGCATTTCTCTCGGTGTGACTTTCGTTCTTTTTGCCGGAATTGTAGCCGGGCACATAGGTTTTACAGGACCGAAAGAGATTCTGACATTCATGCAGGACTTCGGTTTGATCCTGTTTGTGTTCTGTATTGGTCTCCAAGTGGGACCCGGTTTCTTTGAAAGTTTCCGCAAAGGAGGTGTCACACTCAACATGTTGGCCACAGCAATGATATTTCTTGATGTGCTGATGATGTTCGCTTGCTATTATCTTTTCTTTGATACGAGCAACCCGAGCAACCTCCCGATGATGGTCGGAACGCTGTATGGTGCCGTAACCAACACCCCCGGTCTGGGTGCTGCCAACGAGGCTCTCAACGCCATTTATACCAATGGCGATGCCCCGCAGATTGCCAACGGATACGCCTGCGCCTATCCTCTCGGCGTGTTGGGTATCATCGGAGCAACCATTGCCATCCGTTACATTACCAAAACCAAACTCCAAGACGAGGAAGAACTGCTCAATGAGGCAGAGGCTGAGAACCCCCATGCCAAGCCTCACGCTATGACTCTCCGCGTGACCAACTCCTATATCTCCGGCCGTAACCTCATGGAGATATCCGAATTTCTCAATCGTGACATTGTCTGCACGCGTCTTCACCACAACGATGAACTCATTACGCCTAAGCGAGACACCATCTTCAATGTAGGCGATGAGGTGCTGATTGTGTGTGCCGAAGCCGATGCCGAGGCTATCAAAGCCTTTATCGGTCCGGAGATTGAGGCATCTTGGAACGACGGAAAATATGTAGACCAGCAGCCGATGATATCCAAACGCATCGTCGTGACCAATCCGAAGATGAACGGAAAGACCCTTGGCAAGATGCATTTCTCCAGTGTTTACGGCGTGAACGTGACCCGCATCTCCCGTCAGGACATCGACCTCTTTGCCTCTCGCAACCACCATTTCCAGGTGGGAGACAGGATTATGGTTGTCGGTCGGGAAGAAAACGTGAACCGAGTAGCCGAGATTATGGGTAACTCGGCCAAGCGACTCAACGCCCCCAACATCGCCACCATCTTCATTGGAATTATCGTCGGCATCCTCTTTGGTAGCATACCCCTCTCCATTCCGGGCATGCCCGTACCCTTGAAGCTGGGTATTGCCGGTGGTCCGCTGATCATTGCGATTCTCATTGGCCGCTTCGGTTACCGCTTTAAGCTCGTGACTTACACCACCACTTCGGCCAATATGATGTTGCGTGAGATTGGTCTCGTGCTCTTCCTGGCCAGTGTAGGTATCAAGGCGGGAGCCGGATTCTGGCAGACTGTGGTAGCCGGCGACGGACTGAAATATGTCTATACCGGTTTCCTCATTACCATTATCCCGATCCTTATCGTAGGAACCATCGCCCGACTGAAGTATAAATTCAACTATTTTACAATCATGGGTATGGTTGCCGGAACCTATACCGACCCACCCGCACTGGCTTACGCCAATGCAAGCTGCAGCAAAGAAGCTCCGGCCGTGGGCTACTCTACGGTGTATCCACTGAGTATGTTCCTCAGAATTCTGACCGCACAGATTATTGTTCTGTTCTTCTGCGGAGCATAGTCCAACGATAACCAACCTTATTCAAAAGCCTGACGGAAATCTCCCGTCAGGCTTTTTTTTTTATCGTTACTAACGCCATGTAAACAAAATACCTGATTTTCGAACGGAGTCGGCAGCCCATCCTGCGAAGCATAACCGCCCAAAGCAAGGAGAAATATCACTGTCAGGAACATAGTATCTGGGCACGACATACGCAGAATATAGTTTGCAAAAGGCATATCAAACCTATTATCCACAATTTTTGGAGACAGGAACTCCATTTGAATATAGTTTGCAGAAGGCAAATCGAACCTATTATCCACAATTTTTAGGAACAGGAACTCTATTTGAATATTGTTTGCAGAAGACAAATCAAAGCAATTATCCACCCCTGATTAGCCTATGACTGGAGCAAGAACTCCATGTATTCAAACTGACCTTGCACACCGTTGAGCCAACTGAAAAGCATCACTCTTATCTGGAAGACTACCCCTTGCCACCATCCTGAACACATTCTATCCGGTCAACAACTATGTCCGGACAGGAAGAAAACCGTGAAACCGACCAGAGCTCTTCATGGCAATGGCCAACGACAGAATCGCTGGAGCTCTGTCACCAAACCGATTACGTCGCAGTAAACAGCCGTTATCTACAACTCATTATAAACAATGATGGGTGTGCCGGAACGTTCCCGACACACCCATCTTATCGTATTTACAGATTTTACTTACTGTGCACTCACATGGCTGAAATAGAAGCCATTGACAAGCTGAGCAGTTCCTTTATAAGAACTCTTTGCCGCAATCACGGTGAGTTCGTCGCCCACCTTGAGGCCCATGGCATCTACCACACCCTTGCGGGCATCTCCTGTAGCGCCATAGCCGGGATAAGTGCCATAGACATAGATCTCACCGGTGGCATCCTTCAGCGTCAAATTACCATAAGACGTGTTGGCAATGTTGGTGATTGTGCCTGTCACCATGAAGAATTTGCTCGTATCATCGGCCTTGGCCAGTACTTCAGCGATGGTAGCTGTGGTAACAGGGTTGACCGCTTCGATAGTGCCAGACGTCAGCTGCGAAGTGCCCTTGTAGTCGCCGCGCTGCCCTACGACAGTCACGATGTCGCCTTCCTTCAGACCCTTGGCAGACACATCAGCCAGCTTGTAGGCATAAACCTCGCCGGAATAGTCCTTGATATAGACATTGCCCTTGGCAGCATCAACAACCTTGGAGATAATTCCCGTGAGACGATAAGAGGTAGTGCTTACCGCAGCGGCTATGAAATCGGCCACGCTTGCATCCACAATGGCACCAGCCTGAGTGAGAGTAGTCTGTGAGGTATAATCCTTCGAGCCGTCCGTCGTGTGGAAAGTCAGAGTGGTAGAACGGTCGCCACCATCGTTGGCAGCTGCCTTGAACTTCACCACCGCGTTAGTTCCGGCCGACTGAATCGAGGAGATAGACAGCCAGGAGCTGGCATCCTCAGGAATGTCTACCGACACGCCCTCACCCTTGCAAGTGAGGTATGCTGTGAACTCGCCACCCTCCACGGGGAGCTTTTCGTTCTCCACGGAGTCAACCTTGATGAGTGATTTGTTGATCTCCACCACCGTCACATTCACCAATTCCACGACAGAGCCATAGGTAGTCTTAGGTCCTGACACGGTCACTTCATCGCCCACCTCAAGGCCTAAGCTTGAGAAGTTCTTCTCTGCACCCTTGGCATCGAGTGTGCCATAGATGTAGATGGTACCTGTATTGTCTGTCAGATACCAGTTTCCGTATGTGGTATTGGCAATGGCCGATACCGTACCGGTCACCTTATACGACTTGCTGTCGGGGCCTGCAATCACCTCCGCACAGGTGGCAGAGCTGATAGTGGCAACGCCCTGGATGACATTGATATGCTGAGTCTGACCGTTGCAGGTGAGCAACAGCTCTGCACTACGACCGTCGAGGGTCGAGGGGGCGGTGAGAGTCACCTCCGTCTGGCCAGCTGTTCCAATAGTATCCGACAGTGTCAACCATTTCACGGAGTCCTTCTTGGTCATCACTTTCTCCAGCTTCCAGTCGCCCTTGGCATTCACCGTGAACGAGCTGGACCCACCGTCCAAGGGCAGAGAGATATAAGATGAGGACACCTGGACATTGTCGAGCAGTGTGATATTATCATCGTCTGTACAGCCAACGACAAGCAGTGCAATCGCTGCGATGAACGCCGGGATGATATTTTTGATTTTCATATTGTCTTGACATTAAATTAGTTGAACATATACTTGATACCAATCGACGCATACCAGCACTGGCCAATGGAGTGATAGGGCACGAAAGTCTTAGTACTGCCGCTGATAGAAGATGGTGTCGAGAAGGTGGCATAGCCCTCTGCGTCAACGCCCTCATACTTCAGGACGCGCGGGTCGGTGCCAATCTCGGGATTGAGATACTTGGCCACACCCCAGCTGGAGTTGAAAAGGTTCATCAAGTTCTTCACATCGAGGCTGAGCTGGAGACCGTGCTTGGTCTTGCCCACATTGAGCTTGAAGTCGTGCTTGTAGCTGAAGTCGATGCGGTGAACCCAAGGAGAATAGACGCTGTAGGCCTCGGCATACTCGCCCTGATGATTCTTCAGGTAGCTGTTGGCATGCACATAATCCATAAATCGGGTCTTATCATCTTCAGACACGAAGCGGAACTGATTGTCAGCCACCTGCTGATCGGTCGGAATATAGAGGGCATCATAGTTGTAGCCGTCGCCGTTCATGTCGTTTACGGTCATGTAAGAGTAGTTGTAACCACCGCGCCAAGCCTCGTAGATCAAGCTATAGTGGCTGCCGCTCTTGTCATGGGTGGTGAGAGAAGCAATGAAACGATCGGGAGTGACATACTGCGAGTTGTGCAGTTTGATGTTGTTGGGACCTTCAACAGTAGGTACATAGGTGAAGGCAGACTCCGCATTGGAACCCGGCATACCCGTAACCTCCTTGTTCACAGTGTGGGTATAGGCAGCGGTCAGGGTGAGCCAATCCGTAGGACGGGCGTTCAACTCGATGTTGGTAGACCATCCATAGCCACGGCTGGTGTTCTCCAGAACGAATGCCTTGGTATTGGTGCGGAAGCCAGAAGGGAAGATAGGACGGTTGTCCACGCCGTTGAAACGGGAGAATCCACCCACATTGGGGATGCTCCAATCAGAGATAGACACACCATTGACGGTCTTGTTGAAGATGCCTTCCACCGTAACAGTGAAGGGGAACGATACGGGCAGCGCATAGTCTACGGCCAGAGAGGTCTTCCAAACCTGCGGCATCTTGAACTTAGAGTCTACGGCAGCGATGGCAGAAGGCAGTGTTCCGTCCTCAGGAGTGATGGTAGTGGGGTAGCCGAGAGAGGCCAGCTTGTCCAACAGAGCTGCTGCCGTGGCACGTCCATTGGCATCGGTCACAAGACCGCCGGCAAACTCACTCATGTCAAATCCATTCTTTGCCGCATTGCTGGCATTGATCTGTGCCTGATACTGCACCATACCGCTGTTGGTCGGCATGTTGGTGAAGAATACCAGAGGAAGGTTTCCTGCGAAGAGACCCGAACCGCCACGCACCTTCAGGCTCTTGTCGCCGAGCACGTCCCAGGTAAATCCTACGCGGGGCGAGAAGATGAGATTGGCAGAAGGCCACTTACCAGTGTCGATATGACGACCGTCATAATCGAGGTCATAGATGGCCTTGTTGGTCATCAGGTCGCTGTTGTTGAAGAATAATCCATCGATGCGGATGCCGTAGGTGAGTTTGAAATTCTGGTTGACAGACCACTCGTCCTGACCATAAACGCCAATCTTGTTGGTGCGGACACGTGCGGCAGGGCTGGTCTCCCCATTGTAACCGTAGGTCAGGTTGACAATTTCAGGCTCAGCTCCGTTAAGGAAGTCATCAAGGCTGGTGTAGCGATAATAGCCTGTTCCGTTGCGCATATACTGGTTGTCGGCCATTTTGTATTCGTATGCGAGACCGCCGATAAACTTGTGGGCACCCATGTAATAGGTCAACTCATCCTTCACGTTCCACACCTTATTATGTACGGCATTGTTCCAGGTGAACAATTCGTAACCCAATGACAGGTAAGCCTGACCGTCTTTCAAGATGTCGATAAAGGGGAATTCGTCTGAATTGCTGGCACGCAGGTCGTTCAACACTGAATAAGTAGCGAGGAACTGGTTGGAGAGCATGTCTGTCAGACGGCTGTTCAAATCAAATGAGAACGAATGAACGAGGTTGTCCATCGCATACATTGAGTTGGCGTAAGACATCGAAGCCTTAGACATACGGGCTTCGGTCATACGTGTGCCACCATCCATCGAAGAAGAGTTGGGCGAGAACCAGGTGCGGTTCTTGGTGTAGTTGTAGCGCAGGGCAAGGTGGTGCATGGTGCTGATGTTCCAGTCCATGCGTGCCAAAATCTTATAGTTGTTCTCGTCTGCAGGGAAATTGGTATAGGAACCGGTGTCGTAGCCGTATTTGCTTTTCACATAATCAGACACCGTCTGCATATCGCTGAGCGTGGTGCGGGAGATATAATTGGTCTCGTCGGACACGCCGTCCTCTGATGCACGCCAGCGGTTTACCACGGTAGGAGTCTTCTGCATCTCACCATTGACAAAGAAGAACAGCTTGTTCTTGATGATCGGGCCACCGAGGGTGAAGCCGTAAGTGGTGCTCTGGTCCTTGTCGCGGGCACCGGTGATCTGCACGCGATCGATGGCATCGCCACGCATATTCTCGTTCTGATGATAGATATAAGCACTACCCTTGAAGGTGTTGGTACCCGACTTCGTGATGGCATTCACACCACCGCCGATGAAGTTGGTCTGCCGAACATCGTAGGGGGCTACCACCACCTGCAACTCTTCGATAGCATCGAGCGAGATAGGATTGCCACCACCGGGCAGCTTGTCGCTCAAACCGAAGTTGTTGTTGAAGTTGGCACCGTCGACTGTGAAGTTGGCGGTACGTCCGTCCACACCTGCGAAGCTCATGCCGTTGCCGCCATAGGGAGACAGACGGGTCACGTCGGTGATGCTACGGTTCACGGTAGGCGTATTGACAATCTGCTGATTGGATATGTTGGTAGAGGCGCCGGTCTTCTCCGTCGTAAACTTCGTAGCCTTGGCTGCTACCACTACTTCGCCCAATTGCTGGGCATCCTCAGAGAGAGAGGTATTCAGGTTATAGGTCTCGGCCAACTGTAGCGAGATGTTTTTCACCACCTTGGTTTCATAACCAATGTAGGAAATCTTCACCTCGTAGGGTCCGCCGACGCGCATACCGTTGATAGCGAACATACCCTTCTCGTTGGAAACTGCGGTATAACGTGTGCCGGAAGGCGTGTGTACGGCCTCGACGGTCGCACCAATCACGTTTTCTCCATCTGCAGTTACCTTTCCACTAATACCGGAAGTTGTGATCTGAGCCATGATAGATGTCGTGAACATCAATACCATTGCCATCAGAAAGAACAATCTTTTCTGCATAAGATTAATAAAATTTAAATTAAAAACAATGGGGGTAACCCCCGTTTATACCTTTCAAGTGCAAAATTAAGTAAAAAGTTTCGATATAATGTTACTAACTTGTTAAATTTATGCGATTCGTTGTAATTTATATTGCAACAAAAAAAGGAAGGGGATAAAGGGGAGGGGAAAAACGGAAAAAACACACTTCAGCCATCTGTTTCCCGATGAATAATCATGCAACTAAAGGAGAGAAAACAGAGGGTGTGAAACTACAAGAATGAGACGGGGTTGCGATAACTATCTAATCGTCTCACGAATACTATCGAATCGCATCGCGATAACTATCTAATCGTCGTGCGATTAGTACCTAATCGTAAAGCCATTCCGTTGTAATGGTTTTAGGAACAGGCAGAAGGCGCGGCAAAAACCTGATTATCAAATATTTCCACCTCCACTCCATCATCACCGGTTCACCTTGATACAACGGCGAGATTGCACCAAAATGAGCCTTGAAAGGATATGCAACAACGCTGCATATTCATTCTTTTAGAACAAAAAACAATATCTACTACCCCTTTCTGCAAATAATTTGGCAGAAAAGGGAAAGAGGTATTGGAGTAATAGGAAAACAGAAAGGCCTTCGCGCCAAACCAAGACGGGCGGACTTACAAAATGAGTAAGCTGCCCACCTGATAGACCACGGCCGACACCATCCAGGCCAAGACCGTGGTATAGACAGCCGCAAAACCTGCCCATCGCCACGAACCGGTCTCCTCCTTGATGGCCGCAATGGTGGCCACGCAGGGGAAATAGAGCAACACAAAGAGCAGGAAACAGTAGGCCGTGAGCGTAGCCATCGGCTCTATTTTGGACTGCGGCACATGGTTTATCGTAGCCAGATCGCTCGCGATATGCTCGTGCAGGCGGTGGTATTTGCTGCTGTTGGCATTGTTGTCGCCATCGGCAAAACTGTCGTCGTTGGCATAGAGCACACCAAGCGTGGAGGCCACAATCTCCTTGGCACCCACGCCGGCCAGCAGGCCCACGTCAAGTTTCCAGTTAAATCCCTGCGGACGGAACACGGGTTCCACGGTTTTGCCGATGCGCCCGATGAAGCTCTGCTCCTGTTGTTGCTGCTGCGTCAGATTTTCGTCGTGGGGGAAATAGCCCAATCCCCACACGATGATGCTGGCCACGAGGATGATGCCACCCATCTTCTTGAGATACTGTTTGCCCTTCTCCCAGGTGTGGCGGAACAGCGCTTTGGCCGTGGGAAAGCGGTAGGGCGGCAGCTCCATCACGAAAGGCACGTCCTCACCGCGGAGTATCGACTTCGTGAGTCCCTTGCTGATAAGCATGGCAATGAGGATGCCTATCATGTAAAGCGAGAGCATCACGAGCCACTGCACACGCAGACCGAAGAAGGTTCCCACGATCATGATATAAATGGGGATGCGCGCCTCGCAACTCATAAGCGGCAGAATGAGCATCGTGACCAGACGCGAACGGCGGCTCTCGATGGTGCGGGTGGCCATGATGGCGGGCACGTTGCAGCCGAAACCCATGATAAGGGGGATAAACGATTTGCCGTGCAAGCCTATCTTGTGCATGAGCTTATCCATGATAAATGCCGCGCGCGACATGTATCCGGAGTCTTCCATAAACGAGATAAAGAAATAGAGAATGAGGATTTGGGGCAGGAAAACGACCACCGAGCCTACACCGCCGAGTATTCCGTCTACGAGCATGGCCTTCACCGGACCGTCGGGCAGGTATTGTCCCACCATCTCTCCGAGCCATGCCACGAGCATATCTATCCAGTCCATGGGATAGGCTCCGAGCGAGAACGTGGTGAAAAACATGACACACAGCACAATGATAAAGATGGGGAACCCCACCAGCCGATTGGTCAGTATGCGGTCGAGAAGATGGGTGATGCGATAAGTGTCGGCCTTGCTGCCGGGCTGATATTCAGCTTCTTTGAGCGCGCCGTGTATGAAACCATACTTCGCATCCATAATCGACGTTTCGAGATCGGTCTTGGTTTCCTCCATCACGCGGTGGGCGGTGATGTCTCGATGGTGCAAGATCTCATCGGCATCGGGCAGCCGCCGGATGTAGTTTTCCACATCGCGGTCGTATTCCAGCAGTTTGATGGCCAGATAACGGGTGGAGTAATACTCGCGCAGATGGCTTTCCTGCTTGAGGTGTTCCTGTATGTCGGCGATGCCGTTTTCTATCTCGTGTCCGTGGTTGATATGGATATGACGGAACGACGGCTCCTTGTCCTCGATGCCCTCGTAGGTCTTTACCACCATGCGGAAAAGGTCGTCGACCCCTTCGCCCGACTTGAACACGGTCGGCACCATAGGCACACCAAACAGCTCCGAGAGCTTGGCATAGTCCACATGGTCACCGCGTTTGCGTGTCTCGTCGTACATATTCAGCGCCACCACCATCCGCACGTGCATGTCGATGAGCTGCGTGGTGAGGTAGAGATTGCGCTCGATGTTCGACGTGTCGATTACATTGATGACAATGTCGGGTGATTTTTCCACCAACTGCTTCCTCACATACAGTTCCTCCGGCGAGTAGGCCGAGAGCGAATAAGTGCCGGGAAGGTCTACGAGATTAAACCGATAGCCTCCCCACTCCACGTGGCCCTCCTTGGCATCGACGGTCACGCCCGAGTAGTTGCCCACGTTCTCATGAGCGCCCGAGACAAAATTGAACAGCGAAGTCTTGCCGCAATTGGGGTTGCCCACCAAGGCCACGTTGATGACGCGGCGCTTGTTCATGGCCGCTTCCTGCAGCTGCTCCTCGCTCATGGGGTCGGCGGCGGTGTTTGGAGTGGTGTCTGAGGTGGGGTCGAAATTGTCGTCCAATGTCAGGTCTTCCATGCTGACGGCCTCGCCTGGCTTCTCGTTTTTGCGGAGTCGACGGGCTTCTTCCTGTGTGATGACCTCTATCATGTCGGCCTCGGAGTGTCTGAGACTCACCTCATACCCCATGATTTTATATTTCACGGGATCCTTGAGAGGGGCGTTGAGCAGCACTTCGACCTTCTTGCCCTTGATAAATCCCATCTCGACAATGCGTTTGCGAAACCCTCCGTGACCAGTCACCTTGACGATAACACCGCTTTGACCTGTATGTAATTCTGACAACTTCATGTGAGAAAACCTATTGGGCTGCAAAGGTACAAAGAAAATAAGGCAAATAGTTGAGATTTAACGACTAATCGCAAATAATACCTACAAATGGGGATACTGGCCCGCCATGATAGCCAAAATCATCATATAAAATCGGAAAACCATTCATTGGTTTTACGAGTTTTTAGTAACTTTGCATCAAACACGAACAATTATGAAGGAAATAAGCTGGGGATTTATAGGTTGCGGAGAGGTCACCGAGAAGAAGTCGGGGCCTGCTTTCAACGAGGTTGAAGGCTCTCACGTCGAGGCTGTCATGGCCCGCAACGAGGAGAAGACACGTGCTTACGCCGAGCGTCACAACATCAAGAAGTGGTATACCGATGCCCAACAGCTCATCGACGACCCCGAGGTGAATGCCATCTACATCGCCACGCCCCCCTCAAGTCATGCCACCTTTGCCATCATGTCGATGCGGGCGGGCAAGCCTTGCTACATCGAGAAACCGCTGGCGGCCAGCTATGAGGACTGCCTGCGCATCAACCGCATCAGCGAAGAGACCGGCGTGCCCTGCTTTGTGGCCTATTATCGTCGCTATCTGCCTTATTTCCAGAAGGTGAAAGAGATTATCAACGACGGCACACTGGGCAAGATTCTCAATGTGCAGATACAGTTTTCGGTGCCCCCCCGCGACCTCGACTATCAGTCGGGAGCCAACCGTCCGTGGCGCCTTCAGCCCGACATCTCGGGCGGCGGCTACTTCTACGACCTCGCTCCCCATCAGCTTGACCTGCTCCAAGACCTTTTTGGCATCATCATCCGGGCACATGGTTATCCCACGAACCGGGCGCATCTCTACCAGGCCGAAGACACCATCAGCGCGTCATACCTATTCGCCTGCGGCATCCCGGGCAGCGCATCGTGGTGCTTTGTGGGCCACGACAGCGCCAAGGAAGACAGCATTATCGTGGTGGGCGACAAGGGTTCGCTGCGCTTTTCGGTCTTCACCTATAAGCCGATACACCTCGTTACCTGCGACGGTGTGCAGGACATTGAGGTACCCAATCCCGTTTACGTTCAGCTTCCGATCATCCGAGCGGTCATCGAACATCTGCAAGGCAAGTCAGAATGCGACTGCACGAGCATCAGTGCAACACCTGTCAACTGGGTGATGGACCGCATCTTAGGTAAGTTTTAATGGCAAACAAGAGAATACTATGCATTTTTCTGTCGATGTTTATGGTGAATGCCCTGTTCGCCATCGGCACCGACTCCATAGGTATGGCACAGGAAAAGCCACACCACAAGAAGCGATACCCTGTACTGAATACCCTTTACTGTTTTTTCAAA
>JAEAMQ010000084.1 GCA_016901395.1 Prevotella sp. | reverse complement strand
TGATTGATTAGCTTACACTCTGCAAATGTAGGCATTTCAAATCGTGTACAGGCGTTTGTCCGCGGAAAATATTATTTATCAGATACTTACGAATTCTAAGGAGAAGTTTACCGGACACTAGTGCTCTGCCACCTCTTTTATTAACCACAGATGAGAAAGATGAAAACAATAATGGGACTACGAATTACACGAATTACACGAATTAATAAACAGTGATGAAATTCGTGAAATTCGTGTAATTCGTAGTGGTAAAAGATGTTATTATGTTACTATGTCTTTAATTTTACCATGTCTTCAATTTACTATGACAATAAACCACAGATGGAAGAAATGATAATATTCTGTTGTGGTGGAAAGATAAAAAATAAATAGATATGAAACCGGAAAAACGAATCATCCTCTGTCTGGCACACATGTCGGGCAACGAGGAGAGGTATATCAAGGAGGCGTTTGAGACCAATTGGGTGGTGCCGTTGGGACCAAATGTGAATGGATTTGAGGACGACTTGAAGAGATTTATTGCCTCCACAGATGCATCAGGCAGGAGGGGAGGGGAGCAGGCCGGAGCAGGTGAGGAGAGACTGGCGGAAGGAAGTTCCGTGAGAGACTTCTCGGGCGAGAGTTATCCGCAGAGCATCCGGCCACACGAGGATGACCCCGGGAAACTGTGGCCCGTGGGCAACGAGAGGCTCAAGGATAAGCAGGTGGTGGCACTGGCATCGGGCACGGCGGCCGTTCACCTCGCGCTCGTCGGACTCGGCGTTGGTCCGGGCGATGAGGTGATCTGTCAGAGTTTCACGTTCTGCGCATCATCGCACCCTGTGACCTACCTCGGTGCCAAGCCAGTGTTTGTCGACTCGGAGCGGGAGACCTGGAACATGGACCCCTGTCTGCTGGAGGAGGCCATCAGAGACCGCATGCAGCAGACCGGACGCAAGCCCAAGGCTATCATCGTGGTGTATCTCTACGGTATGCCGGCGAAAATCAACGAAATCAAGGCCGTGGCCGACCGCTACGGCATCCCTCTGGTGGAGGATGCCGCCGAGGGCCTCGGCTCGCGCTACCGCGGACAGGTGTGCGGCACGTTCGGCGAATACGGCGTGCTGAGTTTCAATGGTAACAAGATGATCACGACCTCGGGCGGTGGTGCATTAGTGTGTCCCGATGAGGCTGCCCGCAACAACATCATGTTCTACGCCACACAGGCCCGTGAGGGCTACCCCTATTACCAACACGAGAAGATAGGCTACAACTATCGCATGAGCAACATCTGTGCGGGCATCGGACGTGGACAGATGACGGTGGTCGATGAGCACATAGCCCATCATCGGCATATCGCACGGCTCTACGCTGAGGCGTTTGCCGGGATAGAGGGTATCGAGTTTCACGATAACCCGTCGCCGGAGATGGACTCCAATTTCTGGTTGAACACCATCACGCTCTCGCCCTCGTTGCGCGTGAGGGGACAGGAGAACGCCTACAAGGCGACGGTGAAGAGTGCCGTGGGCGGTGCGGCGGGTGTCATCCATTTTGTAGACAGCGCCCACACCGACTGTGAACCGAACACCAACGTGGAGGCCATGCGTGTGTGGCTCGACCAGGCCAACATCGAGAGTCGGCCTCTGTGGAAGCCGATGCACAAACAGCCTTGCTACAAGGACTGTGTGGCCTATGCCAACGGTGTGAGTGAGGAACTGTTCAGGGTGGGCATGTGTCTGCCGAGTGGTCCGTTGGTGGGCGATGAGGAGGTGGATTATATCGTTGAAAGCATCAAACAAGCTATCGTATAGGTCGCTGGATAACAGCTGAAAACTTTTGCAATCCCCCGTTGAGACCAGTGCCTCAACGGGGGATTGTTAGTTTTGGTTCACGATGGTTTATTGAACATCATTTTTATACTTTAGCAGCTAATCGCATGATTTGCTCAACAAGTGACAGCAATAGAATGCAATATTGGCTCGCGCGATGATAGTTTTTCTCTCGCAGATAGTGCAGATGTCGATGGTCACGCAGTGTTTTTCTGAACAACGGATTTAGTGCGTTTTTTTTTGAACAACGGATTTATCGGATGAAACAGAAACCCTCCGGCACATTTTGATTTCGCAGAGGGCCGCCGGCGGCCGTCGGATTGCACGGAAACCTGCCCACCCTGTCCTGCCGTGAACTTCTCGGGTGAACACCACATGTTGGAGTGTGGGAAACGCTATGTATTGTATTTTTGACATGCCGTGTATCGAGTTTGTGGGGAGACGTTACGTATTTTTTTGGTATGCTGCGTGTTGGGTTTATGGGGAGACGTTACGTATTTTTT
>JAEAMQ010000083.1 GCA_016901395.1 Prevotella sp. | reverse complement strand
AAGCCCTTGGGGAAGAAAGAGCGACAGCACATCTTTGTAGTCTATGGAGGATGGTTTATTCATGATACAAAGATAAACAAACTATTCAAGATAATTATGTTAAAAACACAAGAATATTATATGAGCCTTTGTTTAGCAATATTTAAAGAGATATTTAAAAGAAGAAAAGCTAAATAGTTTACATACAACTATTTAGCTTCTCTTTTTGTCGGGGCGACAGGATTCGAACCTGCGACCACCTGGTCCCAAACCAGGAGCGCTACCGGACTGCGCTACACCCCGAAACAAACGGGAAAAGAGGTCGGATGATGACCAATTCCTTATTTGCGAGTGCAAAGGTATATCTTTTTCGTGATATTACCAAGAATTTTCCCTGATTTTTGGATAATTCGATAGGAAATAGACAGTTGCAGGAAAAGGGGAGAGAAGATAGAGGGAATGTGGGAACGAAGATGCGGGAAAGATGGAAGGAAGTACAGGGAGGGGAGAGGAATATATGGGAAGAGGGGGTGTCCCAATCGTGTCTATGGACTATTTGCTGGCCCTTTATGAGAGAAGGACAAGCCGGATGGGTCATACTCTGAAGTATTCCTCTAATGTGAGGCGGGCACTTCCCTGATCATTGGGCATGTCCTCAATGATTTTTCCTTTTTCCAGCAGGGCGATGCGTGTACTGATGTCCACCGTATGTTGCAGGTTGTGGCTGCTCACTAAGATGGTGGCTCCGGTAGACTGATGGTAGTCCGTGAGGATATGTTTGAGGATGTTTTGTCCGGAAGGATCGAGAAAGTTGAAGGGCTCGTCGAGAATAACCAGCTCCGGTTGGGAGAAAAGCACGGAGATAATTCCTATCTTCTGTTTGTTACCGGCACTGAAGTCGCGTATATATTTCTTCTGTCCGAATATCTCTCCATTGGCAAAGGGCAGGAAACGGGCCACTGCCGACTCCTCTATCTGATCCCAGTTGATAGGCGATTGTCCGTTGATTTTGGCAATGAAATCGAGATATTCTTCGGGACTAAGGAAGTCGATAAGGAAGCCATCGTCGATATATGCGCCTGTCATCTTCTTCCATTTCTCCGATTGTGCGGGATTGATGGGTTCCACCTCCAAGCCCTCGGCGGTCACGTGCGGTGTCATGATCACCTCACCTTCATCAGCCCTCAGCAAGTCGAGCATCAGTCTAAAGAGTGTGGTCTTGCCTGCACCGTTGTTGCCCACCAGTCCGAGGATGTCGCCATGGTTGATTTGAAACGAGGAGATATCCACAGCGGTCTTTTCTCCAAAAGTCTTGACAAGGTGGTTAATGTCTATTTGCATGCTTTCTCTTGTTTCTGTGAATAACTGCTCCCCTTTAAAAATATTGCCTGAATTGTAATAGAATATCTCAATTTTTATTCTTTGAATCCATGATTATGACTGGTGTTTTGTCGTTTTCCCTCGAGGTTTCAGTTTCGTAGCTCACTCCTTTAGCTGTCGGTTTATCCAAGATATTTGGCTAATATTTTGATATTGCCGCTTTCGCGCAATTTCAGAATACTTTTCTCCCTGATCTGTCTCACGCGTTCGCGGGTCAGCCCCAGCTGGTCGCCTATCTCCTCCAATCCCAGCTCGTGACAGCCTATGCCAAAGCATTCTCTGACAATGGTGGCCTCTCGTTCTTTCAACACATGCTCGAGCACGCTGTTCAGTTCCTGCGTCATGCTCTCATGGTCTACTCCGCGGTCGGTCATGCTGTCATCTCCACTCGACATCAAATCGGCCATCGAGTTGTCCTCACCTTCCTGAAAAGGTGCGTCAATGCTCACATGATTGCCGTCGGCCATCATGCTCTGTGTGATTTTCTCAACTTCCAGATTTACAGAGTCTGCAATTTCCTCGGTGCTGGGCCTGCGCTCGTATTTCTGTTCAAAACGATTGATTTCGTGATTGATTTTGCTCAGAGTTCCCACCTGATTGAGAGGCAGGCGCACGATACGGCTCTGTTCGGCGATGGCTTGCAGAATGCTTTGCCGTATCCACCACACCGCATAAGATATAAATTTAAATCCTCGGGTCTCGTCGAATTTCTCCGCTGCCTTCATCAGTCCGATGTTGCCCTCGTTGATAAGGTCGGTGAGCGACAGCCCTTGGTGTTGGTATTGCTTGGCCACAGAGACAACAAATCTAAGGTTAGAGACAATCAACTTGTCTTTGGCCCGTTGACCAATCCGTCCGCCTTTGCGGATCTTCTGAGCGAGTTCGATTTCTTCCTCAATAGAAATCAATGGTGCCCTACCAATCTCGATCAGGTACTTGTCTAAAGCTTCACTGGCGCGATTGGTTATACTTTTCTGAATTTTTAGCTGTCTCATAATTGATTTTACAAATAACATACTTTTTGAGCCCTGATAACTCAAAAATTCTTTTAAATATACTAATAATAATTGTAAATTGTTCTAAATGTTATTCTTATTTACAAAACTATAACGTTTGTTACCTAAAATTAAAGGGCTGACAATCAGTCATTCAGCTTCATACTGTGTGTTGTGGCGCAGTTGTGTTGTGGCATTGGGCGAAATCGTTTTCTTCGTTGTTTGAAAGGCTGAGGTTACTGTATACAGTGCCTTTTGCTCTATTGTATTCATGTCCCCAACCTGCCTGCATCGTCTCCACAACAGGCTGTCTGTGGCCTGTGTCATACGGATGTTTCTTGGCTTCCCCTATAAGCCTAATGTGTTAAGATACTTCATCAACATTAATTTGTTTTCGGGTTTATTTATGAGTGCCTAAAATAGGGTCGGTTTATGGGAAAATAGGTTCCATGACCCGATTTTGCATTGAAATATATCGATTTTTGGTGTTTATTTTGGTATTTCATCGTTTCTTTTGCTCTCCATTAGGTTGTTAAGAGAGTGGAATAAGGCCCTAATCGTGTTGCGATTCGATAGTAATCGTCTCACGATTCGATAGCAATTGCAAAGAGGTAGTTTGTAAAATAAATACAAGTTGTTGATTATTAGCGTGTTCTAAAAATAATGATTTTGGGAAATTTCCTACATCATTGAGCATTTTTTGCAATCAGAGAGCATTTAGATGTGGCTTGTAAAATGATTTCATGGCAAATTCGGGGTCTGATGGTATTTGGATGTATCATCATGGCAGAGAATGCTACGGCTTCTTGACGGGGCAGACTTCATGTTTAGACAGAGGGCTATCTCTGTTTACCTCTTTTTCTCCTGTAATGATTCTAAATAGTGCAGAAAAGAGGAAAAAGATTGATTTTTTTGACAAGAAAACAGAATTACTCCAATTTTTAAGTCTATATTTGCAGTGTCAACCCATAGAATATATTCAAAATGATGATGTCATCCATGCGGGAACCTGTCAGCAGAATGTCCCCGTCATACCGAAATCCTAAGCCTGTACTGCACAAGACCAGCATAGTGCTGCTCATTTTGTTAAGTATCTTCACTTTCTTTGTCAATCTCCCGCAGCTCCCGACCGATATCATGGAGATACGCAATCTGGTCACTGCGCGTGAGATGGTACAGGAAGGCAATTGGCTTGTGCCCACGATGAATGGCGATCTGCGGTTGGAAAAACCACCGTTGCCCACCTGGATAGCAGGTGGGATAGAGACATTGAGTGCCGACAACCTGGCCCTGCAGCGCACTGCGGCAGGTGTCATGGGCGCGATGTGTACGCTATTCCTGTTTCTCATCGTCAGAAAACTCTCTGACGACGACGACTGGCCCGTGGCCACGGTGGTGGTGTTTCTTACCTGTTACAATCTGGTCTTGATGGGGCGGTCGGCCACATGGGACATCTATTGTCATGCTTTCATGATGGGAGCCATCTATTTTCTCACCCGTGGGCTGACCGAGCAAAGGCGCGTTTGGTGTCATTTCCCGGTCGCAGGTGTGCTCCTTGGATTGTCATTCCTGAGCAAAGGACCCGTATCTTTCTATACCCTGCTGTTGCCTTACCTGTTGGTTTTGGGCTTCTTGGTCAGGCCTCGGCTGCGCGGCAAATGGGTCCCCATGATCCTGATGCTCGTCATCATGGCGGTCATCGGCGGATGGTGGTATGTCTACCTGAATGTGATGCATCCTGTCGAGGTGGCGAAAGTAGTGCATGGAGAGACCGGAGCATGGTCCAGCCACAATGTGCGTCCATGGTATTACTATTGGCAATTTTTCTTGGAGATGGGAGCGTGGGCTGTTCTGATGCTGGCGGCGTTGATATATCCCTATTGGATTAAGCGGTTGAAACTCCGGCAGGAATATGTTATCAGTTTTGTGTGGGCCATCGGGATGCTTGTCCTCCTGTCATTGATGCCCGAGAAGAAAACCCGCTATCTGCTGCCCATGCTTGCGCCGTGTTCGATGGTGGTTGCTTGTCTGATCGTGCATTTCAAGCAAGGACCGCGTATGGACCGGTTTGGCAAGTGCCTCTTTTGGTTCAACGGAGCAGTGGTTACACTCGTTGTGCTGGCTGTCGTCGTATTGATTTTCGTCTATGCCTTGCCTCGGCACATTCTGTCTATGGGCACGGCTATTGTGGTGAGTGCACTGTTGGTGGTCGTCTGTCTTTGGATGGTCAGAGCCGTGTACGACTATCGTCCAATGAGGTTTATTGCAGGCATTGCGGCTGTTTTTGTGGTGGCCGAGTGTTTCCTGTTGCCAGCCATCGGTCGCACTTTTGGCAATCCCGATGCCCATAGCATCAGTGCCATAGCCCAGGACAAACGGGTAGATGGCATTGCATTCTATCATCCGGAGCATGAGCCGCTACGTATAGAGATGGTCTATCGGGCACATCGCAAGATCATGCCACTCCGTGTAGATGATGTTGTGTCGCTCAGACGTGCGTTGCCCTGTGTCATGGTTTCCCGCAAACCTCTCAGCGAGGAGATGCCGGCAGACGTTTTGGCCAAGGTAGATACGGTGACAATAGGTTTTTTTGATGACAATATTCATCCCAAGTCCAACAAACACTACTCGGATGCATTTTTGAATCATGTGACATTGTTGACTGAAAAAAAGAGACCATAGCCGTCGAGCTATGGTCTCTGAAGTCGTATCCACTTACCAGTTGTCCGTACGGAAGGGGAAAAGAGGCAGGAGCGCGTTGCTCTTCAGATTGCCTGTCTGGAAGTTTTTGAAGCAATAGCGCACGGCTACCGGATTTTTGACTTCCGGCGATGTGACGTAGACGGTCTCGTTGCGTGGGTCGTCGCGGGGCACCCAGAAGTGCCCGGCCGAGGCCTTGTGGAACACTTTGTCGCTGCCTGCCACCTCAAATCCCTGTATTTCATCAAAACGGGAGATGCCGTTATAGTCGTTTTGCAGACGGATATAACAGGTGTCGCCCTGCACTGTCATGCTCTTATACCGCATGCTCTCGCAGGGGAGATTTTTAAATCCATAGGTCTTGTTGAGGGCTTGGAAGGCCAGCCGCTCGCCGACGGGCTGTTTCTGGCGTGGGTGTATCTGCCCAGACTCGAAGGGATAGACACAGTCGTTGGTGCAGACTATGCCCGAATTGGGAATGAGATCGGCCGCCTTGAGCTGCTGTTCGCGCAGGTAAGCCGACGAGGTGCCGTCCTTTCCGTCGCCGTAGGCGTATGGAGCAATCTGCACAAAATAAAACGGTACATCGCCTTCGCCAAAGCTGTCGCGCCACTGTTTCACCAACAAGGCCAGACGGTCTGCATAGGCTTCGGTGTGCATCCCCACGTTGGAGCACCCCTGATAGAACAGAATGCCTTTGATGGTGTAGTTGAGAATGGGGGAGAAGGTGCCGTTGCCCCAGAGCAACGGACGGTGATAATCCCAGCTAAACTGCTTGGCAATCATCGCGCTGTCAAGGGGTTCGTCGGTAAATTTCTTCAGGTTTTCCTCCGAAAGCCAACTTTCCACCCGTGAGCCGCCCTTGTTGGCGAGCACCAATCCCACCGGAATGTGGAGGGCACGGTTGACCATTCGCGCGAAGTAGAAGCCCACGGCACTGCATTCGCCTACCGTTTCAGGACTCACTTTCTTCCACTCGCAGGGGGCGTCGTTGAGCGGTTTCGTGCTCATCACGCTCGGAATCTTCACAAAATGCACGCCACTGCTCTCGCCGGCCGACACCACAGCCTCTGTGTATCCTTCCACGGGGCAGTTGCCAAAGCCACTCATGGGCATCTCCATATTGCTTTGTCCGGCGCAGACCCATACCTCGCCGACCAGCACATCGCTCACAACGGTAGGCTCTCCGTCGTCGAACGTAATCGAATAGGGAGTGTTGGAGGCTTGAGGAGTCTTCACTTTGACGAGCCATTGGCCGTCTTTGTTGGTCTTGGTGCGGTAGCTCTGGTTGTCCCACGAGGTCGCGACCTTCACCTCCCGACCTGCTTTAGCCCATCCCCACAGACGCACTTCGGTCTGCTGTTGCAGCACCATATTATTGGCAATGAGATGGTGCAAACGCACCTTTGCCTGCAAAGGCAGGCAAAGGAGGATAGAGAAGATAATCGAATATAATCTGCTCATGTTTCCGAAAAAGTTTGAATAAATCCTTAAATGTTAGGCGTTTCCCACTTCTTGGTTTCCGTACAGTTCACCTTCTGGTTCTGTCCGCCAACAGAAATCACAAACTCTCCCTCTTCGAGGACCCATTTGCCGTCGGCTCCCACAAATGCCATGTCCTTGGCGGGGAGGCTGAACGTGATGGTCTTGGTCTCTCCGGGCTGCAGCTCCGTCTTCTGGAATGCGCGCAGACGACGGCTGTCGGGTGTCATCGAAGCCACGAGATCGCTGGTGTAGAGCAGCACACTCTCCTTGCCTGCACGGTTGCCCGTGTTCTTCACATCAACGCTCACGGTGAGCACATCTGCTGCTCCGAATGCGTCTTTGCTTATCTGAAGGTTGCTGTAAGCATAGGTGGTGTAGCTCAATCCGAAGCCGAAGGGCCACTGTTGAGTAACCTTTGCGTCGTAGTCGTAGGCTCCGGCCATCGTCGAAACCTCCTCGCTGACCTTGTAATCATAGTTGATGAGCGAGTTGATTTCCTTGGGATAGGTGTACGGCATCTTTGCACTGAAGTTGGCATCTCCGGCCATCAGGTTGGCGAGCGCGTCGGCACCGTAGTTGCCCGGCAGCAGAATGTTGATCACGGCAGAGGCCAACGGCTCGATGTCGGAGAGCAGACGGGGACGGCCTTCGTTGAGAATGAGGATGATGGGCTTGCCCGTTTTGGCCAACGCCTTGACCAGATCGCGCTGGTTTTGCGACAAGGTGAGGTCGGTCAAGTTGCCCGGTGTCTCGCAATAGCTGTTCTCGCCGATGCACGCCACGATGACATCGGCACCCTGAGCGGCATTGACAGCCTTGGAAATCTCGGGTGTATTCTCCTGCCAGTATGCTCCGTTCTCATCATAGGTCACACCCTGTTCGAGTGTGATGTTGTCCTTGCCATATTTGTTGCAGAGGCTTTCGTAGATGGTGTTGTAGTTCTCGCTGAGGTCTTCCACCCTCGAACCCTGCCAGGAATAAGACCATCCGCCGTTGAGACAACGCATCTGATTGGCGTTGGGACCGGTGAGAAGTATCTTCTTTCCCTTGGCCAAGGGCAGGATGTTGTTATCATTCTTGAGCAGCACCTCGCACTCCTCTGCGGCAGCCAGGGCTTTCTGGGCAAACTCATCACTACCATATTTGTTATAGTCCTTGCCTCCGGTGTTGGGGCTGTCGAACAGTCCGAGACGGTATTTCAGTCGGAGAATGCGGCGCACGGCATCGTCGATGCGCTCCATTTTCACTCCACCCTCGTTGACCAATTGCTTGAGCAGGATGGCGAAATCAACGCTGTAGGGGTCCATGCTCATGTCGATACCGGCATTGACAGCAATGCGAATGGCATCTTTCTTGTCCTTGGCGACATGCTCACGGGTATAAAGGTTGTTGATGTCTGCCCAGTCTGTCACAATCATTCCGTCCCAGTTGAGGTCTTCCTTGAGCCATTTGGTCAGATATTCATAGCTGGCATGCAAGGGCACCCCATTGACAGAGGCCGAGTTGACCATAATGGTCAGCGCACCTGCCTTGATGGCTTGCTTGAAGGGTTCGAAGTATTTCTCGCGCAACAAGGCCGGTGAGATGATGGCCGGCGTGCGGTCTTTGCCGGTGAACGGTGCGCCATAGCCGAAGTAATGCTTCACGCTCGTGGCCACATTATATTTGCCCAGATGGTTGGGGTCGGCTCCCTGATAGCCTAAAATCTCAGCTTCGACCATGCGTGCATTGACGATGGCATCCTCGCCGAAGCTCTCCCAGATGCGCGGCCAGCGTGGGTCGCGGCCAAGATCGATTGTGGGGTTGTAGACCCAAGGGCAATTGGCTGCCCGGCTCTCGTAGGCACAGATCTGCGCCATCGTCTTCACGATGTCGGTATTGAACGAGGCTGCCACGTTGATGGGCTGCGGGAAGAGTGTTCCGCCTTGCACGTAGGTCACGCCGTGGTTATTGTCGAGACCGTAGATACAGGGAATGCCGATATGCTTCATCGACTTCTTCTGAATGGTCTGGATAATGTCTTGCCATGTCTCTACGCTCTGAGCGCGGGTAGCCGGAGCGTTGAGGATGGAACCTACCTTATATTTCTGAAGGGTGGTGTCGAGCGATGCCTCGTTGATTTTCCACACCATCTTGGTGTCGCCTGTGTAGATGTCAAGGTTGAATTTCTCCAGTTGCTTAATGATGTCGGCATCCTTCATCTTCATCAGCTTGGTGATCTGCTCATCCTTGAAGCCGGCTTCGAGGAGCTTGTTGCGCATCTTGCTACGGTCGAGCTTAGGATTGGTTACCTCCATCTTGCCGAAACAGTCGATGCCTAACTCCAGCATCTGTCCTATTTTTTCATCAAGCGACATTCTGGAAATCCATTGTTCTACATTCTTCTCAATTGTGGGGTCTTGGGGAATGGCGGGTTGCGATTGTTGTGCAAATGCACTCCCTACCATACAGGTAGCTGCAATAGTCATAAGGGTTTTCTTCATAATTCAGTAATCTTAGGTTTCTTGTTGTCTGTGCAAAATTAAAATAAATTACTGAAAATAGAGTGTATCTTTTGTTTTTATTGTATATTTGCAATGTTAATACTGCTCTAAAGACACAAACTAAAACCCAAATACAATGAAACCTAAGACATCTGTACTGTTAATTATTGTTTTTCTTTGGACTGTCCGGCTGTCGGCACAGACCTATCGCAACCCCGTTATCCCCGGCTTTCACCCCGACCCAAGCGTGTGCAGGGTAGGCAACGACTTCTATGCAGTAAATTCTTCGTTCAACTATTTTCCTGGAGTGCCCATCTTCCACAGCCGTGACCTGATGCACTGGGAACAGATCGGCAACGTGCTCGACCGTCCGTCGCAGCTCCCGCTCAAAGGGGCGAGCTCGTGGCTGGGTATCTATGCGCCCACCATACGCTATCACGCGGGTACCTATTATATGATAACCACCAATGTGGGCAATGGCGGCAACTTCATGGTGACGGCCAGCGACCCCCGCGGTCCGTGGAGCGAGCCGATATGGTTGGAGCAGCAGGGCATCGACCCCTCGCTCTATTTTGAAAACGACAAATGTTACATGGTGAGCAATCCCGAGGGCACTATCACCCTCTGTGAGATTGACTCGAAGACCGGCAAGCAAACTGCGCCGAGCCGACCGCTATGGAAAGGTGACGGCGGACGATACCCCGAAGGGCCTCACATCTATAAAAAGGACGGATACTACTACCTCCTGATTTCGGAGGGTGGCACCGAGCTGGCCCATCATCTCACCATTGCCCGCAGTCGGAATATCTATGGACCCTATCAAAGCAACCCCGCCAACCCCATCCTGACCAACTGCAACGCCAAGGGCGAGAGCATGCAGATACAGGGCACGGGACATGGCGACTTCGTGCAGGACGGTGACGGACGCTGGTGGGTGATGTTTCTGGCCTACCGCAATTTCGGCGGAAGCTACCACCATCTCGGACGCGAAACTTGTCTCGCACCGGTGGAATGGAAGCAGAATGAATGGCCTACGGTCTATCAAGGTCAGGCCATAGACACCGTGATGACCCTCGACAAAGACCATCTGCCGGTTGTAGGGCAGCATCTCGACGGCCCCCTGACACCCATCAATCAGTCTCAACGACTGGATTTCGCAAAGATTAGGTCGGGCAAGGACCTTGGTCCCGCCTTCGTCTATCTGCAGAATCCCATCGAGACGAACTATCAATGGGGTGGAGGACAGCTGCGCATGACCGGTCATGGCACACTGACCGACAACCGCCAGCCTACCTTCCTGGGTGTGCGCCAGTGTGCGGCGAACGTATTGTTGGAGACAAGTATTGATCTCACTACGCTGGAAGGTCAGACCGGCAAAGGTCTCAAAGCCGGCCTGACCGTCTATCAAATTCACGACGGACACATGGATTTCTACACCGACGGGAAGACGGTGGGCGTGGATTGTAGGCTGAAATCGCTTTTTGCCCCATGCCATTACGAGCAGGTGGACCGTGCAATTCCCGAGGGATCGCAGTCGCTACAGCTTCGCTTGACGAGCGACGGCACGATGTATCATTTTCTTTTCGCCGTCGACCACGCCCCCTTCCGTGAGTTGGGCGCACAAAATTGCTCGCTGCTGAGCACCGAGGTGGCCGGTGGATTTACCGGAGTGTCGATGGGTATGTACGTCGATGGCATTGGCTCGGCTACCTTCCAGTCGTTCGACTACATTGAGCATTGATGGGAAAGTCGCTTGGATAAAAGGCGAATGCAATATCCGTTAGGATAGCTGTAAAGTGTTGTGATGTGGAGTCTCAATACTATTTGTTCTTCGCTTCTATCCAATTCTCAAAATCATTGTTTTCATACCGTTTTACGATTAGGTGCCTCTCCCCCTTACTCCTCCCCCGTAGGGAGGGGAGTAATATGCCTGTTAGGTTGAGCTGCGCGAGATATTGAAGATGGCTTATGATGGGCGTGATTTCCGTATTTCCTTATTAAATTTCAGTCAATCTGGTGACTAAAATAATCGCTACCTCGCTTATTTCTCTACTCCTCTTATGGAAGTACAAATAGACAGCCCTATTCCTTTATTGTTTATCCTGCATTTCACTCCCCTCCCTTTGGGT
>JAEAMQ010000082.1 GCA_016901395.1 Prevotella sp. | reverse complement strand
CGGCTGCCCGCCGTGCAAAAGGCCGTCGCCGCCCGCTGCCGCGCCCAAAATTGCCCGTTTATGGTGGTCAATGGAACACCTTCAACGATGCCAAGGGCTACGGCGAAGGCAGCTTCAATGCGGCACGCGACTACTATCGTCCACTGCCGCAGTCGTTCCTCGACGGCATCACCAATCAGAGCGGTGCCACGCTCTCCGATACCGAAAAAGCTGCCATGCAGAATCCGGGCTACTAATCCTTAGCCCCGCAACTCTACTGCCACCACCCGCCGGTCTGCCCCGCAGCCGCACGGGTGGTGGCTCTTTTTTGTGTCATACCATGATTGCTATTCGAAAAATTGAAGATAGTATCGTGAATGAGAACAACTGTATTTTAGAACAAAAGGACATAATATCTTTCCCAAATGACACATTCATTGGTTATCTGGCCAATGCCAAAAGAAACGCCTGTGTTTCACAATGACATATAGAAATGTCTCTCGGATACACTTCATCTCAATCATTTCTACCCTTTTACCCATCCCATCTCCCCAGTATTCACCCTCAAACGTAATCTGTCTGTCATTTTGAAACGCTCGCGTTTCTTATGTCAAAGTTTGAAAAGAAGCTATGTCATTATGAAAAAACATTCTGTCCTTTTGTTCTAAACCACCTAACTCAGTATGAGTTTTTTGAACAACGGAACACACGGATAAAACAGAACTTTTCGCACACTCCTCCTTTTTTCGATTTCACGAAGTGCCGCCAGCGGCGACGGAAAATCCTCTCCCTAACCCTCCCCCGTGGGGAGGGGACACCGTCCGGCGTTATCCAGCATTTCGCATAGAACTCAATTATTACATCCGCTTTATTCACGCGAAGCGTGTTTCCGTTCTTTCCGTTCTTTCCGTGAGCCCCAAAAGTTGTACAGCGAATAGCATCACTCAAGGCTTTCCATCCCCCAAGGTAACCTGCCTGTCATTTTGAAACGCTCGCGTTTCTTATGTCAAAGTTTGAAAAATAGTTATGTCATTATGAAAAAACATTCTGTCCTTTTGTTCTAAACATCCCCCAAGGTAATCTACATGTCATTTTGAAACGCTCGCGTTTCTTATGTCAAAGTTTGAAAAGAAGCTATGTCATTATGAAAAAGCATTATGTCCTTTTGTTCTAAAAAAGGCCCTGTTCTGTCAACATTTCTTCCCCAAAACAGCACCTTCCTTATCTCACGAAATAGAGAGGAAATACTACTTATTCCCCCTCAAAACCCCTTGAAAACCACGAAAAGAGCTTAATCCCATCACGTTTAGATACTAATCGTGAGGCGATTAGATACTAATCATCATGCGATAAGGCCCTTATCACAACACAAAAACATAACTATTTAACCACGATTAGATACTAATCGCAGTCTCATAACATGTAAAGAAATTACAAGTATCTGTTAATCAACCCCTTAAAAAACGCCTATTTTCGCCGTATTTCGCACCACGGTTTTCCTTTTTCAGAATACGCGAAACACGCGAAGGCTTTGTTCAAAGTTTTTCATGGATAATTATTTTCTTCGCATAAGGGTCGATGTTGTGCGGCTTGCCATTCACAAGGATGGTGAGAGGCTGATTGAAGATGGTCTTGTCAAGTTTCAGTTTCGGTCGGATGATGACGCGGTCGCGCTTGACTGTGACTTTCAGCTTCACGTTGTCGCGCTCCTTGACGTAGGCCCCCACGTCGCACAGTGGGGCTATCCACAGTCTATCCTGCAGCTGGGCCGCCCTTTTCAGAATGTTGAAAAACGTGGCTGAGTCGCCAAAATGGTCGTAGCCGTTGACGATGGCATGGGTCATCGTCACGCCCCAGCCGCCCTGGTCAGTGAGGTCCTGCACATACTCCTCAAACCATTCCTCCGTGCGCTTGCCGCCCATGCTGATTTGTCGTGTGCGCGTGCAGCTTCGCCCCTGCTCGCAGAAGTCCACCGCCGCCTCACTCTTGCGGTTGCCGGGATAGAGAAAGGTGCGCGGGAAGATGCCCGTGTGCTCAAAGATGAGCGTGTCGTTGTGTTGCACCTCCGACCGCAACTCCTCGCCCGAGAGCGTCGACACGTTGCGATGGGCATAGCCGTGAGAGGTGATTTCCTGCCCCTGCTGCGCCATCTCGCGCGCCTGTTCCCAGGTCATACAGGGGATATTCTTGAACTTTCCGCTCGTCGTAGCCCCCACCCTGCTGCCTATCAGACCAAAGGTGGCACGCAGTCCGAGCCGTTTCAGTGCGGGAAAGACGAGCGTATATTGCTCCAGCAACCCGTCGTCGAAGGTGAGTGAGAGGGCTGCCGGCTTGTTGTCGAGATAGGGAGCCACCCTGACGCGCTGTGCCGAGGCCGTGAGGATGGGCAGCGCGAGCAGGAGGAATATGATGTTTCGTTTGAAGAGTTCGTTTGTTTTCATGCTGCAAAATTACGACAAGCCCCGCGCATCCACTTAGTAAAAATATACAAAGAATGGCAAATTCCTACAAAAACAAAGCCTCCATCCGACAACCGCCGGATGGAGACCTTACAATATCGTTGCACGCATGAGGGGCACGCGAGACCCGCAGCGTTATCTGGGCAGATGGAACACGTCGGTGAGTTCCTGCATCTGAGCATCGCTCATGCCATCGGGCTCGAAGCCCATCGCCTTGGCATTGACATAGATTTTGGCAGCTTTCGAGAGCACGTCGATCTGGTCGAAGGCTGCGATGACATCCGGACCCTTGGCAAACACGCCATGTTTCTCCCACATCACCACATCGTAATCCTCCAGCTGCTCAATGGTGGCCTGGGCCATCAGGTTGCTGCCGGGCAGGGTGTAAGGCACGATGCCCAGTCCCAGCGGGCAGAAAGCCTTGGTCTCTGGAATCATGCTCCAGAGAAGACGGGTGAGCACATCCTTGCCGAGGAACGCCTTGTTGTGGGTCATGGCGATGAGCTCGATGGGATGGGTGTGTACGGTGGCCCGCACGTCGGAACCGAGTTCCAACTGGCGGTTGTGCACAGCCAGGTGGGAAGGCAGCTCAGAGGTGGGCAACACGGGGCTGTCGGCGATGATGACATAGGTGGCGCAGTCGTCGAGAATACGGATAATCGAACCGTTGTCCATCGGCCAGCGGGCGAGGTCGCGCATGCGTTTCTGTGTGCCCTTGCAGTAGAAATACTGACCCTTGAGGAAGGGCAGCGTCTCACCTATCGGCATCACTTCGGAGATGGCGGGCATCGATTTGATCTCGTCGTCGATAAATTCGGTCACGTTCACAGTGATATTGCCACCGTTGCGCTCGGCCCATCCGTTCTGCCAGAGATATCCGGCCACTTCAGCTACGTCGTAGACTGCTTTCTCAAGTCCAGCCCTTCCTTCCAAAATACTTTTTGCCATTATAGTCTTGTATTATTTATTTTAAAGATTTTCTATGCAAAGTTAGCAATTTAATCCCATCCCTCTGCAATAAGAATTGATTTTTGAGCCGTGAGATTTGACAACTCTACCTTCACACAACATTCTCTTTTCGTATGGTCTTGGAAATCGAGGGAAATCACTATCTTTGTACCAAACATACGACACATGGACTCCATCAACAGCCTTTCGGCCAACGAGCAACTCATGCTGATGCTTCTGGCCTATCTTTACGACTCCGGCATCACCGTACAACAATTCAAGAAAATTGCTGCCAAGATGATGCCCCAAGCCATCATGGAAGATACTTACCGTATCCTGCGAAAGAAGGATTGGTGCGATGTGGAACATACGGCTATCTATAATGACTTTCTAACGCTGACCCCAGGAACGCTCATTCCCCTGCTGACGATGCTGCAGAGCCGGGACCATGAGCGCTCATACAAGATGATCAGAGAGGCATGCAGCCACTACTATCAATACAGCGGTGTGTCTGTCAACCTGAGTTTGGCACTGGCACTGACTTCGCCCGAGGGCGAGGGCGAAGTCTCTTCGAGATCCCAGTCTTATCATGTAAGGTTGGTGAACGAATTGACGTTGGTGTGTCTTGACCGCCAGTATGAGCGGATGATGGCAAGGATGCCACGGGAGATTAGGGGGCATTGCCTCAACAACCGACTCTTTCAGGCTCTGGAATGCGATGAAAGTCTGGACTGGGCGTATGTGAAACACCTGCTGATTGACGGCCTACCCAAGAATGACAGCCATCTGGCCGGTCAGTTGCGAGGGGTCTATGCCTTTTACAGTTACCTCGCCACGGGCGACACCGACATCTCTCTGGCTGACCTCGAACCCAACAGTTTCACCCTCCAGACACAGGCCATCAGGGCGCTTTACAAGGGGGATTACGCGCTGGCATACAAGGCTTTCACCAAGGCTTTGACATTCAACAACAAAAATTTGTTGCACAAAGGGGCTTTCAAAAATACGGTAAGCAACTATTACTACGCGTTGTGCATGCTGCTGGCAGATACCAAGACTGCGCACAGCAAGCTGAAAAGTCTGGGCGACCACATATTGACTCCCGATTCTCAAGGAGCGGCAATCATCGTGGCGGCGCTCTACGAACATCTCGTGAAGCATCAGTCACCGCGGTTTGGCAGCAAAACGATCAAAGGAGTATTTCAAAAAGAGACAGCCCAGGCAGCGCGATGGCTCTGCTGGATGGTCCTCAAGAAACTGGGGTCGTGGCCCTACGGGGTCAAGGAGCCTACCCTCACATCCCACAAACCCAACATGGCCTACCTGCGCAACGAACTATCGCCGACAGGCATGATACCCCTTTCGGAGCAGACGGCGACTCTGTTTGGTGGTCCTTCGCTCTTAGACCGCCTCAAGGTGAAGGCCGTTTGGCAACTTGCATTGGAGGAAATCATCCAGGCGCAGGAGGCGGAACTGAATGCCGAAGAGGAGAATGCAATCCAGCAAAATGAGCGCATCATCTATCTTCTGGAGTATGGAGACATCGAACCCAGGTATCAAAAGCGACTCAAAAATGGCAACTGGACGGTGGGAAAACGCCTCGGCATCTCCGATTTGAAAGCCATAAAAGACTATATTCTGGATGACAACGACAAGGCGTTGATCAAAAATACCAGTGCATGGGACTATAATATTCCACTGGTAGACCACCTTGAGGAGATGGCCGGATGTGACCATTTATACTATGGTTATTATGGCAATCTGGAGCCAGTGAATATCCACAAGGAAACGCCCTTTCTCGAAATCAAGAAAAATAGTGATGGAAACTTCTCGGTCTCATCCAACATTCAGAAAGCCAGAGAAACAGAAAGGCAGCATTATTACATCAAGAACTCGAATACAGACTATTCGTTTTTTTCGTTGACAAAATACGAAAAGAAGCTCTATGACCAGATACTCCACCAGAAAAACTATCCTGCCGAGGCCGAGCCGCTGCTATTGAGACTCATCGCCGCGATAGGCGGGCGTACGGAAATCCACTCCAATATGGTAGTGGAAAGTGACCAAATGGAGAAAGTGACGGCCGACAGCAAGATCACGTTGAGGATTATCCCCATTGAAAACATGGTGTTTCAGGTGGCGGCTCTGGTTCATGCCATACCCACCCAAAGTTTCATTCCCGGCAAAGGCAGCATCACAACCTTTGCTGAGAGAGACGGCAAACAGGTGCAGGTGGTGAGGAGTCTGAAACAGGAAAAGGCCAACATGCAGGTGTTGGACGACGTATTGTGTGAGCTTGAAATCCTCGATGAGGGTGAGAAATGGGAACCCGAGTCAGCAACCGACACGCTCAACGTGGAGTTGGGCAAGTTTCTGCAGCTCATGGAATGGGCGAAGGGGCACGACGATATCTGCGAGATGGAATGGCCGGAAGGGGCCAAAGTGAAGTATCATCCAGCCATCAGCACCAGCGGAACCAACATATCGGTCAAGAGTAAGAATGGTTGGTTTGAGGTCGAGGGAGACGTGATGATAAGCGACCAGCAGGTCATCTCGCTGCAACAACTGCTGGAACTGATGCGGAAAAGCAACGCAACAGACTATGTGAAGATTGGCGACAACGAATATATCAGCCTCAGCAAGGAGCTGGCCAAGCTGTTGCGACGCATCGACACCGTGACAACGGGCCACCGGTCTCATCTGCAGATGGCTCCCGCCGCGGTGGGATTGCTGGGCGAGATACTCGACCAATCGGGGGCAAACGTGACGACCAACGAAGCAATGGACAGTCTGAGGCATCGCATAGAACAGAGTGCTCAGACCGTCGATAAGGTGCCATCGACGCTCCGTGCACAGCTGCGCGACTATCAGGAGGAGGGCTATACGTGGATGTCGAGGGTGACCTCGTGGGGCGCCGGAGCATGTCTGGCCGACGATATGGGTCTTGGCAAGACGCTCCAGACCATCGCCTTGCTGCTCGACAAGGCCTCAGAAGGACCGTCACTGGTAGTGGCGCCGGCATCGGTGGTACCCAACTGGCGCAACGAACTCAACCGTTTCGCGCCATCGTTGCATGCGATGGTGCTCAACAGTAGCGACGACAGGGCCGAGGTGGTGAGGCAGGCCGGAGCGGGAGACGTGGTTTTAGCCACCTATGCCATGCTCAATCTGCAGCAGGAGGTGACTGAAAAGGAGTGGAATGTGGTGTGTCTCGACGAGGCCCATACCATCAAAAACCCCAATACCAAGATGTCAAAAGCAGCCATGACGCTACTTGCCCGCCGCAAGATTATCCTCACAGGAACACCCATACAGAACCATTTGTCTGAGCTATGGAACCTTTTCCAGTTCATCAATCCGGGCTTGTTGGGTAGCGCCGAGCAGTTCAAGCTGAAATTCTTACTACCCATTGAACTCGACCATAACAAGAGCCGGCAAAGACAGTTGCGCCGTCTCATATCGCCGTTTATGCTTCGCCGTACCAAGGGGGAGGTCATTGAGGAGTTGCCAGAGAAGAACGAAATCAACGTCCCCGTAGAACTTTCGCCTGACGAAATGACCATGTACGAAGTTCGAAGGAGACAGGCAGAGATGGCTGTCAGAGCGAATAAGGTCATTAAGGTCAGCACGCTCGCCGAGATAACAAGACTTCGACAGATGGCGTGCAGCTGCACATTGGTGGACCGGAAATGGCGGAAGACGAGTAGTAAGGTACTGTCTTTCATCGACCTGGCAGAGGGTTTGAACGACAGTGGCAACCGTACCTTGGTGTTCAGTCAGTTCACCAGCTTCTTCGAAGAGGTGAAACAAGCGATGGATAAGGCCCATTTGCCTTATCTTTATCTGGATGGAGCAACGACGATGAAAAGGCGCGAGCAACTCGTCAAGGAGTTCCAGACGGGACAATGCCCATTCTTTCTCATCAGCCTGAAGGCCGGAGGATTGGGCCTGAACCTCACGGGGGCCAACTATGTCATACATCTTGACCCGTGGTGGAACCCCGCCATTGAGCAGCAAGCCACCGACAGGGCGTACCGAATAGGACAGCAACAAAACGTGACGGTGTATCATCTCATCTCGCAGCACACCATCGAGGAGAAGATATTACGGCTCCACAAGACCAAACGCGACCTCGCAGACTCGCTCCTCGAAGGCTCCGACATGGCACATGCCCTTACCCAGGAGGAGTTGTTGGAATTGCTTCGGGACAACGACTAATCTCCCCTCATCTCACCCTATCTCTCCGTAAGCTGGCGTAATACGCCAGCTCCATCTCCCCTTTTCCTATCTCACGACCTTCCTTCCGTTCAGGATATAGATGCCACGACGGGTGGGGCGGGCGATTTTCATGCCCTGAAGGTTGTACCATTCCTCTTTGGCCGCCACGCTCACGGCACGTACGGCCGAAGGCGTCTGGGTGGGACGGTAGACGCTGATCTGCCGATAGACACGACCAGTGGAACGGTTATCGAGCATGAGCGTCACTGTCTTGTCGTCTAAACTCTGCACGCAGACGTTCAGAGAATCGCCAGATTGATAGGCGGCGGTATTGCCATCGGGGGCACCTTGCATATAGGACATGACCACGATGTCGCCCGCTTTCACATCCAAAGTGGCATCGCAGTCGCGCAAAATATCCATTCCATAGCCTGGGAAGAAGTAGTACATGTTGGTCGAGGGAGACGTGAACGTCAGGCCGTCGTAGAGTTGTACCTGTGCGCCGATGGTCTTGGCCTGTGCGCCATTGTACTTTCCCTCAAAGCCATTCATCACACGAAGGGCCAGCACATTGAGCCCACCGAGAGGCGGTTGGGTTGAGGTGAAGTCGTAAGTGGATGTCCGAGTGTAGGCCACAGACCTGTCTATGCGCAGCGAGTCGTCCGTCATCGCCGAGCCATCGGTCATCGAAAGTCGGTAGACGGGATAGAAAACGGAGTCCTCGCAGGCCATACCGCTGAGGTCTTCGCGCTGTTCCACCCCAAGGATATCATGCACGGGGATGAGCGTCACGGCACTGTTGAGACCCGACGGGAGCTTCGACCAGTCGGCGAAAGAGGTCACGCCACTCACGCCAATGCTGCCATTCTTGATGTCGAGAAGGTTTACATCCTTGAAGATGCGCCACGTCTGGCCATCAATATCCATCTGACGGATGCGGTTGGCGGGCAGGTTGGTCACCTCGATGCGGATGGTATTCTCGCCCGAATGCACACGATGGCTACGCAAAACAAATGGCGCGGCCCATGCCGTTCCCTCGTATTCGCCATTGACATAGAGCCTTGCGCTCTCGCGAACATCGCCCAAATCGATGTCAAAACCGCCTGTTGCCTGATCGACGACGGCCTTATCTACGGTGAATGTGGTCTCATAGGTACCCGTTCCCATATATTTTCCGGCGGCCTCGCTGAGGTTTTCCCAAGTGGAAAGCGTATCCAAATGGTAGACACTATCCAACGAAAGCGTCCAACTTCCATTGATTTGCTTGCCCGGAAGGGTATAGTTCGGACGATAAGTAGAGTCGGCGCGCACCTCGGTATTATAGGTTTGGAGTATCAAGGACTCCCCCGACTTCAGGTCCAAAAAAACCTTTCCATCCGTCACCAAGGGGTTGTAGATGACCCCGTTCATTGGATTGAACGCCACAACACTCTGAAATCCAACGGCCAGCGGTACGTATTGGTTGACGGCTTTCGGCGTGAGATTGGCTATGAAATAATGGTAACCATTGTCGTTTTTGCGACGGATGACACGCAGATTATTATCCACCCGCATGCGCTCAGGAGCCAGACCGGAGATGGAAGCGAGCGTCGCCACGTCGTATTGATAGACGATGGGCGCACCGATGGCAGCCAGAGAGTCGAGCCGCGACTTCACATCGGTGGGCATATTGGTGCTCACCGGCACCACGAGACCACGGTATCTGGCCCCGCCTTCGGTCACGAGGAAGCCATCCTCAAAGGTCGTATTTTTCAGCTGCAGGTCGCTCACGTAGTCGCAATCATAGCCTGCAGCCACGATGTTGTCTACCGCAGTGGTGAACGTCGGGAGCTTCGTCGTGATGTTGTCGATGGGGAATGTGAGAAGCTTGTCAGCGAAAACGCTGCCGTTGCGGGCATTCTTGTGCATGGCATTGACAAACGGAGCATAGACCAACAGGTCGTTGTCGGGCTGCCCCATCTGCAGAAAGCTCTGGCAGCGCTCAATGTATTTCATCAGTTCGGGGGCATCGTGCCAGATGGAATTGGTGGGACTCATATCCACGGCAGCATAGAATTTCCATCCCGGCCATACCACATCCTGCGGCGAATAGGTCGTACCGTGGAAGAACATACGGTTTACTCCGGCGCAGAACATGAGGTCGAGGTCGGGCTTCATCTGGCTCAACGACGTGCGGAAATGCTCCGTAAGCCACGTGAAAGTCTCGCTGGAGGTGAGCCGTTTGCCCGTGACGTGAGCAGCCGACGATGCCCATTTGAGAGTGGTGAAATCGGAATAGTTGGCCCGCGTGAACCCCGGGTCAGTGCGAAGACCGCGTATTCCGAAGTCGGTGAGGCCAAATCCCTCAATCTCGGGGATGTCGACGGCGGCATAAAGGTCCAGCAAGTTGGCGGGAGAACCATGTGCCTGATTGCGCGTCAGGGAGCCGTGGGCATGTGCCCAGGCCGTCCACTGCTGGGTAAAGTTATGGAGAAGCATGTCGCCGAGGGTGGCACGGTAGTCGGCCAACACCTGATTGTTGGTGTCGGTGGCATATCCTAAGAGCTGGTCCATGTGGTCTTCGAGCTTGTATCCGCGGTATTTCTCAAACTCAGCGAATATTCCCGGCGTCCAGTCGGCATAGTAAACTTCGTAGCTATCGTTGAAAAGCACCTTGGGCAGAGAGGCTCCCGATGATGCAAAAACAGCATCGAAGCGGTCGAGATAACGCTTCACGGCATCGGCATTGAAGTGGTCGAGCACGTTGCCCTCACCGCCAGGGGCAGCCCGTTTCACCTGTTGTCCGGTGTGACTGTCATAGATGGCGATGATGCGCCAGCTGCCGGCGGGAGCCGTCCAGGTCAGGGTGTTGCCCTGAACCTTATCGGTCACCTCGGTCACAGCACCGCTGTTGTCGGCCTGCGGATAAGCCATCACCTTGTTGAGCGTACCGGAAGCCCCACCCGTGAGGCTGATATCAAGCACCTGCGACGTTGTGCCGTCGCCCGAAATGAGTGCTGTCATTGTGGCGAGTTTGCCCGCAGCATCGGCCGTCGACACCCAAGGACCGCCGAAAGGCCATCCCGTTCCGTTGTTCATGTGGATATCCATGCTATCCTGCGCGGCAATGCTCTCCGTGGTTTTCAGTGCGTCGAGCCATGCCGAAGAGAGGTAAGCCTTCTCCCGCGACTCATTATTTTGTACGCCATAGATAGGTGTTATCTCCAGCGTTCCGATGCCCGTCTTGGCATATTCGTCCATATTCAGTTTGAGATTGGCATCGTCTACGGCCGACCCCATCCACCACCAGCGGCTGCCCGCCTTGGTTTCAGCAGTGGTTGCAGGCCATGAGGGAGTTTGGGCAAAGCCCGTCTGAGACATCGTTCCCAACAGAAGGGTGAGTAGTAGTTTGTTCATAAGTGCTTGATTTGTATATAAATGATTCTACCGCAAAAATAGGAAAAAACCATTAAACGGTCAAGTCTTTTGCTGAAACATTATGCCCATTGGCTGAATATTTTTGCTTTCGGTCTTACAACTCTTATATATTTGTATTTCAAAATGGAGGTAAGCGAGATGTAAGAGCCTCCCAGAAAACATTCAAACGAATAACAATATCAATTTAAAAATTATGAAAAAGAATCTCAACTTATTCATCACGGCAATGGCAACACTACTTACTGCCTGCTCTTCGGGAGGAGAGTTGCTCGACGAATACACGCAATCCATCAACACTTCTACCTCATCCGGCACTTCTACCTCATCGGCAAGCAGTACTACAACCAATAGCGACCTCAGCAACCTAAGTGTGTCGATAGACTCCACTGCCCTCTCTGAAACAGAGACTATCCCCTCTGACGATGAAGACTATGTGGAGAATTTCAGCTCCACCGGCACCGTCTATATCCAATATAACGGTTCCTCTGCCACCACGACAGGCACCGTTTCGGGTGTGACAGTCAGCATCGTCGATGCCGATGTGACCGTCAGTTCTACGGTCGCTGGTGTGAACTATGTGCTCAGCGGCACCACTACTGACGGCAGTTTTAAGCTAACCTCGGGGGAAAACGACAAGAAATTTGAACTCACTCTCGCTGGAGTGAGCATCAACAATAACGACGGTCCTGCCATCAACATACAGTCGGGTAAGCGTGCCTACATCGTCCTCAAGGATGGAACCTACAACACACTGAGCGACGGAACGAGCTATGCAAGCAGCACCGAAGACCAGAAGGGCACGCTCTTCAGTGAGGGTGAGCTGCTGTTCTCGGGCAAAGGACACCTCAGCATAGATGCCAACACCAAGGCAGGCATTGCCAGTGACGACTACATCCTTATCCGTCCGAACACCAATATCTATGTCAACGCCTCTCAAGGCAATGGTATCAAAGCCAACGATGGCATCGATGTGCGGGGCGGCGTGGTCAACGTGGAGGTGTCGGGGACGGCTGCCAAAGGACTCTCTACCGACGGATACTACACCCAGTCGGGCGGTCGCGTGACGGCCATCACTACGGGTGGCTCTGAATATGACTCCGACGAGAAGGACGTGAGCGGCTCTGCCGGTGTGAAAGCCGACTCCACCCTGACCATCGACGGAGGCTCCCTGCTCGTGAAGAGCACCGGTGCAGGCGGCAAGGGACTCAGCAGCGACCAGCAGATCATCATCAACGACGGCACCGTAAAGGCCGTCACCTCGGGCAAGACCTATACCTACAGCAGCAGCCTCGACAGCAAACCCAAGGGCATCAAAGCCGACGGCAACCTGACCATCAACGGCGGAGCCATCATGGTGAAGGCCTCGGGCGGCGAGGGTGCAGAAGGCATCGAAGCCAAGGGCACGCTCAATATCACGGGCGGCACCACCGAAGTATACGGCTATGACGATGCCATCAACTCTGCCCTCAATCTCACCATCAGTGGCGGATACGTCTATGCGTTCAGTGTAAACAATGACGGCATCGACTCCAACCGCAACCTTTACATCAAGGGCGGTACCATCTTAGCCTATGGCACGACCCAACCCGAGTGTGGCATCGATGCCGCTGAGGGATACAGCGTATATATCACAGGCGGCACACTCATGGCCGTGGGCGGAGGAGAGAGCTACCCATCTTCTTCTTCGACACAACCCAGCATCGCCTACGGAGGGAAGGTCAGCTCTGGAGCCACCATTGCCATCGTCAACGGCACGACCGAAGTGGCAAGCTATGTCATGGGCCGCAGCTACGGAAGCAGCGTGAGCATACTGCTCACAGCACCAGGATTGGTCAAAGGCAGCAGCTACACCGTGACGGTAGACGGCACTACAGTGGGTACCATCTCGTCGCTCTCGTCGCCCTATTCTACCATCGGCTCCACCTCTTCAAGTATGGGAGGCGGCCGTCTCGGAGGATGGTGATGAGGAGAGAAGGGGGAATCTTTAGAAGTTTAAGAAGTTAAGGAAGTTTAAGAAGTTAAGACAATAGTCTGCTCATAGCATTGCACTCCCGTTTCTTGAGAGTAATGTCTTTAGCTTCTTTAACTTCCTTAACTTCTTTAACTTTCCCTCCCTTTAACTCCAAACAACTCCTATACCTCCTATCTCCCCTCTTTCTCCCTCTCAAAAGCAATACCACCCCATATTCAACGTTATATAAACAAATGTAGCCTATGAAGATTTTTACACGATGCAGTAAGGAAAATCTGATTTACTTAGGATTGTGGATCCTGCTCTTTCTCGCGCCCGTCGTGAGCCTGTACCTACGTTCCACCTCAGACACACACCTGCAGTTCCAGTGGAACGAGGTCTTCCATGTATGGGTGGTGTTTGCTATTTACTTGCTGATTTTTCTCGTTCACAATATCATTCTGGCCCCCATCCTCATCTACAAGCACAAGACTCTGACGTATATCATCACTACACTGTGCCTGCTGGGGGTGTTTATGACATTCGAATGCTTCAACAAACCAGACAAGAAATGGCAGCCCCGGCAGGAGATGAAGACCCCTCCGAAACGACCAGAGCCCAACAGGCATCCAGAGGATATGAAGCCTGAAAACCAGCCGAGAAATCCTTTTGACAACAACCATCCGCCAATGAACGACCGGATGCACCAGCCTCCAATGTTCATTGGCATGATAGATTTTGTGGGGGTGTTTATACTTGTAGGCCTCTTAGGACTGAATCTGGGGGTCAAACTCTATTTCAAGAATGAGAAAGACTATGACGACCTGCAGAAACTCGAGAAACAAAACCTGTCGCAACAACTGGAATATCTGAAGTATCAGATTAATCCACACTTCTTCATGAATACGCTCAACAACATTCATGCACTCGTCGACATCGATCCGGAAAAGGCTAAGACAAGCATTGTCGAACTGTCGAAGATGATGCGCTACGTGCTCTACGAGGGTGATAAAAGTACGATTCCGCTGCAGAAAGAAGTGACATTTCTCCACAACTATATCCAACTGATGCAACTGCGCTACAGCGACCGTGTGACGGTAAACATCGACATCCCCGACAATATGCCCGACGGACAGATTCCACCCCTGCTGCTTATCACCTTTGTGGAAAACGCATTCAAGCACGGGGTGAGCTACCAGCAGGACAGTTTCATCAATATCGCGATGGATGTGGACGACGGGAGTCTCTTCTTCCACTGTCTCAACAGGAAACAGCCTATAGACAACACCAGCTCAGGCAATGTGCCACAAGAAGGCGGAGTGGGACTGAAGAATGTGAAGCAACGCCTTGACCTTATCTATGGCGAAAACTATACACTTGACATCAACAACGGGGAGGAGAACTATGAAGTGCAGCTCACCATCCCCTTTCAACAATAAAAACCATAACAACAGAATATAAGTAATTAACGATTTCTGCCGGAGAGCCGAGCCTTGCAAGGACAACACCGTGCCAACCGACCTCCTGCTTCCCCACCTATCAATCCCCGACGAACTATGAACAATGATCTGATCAAATGCTTAGCCATTGACGACGAGCCACTGGCACTCCACCAATTAGCCACCTATATACGCAAGGTGCCGTTTCTCGAACTCGTCGCCGAGTGTTCCAGTGCTGTCGAAGCTAAGCGCATCCTCGATGAAGAAGTGATCGATGCCATCTTCTGTGACATCAACATGCCCGACCTCAACGGCATGGATTTCGTGAAAAGCCTGGCCGCGCCGCCCCTCGTGGTCTTCACCACGGCCTATGCCGACTATGCCATCGAGGGCTATAAGGTCGATGCCGTGGACTATCTGCTCAAACCTTTTGGGCTCGACGAGTTCCGCAAGGCGGCACAGCGGGTGAGAGACCGACTCCCACGCTCACCGCTGTCGCCCATCCACGGTTCCTCCACCCCAGCGCAATCCTCCCACACCCAGCCCAGGTCGTCCAGCTATATCACACCTACCCGCACAGGAGAAAACCGTGACGAGGCTGCCTCCGCCACCGAACTATCCCAAGGTGCAAACATGTTCACCCCCTCTCCTGTAGGGGAAAGCGAGACAGGGGTGCTGTTTGTGAAAACCGACGGGCGCGTGGTGAAAATCAATATCGCCGACATCACTTACGTAGAAGGCATGAGCGAGTATCTGAAGATTCACTTTGACGGCACAGACACCGAGGGGAGGCCACAACGTCCGATTATCATCCTGTTCTCCATGAAACGACTGGAAGAGAGACTCCCCGATTATTTCATGCGAATACACCGCTCTTACCTCATCAACCTCAAAAAGATACAGGAGGTCAACAAGAACCGCATCATCATGGATCGAGACACCTATCTGCCCATCGGTGACCTCTATCGCGATGCATTCAACAACTACATCAATCAGAATTTCCTCGGGAAATAAGACCAGACGACGGGACAAGCCCCTACTGCTCACGACCTGCAGGTCTGCTCCCTGGTCACCCTCTCTCCATCCCTTCTTAATCGGTCCTTAGAGAAACAGAGGTGGATGCAATGAGGGGAAGACGACGGGAGTCGTCCATAGGCAGTGAGGTGGTTTCGGTTCGGGCAACCCTCCGGCACAGACCAGTGCCCCAGCAGGTGCTATGGTCCAGCCATTCCGTCCCCTCGCACAAATTATACGGAATATAGAAAAGGCTCTATACGTGATTTTTCGTGCACCGTCTGGCAGTCGTCACCCATCCCCACTTTGTATCATTCTGTATGGCCGGGCCTCAACATGACAGTGTTGGGGCCCGACTGCTACACCCCCCCCCTCTTTTTGCTTTTATATGGACAGGTAGGAAAACTCAAAACAAAAGCAACACCATCATCTGTTGAAAAGATTTGAATACCACTCCGATTTTGCCTTAAAAAGCAAATAGCATCACCATTAGGACGAAAAAACGCAAAAATCCGGCCATTTTACAAATCACTAATAGTCAGAGACTTATGATTTAAACTATCTTTACAACCTAAAAATCACCACACATTCTCTCACGATTACTATCTAATCGCAGGCCGAAAAGCACCTAATCGTCATGCGATTAGTACCGAAACGCAAGACGTTTAGGCACTTTTCGCACCCTAAAAAGGTGACTTTTGTACCCAAAATCCCAGTTTTTCACTTCAAAATCATACGCCAGAGGCCATCAGATTACTTTTTAGCCGAATTTAGAAACAGGAATAATATTTACAAGATTAGAAAACTCATGGACAAAAAAACAATTTATTCCCCACGGCCATGGGTCAACGTCAGCCCCATCAAACAGCACAACCCCGCTTCGGGGGTTGATCGTTTGGGGGAACAGGCAGGCAGGGTTGTCTTCGCTGCGCTCGCCAACCTTGCCCTCTCAACAGCAGAACACCTACGGCGTTCCAACAAACCCAACATGCGGGTGTTCCACAAGACTAATCGCAGTATTCCAACAAACCCAATACACAGTGCACCCCAAACCCAACATGCTGTGTTCCAACAAACCCAATACATAGCGCACCCCAAACCCAACATGCAGCGTCCCAATAAACTCAATACATAGCATTCGGAGAATACCTGTTTGATGGACGTACGATGAACGGGAACATATAAGAGATGATATTGTCTTGCTTCTGCCAACCCCCGAAGTGGGGTTGTGCCATTGACAGGGCGGATGCGACAAGCGAAGCGAAGGCAACCCTGCCTACTGTGAGCGGGTACCATTCAACCCCCGAAGTGGGATTGTGGGAACGCCGTAGGTGTTCTGCCGTTGAGAGGGCAAGGTTGGCGAGCGAAGCGAAGACAACCCTGCCTACTGAGAGCGGGTACCATTCAACCCCCGAAGTGGGATTGTGGGAACGCCGTAGGTGTTCTGCCGTTGACAGGGCGGGGTTGGCGAGCGAAGCGAAGACAACCCTGCCTACTGTGAGCGGATACCATTCAACCCCCGAAGTGGGATTGTGGGAACGCCGTAGGTGTTCTGCCGTTGACAGGGCGGGGTGGCGAGCGAAGCGAAGACAACCCTGCCTACTGTGAGCGGATACCATTCAACCCCCGAAGTGGGGTTGTGCTGTTTTTAATCAGAGAACGTCGAGCACAACGACACATATTCCGGACATCAATGGTAGAACTGAGATGGATTTAGCGCACGGCCATAGGTAGGTGTCAGCCATATCAAGCACAACCCCACTTCGGGGGTTGATCGTTTGGGGAACAGGCAGGCAGGGTTGGGCAGGTTTCCGTGCAATCCGCAGGCCGCTGGCGGCCCTCTGCGAAATCAAAATGTGCCGTATGGTTTCTGTTTCATCTGATAAATCCGTTGTTCAAAAAAACGCCGCGTGAGCCAATCTGTGCCATCTGTGCTATCTACGAGAGAATTCCCTCCGCACCACTGCGTGGCATCTCAGAATATCCGGAGAATATCTTTTCTATTTAAGCTATCGTGGTGGGAAATGCTTATCGCAGAAAATCGCTTATCCTTGCTCCGTAAGATCATCCGAGAAAATCCCTGCCGCCTCTTTATTAACTACAGATGAGAACAATGAAAAACAATGTTGAACTTCCCGACACCTTTAGTAATGCTGGTATTCCCTCCTTTGGGAAGCTAAAGGTGGGGCTTTCCACCGACCCGTTATCAACCACAGGAAAACAATGATAGGATAGCGACCCAACCGGAGGAATTGTCTTCGTGATGGGAGAACAATTCACCACGGAACAGCGCATCTGACCATCGTGTGGCGGACAGTGTATCGCTCTGCGAGACAAGAGTCGCCGCGCGGGCAAAATACTACGACCATACCCAGAACTAAAACATTGCGATTCTTGGCATTCATGGCGGAAACCAACAGGACACCAATGACTGCTTGGGGATAAAAAAAGGCCGGGCAGGGATACACTCCCCGACCCGGCCATTCTTACGATAACCTTAATAAACTTAGAAACGACTGCTACCATATTGTACGGCGGTTGCCGTAGACGACGAAGATCCACTGCTCACGGTGTAGCTACTGCCCGTCACCATATCAGGTGTGGATATCAGAATGTAGGTCGAGCCTCCCATTCCTCCGCCAAAACCGCCACCCGGACGATTGCTACCGCTGGTCGAACCCGACGCGCTGTAGGTCGATGGCACTGTAAACGAAGCCAAGGTTGTAGAACCGCTGACTATTGAGATTGTGGAATTGGCCGACACCGAGCCGGTAGTATTCACATAGGGCTGGGTCGAACTGCTGCTTGTCGGAGTGGAACTGCTACCGCCCACGGCGAGGATGGTGCCCCCCGTGAAGTACATCTGGTAACCCTCGGCCGCATCAAGACCACACTCCGGCGAACTGCCGCCATAGGCCATCACCGTGCCTCCACTGATATAGATGTTGGCATTGGCATCGATTCCGTCGTTGTTGGACCCCACGGCAGTGACCGTACCACCCTTGATATAGATGTTCTTGGCAGCATTGATGGCATCGTCGTAGCTGTTCACACTGACTGTGCCGCCCGAGATAGTGATCGTGTTTTTACACTCCATACCCTCGCTGCCATCTTGCTGTCCGGTGGCCGACACCTTGACGGTGCCCCCGTTGATCTGGATATCTCCGACAGCCACACCACCGTTGTCATCGGCTTTGATACCCACCTTGATACCCTTGGGCGACGAACTGTAGGCATCGGCCAAGCTGTCGAAATTGCCCGAGTAGGTACCGTCGTAGGCCTGTGTGCCGCCAATGTTCACATACTGCTTGCCCGAGGTGGCCACGGTGAGCTCTCCACCGTTCACCGTGAGCACAGAGTCGCAGCTCATGCCCTTGCCTCCGTTGCCCGTGGCGGTGAGGCTGATGGTGCCTGCATCAATGGTGATGTTGGCATCTGAGGAGAGACAGGCAGAACCTTTGACCTCGCTGTCATCGCTGTCCCATTTGCCCGTACCGCTATTGGTGATGGTCAGGGTGGGTGTCGACTTCGCGTTGTTGATGCTGATGCTGCCGTCGGCCTTGATACCCTTGCTGCCGGCTGCTGTCGCCGCGATGGTAAGAGAGCCTCCTGAGAGGGTCACATATCCTGTCTCCTCATCATCAGCCGACACCTGTATGCCGTCATCGAGCACGCCGGAAATATTGACCGTGCCCCCGTTTTGCACATAATACTGGTTGATGCTAAGACCGTCTTTGGCAGCATAGAGCACGTTGATGGCACCCGTCATCGATGCCTTCAGCTGCACATACTCATCGGCCCAATAGGCATGTTTGGCATAGCCGTAGAGGTTGAGCGTGCCACTGCCGGTAATCTCGGAGTGTCCGTTGACCATCAGTGCGCCCTTGCCACCGCTGCTCTCGCTGTCTTTCAGCGTATTGGTGCCCTCAATATCGAGGTTGATGCGTTTACCGTTTTCTATGTTGACGGCCGCACTATCGGTGCTGGTCAGCGTCAAACCGTTAAGCACGACGGTGGCCTTATAGGAACCGTCCATGTAAAACGACCCATTGTCTGACGTTCCGCTCAGCGTGTAAGTGATCTCGCGAGCCAAGTCGGAGCTTTGAACCAGGGTGACATAAGCACCGTCAGCCTTCGCCTCGGCCAGATATTGCATGATATTACCGGCCACCCGCACCGTGGCTGTCGTGCCGCTGTAGGTCACATCGACGGCATCATCGGTCACTGCGGAGTTGTCAATATATATTGAATCGATGTCGGTGATATTGAACGTCTTGTTCATCACGGTGAGCGTCGTGCCGTCTTGATAAATCATGTCGCCTGCCTGGGCAGCAGGAACAGCATAGACAACGCCACCCGAAACGATGTTGAGCGTCTGTGCCGAAGCGGCAACGGAAGTGAGAGCGAGCGTCAAAACCGTCGCAAAGAAACGCCTGTGGAGGATAGTATTCTTTTTCATTTCACTGCGATTTTGTAGGTTTTGACTGACGATTTGACAATATAGATGCCTTTGGAAAGACTTGCACGAGCTGCGCTGAGATCGGCAAAAGTACCCATAGAGATGCCGGAAGTGTTGAAAACCTCTACCGATGTGTTGTCATCGGCAATCTCCACATCGGATATCCCCGTTACAGGGGTATTGGTGAAATACATTTTAGAGAGGTCGGAAAGGCTGTACGACTGGTTGGTCGAAGCATTGGTGACCACGAGTTTACTATCAACAAAGATAATCTTCAACTGGTCGACAGACACGGTTTGTTCTGTCCCGTCGGTCGTCTGGAACGCTAAATAGTCGTATGTCTCATCAGCATAAACCGCTGTCGACAGCGTGACCATAGCTAACTGGAGTAATATTTTCCTCATATTAGGATTGTTTTGAGTGACATAGCTTGATGGAATACTATCGAGCAAAGATAAGATAATTTCAGCAATGGTGCAAAAATAATCAGCCAACAGTTCGATTTTCTCAACCAACAGGAACAGGCCGATAACAAGACTATCCACCCCGCCACAACTCCGACATATAGCTTTGTCCCGCAAAAAAGAAACAGGCTGCGCCGCTATCAACGACACAGCCCGCCATGTATATAGGTTTAATATTGCAGTTCAACAAGTCTGCTGCCATTCTCATAGACCGTATATCCGGAAGCAATGGTCAGCTCTCCCGAAGCATCGATGGGAGAAGCATTCGCACTATAGACATAGAACGTGCCGCCACTCAGTGTGATATTGCGGTCGGCCTTGATGCCTTTAGGTGAAGACAGGACCTTCTCGCCAGTGGTAACGACATTGACGGTGCCTCCGCTTATCGTGACATCAACACTGCTATTGATGCCCTTGCCTCCCTCACCAGTGCTCTTCAGATTGACCGTACCGGCCGTCTGGACATACGAGCTGTCGCATTTCATGCCCGCGGCGCTGGTTGTGTCGGTCGTCTCGACAAGACTTCCACCCGACGTGATGACAGTAGTGCGGCCGCCACTGACCTCTATCCGTGCATCCGAATTGATGCCCTTAGCTCCGTCGGCTGTTGTCTTCACATTGAGGACCCCACCCCGGACGAAGATGCCGTCATTGGCTTTGACACCATGTCCCGACGTAGTGGTTACGTTGATGACATTTCCAGGCCGGAAGACGATATAGTCATCAGAAGAAATGCCGTTACGATAGTTGCCTGTGACCGACAGCGAACCACTGCCACTGAATATCACTTGTCCCTCACTGAACAGCGTACCCTTCTCGTCTTCTCCGGTCACCGTCTGATAGGTTGAACCGTCGACGAGAGTGTTTGAGGTTCCATCAGCGAGTACGATATAGAGCGATTTACCACCCTGATTGTTGATAGCAGCCCCAGACGGGTTGGTGATGGATACACCGTTGAGTGCGATCTTAAACTTACTGTCGCTGTAAATTTTGAAGTATCCATCGTCGGTCGTTCCCGAAAGGATGAACTCCACGCCCTTGGCCGCGCTCTGCACTGTCACCCCCGCACCGTCGACCACCACGCTTCGAAGCATGTCACGGTCGCCGGAGACAGTCGCCGTGCCGTCGCCATAGACGACATTCACATGGTAATCGAACGTGGAATTTTCCACATAATCGTTATCACTGGCCGGCACTTCCTCGGTTTCTGACAGGGACGTGGTATCCCAATCGATGGACTTCAACTGTGTAGCAACAGAGGCATCATAATCAGCTATAAGATTGTCAAGACAGGAATCGTCGCTCGAGCACGAGGTAAGTGCAGTGAGTGCGGCAAGGCTAACGGTAAGGATAATGGAGGATTTCACAGGCGTTAGAATTTAAATTTATAGGAAAGTCCGATGATATGCTTATTGGAATCGTTGTCCTCATCGGTGCCGTTGACCGTCTGGAACCGATAATAGAGGCCGAGCAGATGTTGTTTTTTCAGTTTCCAATCGGCTCCGACAGTATAGCGCACCTTGTCCAATTGCCATGAATTGAACAGTTCCACATTAGCATAGGGGGTGACCTTGGACCTGGCAATATTATATTCTACCTGAAAACGGCTGCGCAAAACATGCTTTGCCTTGCCGGCTATAACCTTGTTTTCCCATGCCTCATCGGAGAAATCATAGCGTGAGACTGATTTCTCGGGACACCAAGTGTACTGCCAACGTTCCCGCAATGAGAAGTTGAAACGCCCCAAATTCATGTCACCCGTCAGGTCGGCATGTACCCGATGACGTGCTCCCCAATAGCTTGGGCGCCATTTCTTGGGCGTCGTGCTATCGTCCTCGTATGTGAGTTTCTCACGATTGTTGTCCCACAGGAAGTCGTATCCGGCCGAAGCCTTTAGCCCTTTGCCCAATTTATAATCGGTCGAAAGGCCCACGCTCCACCTATCGGCGGTCTGGAAGTTGTTGCGTGTGCGGAACTCTCCTTCCACATCAACACTCCATTTCTTGTCTATTTTCTTCTCTGCGCCTACGGAATACCACATTCCGGCATCGTCGCTCTGAGCCAGCAGCGTCAACGGGAACATAAGCAAAAAGCAGGCAAATGGCAGCTTTACCCAATGGGATTGCATCTTCATGACCATAAGAGGGTTTGAGATATGTCCGACAGGAGGCCGGTCAGTTAGACATTTGAAGGTCGTCGTGGTCGAGCTTCAGCTTATTGTCGATGCTCGAATCGATATTGTCGGCCTTATAATATATCTTTACCATCGCCATGTCGCGCAGGAAATCAACACTCCCTACATCCACATGGAGGATATCTACACCTAACCGAATTTGCAGATCGGCTATGAGTTCAGGGCGACGTTCGGGCGTTATCAGCTCGATACGGTCGTATTGCACGAGTTTGTATGGGGCCTGGCGCAACCGTGCTTCACACACGTAGATACAGGCAATGACCAGAATATTGGTGGTCACCAGCTCAAGGACACTCACCGTGTTGGCAATGGCATTGACCACAGAAAGGGCGATGATAACAAACATGTAGGTCATCTCGCGCACCGGCATTGCGTCGGTACGATAGCGCATAATGGAGAAAATACCAAAGAGTCCGATGCCGATGCCAATGCTTGTCTTGGCCTTGAGGTCCTCAAGTACGAAAATCATGAAATAGACCAGGAAGAAAATGGCCACACTCATGAGGATAAACGAGAAATAGAAATCACGGCGACGGCTCTTGCGGAAATAGAGACGGTCGACAATAAACCATGTGCTTATCATAAGAATGACAAAGCGCAGGATCATCAATGGGAAGTTTGACGAGAAACTAAAATCAAAAATACAGTCCACGGGTTAATGATTTAAAGTGTTGTAGATTGTGCATTGAGCCGAGCTATCCTTCTTAAATTCGGCTTGATGCGATTGTGTAACAATTGCGGATTGGTCATGGCCGATCCTATGATATATTTACTAAAGCCCATCTTTTTGATACGCAACTCATTGAGCATTCGCAAGATGGGACTGGGAGTCAATCCGTCGCGTTTCAGCTCGATAATGACAACCTGGTCCATATCCTGATGGATTCCGGTAATAAGATTGTCGAAGGTGAGATCAAAATCAATGGTGAGCCGCTCCGTTTTTGCATTGTTCACCAAGGTGATACGGCTGAAATGGTTTTCGATCTGCTCTATAAGCACCGACGAATCACATTGTAGATGTTCATGAATAAACTCATCATAATCAGGCTGTTCTTCTCCCTGGACGGAAAAAGGAAGCCGATAGTCAGGATGAAGGGGATCGAAACCCAGCATCGTCACACGGTCCTTGTGGGTCCGTCCGTGATTGTTTTTGGACTTCACCTCTAAAAAATTGAGTCCGGAATGCACGTATGAACGGATACGTAGCTTCTGGCGATTGGTGTGACCTGCCTCATGGCGGCGATACATGGCATAGTCGGGAGTATCAAAATACACCGTATAGTATGGAGAAATACGCTCGTCGTTGACCTCCTGCACACGATAATCGTCCTTCGCCAATTGCAACAAACGGCGAAGCTGAGCCTTGGAGGTAACAAACTTGGTATCCGTGCGATTCAGCAAACGGATGTTGCTCATCTCTTCAAGTGTAATCGGTTTGTAGTGGTTTAAGACTCCGGTCATGATTGTAACATCTGTAAAATTTGTGTTACAAAGATACGGAAATTAAAATGAGCGAACAAGAAAAATCAGCGAATCTTCCATTTCCTTCCATCAAAGCCCCTCTTGTATCTGCAACAATCCGATTTTGAGATAGTTGCAAACAATATCATCACACCTTATTATATATAGTGGGCAGAAGGATAAAAGGATAAGATTTGCAAGGATGATAGATGCGTCCAAAGTGTCACGACAGCCTACAGGCTGTCTGACAACAATGTTTTATATCAGCGTGATGCCATTATCTGCAATATGGATAAGGCGTCGTTTGTATAAATCTCCGATGGCACGTTTATAGGTTTTCTTGCTCACCTGGAACTGTCGCTTGATGTCTTCGGCATCGCTCTTATCGCCGAGGTCGCAGTGTCCTCCATTGTCCTGCAGCCATTGCAGCAGCGTTTCGGCGAAATCAATGGTCTGCTTCCGGCCCGTGGGCTGCAGCGTCACGTCGATTTTACCGTCGGGACGGATGTTCTGGATATATCCTTGCAACCGGTCGCCGGTGTGGACATACTGGAAAATCTGGTCCATGTAGATGAGTCCGGCATACCGGTTCTCGATGATTACCTTAAATCCGAGGTCAGTTTTCTGCCACACGAGCAGGTCGACGGGCTGTCCTGACTTCTGCTTTTCGTAGAGTGCGTCGCGACGTTCCTTGTCATCCTCGTTGACATCGGCCAGGAAACGATCTACCTTGGCAGAGGCCACGATGCGGTAGCTCTCCTCGTCGACATGGATATAGACGATGTAGCTGTCGCCAATCTCCATGCGCTTTTTCTGCTCGCGGAAGGGGCAGAACACGTCTTTCATCACACCCCAGTGGAGGAATGCGCCGTGGTCGTTGACCCAACTCACGTTGAGATAGGCGAAATCGCCCACCGTGGCCAGCGGTTTCTCGGTGGTGGCGATAGGGCGTTCGTCCTGATCGAGATAGACGAAGCACTGCACGTCGTCGCCGACCTTGATGCCCTGCGGCACATATTTCTGCGGCATGAGTATCTCTCCGTCGGCTCCTCCGTCGAGGAAGATGCCGAAAGTCTCCTTACCTCCGAACGAATGGGGATTAGGTCTCTCGGCCGTTTTCACCATCTTCAACGTGTTATATTCTCCAAGCTTGATTGTTGTCATAATTCTATTTTTATAAAGTGGTTGGGGTATGGGGATTGAGGCGCACCTCTTAATTGAAATATCTTTCCTGTTTCAGGGACTCGCAGCCGAAGTTGAGCAGCAGTCCACACTCGTATTGGGTGGCCTTGAGATAGTGCAAGAGCTGCGCCCGATGGATATTTTCGAGTGTCCGCGACGCCTTCAACTCGATGATTACCTTATCAAAACATACGAAATCGGCTCTGTAAGTATGCTGCAATTTCACATCCTGAAAATACAGGGCAATCTCCTGTTCCCGACGAAACGGGATATGCAGACGGTCGAACATCACGCAAAGGGCATCGCCATAGGTGGCTTCGAGCATCCCGGGGCCAAGGGCATTGTGTACGGTCATCGCTGCGCCTATGATTTGATAGGTCAGCGGGTCGTAAATAGTCTTCTTTCTATGTAGCTCGGGGTTGTAGGGGGTTGTTGCCATATAAATTCAGGATTGAATAGTGAGGGAAACTTATTTTAGTGTTGTCTGACTTTTAATGTCTATCTGAGAGTGGCGTGATGTCTTACCACGGGTCCACGAAGCCGCCAGCGGCGACGGATCACACAGATGTGGGACGGGACACAAGTGAATATAACTCAAAGCACAAACGGATATACGTCGAGGCAGAAAGAGGCATAAGACGGGAGGAAAGTCGCATTTCTGGAGGAGAAAAAATTGTGTCACTCTCATTCCTCTCCGTCCCAACGGATGCACCGGGTGAGTCATCTGTGGCATCCGTTGCCGCTGGCGGCTCCGTGAAACCCGTGGGGTGAGCCTGTCGAAATTTGTTAAATCCGTGGCATCCGTGGTAAAAACGGAATGCAAGACAAGCCCCTTTCATCTCCCAGAATTAGTGGAATTCGAGAAATTCGTAGTCTTAATAAACTAACGATATTCGTCTAACACGTGACATCTGGAGTAGAAACGAAGAACAGGCGAAGGCCGAATGGAATTTCAGAAATGCCGGTCTCTCACTCTCCTGCAGTCTCCGCAACTATGGGTTCTAATGTCGTAGGCTCGGGAGTGGCGGGGGTATCGGCCGTCGACTGGATGTCTTCAAGGAGTCCGTCACGCATGTGAATGGTGCGGTCGGTGATGGAAGCGAGGGCCTCGTCGTGGGTAACGATGACGAAAGTCTGTCCGAACTTATCCCGCAAGTCGAAGAACAGCTGGTGCAGCTCGGCCTTGTTTTTGGAGTCGAGACTGCCCGAAGGCTCGTCGGCAAGGATGACCGAAGGGTTGTTGACCAATGCACGGGCCACGGCAACACGCTGTTTCTCACCACCCGAAAGCTCGTTGGGCTTGTGACTTGCGCGGTCGGCCAGCCCCATAAATGCCAGCAATTCCTCGGCCCGCTGACGGGCTTCCTTGCGCCCGGCACCCCCGATGAATGCAGGAATCATGATGTTTTCCAGTGCCGTAAACTCCGGAAGGAGCTGATGAAACTGAAAGACAAAGCCTAAATTCTGGTTGCGAAACTGCGAGAGTCGCTTACTCGACAGACCGCTTACGTCCACGCCGTCGATGACAACACGGCCTCCATCAGGCTTGTCGAGGGTGCCGAGAATCTGCAATAACGTGGTCTTGCCCGCACCCGAAGGCCCAACTATCGACACCACTTCGCCCTTGTCGATATGGAGATCGATGCCTTTGAGCACCTGCAGGTTGCCAAACGATTTAGTGATACCTTCTATATCAATCATATATTCCTTATATTTGTTTCTTGGATAATGAAAGACTGGCTGTGAGAAAGTCTTCCGACGACCAGACCTTCAAACCAAACTCTCAGATATTAAACTTGCGGTGGAGCCACTTATGGATAGCTTCGTAGGCCGACCTCTCCTCGGTATGCTGCGGTTCGGCAAATGTCATGAGGGAGTCGTCACCAAACTGATCGGGGAAGATAATCATAAGATTCTTGCCCGAGAAATATTTTGTCAACTCCTCGGGAAGCCGGTCTTGCGCATTCTTATAAGACACAGTGCCCTTTCGTGCGGTCACCACCACGAAGAGATGGTCATCGGCAATCGACGCGGCGAGCTTGGGCATCTCGTTCCAATGCTCCATCATCTGATACTCCGCACGTATCTCTGCATGTCGGTTTTGGATGTATTCCCGAATCATCTGCAGCGTGTCTGTGCGGCCATGGAACTGGATGCGGCACTCGATGTTCCTCGTCATGCGGGCCAATCGCTCCAGCCAGCGATAGAATCCCGGCTCGTATTGTGCCCTTGACGGCACCGCTACCTGAATGCTCCGCAGCGTAGCGAGTGGCAGATTGACTCTCGCCATGATGATCTGGCGGTTCAATCCGTTGAACAAACTCTGGTGGAACTGCCCCCAAAACCGCGGCGACACACTCTCATGGGTATGCATTCCGATGAGCACCTCAGAGGCCTGAAACTCCTTGAAGGCATGTTTGATGCCATTGGCGATATTCGCCGCCACCCTCACCTGAGTCTGCATCATCACATCGGAGCCTGCCGCATAACGCTGAACCTGCTCCAGAAGCTGATGTCCCTGGTCCTGATTGCGACGCATGTTCTCGTCATCGTAGACCACATTGAGGGCCACTAACCCGCGGTTGAGCTTCGGATTGCGCATCATCATGCCCATACTCACCAACTGATTGGCGTATTCGGGGTATTTCACAGGAATGAGTATCTTCTCGTCGTCGCTCGTCGTGTTGTCAGAAGCATATTCCTTATCGCGCAGGATGATGCGCTGGGCCGACCACTCGGTGGTCATCGACGAGATGATACAGGTAAAGAGTATCATGATGATCACCCCATTGAGCATGCTCTCATCTACCAATGCATGTCCGCCAGGTGCCTTGAGATTCATGCCCACCATGACCATGGCGATGGCCCCCGCAGCATGGGCCGAGGTCAGACCAAACATCATGTGGCCCGAGGAAAGGGGCATACGGAAGGAGATGCACGATATATATGCCGCCAGAGCCTTACCCAATGTACCGAAGATCACGATGCAAAGCACCACCCAGATGATACCATGCCCCTGGAAAAGAAGCCTCACATTGATGAGCATGCCCACACCAATGAGGAAATAGGGAATGAAAAGGGCATTGCCGATAAACTCGATTCGGTTCATCAGCGGGGACACATGGGGCACATATCTGTTGAGAATCAATCCGGCAAAGAAGGCTCCGAAGATGCCCTCCAGCCCCACCAGCTCGGCCAGTGCGGCCCCGAGAAACAGCTCCGACATGATAAAGATGAACTGCATCACGGCGTCACTGTATCGCCGGAGGAACCAACGCGTGAGGCGCGGCATGAGCATAAGCATCAGAACACAGTAGACACAGAACTTCAACACAAACCAAGCCCAGAAGCCCATGCCGCTGCCGCCGTTGTGATAAGCCACGATTGCCGCGAGCATCACGAGCGAAATGAGCAGACCAATCATCGTGGAGCCCACGCTAAGGGCCACGCTCGGCTTGCGCTGCAGACCGTAACGGCTCACAATGGGGTATGCCACGAGAGTGTTGGAACCCATCAGACAGGCCAGCAGCAGAGACGCATCGGTGGAATAAGACAACAGACTGATACCCATGAAATAGGTCAACACGAAGGGGATGACAAACGTCAGGCCACCAAATACCAACGTGCGGTACTTGTTTTTCTTCAGTCCATCCATATCCATCTCCAGCGCGGCGAGGAACATGATGTAGTAAAGACCGACACGTCCAAACAACTCAAACGAAGCATCGCGGTCGAGGATATTCAGTCCATACTGCCCGATTGCCACACCGGCAAGCACCATTCCGATGATGTGAGGAATGCGCAATTTACCCATGATGATTGGTGCCAGAAGGATAATCAGCAACACCACAAAAAAGATAAGGGTGGGGTCAGTGATGGGGAAGTAGGATGCGATGTTGGGCATGGGCGTGAATATTTAGTGCAAAGTTAGCAATAAATTATCAAAACAAATGCGACTTAGTCACGGATTGTAAGCCCGAAAGTTGAAAAAAGTTTCAGATTGTGCGTTGAATTGGATATAAAATTGTAATTTTGCAACGGTTAGTTTTAATTTTAAGAAGTATAAAAGTATGAGAGTAGCAATTGTTGGTGCCAGCGGTGCCGTAGGACAGGAGCTCCTGCGCATTCTCGCTGAGCGTAACTTCCCTTTGGATGATTTAGTGTTGTTTGGTTCTGAGCGTAGTGCCGGCCGAAAGTATAGCTTCAAGGGTAAGGAATATGAAGTGAAGCTTTTGCAGCATAACGACGACTTCAAGGGTGTGGACATGGTGTTCGCTTCTGCCGGAGCCGGTACCAGCAAAGAGTATCTCGAAACCATCACTAAGTATGGAGCCGTGATGATCGACAACTCCAGCGCCTTCCGCATGGACGACGATGTGCCTTTGGTGGTGCCCGAAATCAACCCCGAGGATTCCTTGAAGCGTCCGCGTGGCGTGATTGCCAACCCCAACTGCACCACCATCATGATGGTCGTAGTGCTCAACCCCATCGACAAAATATCACACATCAAGAAGGTTCACGTATCCTCTTACCAGAGTGCCAGCGGTGCCGGCGCAGCTGCTATGCAGGAACTTGAGCAGCAGTATAAGGAGATGGTGGAGAACGGAGAGGTGAGCACCATCAGCAAGTTCCCCCATCAGCTGGCCTACAATGTCATTCCGCAGATTGACAAGATGACCGAGACCGACTATACCAAGGAGGAGATGAAGATGTACAACGAGACACGCAAGATCATGCATTCCGACATCCGCACATCGGCCACCTGCGTACGTGTGAGCTCGCTGCGTTCCCACTCGGAGAGCGTGTGGTTTGAGACCGAGCAGCCCGTGAGCGTGGAACAGATTCGCGAGGCTCTGCAGGCCGCTCCCGGCGTGACCCTCGTCGACGACCCTCAGAACTATGTTTACCCCATGCCACTGGAGAGTGCGGGCAAGGATGATGTCTATGTGGGCCGCGTTCGCAAGGACCTTGCCGACGACAACAGCAACACGCTGTGGCTCACCGGCGACCAGATTCGCAAGGGTGCCGCCCTCAACGCCATCCAGATTGGTGAGTATCTCATCAAGGTGGGCAACGTGAAATAAGTTTCGACACTTCGTTTTCAACGATACGTTCAGTCCCGACCATTGCACATTGCAGTGGTCGGGATTATTGTTTTCAGCTTTCTATATTGTCAAAATAATTACGGATTGTTGATTGATCAAACAGCCATTCACGAACGACAAAACCGAATCTACAAACCGGGAAAAGCATATTCTGACCGATGATTTTACAAAGAGATGGTGTGACAACACCTTTTTCATTATGTCTTTTCATCCAACCCCTCTCGCCAAGACTATTTCTCCGCGATACAATTAGATACTAACCGTAGAACGATTGGGCACCAACTACAAGGCCGTCGTTTGTCAACACCTTACAAGTTACTGCCCAACAGCGACTTCTAAAAAGCTCATTTTTGCCCAGATTTCGCCCTCATCATCTACATTTTTATAATATAAGGTAAAACCAAACCACCTATTCAACATTTTTCAACGGCATATTTTTACAAAATTTCAAGTCCACATCGCCACCACATCATAGATTGTTCCGCACCCAAATCCCATCGCTCATTTCTCCCATCAGACATTTGTCTGTGTCCTTTGGCCATCTCCGATGGCCTCCGTCCCTATCCTCTCCCACCCCATTTTGTGTCTTTTTTTGCCTTTTGTTGACACCTAAAATCCACCAAACCTACTCCCATAATTTAATTTAAAAATCCTTTTGTGTCCTTTGTGGACTACCCCCCATCCCCCACTCCCATTTCGTGGAAACAAAAAAGCAGCAAAACCCTAACGGGCTCTGCTGCTCCATGTGTATAGGTAAACGGTTAGCTTTAATATTCTGCGTTCTTCGGCGTACGCGGGAAGGGGATAACGTCGCGGATATTCTGCATGCCGGTGACAAACAGAATGAGACGCTCGAAGCCCAGACCGAAGCCGGCGTGCGGACACGAACCGTAGATGCGGGTGTCGAGATACCAGCTGTAGGCACTCTCCTCCATGCCGCGGGCGGCAATCTCCTGAGTGAGTTTTTCGTAGCTTTCCTCACGCACCGAACCACCGATAATCTCGCCAATGCGCGGGAACAGCACGTCGGTGCCCTGCATGGTCTTGCCATCGGCATTCTTCTTCATATAGAAAGCCTTGATCTCGGCGGGGTAGTCGGTCATGATTACCGGACGCTTGAAGTGCTCCTCCACGAGGTAACGCTCGTGCTCGCTGCTCAGATCCATGCCCCAACCAGTGATGGGGAACTCAAACTTATGGCCGTTTTTCACAGCCTCCTGCAGGATATTGATACCTTCGGTGTAGGCCAATCGCACGAAGTCCTCGCTGACCACCGACTCCAAGGTCTGTATCAACGTCTTGTCGATCATCTGGTTGAGGAACTCCAGGTCGTCGCGGCAGTTGTCCAAAGCCCAGCGCACGCAATATTTGATGAAGTCTTCCTCCAGATCCATCAGCTCCTTCTGGTCCATGAAAGCCACTTCTGGCTCTATCATCCAGAATTCTGCCAGATGGCGGGGTGTGTTGCTATTCTCGGCACGGAAGGTAGGACCAAAGGTGTAGATGCCGCCCAGAGCCGTGGCACCCAGCTCGCCTTCGAGCTGTCCGCTCACCGTGAGGCTGGTCTTCTTGCCAAAGAAATCCTTGTCGTATTCCACCTTGCCGCTCTTGGCCACACGGTCAAGGTCGAGCGTGGTGACCTGGAACATCTCGCCCGCGCCTTCGGCATCGCTGGCCGTAATCAGCGGGGTGTGGAAATAATAGTATCCATGCTCGTGGAAATACTGGTGGATGGCAATGGCCATATTGTGGCGGATGCGGAACACAGCACCAAAGGTATTGGTGCGCAGACGCATGTGGGCGTACTGGCGCATGTATTCAAAGCTCTGGCCTTTCTTCTGCATCGGATAGTCCCTCGGGCAGAGACCGTAGATCTCAATGTCCTTGCTCTGTATCTCGCAAGTCTGTCCCGAGCCCTGGCTTTCCACCAGAATGCCAGTGGCGCGGATGCAAGCGCCGGTGGTGATGCTCTTCAAAGCCTCGGCATCCATCGACGCGGGGTCTACAACGACCTGTATATTCTTGATAGTCGAGCCATCGTTCAGCGCAATGAAATCTACTGCCTTGCTGCTACGATGCGAACGAACCCAACCTTTTACTGTGATTTCCTTTCCAAAATCGGTGCTGCGAAGAGCATCGATTACTCTTGTTCTGCTACTCATTATCTGTTATATTGAAATGTTGAGGAGTTAAGGAGGTGGGGAGTTAAGACTATAGCGGGCAATGTGTACGCCGCGCGGATGCCTTATCTCCTCATCTCCCTAACTCCTTAACTGCTATTTGATTATTCAAACATTCCGCTTCTCAGCATGTCGACTTCCTGCTCTGTGAGGAAGCGCCAGTCACCGCGACGCAGGTTCTTCTTGGTCAGACCGGCAAACTGTACGCGGTCAAGGCGGATGACACGATAGCCCAACGCCTCAAAGATACGGCGCACAATGCGGTTTTTTCCGCTGTGGATCTCGATGCCTACCTGTGCCTTGTCGCGCTCGTCGGCATACTCCACGGCATCTGCGTGAACCTCGCCGTCCTCCAGTTCGATGCCGTCGGCAATCTTCTGCAGGTCTTCAGCGGCTACGTTCTTGTCGAGGAATACGTGGTAAACCTTCTTCTTGAGGAACTTCGGATGGGTCAGTTTCGATGCCATATCGCCGTCGTTGGTCAGAAGAAGCACACCGGTGGTGTTGCGGTCCAGACGTCCCACAGGATAGATACGCTCGGGACAGGCATCCTTCACGAGGTCCATCACGGTCTTGCGCTGCTGTGGATCGTCGCTCGTGGTCACATAATCCTTCGGCTTGTTCAACAGAACGTAAACCTTCTTCTCAAGACTTACCGGCTGGTCGTGGAACTTCACCTCGTCGGTACGCATCACTTTGGAACCGAGTTCGGTCACGACATTGCCGTTGACCGTTACCACTCCGGCCTGGATAAACTCATCAGCCTCACGACGTGAGCATACTCCGGCATTGGCCAGATACTTGTTGAGGCGGATCGGTTCGTTCGGGTCGATATGCTCTTCCTTATACTCGATGCGCTTCTTCATGCTGTATTTGGCATTGGGATCATATCCCGGACGGGGACCATAACCACCCTGAGGACGCGGACGATAGCCACCTTGCTGGCGCTGGCCGTAGCCACCCTGCTGACGGGGGCCATATCCGCCCTGCTGACGGGGACCATAACCACCCTGCTGACGGGGCTGATAACCACCCTGACGGGGCTGATAGCCACCCTGACGCTGACCGTAACCGCCCTGCTGACGGGGCTGATAGCCACCTTCACGCGGCTGATAACCACCCTCACGCTGCTGGTAGCCACCCTGCTGACGGGGCTGATAGCCGCCCTCGCGCTGCTGATAACCACCTTCACGGGGCTGATAACCACCTTCGCGAGACTGGTAGCCGCCTTCCTGATTGTTATAACGAGGACGGTTATATCCTCCTTGGCGCTGCTGGTAGCCACCCTGACGCTGCTGATAGCCACCACGATTCTGGTAGCCACCTTGGCGAGACTGGTAGCCGCCCTGGCGCTGCTGATAACCATTATATGACGAATGGCCCTGCTCACCGCCTCCAGACTGGAGGCCGGCACCAAAGCCTTCAGGACGGAATCCGCCCTCTCCCTGATTGCTGTTACTTCTTTCGGTGCTGTAGGCACGCTGCGTGTGAATGCGCTGGCGCTGTGGTCTGGCACCTTCTTCACGATAATCACTCTGATAACCAGAAGGACGACCATAGCCTTCCCGGCTTCCTTCACTGTTTCGATTCTGCTCTTGACTTGGCTCCTGAATCTTGTTTTCTAATTCTTCTGACATTTGTTTTAAATCATTTTTAGCCTCTCGGCCAGGGTTAATAAATTATGTATTACAAAAATAAATTAAATATCTGTGTACTGTAATTACTTACCTTGTATCGTCAAAATATATACCGATGCAAATGCTGTCAGCCCCTATACAGAGGCTATTAGCATCCATGCAAATACTATTTAAACTCCAGTATAGTTATGTGGCGTTATTGCCATCAGTTCTTCTTTTACTTCTTCACTGACATTCAGTGTCTTCACAAATTCGTGAATCGTCTCTTCTGTCATCTGCTGATTGGTGCGTGTGAGTGCCTTCAAGGCCTCATACGGATGGGGATAACCCTCCCGGCGCAGAATGGTCTGGATGGCTTCGGCCACGACAGCCCATGTGTTGTCGAGATCAGCACTGAGCTTTTCCTCATTAAGAATCAACTTACGCAATCCCTTCAAGGTGCTCTGAATGGCAATAACAGCATGTCCGAACGGCACGCCGACATTGCGCAACACGGTGGAATCGGTCAGATCTCGCTGCAAACGGCTCACCGGCAGCTTGGCGGCCAGGAACTGCAGCACGGCATTGGCCATTCCCAGGTTGCCCTCGCTGTTCTCATAATCGATGGGGTTCACCTTGTGGGGCATGGCGCTGGAACCTACTTCGCCAGCCTTGATCTTCTGTTTGAAGTACTCCATCGAGATATACATCCAGAAGTCGCGGTCCAAATCGATGATGATGGTATTGATGCGTCGCATGGCATCGAAGAGCGCACCCAGGAAGTCGTAGTTGCTGATCTGGGTGGTCCACTGCTCCCGCTGCAGTCCGAGCTTCTCGCTCACGAAGCGGTTGCCGAACGCTCTCCAGTCCTCCTGCGGGTAGGCCACATGATGGGCATTGTAGTTGCCGGTGGCTCCTCCAAACTTCGCCGTCATCTTGATGGCCTTCATTGCATCGATCTGTTCAGTTAGACGATAGACATAGACCATGATTTCCTTGCCGAGGCGTGTGGGCGAAGCGGGCTGTCCGTGGGTCTTGGCCAGCATCGGCACGTCCTTCCATTCGTCGGCATATTGCTGCAGCTGGGCTATCAGCTCCTCCATCTGGGGATAGTAGACATTCTCCAATGCCTCCTTGATCGAGAGCGGCACACTCGTGTTGTTGATGTCCTGAGAGGTCAAGCCAAAGTGGATGAACTCCTTATAGGCATCCAGTCCGCCGATCTTGTCAAACTCTTCCTTGATAAAATATTCCACCGCCTTCACATCGTGATTGGTCACCTTCTCGATGTCCTTCACACGCTGAGCTGATGTCTCATCAAAGTTGCGGTAGATATCTCGTAGAATCTCAAATAGCTGGTGGTCAAAGCCTTTCAGCTGTGGCAAGGGTAACTCGCACAACGTAATGAAATATTCGATTTCCACACGTACACGATACTTGATAAGTGCTAATTCTGAGAAATAGTCTGCCAATGGTTCTGTCTTACTCCGATAACGGCCATCGATTGGCGAAATGGCTGTCAATGCATTGAGATTCATAACTAAAATATAATACGTATTACTTTAGCTGCAAAATTACGAATTATATTTCATACGCAATGCAAAGTTTTCTAAAAACTTTGGTAAACATAAGTTAATGCAGCTTCCCTATCGCACGACAGTCTCCGTCGACGCGCAACTGGCATACATAAACATACAAAGAAAAAAAAATCTTGCAACCTTTTCGATTGCAAGATTCTCAAAGTGGGCGTTGACGGATTCGAACCGCCGACCCTCTGCTTGTAAGGCAGATGCTCTAAACCAGCTGAGCTAAACGCCCTCAAAAATTCCCCGCAGTCCCGAAAGACCACAGGGAAACACCCCTAAGTGGGCGTTGACGGATTCGAACCGCCGACCCTCTGCTTGTAAGGCAGATGCTCTAAACCAGCTGAGCTAAACGCCCGATATTCTCGGATTGCGGGTGCAAAGATACAACATATATTTCTTCCCACCAAATTTTGCAAGAACTTTTTATTCAAATCTACGAAAACACACCATAAATCAGGGGTTACAAGAGTTACTGCAAGGCCAAAACAAGGGGTGACGACATAGAGAAGTCTATCAAAAACGACCTCTGCATGGAAGATGGGCATACGCAAGAATTGCTCCCTTTCAGCCTTACACTCCTTCTCCCAGCCTTCGTCTCTGTCAAAATTATTCGGAATATTCGTACAAAAAAGTTTTGATGAAATAGAAATGGCAGTCTTTCCTTTCAGCAAAGAAAACGGCTTTTTCCCGGCTTGAAAACGCAATGTCGATACGATTCGATAGTATTCGTGAGGCGATTAGTACGTTATCGCATTACGATTAGGCCCTTTTTGCGGGTCGAAAACGGCGCAATTAGCCTGCGATTAGATACTAATCGTGAGACCTCTCTATGTAAAGAAATCACAAGTGCCTGTTTTTCAGATGTTTACAAACAGCCTATCTTCAGCGTATTTCGCACAGAGGATTTTCGTTTTCAGAATATCGCAAGCAGAAGAGGGGTGTTGTCAAGTTTCTTCATTGCCATTCAGTTTTTCAGGCTATGAGAGCAGGGAGTCAGGCCATCCACTTTTTTATAGAACATAATGACAGAATGTCTTTGTGAAAAAAATCTGTCATTATGTTCTAAAAAACAGCTATCATCATGACAACAACAAGGCATGATAGCGCAAGAAGTACCCAGAACAAAGGAGTAAGATGTCTATCAACGTCAATATTTCCCACGCTGCAGACAAAAAACAAGGGGACACCATCGTGCGATGGTGTCCCCTGATGGTTATGATTAGAAAATATAGTTTACGGCACGAGGCCGTAACCCCTATTTTATTCAGCTACCTGAACTGTAGCACGACGGTTGAATGATACTGGTGACAGCTCATCAACACCACCCTTACCTACGGTAGAGATGTTGCTACGGTTTACACCCAGCTTCACGAGTTCGTCGGCCACTGTAGCTGCACGAGCCTCAGAAAGCTTCTGGTTGAGCTCAGCTGTACCTGTTGCGCTGTCAGCATAACCGGTAACATTCAGCTTGCTGCCGTTCTCCTTGGCATACTTGGCCAGAGCCTGTACGTTCACGAGATCCTTCTGCGAAGCGATATCGGCGTGGTTGATGTTGAAGAACACAGATACCGGTGTGTTGACAAACTCACTGACAGCCTTAGGAGCCTCCTCCTTCTTAGACTGCTCATCAAGCAGATTCTTCAGACGGGCATTCTCTGCATTAGCATCGTTGAGCTGAGCGTTGAGGGCATCAATCTGGCTCTGAGAGAGAGCCTTGATAGCATCTACATCAGGCACCTTGTCCCATGTTGCACGGCCGAGGTTGAAGGTCAAACCAATTTCGCCATATACATTGTTGTCGTGGCTCTCCCAGCCGCGCTTAACAATGCTACCGCTCTTAGTTGTCTGTGCCAACGTACCGTCGAAGTCATCCTCAAAGCGATTAAATCCAGCCTCAAGATAAACATTCAGTTTTGAGCTCAGACGCCATGTGGACTGGAGACCTACGCTCAGCTGCATAGCATAGAGATTGTCGCTCATGTTGCGAGACACACCACCACCAAAGAAAGGAATCAAGTTCCAAACGCGGTTAGGATTGTATCCGCAGATAAGGTTGCTCAGGTTGAGCATTACTTGCTCATTGAGAATCCACTCGTCAAACTTTATAGCATCAGGAGTATAAGCGGGGATGTTCTTACCCTGCCATGCCTGCAACTTGGTACGGAGACCAATGCCCGGAGTAAACCATTTTCCAATAGCCAGGGCACCGCCGAATGTACGACGCTCACCGCCAAAGAAGCCCATTCCATTATGATTGTCTGCATGATGCTCCTGTGCGGAATACCATACATTCCAATCTCCACCTACCTGAATAAACCAATTGCTCCAAAACGAGTTGGTAGCTACACTGTACTTCTGTACAGGATCATTGTCTTGAGCAAATGCGCCCATAGACACACTGGCAATAGCCAGCGCCATGATTAACTTCTTCATAATTTTTAATGACAGTTATATTTGCTAATGTCTGTAATAAGAGTTAAATTCTTATTTATTCCGCGGCAAAGGTAATAATTATTTTTAATTATATCATCTTTCTGCAAAAAAAATATCAGAGAATCACTAGTGTCCGGTAAAAAATTGAGGGTTATCAAAAAGGCTAGTTTCGATGACACTTTGATCACTTGGCTTAACCAGCTTCTCTGCCCTCTCAAAGAGACTATGTAAATTAATTTTCTCAAAC